>CAIVMQ010000106.1 GCA_903907075.1 uncultured Bacteroidia bacterium
AATTACCTATTGTGAAAATGACGAATTATATTTCATTAAAATAACAATGTCTTTATTATTTTAATAAAATAGGATAAATGTTATTATTTTATAAGTTATCTTACTGTCAGTTGTTTAGAATCAATCTAAAATAGTTTAAAGTGATAATTGCTATTGTTTTTTCTCTTAAATATTGGGACATTTGTTAAGGATCATTTTTTAAAAAGATGATTTGTTTTGACAGTTATTTAAATTCTATTCCTTGGTCAATCAGCTCATCGTTTAAACTATAAATATCCATTTAGAGAGTTTAATCCCCTTCAATTTTAAAATTTGAGTTTTAAAATATTTAGTAACCCAATTTGATTTTCGATTCCAGATTTCTTTCAGTATTTGATACTTCCGGCTTGTGAATAAATCTTTCCTTTATCTAGTTCTATTTTCTATGATATGGATTAACAGTCAAAGGCTTTTCGGCCAGCACCAAGTGGTTATGGCGAATCAGATTCTAGTTGATTCTGGCTTTGAGAATGTTCGTGTTGACATAATCCGTAATACCGCTATAATTTCCTATGAAAATAATGTTTTACGGATGAAGTCTTCAGGATTAATCACGGTCCTTGATAAACTTTCAAGGTTCGGTTTTGATACACTTCGAATAATTACCCTTGTTAATGATATTCCTATCATTTCAACTCAATTTACTTCAACTAATTTCTACAAGAATAGTGTAAAATCTTTTCAGATATTTAATTCAAAAACAACTTCTTGGGGTTCATATAATACCGATTCAATTTGGACAGTCATTCAAAATCAGATTCCGATGAATAGACATACGAATAAATTTGATTTGGTTTTTTATCCGCAGTTTTTGATGAAAAATGTTCTCCTTTCCCAACTTTATGAGGTTCAGTTAAATATTGCTCCAGCTCTTGAATTTTCTCTTTGGAGAGGTATGAATTTTACAGGGCAAGTTATTTTCCCAGTTGCAAATCACTATGTTTTTGGTGAAGAAGGCAATCATATTAGGGCAGGATTTATAACCATGGCGCAGGAGTTTCGACTGCATCATTCATCATTTGGTCGTGTTGTTGTAGGGCGATTTAATTCTGATCGTTATGGGCTTGATGGATCCTTAACAAAATACTTTTTTAAAGAGAGAGCTTATATTAAGCTAAATGGTGGGTATACCGGAAAATATCAATATCGTTCTGGAGAGTGGTTTCGAAATGATCTCAGTACAGTTACCGGATCCATTAAAGGGGGTTATTTCTTTGAATCTAAAAATCTGCAATTCGATGGTTCTTTGGGTCGTTATCTTAATGGTGATAGTGGTTTCAGAGGTGATTGTACCCGATATTGGGGGGAGACTGCTATTGGATTTTTTGCAATGGTTAGTGATGGTCATTTTAATGGTGGTTTTCATTTTACTATTCCGATTGGTAAAAAAAGGTATGTAAAGAACCGTAGTTTTCAACTGAGGGCTCCTTCCTATTTTGATTGGGAGTATAATGCCGGAACTGATGCATATTATGGCTCAATCTATAAGACCCAACCTAATGATAATAGGGTCGAGCAATTCTTTAATCCTAATTTAATAATTAATAATCTTGTAAAATGAAAAAGTCAGGATCAATTTTTATTTCTCTTTTTTTTATTTCACTTTTTTTTGCTGCGAACTCTATCTTTGTCGGATGCAAGAAAAATGTGGGAGTTATCACCAGTATTATCAGATATGATATATCGGGCTATGTTTCTGATAATGAATCTGCAAAAATTGCAGGTGCCCAGTATCCTTAGACGGGAAAGCTGTTTCGACAACAGATTCTCAAGGTAAATACACAATTTTAAAGATATTACCTGGAAGTTACCAGATTGAAGTAGTAAAAGATGGCTATACCAAGGGACATTTTACGGTTTCTGTATCAGATGCTGGTGCAGTAACCAGTTTAATCACTCTTAAGAAACTTGCCCCTGCGGTTGCTGTAGGTGTGGCGGGAGGAACGGTAGCGGGGACCGGAAGCTCAGGGGTAACTACGGCAGCTTTAACGATTCCGGCGGGTTCGTTATCAACATCGGTTCAGATTTCTGTAACAACCTTGGTTGGTAATGAAGCTCCCAATATTTCTCAAAGTGCAGGTAAAGCTCCGGGTGTTATCGTGAGCCTTGACTCTTCTGATCCTAATATTACATTCCCCAATGGAATAACCCTCACTTTTTCACTGCCATTTACTCATAGACCAGGTGATGGAGTACAAGTGGTATCTTATAATGAGGTTACCAATCATTGGGACAACTATCCTAATGCTATCGTTAGTAATGATGGCAAAACAGCAAGTTTAACAATTTACCACTTTTCCCTATGGGGTGCTATTGTAAATACATCTTTTACTCAACAAGATGATATTGAAAATACTCCTGTTGTTGTAACTTATGCTGCAAGTATTGAATGGCAATCAATGATCGATTTCAGGGAAGGTATTCCTGCTGAATTTGAACCTTCATTTTTCTATGCTATTGTTGAGAATGCAACAAATCTTTTGTTCTCAACCTATAAGGTTACAAATGTTGTATCTCCGATTGGAAATAGGACGAATCTTCTTGCAATTTCACCCTCTTCTAATTCAAATCCCGAGGGTTTTGGTGGCTTACCTAACAGAGACTGGGAGTTAGTAAAATATTCTTACCTGGTTATTGGAACGACTAGTTTCGAGGTTTATGACATTCAATTGGCTCATTATGTCACCATGCATGTGAGAAGTTGGTATGAAATGCCTTCATATATTTGGCTTTGGAGACCTTCCGACGCCTTTTCAATTCCTTCAAATTCTGGGGTAACTCATCTTACGGTTAACCAAGTATCTACGCTGGTTTTAGGACAACAACATCAGGGTGGTAGCGGAAGCTAAAATATGCTTATTATAAACCAAAAATAGGAATTAGTTTAATAAATTATAAAAATATGAGAAACAAGACTTTAGTATTGCTGTCTTCGTTAATCCTGTTGACGTTAAATGGTATCGCCCAGGAACAAGATACAACCTTGATTTTATCTGGTCAGAAGAAAGAAGCTGCATTTCTTTCTCTGAATAGCATTACATTATCCGGAGGTATTTTTAATCCCTCACTGAGTTATTTTAATAATACTTTTTTGCCTAAAAACCATACTTCCGATCGGTTTAGTGGTAATGTAGTATACAGTGCAAATTTAGCCTTTAATTTACCAGTTAATTTTGGAGCTCGCATCGGTGTATGGTATTGGGAACAGAAGGTTTTAGGTGAGAATGGAGGGGCTTTTAATACCCTTAAAGTTAGTCTGACCGGAATCTCGCTAGGAGCTTTTTACACCTTGCAATATGAATTGCTTGGGATAAAACCTTATTTGGGTCTCGATGGAAGTATTTTATCCATTCAAGATCAATATGATGCGAATGAAACAATTCTTAAAAAATCAGGAAGTGACTTTGTTTGGACTCCATTCATTGGACTTAAGCACGAATTCAAAAAAAAGATTGTCGTAGGCCTGGAATATGGCTATAATCTAGGTAGTTATATGCAGGATGTTGAGAATGAATCTTCCTTAGAGAATGCTAAAATCAGTGTAGAAGGTCAAAAGATTCAGTTGTCAATAGGTTATAGATTTAAATGATTTTCAGTGTCAATCCATTTATTTTGTTGTGGAATTTAAGGTGTAAATGGATACTCCTTATCACTATCTTGCCACTATCTTCATATTCACAGACACTAACCGGAATGAGTGGTTTGCTTAATATCCCGTCAGCTGACATGTATGCTGACGGGACATTTATTGTTGGGGGTAATTATCTTCCCCAAATTAATCAGCCTGTATTTAACTATAATACAGGCAATTATTTTTTTAATCTTACTTTCTTGCCTTTCCTTGAGGTTGCTTATAAACTGACTCTAATTCAAACATCTGAAAATATGAATCAGGATCGCAGTGCAAGTTTTAAGGCACAGCTAGTAAAAGAAAAATCTTTCTTTCCTGCTGTTACAATTGGAGTTCACGATTTCCATACGACCTCAGTAGGAAATGGAAATCAATTTTTTGAGGCCAATTATTTAGTTGCGACTAAACATATTTCTTTTCGTAAATCAGCAGATATTAGTCTAACAATAGGTTACGGAACGGATATAATTATGAAAAAAAGCCGGTTTATAGGTCTTTTTGGAGGGTTCTCGTTTTCACCTTCATATTCAAAACAATTGAAAATTATTGGAGAGTATGACTGTCAAGGATTTAATCTTGGGGGTAGTCTGCTTATTTTAAAACATCTGAATCTGTTGCTATTTGCACAGCATTTAAGCTATTTAGCAGGTGGACTATCCTACCGCGTTTATTTAAAATAGTTTTCAGTAACTTTTTTTACAGAACCATGAACAAGTAAAAGTTGGCGTGCCTCTTCACTAGAGATATTTAGCTCCTCTACAATCATCCGTGTTCCACGTTCAATGAGCTTTTCATTTGTCAATTGCATATTTACCATTCTATTCCCTTTTACTCGTCCAAGTTTAATCATGATCGTTGTAGTGATCATATTGAGAATCATCTTTTGCGCCGTTCCAGCTTTTAATCTTGTGCTTCCTGTTACAAATTCCGGTCCTACAATCGCTTCAATTGGATATTCCGATTCTTGAGCAATTTCACTGTCCGGATTGCAGGTTATGCATCCTGTTAATATTCCGTTTTCACGAGAATGTTTAATTCCTTCGATTACATAAGGAGTAGTTCCTGAAGCGGCAATTCCAATTACTGAATCTGTTTTATTAACATTAAAACTTTGAAGTGAATCCCATGCTTTATTCTGATCATCTTCGGCTGATTCGATTGAATTGCGTAATGCTGGATCTCCACCTGCAATTAGCCCAATTACCAAATTGGCAGGTACGCCAAAGGTTGGTGGAACCTCCGAAGCATCTAACACTCCAAGTCTTCCGCTTGTCCCGGCTCCTAAATAGAATATACGCCCACCTTTTTTCATACGTATCTCTATTTGCTCAATTAAACATTTGATTTGAGGTAAGGCCTTTCGTACTGCCAAATGAACTTTTGAGTCTTCTTCATTAATGTTAATAAGTAACTCCTCAATTGACATTGCTTCTAAATTGTCGAAATTAGAAGATGATTCGGTAATACTGATTCCTGCCATTTTTTTTGATTTCATACTATAAATATTTAAAAAATCACCTTGCGAATATGATAGGAGATAAGCCCTTGCATAGGCGATTTAACAATAGTCCCTAATTGGAGATTATTTCTTTCTAATGCTTTCTTAAGTTGATCACTGAAATAGAAGGCTATGCTTCCTGAAAAGTTAACCTCCGAAGTGTAAATCATTGGGTATTGAAGTAAATTACGCGTGATAAAATTGGTAAATTCCTCGATGACAATATTTTCTATGCTGGTATTGGTAATGTTTTCGGCTAAAAATTTAGTAAAGCTTGCTAAGTATCTGTTCGGAAATGGATTTCGATATATGTTATTTAAAATCTCAGTTGGTGGTGTAGGATAGCTCTCCCAAAACTTTTCGGCAAGATCTTTTGGAAGTTGATTCTTTAATATATCACTTATAAGTTTTTTTCCTAATACGGCACCACTACCTTCATCACCTAAGATGTATCCTAATGGAGAAACATGGTTGACAATTTCAACTCCATCATAATAACAGGAATTCGATCCAGTTCCAAGGATGCAAGCTATTCCTGCTTTATGTTGACACAACGATCGTGCAGCACCAAGTAAATCACTTGCAACAGATATATTTGTGCAATCAAAAACGGTTACTAAAGCATCTTTTACAAGTTTTGTTTTCTCTGGATTATTACATCCGGCACCATAGAAATAGATCGCATCGATGTTATCTTTTTCAAGAAGTAGCTCCTTATTTAAAACGGCTATAATGGTTGATGTATCATGAAAAAAAGGATTAATTCCCGAAGTTACCTGTGTTCTAATATCTTCAAAATTTTCAAGTAAACTCCATTCGGTCTTTGTGCTTCCGCTATCTGCAATTAAGATCATTGTCTGCTAAAATTATTTTGTGCTGACTTGAAAAAAGGTTAATTTTAACTCTGTTAATTTGGATGTCTTTTCGATTTGAAAATAATCAGTTAGAATTGACAGGCGTTAATTTTCAGATGACTTATTTCCTTTTTAATATCAGGAAATCTGGTGTGTAAAAGTACCACTATTATAAATTTAAATCTAATTTTAGATGTCATTCTAATTTCTGCTTAATGCGTAAATTTATCCGGTTCCCTATCAGGGTTCTCCTATTTATATTATTTTTAATTCCATTATTGTGCTTTGCTCAATCTTCAAAACAATTAAAGTTAAAGAGAAAAGCTGAGATTAGGATTAAAAACTTCGTCTGCCCTTTTGCTCAGTGGCAACATTTAGGCAAAATGACCATTGATTCTTTGTCAATTTTGAATGATAAACAGGTAATTCAACTATATTTTTCCACTCCAGTCTCTTATATTCCATTAAGAGAACCTCTTATCAACTCACTTGAAAAGTCAGTAAAGAAGTTATTGGGAAGGAGATTTCGTAATTATGATCTTTCATTGGTTTCAAACGGACGAGAGTTATCCAGTTTGGTGCCAAATTTAATGCGCGAAATCTTGCCATCAGATGAGGGTAGGCAAGGGGTAATTTCGCCTGGTCGTGTTCCTCTTGTATCTAGGATTGATAACGAAGTTCCCAAGTTTGGACTTTATAACAACAATATCGCCTTATGGGATAGCCATGGATGGTTTTTTGATTCAAAGCAGGATCGTTGGAAATGGCAGCGGGCTCGTTTATTTGGAACGGTAGAAGATATGTTGCCCATGAGCTTTGTATTGCCTTATCTTATTCCGATGCTTGAAAATAGCGGAGCGTTGGTTTTTATTCCCCGTGAGCGGGATTGGCAATCAGAAGAAGTGATTGTTGATAACGATCGATCCTCATCGGGATCAGAAATGATCATTCCTGATGTGATAGCTAAAAATACAGTGAATACTGGTTTTCTGCTAAAAGATACGCTATTTGCAAATCAGAACCCATTTTTATTGGGTTCGTCGTTGCGATTTTTTACCGAAAAAAAACTACAACCTATTCAATATATCCCCTCATTTTCGAAAAAAGGGCGCTATTCTGTTTCTGTAACTTACCAAAGTGATAGTACGTGCTCATCCAATGTTGTTTATTGTGTTTTCCATAACGGTGGCAAAACAGAGTTTCGGGTTAATCAGCTTTTAGGCGGAGGGACATGGATCTATTTAGGAACTTTTGATTTTGAAGCTGGTATAAACCCCGATATCGGTCAGGTAACTTTGCGTAATGAAGCAAATCAAGAAGGATATCTTTCTGTTGATGCGGTTAAGTTTGGCGGTGGAATGGGTAATGTGGTACGAAAGCCGTTAAATTCTCATTCTGAATATACCTTTAGTGGGAAACCCAGATACCTCGAGGGTGCGCGATATTTTCTTCAAAGTTCTGGCTTCCCTGATAGCCTTACTTATAATCCAAATAAAGATAAAAATGACTATAATGATGACTATCAGTCGCGTGGTGAGTGGGTGAATTATCTTATGGGTAATCCTAATGGTCCTGATAAACATCGAGATTTACAAGGATTAAAAATCCCCGTTGATTTGGCCCTTGCATTTCATACCGATGCCGGATTAACAACAAATGATTCAATTATTGGTACACTAGGTATTTATAGTACAAAGGCAGATAAAGGGTTTTTTCCAAATGGTAAATCTCGTCTTGAGAGTCGTGATTTGACCGATATTGTTCAATCGCAAGTTGTTGCTGATTTTAGGCAGCTTGTTAATCCACAATGGACAAGGCGTGGTTTGTGGGATAAGCCATACTCAGAGGCTTGGCGCCCCAATACTCCTACAATGTTGCTCGAGCTTCTTTCACATCAAAATATTGCCGATATGAGATTTGGTCTCGACCCGAGATTTCGATTTATTGCAAGCAGGGCTATTTATAAAGGGATTTTAAAATTCCAGGCTTATCAAGAGAACCGACCATACATTGTTCAGCCTTTGCCTCCTGATCATTTTTCAATCTTAAGGGTGAATAAAAATTTGGTTAAGCTAAGCTGGCGTGAATCCGTTGATCTTCTTGAACCTAGCGCAAAAGCACTGAAATTCAAAATTTATCAACGAATAAATGATCTTGGCTTCGATAATGGTAGGGTGGTAGAGGATACCCTAGTTAGTTTGAATCTCGAAAGATCTGACTGTATTTATAGTTTTAAAGTTTCGGCTCTTAATCAAGGTGGTGAAAGTTTTTCAAGCGAAATACTTTCTGTAGGTCTTAAAAATAATGAAAAGGGAGAAGTTCTTATTGTGAATAACTTCAACCGTATTTGCGCTCCAACCATCATTGATACATCTGGTTTTTCTGGTCTTGCGAACTGGAAAGATCAAGGAGTAGCAGACCATCAGAATATTAGTTTAACAGGAAATCAATATGACTTTGATCGGAAATCAAAATGGATTGATGATGATAATCCGGGTTGGGGTGCCAGCTATGGAAATCTTGAAGGTCGTGTAATCGCTGGAAATAATTTTGATTATCCGTTGATACATGGGAAGGCGATTATGGATGCCGGATACTCTTTTGTGTCTGTTAGTGATGAAGTATTTAGCCAGCAAAACTTTAATATTTTGCCATATTTTGCAACTGATATTATTCTTGGAGAGGAACGGTCAACTCCCTCTCTGAGAAGCAAAGGGGAAGCAGAATTTACAATCTATAAGCCATCGTTTAAGGTGAAACTTTCAGAATTAATTAATAATGGTGCTAATCTTTTTATGTCGGGTGCCTATATTACTTCGGAGTTTGGAGAAGCAAAAGACTCCCTTACTGCTGCTTTTGTTAAAAAAACACTTCATTTTAGCTGGAGAACCGGACATGCATCGTTAGGAGGTGCATTTTATGCCACCCAGTCGGGTGGAAAATGGTTTAAAGGCAATTGGAAATTTAATGTTCAAAATAGTCAAGATATCTATGCAGTCGAGGCTCCTGACGGCATAGAGCCGGTTGGTGCAAATGCTTATACGGCATTCCGTTATAGTGAAAATAGTGTGAGTGCAGGAATATTCTTTAAAGGTATTGGGTCTATCGTTGCTATGGGATTCCCTTTTGAGACTATTTTGAATTATTCTGATCGCTCAAAAGTAATGCAACAAATATTCAATTTTTTTGAATCAAAATAAATTTTCAAATTAGATAAAAATATCGCGAATAAATAGAGTAATTATTGGTTATAAAGTATAAGTTTGGCAGTTTTTAATTTAGTAATAGAAGAGCATCTTAAAAATGGATTTTTCAGAAAAAGCAAGAGCATTAGTTCAGGAACAAACAGGAGAATGGGATCTGGTTGGTCGAAACTATGAAGGTTTGCAAAACGTAAAAGTTAAAACCTTTGATTTTGGTGATTACAGTATTGATATTCAATTTAATTCAGAACGAATTAGTTCATCCAAAGATAGAGGAGAACCACATTTAGGGAGTGTAGATTCATGCTTTTTATGCCAAAATAACCTACCCCAAGCGCAACGAATGATCCCAATTGATAATGATTTCTTGATCCTTGTAAATCCATATCCAATATTCCCGGAACATCTTACTATTGTTAGTGTTGAGCATAAAGATCAGCGGATTTATGAAAATTTCGATCGTATGCTTGACCTTGCATCTCAATTAAGCAAATTTGTAATCTACTATAATGGCCCCGAATGTGGGGCTTCGGCTCCGAATCATCTTCATTTTCAGGCAGGAATTAAGGGATTTATTCCAATTGAAAATGATTTCTCAAGTGAAATATGTTGCCGCGAAGTGCGAACTATTGATGAGGTTAAGATATCGCACTGGCCTGAATATCAAAGAGGAATAATCACTTTGACAGGAAATAATAAGTCAGATCTTATTGGATGTTTTAATAAAATATACTTTCAATTACAACTATTAAAAGGTAATTCGGCAGAACCAATGCTTAATTTAATTACCGCTTTTGAACGTAAAACATGGACTATTCATATCTTTCCAAGAACTTTGCATCGTCCATCACAGTTTTACGAAAAGGGAGATAAGCAGATCATTCTTAGCCCTTCATCTGTAGATATGGGTGGATTACTTGTAACTCCAAGAGAGGAAGATTTTCTTAAGATTACCGAAGAGGATGTTTTCGATATCTTTGAGCAGGTTTGTTTCGATACCGAATCTGTACTTACCTTAATTAATAAGCTTTAATCATATTTATTCCTATTTATATATTTTCAATACCAATTATAGTAAGATATCAGAGAGTTAATCTTATCATTCCCAACCATGCTTTTCCTTATTTCTTGGGATCAATAGAGGGTTAATTTATTTTTTTAAAGGCATTGATTTAGTTGGTCATATCGAAATTAGGTAATTATTTTATTTGTATCCTGATTTTCGCTATTCAATTGGATACAAATAATTTGTAGTTATGAGAAGATTGGTTTGTTTATACCTTATTTTGTTTACGGCGCTTAATTTAAGTGCAGTGAAATATCCCAAACGGGAGATGAGGGCTGTGTGGATTGCAACAATTGCGAATATAGATTGGCCATCATCTGCAAATCTTTCCTCCAGTGCGCAACAGAAAGAATTTATCGAATTACTCGATTTATGTAAGGTATATAATCTAAATACTGTTGTTTTCCAAATTAGACCTGCAGCAGATGCTTTTTATGCTTCTGAAATTGAACCTTGGTCCCAATGGTTAACAGGAAAACAAGGAAAGAGCCCTGAACCGTTTTATGATCCATTAAAATTTGCCAGCCTGGAATGTCGAAAAAGAGGAATTGACCTGCATGTATGGATCAATCCTTATAGGGCTGTCTCTGATGTAACAAATAACCGAACTGCATCTGACCATATCTCCAATACCCATCCCGACTGGTTTGTTACATATGGTAAAACAAAATTATTTGATCCCGGTCTTCCTCAAACGCGCAATTATGTTACCTCAATTGTGTGCGATATTGTTCGTCGTTACGATATTGATGCTATTCATATGGATGATTATTTTTATCCATACCGTATTTCTGGTGTTGAGTTTCCTGATGATAGCTCCTTCAGCATGTATCCTCGAGGATATAAACCGGAAGAGCGTAATGAGTGGCGACGTCATAATGTTGATTTAATTATTAGGCAGTTGCACGATAGTATTAAGGCTATTAAACCATGGGTTCAATTTGGAATCTCCCCGTTTGGTGTATGGCGAAACGTTGATAAGGACCCAGCCGGATCAAAAACTAAGGCCGGACAAACAAATTACGATGATCTTTATGCCGATATTCTTAAATGGGAAAAGAATCAATGGATAGATTATGTCACTCCTCAGGTTTATTGGGAAATTGGTAAGGAGATTGCTGATTATAAGATTATTGCTCAATGGTGGAGTCAAAATACGTATGGTGCCCAACTTTATATCGGACAAGCATTATATAAACTGGATCCTGAAGCTAAGGAGCAATCCTGGAGAAGTGCCGATGAAATTGTTAATCAGGTAACGCTAAACCGATCTCATGCCACCATATCTGGTAGTATGTATTACAGTGCAAAATTTTTAAGGAAAAACCCATTGGAACTTCAACAGAAATTGTTGGATCGCCTGTATCGTTTCCCTGCATTAACACCTGTTAATGAGAGAGTAGATCCTTTGATTTCACAAGAGCCATCTAATGCTGTAATTCAAATAGGAGAAGGACAAATTCATTTCTCTTGGCAAAAAGGGGGAAATACGAAGTCATTTGTTATTTATCAATTCAAAAAACTACAACGAAAAAACACGAAAAATCCGGCACGAATATTTTATGCTACATCCGATAATTCCATCACTTTTAAGTGTGATGAATATACAGATCCTCGTCATTTTAAATATTTCATAACTGCTATTAGCCAGACAAATAGTGAGAGTAAACCAGTCCCATTCTCAAAGATTCAGTAAATCATTTTTATAATTCTTATTTTAGGGTCTTTAAACGATCTAATAATTACAAAAAAGAGATTTGTTGTAGCATAGTTTTGAGATCTTCACAGTTCTATGTTACACAATTCGATGAGATATCGAGTTAATATGCTGAATTTATGAAAGAATGCTTTTTACAACTAACTAAATTTTTTATTCTACTTATTCTGTTTTTAGCATTGAATTCTTCAAAGGCTATTTCACAGGTTGATCTAACTAAATTTTTATACCATCCATGGGTAGATTCAATATTTAATTTGTTGTCCCCTGATGAACGCATTGCTCAATTAATATGGATTAATGTAAATCCTACCGAGGGATTGTCTAAGCAAGTTTCTGTTGCAGAGCAATTGAAGAAAAATAATTTTGGTGGATTGGTATTTTTTGCTGGAACAGTGGCTAAACAAGTGGAACTTGTCAATTATTATCAATCTATTTCAAAGGTACCTCTTATTATGGCAATGGATGCCGAATGGGGAGCCGGTATGAGATTGGACGATATTGATTTATTCCCGTACAATCTTACCATGGGAGCCATATCAGAGGATCAAATGATTCAAAATTGCGGTGCAGATATGGCGCGCCAATTGAAACTTTTGGGAATACAAGTTAGCTTGGGTCCAGTAGCTGATATTAATACAGAACCACAAAATCCAATAATCGGTATACGCTCCTTTGGTGAATCCAGAGATCGGGTTACGTCTAAAAGTTTGGCCTATATGAGAGGACTACAGGAGAATGGAATTATTGCTGTAGCAAAGCATTATCCTGGTCATGGAGACACCAAAAACGATTCGCATTTTACACTTCCCTTAGTATCTGCGTCACGTCAAAGGCTTGATAGTCTGGAGTTATACCCATTTAGAAAATTGTCTGAAGCGGGAATAGGTGGTATTATGACTGCTCATTTGCGTGTTCCGGCTCTGGATTCAATCACGGATTCCCCTTCAAGTCTTTCAAATAAATCGGTTGAGCAAGTGATCCGGAAAGAGTGGAATTATCGAGGTCTGATTATTACAGATGCTATGAACATGGGTGGTGTCACCAAATATGGAGAACCGGGAAGGATAGAGGTTTTAGCTTTAAAAGCAGGTAATGATGTTATTGAGTATCCATTAGATGGTGAGCGTTCGCTTGAAGCTATCAAACTGGCACTTGTTAATAAGGAACTTTCCTGGGATGAGATTAATCTCAAATGTCGTAGAGTATTGGCTGCTAAGTTTATAACAGGATTAAGTAATCTGAAGCCCTTAGCTTTCCCAGCGACTGATGAATTAAATTCCGCTGCATCACAATTAGCTAAACGTCAGATTATTGAATCTTCACTAACACTGTTGGAAAATAAAAATCAACTCATTCCTCTCCAAGGGTTAGATACTCTTCGGATCGCCACCCTATCAATAGGCTCGACTAAAATTACTCCATTTCAGCAAATGTTAGGTAATTATGCACAGGTTGATAATTTTAATCTTAGTGCAGATTTTAAGGACACAGAAATGGAAATTATACTAAAGCAACTTAAGAGTTATAATCTTGTAATCACAGGTGTTCATTCCTTGTATGAATGTAGAGAGCGCCCGACATTTAAGCGGGATAAATCTTTTGTTTTTAACCCAATTCATCCATATGGAGTTAGCGACGAACTTAGGAAGTTATTGGTCAGATTATCCGGGATGAGAAATTCAATCTTCGTATTCTTTGCTAATCCATTTGCTGTTAGTGAATTAAGAGATTTTGGTCATCCGGATGGTTTAGTATTAGCATATCAAAATTCGATTTTATACCAGGAGTTAGCGGCACAATTAACTTTTGGCGCAATTGAAGCTAAAGGTATACTTCCGGTGTCATTAGGAACTCGTTATTCTGCGGGTTTTGGCCTCGCGTTTTCAAACTCAATTCGCTTAAAATATACCTTGCCTGAGGAGGTGGGATTAATATCCGTTAAATTTAATGAGGCTATTGATTCGATTGTTAATGATGCATTGATCAAAAAAGCTTTCCCAGGATGTAACATTCTTATCGCCAAAGATGGTAAGGTGATTTTCCGAAAAGCTTATGGTTACCATACTTATGATCAGAAAATATCCACTAAACTTGATGACGTTTATGACCTTGCATCAATTACGAAGGTAGCTGGTACCTTACCTGCTCTTATGAAACTATATGAGGAGGACAAATATAAACTGGACGAAAAATTCTCGACCTATTGGACAGACTGGCGAACAGGATTTTTTCATCCATCCAATAAAAGTGAGTTAACCTTTCGTGAACTTTTAGCTCATC
>CAIVMQ010000107.1 GCA_903907075.1 uncultured Bacteroidia bacterium
TTACTATCTAAGGTAATTGCGTTGCAAGGATAAATTTGCTGAATCCCAAGTCCATTTCCATCAAACCAGTCAACACCCTCTTCAGTGTAGCGAAAAACTTTTCTTCCATCACGCATCTGGACAGGGAATTCACTCAGTTTAGCCAGGATATCTTTCCATTTTGATTGCCTGTTCTCATCTCTTTTTAGAGCCGAACTTAAATCAATCATCAGATCAAGGCTGTTTCGGATAAGCCCCAGTGATAAAACAGGATTTTTATCTTTTCCCGAGCCTTCGTGAATTGCATCAGCATAAATCACATACCGGCCATTTTCAAACTTCAGGTAGTCCTCCCAAAAATTCGCAATTGCCAGGGCATAGGGATATATTTTTTTTGCATACTCTCGATTATAGGTGCAGCGCCACTGTTGCGCCATATTAATTAGGCCGTAAGCAGCATTTGAGCGTTGCCCATAAAATAACCCCTCGAATTCGATATCATCATTTGTTGAATACCCACCTACAGGGAAGTTACGGGTTACCTCAATGCCTAATGGACCAATTCCAACAGGAAATAAGATTCCGCGCGTTTTTGTCGCATTTCTAGCATAAAATTCCCCTCTAGGTATAAAATCAAGCAGGGGCTGGTCGTGAGGATCGGCCTGCTGCAAACGGTTTGCAGAATACAGACTGTAGAAAGGAGCTTGGAAATTATAATTCAGATGATAATCGCCATTCCAGGCTGGAGAGTCGTTGGTTGTCCATCCAAACAGTCCTGGGGGAAATTTGGAATTCCGACTGCATGCTGCCATGGTATAGAGTCCCTGGTACCACGATTTCATCAAAACGGTATCTTCAATCACAACCGATGATTTATTCCAATAATCCTGCCACCATTTATTATGAGACTCATAAATTGATTTTTCTGCAGTCGGATTAATCGTTTTTAATTGGGTTAAAACATATTCTTTCGGGTTATCTTTTTTGAAATTACTTTCGACAGCTATAGCAATAAGGAGCTTCTTACCCGGTTGAACGGTTAGTGTTTCACCCGTATAATTGAACGTTCTTAAAGCTACAGATATTCCCGTGGAAATATCCACACTATCGGTAAATGCCTTTGTCAACCAGAGCATGTTATTTGTTGTGCCCGTTTTTAATATGGCCTGCCGGTTTGCCGGAGCACTTAGATTCAGATGAATAGTTGTTTCTTTATCCGGGGAATTGATTTCAAGAAAAATCAGATTCTCTGTCGCCGAAACCCATGACCGGGACTCTATTCTTTGTCCATTCTTGTTGAGGCTACAGGTAGTCAACCCATTTTGAATTAATTGCACTGCGGTAAAATTCGCATCACTAAAGCCGTCAACTTTCAAATCGACAACACCAGCCACTCGTGGCCCCGATAATCCATCGGCCTGAGAGCGAAGCCTCCAGAAATCGTTCTTTGAGAGATAAAACTGTAACCGATCTTCTTTAAAACCGATACACATGGTCAGGTCACCATTCCCCAGCAATGGGGCGTCGACCGAAAAATCACTTGGAATCCGCGTAGGCGGCTGAGTCCAATAATTCTTAAAACGTACAGAAGTATCAGAAAAATCTAATTTGCCCTGAGCTGATAAATCGATCAACGCAACTACCGTAAATAATAAAAGGCTGATTTTCTTCATTCGGAATAGATCGTATTTTAAATAACAAATTTAAACGATTCATCAAGATCAATGGCATCAGCTATTAAATCGTGATCGGCAATTTCATCGAAACCACAAACAGTTGTCATCACTTCCTCAACACCTTTAGCATAAATCAAGGCAAATTCCCTATCTGCCGGTAATTGATCTCCGGCTTCGTCAACAGCTCTGAAATAAAAGCCGGAGACCAAACCATAAAGTATTAAATCATAAGGAAGTTCAAGGTCTCTGGCCAGGTGAATTGCACCTGCCAGCCTATCTTCAGCACTAAGCTTACGCTGCAAGTCGCATCCGACTCTGAAAATGGTATCACCAAGCGCCTTGTTTTGAAACCTACGGATCAGATCATCTGTATGTTCAGTGAGTGCGTCCAATGTAAATTCATCGGGATATTTTTTTAGTAATATAGTAGCAGACTGCAACATAATAAGGCGGACTTTTTCCTTTATGAATTTATCTTCCAGGACCTCATAAAGGAATATGCATTCCGGATGAGTGAGATAACCCAGGTAAGCAGTGACGGCATGCCCTAGGTTATGGATAAAGAGTTTGCGGTCTACCCACGCTTTCATATTCTCTTTGGGCGAGAGGCCATCAATTTCGGGGATTTGATTTTTGAACCCTTTTTTATCAAGGATTAAAGTATTGTAAGGCTCGGCAAAGACCTGAAGGATATCTGCCTCCATCTCTTTTTTAAGCATGATGGGTACCATTTTTCCGATACTTGTTTCTATCAGACCAATTCGCTCTTCGAAAGGATAGTTGTGAGGCAAATATTTTTTAAGTTCAACAGTCATAAATTCGGCTGCATTTCGAAGATTCTCAGCCAGGATAATATCGAGCGGTGTGGCATTGGGTAATTCGAATCTGGCCATTAGACCTTTTGCGATAAGAGGGATTGCTGTTTTGAGCCCCTGTTGACCCACGGCCACCGCCAGAATGCGTGCAGTTACGATTGCACTGATCACCGCTGGCTCATCCCCACCGAATATGCCACTCACATTTTGAACTGTAATTACCGACTCAACCTCATCTTTTACAACTACCTTATAGCAGTTACGCCTGTTAAGTTCATCAATTACAGGTTTAAAAACATCAATAAAAACAACATGAAATCCCCCTTTGCTAAAGAGCTGACCGATAAAAGAGCGGCCAATTTTCCCTGCTCCAAAAAGGACTAATGTTTTGGCACTATCGTTACTCACCGGATGAAATTTGATGTAGGTACTGATTTTTAAATGACTCTAGAATTGTAAGTTTTTCTCCGCGCTGCTGTTCGATATACGTGCCACCAAGATAATAGCACGTAAATCCTCCGGAGGCAACACCCCATGCCACAGCTTCGGTCAGACTAAGTTCTCCAATTTTTGAAGTCGCTATCTGACGGGCTAGAGAGGCTATTATACCGCCTGCAAAATTATCGCCACAACCTGTGGTGTCCCCTTTTAAAGCAGGGTTTTGCAAGAAATCCGCACGTACTTTCCCAGAGACCGGCAAATGGTTTAGCGCATAGTTTTCAAATAATTCTCCATTTGAAAAGAGGTAAAAATCCTGAGCCCCGTTTGTTATCACTAAGGTTTTAATATTTTGATCTACAAAATACTGAGCGGCTTCACCAATCGATTCCATCCCGCTTATTTTAAGCGACTCCTCGCAATCCATAATCAGCAAATCGATCAGGTGATAACTAGCAGGCGTATCGACCAATGGCCATGGAGTACCGGGATTTTTCTTCTCATTACGAAAATCAAATACCGTATTAACAACCGTAATACATCCCTTTTCACGGGCACGGGTAAGGAGCGCAGTTAGATTATCGTGAATTTGAGGTACCAGGGCAGTGCCTCCGAAGCAGACAATATCTGACTCAAAAAACGAATCACCTAAATGTTCTGGTAAGTAATCCCAGGCCGCGCCGATATTATTGATAAAGGTCCGTTCTCCATGATTATTATCGTAGGTCGTATCTGAGAGTACATCGGTAAATGGTGTCCGTTTATCCGAAACCGGTGTATAATGGTCGGTATTCAGGGGAGTTTTTCGGACTAATTTCTCGATCCATTGGGCCGTCTCATCCCTACCTGTCCCCCCGAAGAAATGCACATCAAAATCCTCTTCAGGAAGCAGTTGAGACGCATTAATTAAAGAAACTACTCCAGGCCCCCCAATGTTAATAGCGGCGGGTGATTTACCTCCGGTAATTTGCTGGCTAATCTCGGCGTAAGGAACACCAGAAAAACGTTCAAGTTCCTCTGTGAAAACAAGTCTTCCCGGAGTAAGGCCCCCATCGCCTGTCTCAAGAGATGCAAATTTTAAAAACTCAGGAGAATTAAATCGAACATCCGTATAAAGATAATCGGCAAGGGCGCAACCTGTGCCTGAGACACTAATTTTCCTGCTCATCTGTTACAAGAAATTTTTGTAATCGGATGCCATTAGATGAATTGGCTGCTCGTCTTCTTCAATTACCGGAAAACGACCTATTGATTCGTGAAACCGGTTATCGGATGCATCATCGTTTACACTGCTCACCTCACCCACAAGGACTTTACCCTTGCCGGGTTCGCCATAGAAGCGGTGATAAATACCTTGCTCGAGACAAATACTCTCGCCGGGAGTAATGATTATTGATCCTCCGGGTTCAACGTGATGCACGACACCGTCCGTTTTTACGGTAAAGGGGTCGTTTGAAAAGTCCTCCTTTGCATCAGATTTATACAAATCGATGACCAGGTTACCGCCACCTCTATTGATAATATCCTCCATTTTAGCCCAATGAAAATGCATCGGAGTCTCCTGGTTTTCCTCTACAATCATAATTTTTTCGGCATATGGTTTATTGTCCACATTTAACTTTCCGTTTCGAATTGTAAACAAGAAAAGGCCTCTTTTATAGAAATCTCCCGATCCAAAGTCGGTGATATCCCAACCAAGCATATTGTTAATAATTTCCTGCGCATTTCCCTTATTAGCGTTCCAGTCGCTAACACTCCAGTGGGCCCATGGGGGTAGTATAAATTGTTTTTCGGCCATAAATGCCTTAGCATCCAACAGAATTCTATTTATTTCGCTGCGTTTCATATCTTACAGATTAGTAGTGCGTTTGTTATCGGTTTAGTAAATCTAATTGACCTTATTACAAGTTATTTATTTTCTTAATTGCTGCATTGATCTCATCCAATCCATTGAGCAATTCGATCGTGAGATCAAAGTTTCTGATTTCTCCAGGCTCGAGGAACTCTTTTAAATCGGCATTGCGAGGATCAATTCTTCCTCCGACATAGCAGTTACAAGGTTCCATTCCCATCACATAATCGCCCTCTCCCATTTGTTTCCATTGGGTAAAATTGAACAGCTGATTTTTACTATAATGTATCGCAACTCCAATTTCAAGCTTTTTATTAATCAGCGCCACGGTGGTATTACCTTGATTATCGGTGCTTAGGTCGTGATAAAACACTTGTTCAGCATAATCGGCTGTTGGAGCCTGGCATTGTCCTGAAGCAGCAGCACCGTTTTCGGCCTCCTGATCGCGAGGAATTAGCTTAGCGGTTGGAGTTACCAGAATTGCATCGGCATCAAGCAGTGGATAGCCCATATTAAAATGAAACAACAGATATAGCTCTTCCCGTTTAAAACCGAGGTTTTCTATTGCATTCTTTACTACTATTTTGTTTTCACCATATCTGGAGATCACTTTTCTGCTCAACACGAGATTTTCGCCAAACAATCGGGCTTCGCGCATCTTGCCGCTAATAGTCATTTCAGCCACTCCATCAACCCACGTGGTTGAGGCGCACACTTCTTCGCCCGGAGTATTGGCCATTCTGCCGTGCAGTGGAAAATATTCATCCTCTTTTTCACAGGGTGATCCGACATTTCGCAAGCCACATGTCGTTAAAAAGCCCGCCAGATAGCTGCGCAAAAATCCAATCCCACTCTCATCATAATATTCAGGAGCTACGATACCGGTCTTGGTAATATAACTGCAGTTAATCCCTTTAAACGACAATCCGGCGATATCGAGGCATCGGTCAGCAAGAATAGTAAACTCTAAACCTGAGCCGTTGTTGATATCATAAGCCCTTACCCCTTTTGCCTTCCCGTCTACCAGAGTATATTCCTTTATTCCAAACAGTTGACTAACATCGCCAA
>CAIVMQ010000108.1 GCA_903907075.1 uncultured Bacteroidia bacterium
CACAATGTGAAAGGGTTTGGACTTGGTTTGTCGTATGTAAAACGAATTATTGATGTACACAACGGTAAAATAAAAGTTGACAGTACCTTAGGGAAAGGTACCCGATTCAGATTGTATTTCCCCTTAAAACATACTCAGAATTATGGAAAAGAAGACTAAATTGATTCTCGCCGAAGACGACGAAAATCTTGGATTACTACTTAGGGAATATCTAATAGCCAAAGGTTATGATACAGACTTATTTCCTGACGGAGAGGCTGCATACAAAGGATTCCAGAAGAATCAATATGACTTTTGTATCTTTGATGTAATGATGCCAAAGAAAGACGGATTTACCTTGGCCAAGGAGATTAGAATGTTGAATTCAGATATTCCTATTATTTTTCTGACCGCCAAAAGTATGAAAGATGATGTGATCGAAGGGTTTAAAATTGGAGCCGATGATTATATGACCAAGCCGTTTAGTATGGAGGAGTTATTATTCCGTATTGAGGCTATTCTGCGAAGAATCAATGGAGAGAGCGACAGCTCTCAAACCATTTTTAAACTTGGTAAATTCATCTTCGATGCCCGGAAACAAACTTTAGCAGATGGAAATGAGAATACTAAATTAACAACTAAAGAGGCAGACCTGCTCAAACTCCTTTGTGTAAATGCAAATAAAATCCTGGAACGAAACTTTGCGTTAAAAACAATCTGGGTCGACGATAATTACTTTAATGCACGAAGTATGGATGTTTATATTACTAAACTCCGGAAACATTTAAAATCGGAAGCTGGAATTGAGATTATTAATGTCCACGGAAAAGGTTATAAATTAATTCTCTAATAAGAATCATTGATCTGACATAAAAAATCCTGGGATGAAATTCCCGGGATTTTTTTGTGCCCCTATAACTAGATAAACTAATTTGGTAATTTGTACTTTATCTATACGACCCCTTGCGCCAGCATCGCTTCTGCAACTTTAACAAAACCACCCACATTTGCCCCCTTAACATAGTTGATATAGTTATCACTCCTTCCATACGTTGTACAAGTATCGTGAATATCCTTCATAATCTGATGCAATCGTTTATCTACCTCTTGGCTAGTCCAATTGTATCGCATACTATTTTGCGACATCTCCAATCCAGAAACAGCTACACCACCAGCATTCGCAGCTTTCCCGGGGGCAAAAGGGAAATGATGCTGAATAAAAAAATTAACCGCATCGGCAGTACATCCCATATTTGAGACCTCTGCCACCAATTGGCACCCATTCTTAACTAATATCCTAGCATCTTCTTCATCAAGTTCATTTTGTGTCGCACACGGCAATGCAATATCTACCTTTACTTCCCATGGCTTCGCATTTGGAACGAATTCAACCCCGAATTTATCTGCAAAAGGGGCAACAATATCGTTGTTACTTTCGCGCAATTCTAAAAGATATGCTACTTTATTTCCATTAATTCCATCCTTATCATAAATATATCCATCTGGACCAGATATCGTTACAACCTTACCTCCCAATTCATTAATTTTTGAGATAGCGCCCCAGGCCACATTTCCAAAACCTGAGACACTAAAGATTTTACCCTTCACCTGCTGCCCAATCTCCGTAAGCATATGCTGCACAAAATATACCGCCCCATATCCCGTTGCTTCCGGCCGAATCAACGATCCTCCCCAGCCAAAACCTTTACCTGTTAAGACTCCGGTAAATTCATTTCGAATTCGCTTATATTGCCCAAAAAGAAAGCCAATCTCCCGTCCTCCAACACCAATATCGCCTGCAGGCACATCAGTATTAGGCCCAATATGGCGGAAGAGCTCAGTCATAAACGACTGACAGAATCGCATAATTTCGATATCACTGCGCCCTTTTGCACTAAAATCAGAGCCACCTTTCCCTCCACCCATCGGCAAAGTAGTTAAGCTATTCTTGAATGTCTGTTCAAATCCCAAGAACTTCAAAATACTTAATGTAACACTCTTATGGAATCTTAGTCCCCCTTTATATGGACCTAGAGCACTATTAAATTCAACACGATAACCACGGTTAATCTCTACATCACCATGATCATTGATCCAAGGGACTCTAAACATAATTGTCCGCTCAGGCTCAACCATGCGTTCAAGGATCTTAGCCTGTTTATATCTTGGATTTGAATCATATACATCCCAAATAGAGTCGATTACCTCAAAAACAGCCTGATGAAACTCAACTTCACCGGGAGTTCGACCTTTTAAGGATTCCATAAAATCAGAGATTCCGGGATTCATCTTAATTTGGTTTAAATTATTGAATAGTAAATCGATAATCCGATTGCTGTGTGAAGAATTTAAGTATACCCAAATTTACGGAATTCTTTCCGAACCCAATCAAATTCTATCGAAATCCACTTACTATTAATACATTGAATTTCAATATATTAATAGTACTTTAAAATACTATTATGTTGCGTTTTTACCCTTTTATGACATAAGTCAGAATTTTAAACGCAGAATATTCCCTCAAGTCGGCGATTAAACACGAATTATCAGAGGGTGAAAACAGGAATAGTAGTTGAAAAACAGTAAGAGTTAATTGGTTAAAGGAAAAAATTTAAACAATTATTCTTCCAATCGGAGTTGAAGAGCGAATAAAGCGTTAATTTCGCCCCTTAATTAAAAATGAACGAACACGCGTTATACCGATGGAATATAATTTTAAAGAGATCGAAAAAAAATGGCAGGATTACTGGGCCGAGAACAACACTTTTAAATCGGAGATAGACCATACAAAGCCAAAATTCTATTGCTTAGATATGTTCCCCTACCCATCAGGGGCAGGCTTGCATGTAGGGCATCCGGAGGGTTATACCGCAACTGATATAATTTGCAGATTCAAAAGGGCGAATGGATTTAATGTCCTTCACCCTATGGGATGGGATGCCTTTGGTCTTCCTGCTGAACAATATGCGATTCAAACAGGCACGCATCCGGCTATTACGACACAGCGAAATTGTGATACTTTTCGCAGGCAAATTCAATCACTGGGTTTGAGCTACGACTGGGAGCGGGAAATAAATACAACAGATCCCAATTACTTCAAATGGACACAATGGATTTTTATACGGTTATTCAATACCTGGTTTGATGCTGAGCAAAATAAGGGGCGAGATATCAGTGAACTACCGATTTCAGCTGACTTAAAAAGCAAGGGCCCTGCTGCAGTTCAGAATTATATAGGGAGTAAGCGGCTTGCATATTATGATAATGCCCAAGTGTGGTATTGTCGAAATTGCAAAACCGTATGCGCCAACGAAGAGGTATTAAATGACGGTTCACATGAGAAATGTGGTACCAAAGAGGTTGAACGTCGATTCTTAAAGCAGTGGATGTTACGAATTCCTCATTACGCTGAGCGTTTGCTCGACGGGCTAAATCAGCTAGATTGGCCTGAAGGGGTAAAAGATATGCAGCGCAACTGGATTGGTCGTTCAACAGGTGCTGAAGTTGATTTTAAAATCGACGGTCTTGACTCAAACCTTCGGGTTTATACCACAAGACCCGATACCCTTTTCGGTGCAACATATATGGTTGTGGCTCCCGAACACGATCTTGTAAAAAAGATTACCACTGCCGATCAGCAGCATGCGGTAGAGAAATATGTGCTTAGTGCGGCGCTTAAGAGTGATTTGGACAGAACCGATCTTGCAAAAGGGAAAAGCGGAGTCTTCACCGGACGATATGCTATTAATCCTATAAATGGAACAAAAATTCAAATCTGGGTTGCCGACTATGTATTAATGGGCTACGGCACCGGCGCCATCATGGCTGTTCCTGCTCACGACACCAGAGACTTTGAATTTGCCCAAACATTTAATATTCCAATCAACTGTATCCTCGATCCTAAAAACGCATCAGAAGAACTCCGCTCAAAAGTACTAAATGGCGAGGCATGCTGGACTGAAGACGGATCCTATATCAATTCATCAAATAAAGCCATTGGAATAGATATTAATGGTCTATCGAAAGAGGAGGGAATACAAAATATTACGAACTGGCTCGAATCAAATAACCTTGGTCAGGCAACAACAAATTATAAGTTACGCGATTGGTTATTTAGCCGTCAACGTTATTGGGGCGAACCATTCCCTGTGATTCATTGGGAAGATGGTGAAGTGAGTGTATTGGATGACACTGAATTACCATTACCACTGCCTGAAGTGGAAAAATACATGCCCGGTGAAACGGGAGAATCGCCACTCTCTAATGCTGGAGAATGGCTGACGGTAACTGATAAAAATGGTCGTAAAGGGCGTCGGGAGACCAATACCATGCCACAATGGGCAGGATCATGTTGGTATTACCTGCGCTTTACCGATCCCACTAATAACGAAGAACCATTCAGCAAGGTAGCAGAAAACTACTGGATGCCTGTCGACCTTTATGTAGGTGGCGCAGAACATGCTGTATTGCATTTACTCTATAGTCGATTCTGGCATAAAGTACTCTATGATCTGGGGATCGTGTCTACCAACGAGCCGTATCAGAAGCTATTTAATCAGGGGATGATTCTGGCATTTGCCTATGAAACAGCCTCAGGATCAAAGGTCCCTTCCGATCAGGTAGAGGAACGTGACGGAAAATATTTTAGTACCGTTACAGGTGAAGAACTTCAGCAGATCGTGGCGAAAATGTCCAAATCATTGAAAAATGTGGTGAATCCAGACGATGTTGTAAACAGCTATGGTGCAGATTCTTTGCGCCTATTTGAGATGTTCATTGGTCCATTGGATGCGACAAAACCGTGGACAGAAAATGGGGTAAAGGGTGTTTATAACTTCCTCCGCAGAGTTGTTGCGTTCTTCGGTGAAACAACAAATAGTACTCAAGCAGAGGAGAGTAAGGAAACCTTAAAAATCCTTCACCAAACGATCCGTAAGGTAAGCGATGATATCCGTGATATGAAATTCAATACGGCTGTTTCACAGATGATGGTCTTTACAAACCATTGCTATAAAGTGGGCAAGGTAAATCATCAAACAGCGACTACATTTATTCAGGTTTTAGCCCCTTTTGCACCTCATGTTGCAGAGGAGTTATGGGAGCTTTATGGGAATACATCAGTTTTAAGTTTCCATCCCTGGCCACTATTTAATGAGACTTACCTCACTGAGGATACCTTTGAATATCCCGTATCATTTAATGGTAAGGTGCGCTTTAAAATTGAACTTCCTGTTGACATGGCTTCAGTTGAGATCGAAAAGGCAGTCCTTACTCACGACCATACCGATAAATGGATTGAAGGAAAAGCAATTGCAAAAATAATTATAGTACCCAATAAGATTGTAAACGTTGTGGTTAAATAAGTCTGATTTATTATTTAGATATAAAGCCGGCTCTTGAAGGGCCGGCTTTATTGTACCCTTAAATTTGACAGAATCGAATTTCTAAAATCAAAGATATTCCGAGCCTATGGATCTTAAGGGTTAGATCGAAGTACTTATCCTTTCTTGTGGTACGGATGGAACAAAATTCCATCCATAAAAGATACCCCGAGCCTAAGGCTCTGACCAAATTGATCGAGTAAGTTTTAGATCAAAAAATGGATTCGAATATCTCAAAAATCGCAAACCCAACCCATTCAGAATCACAAATCCTACTCGTCTGAAATTTAAAAGTAAAATTTGCTTCTTTGCTTAGAAAGGTTAAATTTGCCGTCTAAAATAGCGTTGATGATTGAGATTTGTGCACTAGCTTCGGGAAGCAATGGGAATTGCTATTACATTGGAAATAAAGAGGATGCAATATTAATTGATGCCGGAATTAATTGTAAGCAGATTCTATCTCGCATGAAAATAAAGGGGCTACACCCATCAAAGCTTAGAGGAATATTTATAACCCATGAGCATAATGACCACGTCTGCGGTGTTCGGGTCCTGGCTAAAAAACTGGATATTCCAGTTTATATGACCAAAGGAACCTATGAGTCACTCTATCTAACAAATAAACCTCTGACAGTGCGGTTTATTGATCCAAAGCAACCGGTTATGCTACTCCCATTTATTATTCATCCAATTCTGAAAAATCACGATGCTAGTGAGCCCACCTCGTTTCGCGTTGAATATGGCGGAATAAATATTGGCATTTTTACAGATATTGGAACCCCATGTAATAATGTTACTACTCATTTAAAACTCTGTCATGCTTTGTTTCTGGAAACCAACTATGATGAAAAGATGCTCTGGGAAGGCTCTTATCCTCAGCATCTTAAGGAGAGGGTAGCCTCTGACGTAGGCCATTTATCAAATTTACAAGCTGCCGATTTGCTCTCTGAACATGCAGGACCTGATTTAAAATGGGTTCTCCTGAGTCACTTGTCAGGAGAAAATAACACACCCCATATTGCCTATGACACTTTGAAGCATCTGGAAGACCGTTTTAAGTTAGTGGTCACCTCGCGAAAAGAAGCAACAGAAATAATCACGCTTAACATGAAATGAACAATTTACAGGATCAATCGTTGTTATTTAAATGAATTAAAAACCTTCAAATGAAAATACCATTCATAATCATTTCCATTATTTTTGTACTTTTCATCATTATTCAGTCATTCACAATAATGTCTACAAATAAAGCAGAATTGCAGAAATATTCGGTCGTTCATACCGAGAAGGAATTTGAGATACGGTTTTATCCATCAGCTACATTTGCTACTATTTATTCACAGGCAAAGACTTACCAGGATTTATCTGGACCCGGATTTAGACGACTTGCAGGATATATTTTTGGTGGCAACAATAAATCTCAAAAAATCTCAATGACCTCTCCGGTTCAAATGGATATCAACGACACGCTTTCGGAAATGAGCTTTGTAATGCCTGCACAATACACTATCGAAGAACTTCCCCAGCCCGACGACTCGAGTGTTGTAATTCACAATAAACCAGATGAGTACATGGCAGCTATCCGATTTAGTGGTTTTGCTTCTATCAAGCATATTGCAGATTATACTGAAAAGTTAAGGAATTTATTAATCTCAAAAGAGATCAGTTATTCCGGGAATTTCCGTTACCTGGGATATAACCCACCATGGCAGCTTATCGGAAGAAGAAATGAGATTGTGGTATCTGTATTATGGGAGGGCAAATAAATTTCGATCTGTTAGATTTAAATCACTTACCACTTGAACGCTAACCAAAATTGGTAAACATCTAAAAAATACCCTTGCAAATAATTGTAAATAAATCCTTTAACAAAGAGCAGTTCGCGCAAAAAAGATTACCCATCGGAGAATATGAAGGGTGCACTTTTATTGATTGTGATTTTACTGGCGGTGACTTATCAGGTCTTACCTTTATCGATTGTAGTTTTGAAGGCTGCAACCTGAGTATGACAAAGATTCAAAACAGTGCTTTTAAGACGGTACGGTTTATTAATTGCAAACTGCTGGGTTTAAACTTTAACGAATGTAATCCTTTTCTCCTTTCCCTATCTTTTGATCATTGCCCTTTAAACCTGGCCTCGTTTTACAACCTAAAATTAAAAGGGGTAAAGTTTTGCGAATGTGATCTGCGCGAAGCTGATTTTACCGAATCCGACTTAACTCTTTCTAGTTTTGAAAACTGCAATTTAGAGCGAGCAATCTTTGATCATACCATCTTAATTAAAGCCGACCTAAGAACTTCGTTTAACTATTCTATTGATCCAACGATTAACAAAATCCAAAAAGGTCAGTATTCACGTAATGGTATTGCAGGATTATTGGACCAATACAATATTGAGATTGAATAAATCAATTTAATGCTATTTTTTTATACCACTAGAACAGACAACATAGAGAATAACAGTCAGTTAACATTCTGAATTTCCCATAGTATCACTGTTTTCCTCTATGCTATCTGTCTTTAAGTGGTATTAAGCCTTAAATGCGCCACTATCGACCCACTCATTTTTCAGTAATGACCACCAGTCGGTAGCAAGCCCCTTGAGAATATAGTCATAAGGGAGCCATCCATAACCTGACATTCCCCAGCCGGGCCCCCATGAATTACGGATTAATAGCGCCCCGATTGTCTCAGCCGCTCCTACATTGGTATTTTTTATTTTCATTGTATCATCATAGCCTACAGCAACTATCGCATGGCCACCAATAATCTTCTCTCCGGCTGTTGGGTAGGGTATTTTTCCCGTCGTAGAGGCCTGGGTATATGAATTATAAACTGTAAATCCAAACATTGCAGGCAACCCAGCAGATAAATTAGTCTTTATCTGAGTAAGTAGGTTAGCCGGGGTTGTTCCTGGAGGGTCAAGCCTATAATAGCTAATCGCCTGATAATTTTGAGCATAGGCATAACAAAATGCGGTAGGTTCTTTTTCAAAATCTGCAACCACATAAGGCCAATACTCTTCGGGTGGAACACCGAAAAGAACTAAGGCTCCCATAGTACTTCGTAGGAAAGCTCCGGTATCACCAGTCCAATGCAACATATTCCTTGTCGCCTTATAGAGAAAAAGCCGCGATCCATCAATATGTTTTCCAAAAGCGCGCCGCTCAAAATACTCAACCATTCCTACTCCGGCATTGGCAGTACATGATCCTAGAGAACCCTGATTTTCAACTGGCGAACACCATGCGCGCAAATCAACAGATGCAGGAAGTGTTAATGGCTTGTCTACCCCAATCTTACGAAGCATCGATTTAACATCTCCATGTTCAGAAGTGTAATCTCTAAAATCGGGATAGTCAGGCAACCATCCCAATCCAAATTTTGCTACCATTTCATTCATCTTTTTCTATTTTTAGTTGAACCGGTGTATTATAATATAGCTAAGACACCCACCGGAATTAGACATCTTAGACTGCTACTCCGCAAAAAATTGAACCCTTAGCCCACTATTCTATTTCCGGAAGTTATCGGTATACGTTTTTAATCTATATTTGGTTTCAAAAGTTATTGCGTCAAACTAATTTCTCTGTTAAAAATTTATCTTTACGGATCAAAATATGAATCAATGTTGAAAAGAACGCTATCACTCCTGGTTATCTTACTTATTGGAATCTCATCAATGGCGCAAAGCCCTGAAAAGATCGAATTTTTACCGTTAAAAAGTACTCCCGAACCCTTTTTATTCTCAAAGACAACCTTAACTCCTGAGGATTTAAAATGGAGCCTAGACTATTCTACTAGCTATGGAGAGAGAATCTCCGGACCATTTGGTTCAAATGGTGTTGGTCAACAATTTGGCGTAAAGGGATATCTTGGTAAACAGTTTACCTTATATGCTCATGCCGCCTTTGGTATTACAAATGATCAGATCGTAACGAGTGCGCAGCAGATAGAGGTAATCCATGATTTTATTGGAGGCAAGAAAAATCAAGGCTTTCGATTAGGCATTGGACTCGGAGCGGGTAAAGACTTTACTAATATTGGATCAATACTGAGTCGGATAACAGTATCATATGATGCTCAGAGATGGAAAGCCGGAGGAAATATGTTAATCGAGAAAGCTTTTTCCTCGAGTAGAGACAAGGTAGATATTATAACAAGTATGGGATTTCATTACCGCTTAGCAGGAAAGCTATATGGCGGATTTGAAACCGTCGGTGAAGATCTGGAAGGCCTCTGGGATCAGGAAGAAGTCGAAGGAGGTGCAAAAATTCTTGTTGGCCCGTCTTTAAATATGACAACCAATGATTCCAAAATTTCATTTGCCCTTTCCGGAGGTCCTGTATTCTATGCTTCACATAGCCAAATTACAAATCCAATAGCTATTCGGGAATTACCTTCTCAATCGGGGCTCGCAATACGGGCTAAAGTGATATTTAACCTCTCTCGTTAGTTGTTGAAAATAAAAGTTTCAGGAAATCTGTTGCGCGAAATTAACTTCTAAGGTAATTTTATGCCTTTAGGATGATTTTCCTTTAAGCAAAACCTGCAAATTGTTAATATTTAATGTGCTTTACTTAAAATTAAAGGAGTAATTGATATCCGGCAAATGTATTTTTGACCATATTTCATTGTTTAACCTTGATAGGGATAAAACAACTCCCGTTTATTCGGATTGATTTCTTCCGCACTTTTAAAAAAAATAACAAATGAAACACCAATATAAACCATTGATGCTTTTGTCCCTTATGTTTTTCATGGTAGGAGCCCTCTTCTGCATGAACGACATCCTGCTCCCTTCGCTGATAACCCAGTTCAAGCTGAATTATACCCAAGCAACGATGATTCAGTTCACTTTTTACTTAACCTATATACTCTTCCCTATCCCAATCGCCTGGATGATTCATCGTCATGGCTATAAGGTTAGTCTGCTTGTCGCGATTATCACGTGTGCCCTTGGATGTGTCTTTTTCTGGCCTGCAAAAATCTTTGACTCCTATCCCCTGGTATTAGTTGCAATCTTTATTATCTCCACCGGATTAACAATTATAAATGTTGCTGCCAACCCTTTTGCTTCAATGTTAGGTGATCCTGAGGGGGCACATCAGCGGATTAACTTTGTACAGGTTTTTTCCCGGGTAGGATATGCTTTTACTCCGGCAGTAGCTACAACACTAATTTACAATCAAGTTGGAGATATTCGGTTTCATTTCCCCTATCTGCTGCTTGCCGGAATATTGCTTATGATTGCTCTCCTTTTTGGCCTCTCCCACCTTCCGTCAATGAAACCGGAGAGTGAGGATCAGTTTACCCTAAAAGGAATTCTTCGCGAAGGATATTCACATCGACATCTCTTCTTCGGAGTATTCGCGATGTTTTTCTACATGGGAGCAGAGTCGTGTACCTGCGGGTTTTTTATCCCTTACCTTAAAAGTGTAATTAATTTCACCGATGCTAAAGCCGCAGAATACCTCACCTTGTATTATATTCTCACTGCCGTGATGGGCATCCTGGGAGTGGTGATGCTTAAATACATAAACGCTCATAAACTATTAGGATTTTTTGGCATTGGTATGGTGGTACTCTTTTTGGCCATTATCACTTCCAATAGTGGATTTAATGAGTTCCTCCTCGCCGGATTAGGGCTATTCCTTTCAATTATGTTTCCGACAATTTTTAGTCTGGCAATCGAAGAGATTGGTTCATTTACCGGTAAAGGTTCAGCATTGCTAAATTTTGCCCTTATTGGCGGATCACTATTCCCTCCAATACAAGGGATAATTGCAGATCACCACGGTGTGCAAATATCATATGTAATCCCTATGATCTGCATTGTTTTAGTCACAATATATGCATTCTTTTTTACGCGGATACCCATTTTAAACAGAAATGGGGCAACCGTAAAAGTATAGCCACTATAAAAATGAAGTAACCTAATGACGCAGATTAAAGATCCCATAAAGGTGTACGATGCACGTTGGGAAGTCAGCGAATTTAATGATCGGGAGGTGGAGCGACTCTTTGAAGCCTCTTTAGGATATGCGCAATTAATTGGTGTGGATACGCTGGTTCTTACGCGTGATGCCCGACTTGGATGTGCCCGGGTGATGGAGATTGGAATTAAAGTCGCCGTGAATGCCGGATTTAGAATATTTGCTTGCTTTGACCCTATAAGCACCCCCATGAGCTACTTTGCCACAATGCAAACTAGCCTTAAATTCCCAAAGACAATGGGACTTACCGTCACGGCCTCTCATAATCCCAAACAATATGTTGGTATAAAATATACCGTTCCTACTGTCGAAGCCATAGGTTACAACTGCGGGCCATTGGGCGGATTAAAAAAAATCAAGGAGCTTTACCATAACACACGTTTTACACTTACTAAGATTCAAGGAGGATCACTGATAATATTGCAGAACCCTACTGATGAATATATTAATTACACCTTTAATTTAGCCGGTGTTAAAACCGGTGAACTTAGCGGTCTCTCGGTAGTCCTTGACACCTTCAATGGATCTGCGGGTCCCGAATTAGTTCGCGCACTATCAAGAGCCGGAGTAACGATAACACCAAATCGGATCGCTCCAAATGGCGAATTTCCAACCGGATCACCAAATCCGACTAGTCAGCATAAAATGGATCCGACAATACTATTGGCTAATCAAAACAATACAGACCTTATTATTGGTGTTGATGGCGATGGAGACCGAATTGTATTCGGAGATCAAAGTGGGGTCTTTAGCGCCGGATTTGTGATGATCCCAATATTAAGATCTATATTCTTAAAATCGGATAGTACTATTCCATCTAAAGTATTGTATGATCCCAAAGTAAATCCGATGGCGTTGCTTAAATGGGCTGAATTGAATGCGGAACCGGTGCTGTTCCGCAATGGTCATTCTCAAATCAAGGCATTTATGAGGGAGCTTGGGGCTCTTGCAGGAGCCGAAGAATCTGGCCATTTCTATCATCAGTTGCCCTTGGAAGGAATGTTGATATCAGGAGAAAATTCACTCTATACGATCCTCCTATTTCTTCTGGCAGTGCATCAAAATAAAACAATTATAACACAAATAAGAACCCTCCAAGATCAAATATTTACCAGTGGCGAATTTAATTTTGAATTCAAAGATGATACGATTCGAGATCAGGCAATGACTGCTGTGATTGAACTATTTAAAAATGATCAGGCTTCACTGACTACCCATTCTGAAAATGGGGATGACCTTGAAGGGACAGTCGTTTATAAAGGAGTAGTACATCAATCGGGGACAATAAATCTTACCGATGGATGGTATGCTGCATACATTCGGACCGCAACCAATGAAAAAGGGGTGGTCCGGAGTTATATTTCCAGTGGTAATCGTAAAGTTGGGAAAGCATTACAGGAAAAAATTGTCCGGCTTTTAAAGGATCAGTATAATGGAAAGGAAATTGATTAGATGGGTTTTCTTTAAACTAATCCGGGTTGAACCCTTTCAGGGCTCTGATAGAGATCGATTCAAAACCATCGGTTTCACCAGCGATTATTGAGATTAAAGTCCTTAGGCCTTTTACTTTGCTACAATCCAGAAGGGGTGAAATTAGAATAACCGTGGGCGTAAACCCACGGAAAGTGAATCTGGATAAGTTAATAACCCTGAATGGGTTGGACAATTTAGTTGGGAAATAAATTAATATACTAACGAAAAATAATTTAGTCAACTTTAATCAACAGATATAGAATGAAATTACTAATAACCGGTTTCAACGGTTTTGTGGCAGGAAGTATTATTGCTCAAGCAAAAGGGAAATGGGAAATTCATGGAGTTGGCAGATCAGAAGGGCCGGGAGATGAAGGCGGACTAATTTACCATAATCTTGATTTGCTCGACACTCCGGGATTAACAGCTTTATTCAATACGATTAAACCTGATGCGGTGATCCATACCGCTGCAATGGCGAATATCGATAGTTGCCAAAATAATCAACAACAGGCTGAAAAAGTAAATATTGGAATCACCCAAACCATTTCCTCCCTTTGCAAAGAGCACGATGCCAAGCTGGTTTTCTGTTCTACGGATTCCGTTTTTGACGGCACAAAAGGTGATTATAAAGAGACAGATACTCCCCGTGCCGTAAATTTTTATGCAGAGACAAAGATCAGTGGCGAGCAGCTTGTATTAGCTGCATCAACAAAGAATGTCGTTGCGCGATTAGGTCTGGTGATGGGTCTTCCAGTTATGGGACAAGGAAATTCATTTCTTGCTGACACCATTGACAAGCTGAAAAAGGGTGTTCAGATCCCATTTCCTATCAACGAAACTCGAACACCTATTGATGTAATCACGCTGGGCAGTGCATTAATTGAACTTGCCGGAAACGACTTTGGAGGAATTATTCATCTTGGGGGAAATACCAAAATAAGACGGTATGATATGGCACTTCAGATAGCCAATACCTTAGGATTCCCAACCGACCTGATTCTAAGCACCGATTCCAATTCGATGCCGGAAAGAGCCACACGCGCAAATGATGCCTCTATGGACAATTCATTGGCGAAAAAAATTCTTAATACCCCGATGCTTTCACTCAGTGACGGGTTGAATCTTACTTTAAACTTTAAAAAATAAAAATAAACCGATGAGTAAAATTAAATTTGACCTCGAGATTAAGTTCGGTTCTCAATATGGGATAGAAGAGGAAGAGGCTGTACTTAAGGTGTTGCGTAACAATGCCCCAACAAGTGGCGACGAGTGTATTGCTTTCGAGAAACAGTTTGCCGCATATTCAGGTGCTAAACATGCCAGAGTCGTTAACAATGGAACTTCGGCTCTCTTCTTATCGATGATTGGTATTGGATTAAAACCCGGCGATCGCGTATTAACAACCCCGGTAACCTGGATTGCGACTGCCGCGGCTCCGGTAACTTTAGGCGCAGAGGTTGACTTTGTTGACATAGATCCCATTACTCACAACATAGATCCCAACCAGATTGAAGATAAACTTACCGCAAATACTAAAGCCGTAATCCCTGTTCATCTCTATGGACAGCCTTGCGAAATGGATGAGATTATGGCGCTTTCAAAGAAGCACAACTTCGCTGTTGTTGAGGATGCAGCTCATGCCATTGGCGCCGAATATAAAGGCAAGAAAGTTGGCACCATTGGAGCCACAGGATGCTTTAGCTTTCATGAGCAAAAAAATATCTCGACATTAGGCGAAGGGGGAATTATCCTGACAAACGACGATGAAATCTTCGAACGAATCTCACTCTATCGTTCGCATTGCACCCGGGTTCATGGTGTAAGCACGAAATACTGCACCCTGGACAGCGAGAAGTTTCCAATCGGCAAGAAATTCTGGTGGCAGGATTTCGACGATTGTGGTTATAACTTCCGCATGACCGATATTCAGGCAGCTGTAGGAATCGAACAATTGAAAAAACTCGATCGTCTGAATCAAAATAGAATCGACAATGCTGCCTATTTAACTCATGGATTAAGCGGTGTTCCGGGTCTAATATTACCAACCGTGAAACCATATAACAAGCATGTATTTCACCTCTATCCGGTGATGATCGATGCAAATGAATTTGGAATGTCAAAAGAGGACTTCATCTATGACATGCTCAACAAGTTTGGCATAAAGATTGGATTTCATTATATCCCACTTCATTATTCAACAGCGTTCAAAAATCGCGGTTTTAAAAAAGGACAGTTTCCCAATGCCGAGAAGTTAGGTGATCAGTTGGTTACTCTTCCAATTAATCCGCGACAGACTGAAGAGGCACTGGAATACCTGGTTAACAGCATTAAAGAGGTTCGAAAATAAAAAATTTGCAGGGACTTTGCATGCAATGGCCCTACAAATAAACCCAAAATAATTTGCAATGGCATTCGTAGAAACGGTAAAATCGTTAATAAGTGATGGAGGTTTTTTCCTCCCCTCGTCCCCTGTTTACATCACCCGTTCACCGGGCAGGCTCGATCTTATGGGTGGAAACGATGACTATACTGGTGGATTAGTCTTTGAATCAACGATTCGAGAGGCGACCCATGCGGCAGCACAATGCAGGAAAGATCAGACAATTGTATTAAGAAACCAAACTGCTACAGATGCCGGATGGCAAGGCAATATTACAATCGGATACGCTGATTTACCTGATGAAGAGAGTGTTCGGAATTTCGCAAATAGCTCGCCTTCAATTCGTTGGACTGCATATGTCCTAGGAACACTCTATTATCTGAGAACTAAATTTCCGGCACAGGCTACATTTGGTATCCAGGTTTATATGGAATCTAACGTCCCTTTAAACCGTGGGGTCAGTTCATCAGCTGCTATTGAAGTTTCTGTAATGAAGGCTGCAGCAGCGGCGTATAAAATTGAATTAGCAGGCATTGAGCTTGCCCTCGCCTGCCAATGGGTCGAGAATGTGATCGCAGAATCGGCTTGCGGCATCATGGATCAGATCGCCGTTGTGGCTGGTAAAAAGGGGTTTATATTACCATTGGTTTGTCAGCCGTGTCTTCCTGAGCCTCTAATTCAACTGCCTGATGAGTTACAAATCTGGGGTATCGATTCGGGAGTGAGTCATCAGGTTTCTGGCATTGAATATGAAGCAGCCCGCGCTGCTGCTTTTATGGGTTACAAAATAATCTGCGACTGGGAGCAAATTGATAGTATCGCTGATGACCGGAGTGAGATTCAGCGTTACACAGATAATCGCTGGAACGGTTATCTGGCAAACTTATCCGCTTCATTATATCACGAAAAATATGATCCAATACTTCCGCTGAAGATGACCAGCCGTGAGTTTAGTGCACGCTACGGCACTCATATTGACCCATATACCCCATTAAAAGAAGAAGTTATCTATTCTATCAGAGCTAATACACGTTATGCCGTAGAAGAGAACTATCGCGTTCAATTGTTCTCTGAATTATCGCGAGGAGCGTCGCTGGCACCGACCCAAAGAGCCTTTAAACTAATGGGTGAACTGATGTACCAGTCGCACTATGCTTATACCGAATGTGGATTAGGAGCAAAAGCTACCGATTTTATCGTCGATCTCTTTCGCAAAGAGGGTGTTGCCAATGGAATCTATGGGGCAAAAATTACTGGAGGAGGGGCCGGTGGAACCGTTGCTATTCTGGCTCAAAAAAGTGCATCCGAAGTTGTTCACCGTATTTTTGATCAGTATGCTCAATCGGGAATGGGTAATCCTTATCTTTTTGAGGGGAGCTCTGATGGGGCAGATGCGTTCGGTATTGTAATAATTAATGGCTAAGTTTAAAAAATAATTTTTTTACCTGGAATAAGACAAAACTTTCTGAAATATCAATACTCTCTTTAGATGTCGGAGTGTTATAAACTAACCATATTCCGATAATTTTATAGCTGATAATTTCTAAATTATGAATTTTAAATTGCCCACTTATGAAAAAATACAATGTTGGAATTATTGGTTATAGCTGGGTTTCTGGAGCACATATTGATGCGATCAACAAAACATCATTTGCTCAGGTAACAGCTATCTGTTCTTCGCGTGTGCTTAACTCTGTTGAAGTTAGTGAAAAGCACGGCGGAACAATTGAATGCTATACAGATCTTGCACAAATGCTCGCGGATCCAAATCTACATGTTGTCTCAATTTGCAGTTATCCTGCCGAGCATGCCAAGCAAGCGATAATGGCGGCAAAAGCGGGCAAACATCTGATCATTGAGAAGCCTATCGCATTAACATGGGAGGAGTGCCTGGCTGTTGAAAAAGCAGTAAAAGAAGCAGGTGTCTTCTCATGCGTCTGTTTTGAATGCCGTTTCTCAAGTCAGCTACTTGAAATAAAAAAGATTATTGATCAGGGCCTACTGGGAAAAATTCATTATGGCGAGGTTGACTATTTCCACGGTGTTGGTCCATGGTATGGGCAATACCGCTGGAATACAATCAAGGCGGCAGCAGGAAGCAGCCTCTTATCGGCAGGTTGTCATGCCATGGATGCACTCCTGCTTTGCATGGGAAGTGAGTTTGAAAGTGTAAGTAGCTTTGCTTCCTATTCTGAGAATAAAGATTTTAAACCTTACGAATATCCTACGAGTTCAGTATCAATAATTAAATTTAAAAATGGGGCAGTGGGTAAAACAGCCTCTGTAATAGACTGTTTACAACCCTACTATTTTCATTTTCACCTCGTTGGCAGCGAAGGAACACTACTGGATAATAAATATTATTCGACTAAAGTGCCCGGGCTGGATAAAAATAACTGGACAGAGATTCCGATGAAAATGCTTGACTCCGGCGATGTTTCCGATCATCCCTACCAGGCTCAGTTCGAAGTATTTTTTGACGCACTGAATCAAGGGAAAGAGATGCCGCTAACCTCTCTTTCGGATGCACTTCAAACACATAAACTAATCTTTGCTGCCGACAAATCGGCAGAAGGAAAAGAGGCGAAATAACTATCCATAGTTAATTTTATTCGTTACGAAAATTTGATTTTAATACTAATTCCTTTAGGATTATCTTAAAATAACATAACCTTAAATGATCTAAATGAACAGAATAAAATGGGTATCGTTTTTTTCACTATTTATACTTTAAACTCAGGTAGAACTTAGCTTTACGAAAAATACAGACGCAACTCAATCCTTAAAGAAGAGTGATAAATCTCAGCCCGCAAATCTATTTAACGGTAACAATTAATAGAGGTTGAATACATTGGTAAGGTCGCGACCATTTATGAAAAAACATCAAAGAACTCAAAAGAGACAATTATGTTAAAAAGCTTCTCAGAGAATAAAAAGAACAAAGAGTCATGGCACAAGAAAATAAAATTACCATTTATTTAAACGGTACCTAAGTCAATGATGCAGTCATTCAAAATTTCAAAAGAGGAAAATTAAAGTACAATCGGAGGGTGCAGGGACCTTTTTAAGACAAATCGATCTTGCCTCCCTCTCTGCAAAATAACAAACAGCATTAATTAAATAACTTACAAAATAAGAGCTATGAATAAAACAGTATTAGGAATATTCTCCCATCCCGACGATGCCGAATTAATGTGCGTAGGCACACTATCCCTATTAAAAAAAGCAGGGTGGGATATCCACATTGCCACGATGACACCCGGAGACAAGGGCTCGGCAGAGTTATCGCGTGAAGAAATTAGCACGATCAGACGGGCAGAGGGAGCCAGTGCTGCAGCACTCCTTGATGGGACTTACCATTGTCTAGAATGTGATGACGTATATATTATGTATGATCGAGAAACCATCAATAAAGCGACAGAATTAATCCGGAAGGTGAGGCCAACGATCGTCCTTACTGCCAGTCCAAATGATTATATGATCGATCATGAGTTAACCAGTTTGGTTGTTCAAACAGCTTGTTTCGGAGCAGGAATTAAGAATATGGAAGCCGCAGGAATCCCCTTTGAAATGGTTCCTCACCTGTTTTATGTCGATCCCTTGGAGGGCAAGGATAAATTTGGCATCCCTGTAGTACCGACATTTTATGTCAATATCACTTCCGAGATCGGAATAAAAGAAGAGACCCTGGCCTGCCATGCCAGTCAACGCGAATGGTTGAGAAAACACCATAAAATGGACCAATATATTGTTGCCATGAAGCAGTTCGCAGAATTTAGAGGCAAAGAGATTAATGCTCCCTATGCCGAAGGGTTCAGACAACATTTAGGTCATGGATATCCGCAGAATAATCTGCTTAAAGAGCTCTTAGGTGCTCACGTAGTCGTAAAATAATAAATTTGACTATTGGTTATGATTATCTATTGGCAATGATAATCAATAGCCCCGAAACGGGCGCAATATGAATAACCCCGGGAAGGGCATTGCCCGCCACCCGGGGGAACAGAGAATAATACAAAACCGTCCGCGCTGCGATGTCGAAAAAAGCTTGTAGCTACTTTCGGACCGAACAGAGCAGGCAATCGAAAAAGTAGGATAACGAATAACTCATTTGGGTAACAATACCAATTTTTAAGCCCGAAACGGGCGCAATATGAATAACCCCGGGAAGGGCATTGCCCGCCACCCGGGGGAACAGAGAATAATACAAAACCGTCCGCGCTGCGATGTCGAAA
>CAIVMQ010000109.1 GCA_903907075.1 uncultured Bacteroidia bacterium
ACCGTGTCGAAATCATCAGTCCAGGGCATCTCCCGAATAATTTGACGATAGAGAATATCAAGGCAGGGAATTCCAATACCCGTAATCCGGTATTGGCCTCATTCGCAAATCAAATATTGCCGTATCGTGGCTATGGTTCCGGCATTATTCGTGCTTTGCAAGCCTATCCTTTTATTGATTTCATTGATGACAAGGAGGGGAATATGTTCAAGGTTGTTGTTATGCGGCGGGCTTTGTAAATGAGAAAAGCTATGGGCGAAAAAGCGCAGTGTTTGAAATTTTTGTCGAAGGAGAGACAGAGCTGACTGCGCTTTACATTGTAATGCCTCAAATTCTTGGCGTTTATGGTGAACCTCATACGTGGCGCATCCACAAGCTCGCATACCCGGAAACTCGTCAACAGTTGTCACCACTGGGCATAACAGCACATTTGCAATAGGCGGGGTTTCGTGCTCCGCAGACAGTTTTGTGGTTAAAGGAAGTTCAGTTCTCCGAATGAAAATTAGTTGATCAAGCGAATAAATATGCAAGCTAACCTTTTTTGTATACATTTGATATCCTAATAAAATTTATTGAATGGCTAAGAAGAAAAAAATAAATATTATGGTAGCCTCTACCGTATATCAAAACCGTGATTTACTTTTGCAAATTTGTGGCATTTTGAATACGTATGGTTATCACGTTATTAATTCTGAATACGGCACACTTCATCCCCCATTGGGAATGAATAATACGGCTGCTTGTATAGAAGCAGTTAAGGACTGCGATATTTTTTTGGTATTATTAATCCGATGTATAGCACGGGAATTACACATTCAGAATTTCAAAGAGCTATTGCTATAAACAAGCCTCGAAGATTTATTGCTCATAGCTTTGTGACCTTTTCTCGTAAACTGCTTGCTCAATATATGTATGATGATGCAGCAAAAACGCAACGCAACGATTTTGAAATACAATCTACTTCCGTAATGGATAGCGTTAAAGTAATTGATATGTACAACGAGGCTATTCAAATAAATTTAGCCTATGAAGAACGGAAATATCATTGGGTTCAAGAATTTTTCAGACCAGATGAAGCATTGAGACACGTCGAAACTCTATTCCGGGATACTAAACGAGTAGAACGAGAAATAGCTAATTTAAATAATCCAGTGCAATGAAAGCAGTGCAACTTATAAAAGATCTTTTAAAACAGGACACAAGTGAACAGTTTGAGTTTAAAGAAGTTGTTCGTATAGATTCTATTGGTAAAACTATTTGTGGGTTTCTAAATAATGAAGGCGGTCAATTACTCATTGGAATTACTGAAAACAAAGAAATAAAAGGCATTAAAGATGCGGATAAATGGCAGCTTAATATAGAAAAATTTCTAATTAAAGAATTGGTTCCCGAAGCACCTGTGACAGTTTCTATTGAAAATTATGGCGAAAAGCAATTGCTTTTAATTAAAGTTTGGGAAGGTTCAAAACAACCCTACATTTTTAACGGAAGTATTTATTATCGTAGAAATGACAGAACCATTCAGGCGTCATCAAAAGAAATTTCTGAACTCATTCATAAAAGGCAAGAAACCGAAATTCATTGGGAACGTCAAGCAGCATTGGGTGTGGAGTTGGAAGACCTGGATTTTGAAGAAATTAAAAAAACGATGGATGCTGCATTGTCTGGCAATAAAACGAAAGATATTAAAAAAGATCCTATTGAATTTCTTTCATATTATGGCCTTTTTCAAAACGGAAATTTTACCAATGCAGCAGTCGTACTTTTCGCTAAACATCCTTCACGGTTTATTCCACAAGTGATGGTGCGTGTAGCATTTCTTGATCAAGGAAAAATAGGTGATGTTTTTAAAGATGATCAAATATTAGAGGGGAATTTATTTAAGAACATTGAAGCTATTCAGGATTTTTTTGAAAAACATTTATCGTTTAGCCGTAAATTTGAAAACAACAATTGGAAACGAACGGATGATTATGTTTTTCCGATGGCCGCATTGCGTGAAGGTATTATGAATGCTTTAGTACATAGAGAATATGGTTTGGTTTCAAGTACATTGTCAATTATTATTTATCCCGATAAACTGGAAATTACAAATAGTGGAAAATCTCCTTTCAAACAAAGCGAATTAAAGAAGAACCATTTATCAATGCCCTATAATCCTGATATTGCCCATATTGTTTTTCTAAGAGGATATATTGAAAAGATAGGTAGAGGGACATTAAAGATTATTGATGCTTGTAAACAAGCTGGCATTAAATCTCCTGCATGGGAAATAAGAGAAAAAACAGTTAAACTAACTTTCTTTAGTAATGTAAAACTCGACACTGCAATTGAAGGTGCTACTAAAGGAGCAAGTGAGGGAGCTATCGGAGGGGCTATTGAGGGAGCTATTGAAGGAGTAACTAAAGGAGTTAAAGAAAAACTTGCTGTTCTATTAAGTGCTATAACTGCTAATGAAGGTAATAGAGTTCCTGATTATAAAGAAGCTACTGGTTTATCTGATAGTAGTATGGAGAGATATATCAAGCATCTAAAAGATGGTGGCCTAATAGAGTTTAAAGGAGAAGCTGCTCATACTGGTGGTTACTATTTAACAAAAAAAATGAAAGCGCAATTGAAGTGATTCGATAAAAGTGCTCATCAATGAGTATTCTGGGCGAAAATGTACCACCAAGGTGGCCAAAATATTGAACACCATTTCCTCTGATGCTGTTGTGGTATTGACACAAGGCTTGTTATACAACCCTGTGCATCAACGCGGTTTTATCGAACGACAAATCTCGACAGAGTCCGTTATCGCCTCTGCTGCTGCGCATTGGTAAGCGCGATCTTCTTCAACGCCGCTTCGCAGGCCTCATACTCGCCCAGGTGCACGCGCATAAGACTCTGCCAGAGCTTGCCGTGGTTGGGCACAAAGAAGTGCAGTAGTTCATGAACAATCACGTAATCCCAAACCTTTTCGTTCATCTCCATCAATTCTGCGTTGAAATTCAGATGGCCCTCCGTGGAGCAGGATGCCCACTTGTTCTGCATGGTGAGTATTCCGGTGAAAGTGTACCACCGATTCCGGGCGAAAGTGTACCACTGATTCCGGACGAATATGTACCACCGATTCCGGAGCAAAGTGTACCACCTTTTTCATGCCAGATTTGCTGTTAGAACTTACAAAAT
>CAIVMQ010000110.1 GCA_903907075.1 uncultured Bacteroidia bacterium
CTGTGGCAATGTCTCGCTATTAATGCTCAGGAACCATCGAACTCTCGCCTTTTCGAGCAGTAAAACTCCAGAAGCTCTGTCGTGAGTATGAATATTTACCGTATTCTCTTTCACCTCTCCAAAGATCCAGGTAAGCATATCAAAGAAATGGATCCCGATATTTGTTGCGATTCCCCCCGATTTCGAAACATCACCTTTCCATGAGGTGTAGTACCAATTTCCGCGTGAGGTGATATAGGTAAGATCGATGTCATACACTTTATCCGAGGAGGAGGCTGCGATATTTTCCTTGAGTGCAATGATCACGGGATGAAGCCGCAGCTGTAAGATGGTATATATTTTTTTCCCGGTATCGAGAGCGACACGCTCCAATGGCTCTATATTCCACGGGTTTAATACCAATGGTTTTTCGCAGATGGCATGGGCCCCACGTCGTAATGCAACCCGGATATGGGCATCGTGAAGGTAATTTGGTGAAGTGATGCTCATATAGTCTATCGTCAATCCTTGATCATATTTTAGCTTTTCAAGATAACGGTCAAATCGTTCAAACTCGACAAAAAACTTTGTATCAGGTGAGTAGCTATCAATAACTCCAACGCCATCATAGGGATCGTAAGCCGCAACGAGTTTATTCCCTGTATCTCTGATCGCCTTCATATGTCGGGGAGCCACAAAGCCAGCAGCTCCAATTAATGCAAAATTTTTCATCTCATTTATTTACTTTAATACTAATAGCTTCTTCGAATGCCGTTAAGTTATTCACAAGACAATCTATATTCGAATCCAAAACCTTTGACTGCGTCACGAAAGTACTTATTCATACTGTGATTCTCTCCTTAATCAACCGACGGACATTTTCAACAAGGAATTAACGATAAGATTTAAGGTTTTTCAACAAATCCCTAAATTTTCTCCACCTGACCTTCACTCAGACGGTATTTTTCTCCACTTTCAGGACAAATACCAATGCCTTCGTCGCTGAAATGTAGTTTGTGCCCATATTCACTCACCCATCCCATATGATGGGCCGGATTGCCATAAACGAGCTCATAAGGGGCAACATCTTTTGTAATCACTGCCCCTGCCCCTATCATAGCATAACGCCCAATTTCGTTGCCGCATACTACCGTTGCATTGGCACCAATAGAGGCACCTTTGCGAACAACGGTTTTCAAATATTCATCCTTGCGGATAATCGCGCTGCGCGGATTAATTACATTGGTAAAAACCATCGATGGTCCCAAAAAAACATCATCCTCGCAAATTACACCCGTATAAATAGAGACATTATTCTGAACCTTCACATTCGTCCCCAACACAACCTCAGGGGAAACAACCACATTTTGTCCAATATTACACCCATTTCCGAGCTTACACCCTGACATTATATGACTAAAATGCCATATTTTACTCCCCTCTCCAATTTCACAATTTTCATCTATTACAGCTGACTGATGGGCAAAATAGTTGATCATAAAGAGTCTATTGAGTGAATAACTGAACGAATAATATAATCTTGCTCTTCATGCGTTAATTCGGTATGAATTGGCAAGGCAAGAACTTCGGTGCAGAGCTTCTCAGCCACAGGGAAATCGCCTTCCCGGTATCCTAAATAGGCATATGCCTTCTGAAGATGAAGTGGAGAAGGGTAATAAATCATAGTTGGAATAGCCGAATGAACCAAGTTCTCTTTAACCAGATCTCTGTTTGCTATTTTTATAACGTATTGATTATAGGTATGCTTTGTTGATTTTCCTGAGATTGGAGTGGTAATCTGTGAGTTATCTTTCAAAAGTTGGGTATAGTAGCTTCCTGCCTCAATTCGCTTCCGAATATAACTATCCATATATCGAAGTTTTACTCTAAGTATGGCTGCCTGGATAGTATCCAATCTTGAATTACACCCAATCATCTCATAAGCATACTTTTGCCCCTGACCATGACGGGATATCATACTAGCCCTTTGGGCAAGCTCCTTATTATTGGTCGAGATTGCCCCTCCGTCGCCAAAGCATCCAAGGTTCTTGGTCGGAAAAAATGAGTGAATATTTATATCCCCCATGGTTCCGGTCATCTGAGTTTTCCAGTTTGAAAAAGTATATGTAGATCCCAGTGATTGGGCATTATCTTCAATAACTTTTAATCCAAATCTGGTTGCAATCTCAATTATCGCCTCCATATTTGCTGACTGACCGAATAGATGCACGGCAACAATTGCTTTTGTCGCTGGGGTTATCCGCTGAATGATTAGATTTTCGTTTAGTGTAAACAAGTCGTCCCAAACATCAACAAATACAGGTTTTAAGCCCAGTAATGCTGCCGCTTCGGCTGATGCAACATAGTTAAACGTAGGCATAATAACTTCGTCACCCGGCTTAAGCCCGAGCGATTGATAAGCAATCTGAAGAGCATCGGTACCATTGGCACAGGGAACAACATATTTTACATTCAAATAGTCGGCTAGTTCAGTACTAAAAGATTCTACCGCTTTTCCGTTAATAAATGCAGAAGCATTAATAACCTCTTGAATCGCCTGATCGATATCCCCTTTTATTTTCAGATACTGGCCATTTAGGTCGACCATTTTAATTGAATTCACCATAGCTAGGATTAAATCGCCTTTACAAAGTTGCTAATAATTTTGCGATTGTTTCAGAGGCATGACCATTGCCATAAAGATTTCTGTTAAAATCTGAAGATTTTGAGATCATCAACTTGTAACTTTCGAGAATTTTCACCGAATCACTACCTGCGAGCACATTATATCCATTCGTAACTAACTCGACCCATTCTGTCTCTTCACGCAAGGTAATGCAATGTTTTTGAAAAAAAAAAGCCTCTTTTTGCAATCCGCCGCTATCGGTTAAAACGAGATTGCACTTTTTAAGTAATTGAATCATATCAAGATATCCCACCGGATCGATAACTTCGAATCGATGCTGAATTCCCAGTTCATCAATTATCTTTCGCGTTCTGGGATGAAGTGGCATAATTACCTTGGTGTGGTTATTCAGTGTATCCAAGGCATTGAAAATATCCTTTAATTTCTCAGGATCATTGGTATTCTCCTGCCGGTGAAGAGTAGCCAGAGAGAAAGATTGATCGGTTAACTTAAGTTGCTCAATAATTGAGGATTGTTTATCTGATAATTGGGCATAAAAAAGGGCCGAATCGTGCATCACATCCCCACTATTAACGATCTGACACGTAAAATTCCGAAAACCCTCCCTCTCGAGATTTTCCACCGCTACCGAAGTTGGGCAGAATAAAATTGAGGCAATGCGATCTGTAAGAATTCGGTTAATCTCCTCAGGCATTGTAGTGTTAAATGAGCGGAGTCCTGCCTCCACATGTGCAACTCGTATGTTCAGTTTTGAGGCTGCAAGTGCCCCCGCTAGCGTCGAATTGGTATCTCCATAAACAAGGACTAATTCAGGATTCTCAGTTATCAATACCTCTTCAATAGCCTCGAGCATCCTTCCTGTCATGGCTCCATGCTTAAGATTGCTGATTTCGAGATTATAGTTAGGTTTTGGAATTTGCATCTCTTCGAAGAATATTTCGGACATATTCTTGTCAAAATGTTGGCCGGTATGAATAATCACCTCCTCTATGCCTGCGCTCTTTAGTGCTCTGCTTACGATTGCCGCCTTCACAAATTGGGGACGTGCTCCGACGATTGTAACAATTTTTTTCATGAAGTAAGTTTATTCAAGATGGCTGCCAGCTCTGAAGTGAGATTTTTTCGTTGGTATTTCTCGATTCCGCTGGAACTAATAACCAATTTCTTTTCGCAATACTGCTTATACATATCGGTAATAATCGCTTTTATCCGGATGAGATCATCATAATTGGCAATTTCACCAGCACCTGTTTCATTCAGAATAGCAGCTAAATCACCTGTAGTAGGACCAATAGCAAGAATAGGTCGGCCGGCAGCAAGATATTCAAAAAATTTACCCGTTAAGATCCCTTTTGCATTTGGACTATTATTAATGGCCAGGAGTAATACCGCCGACCTCCTCATAAGCGAAGATACTTGATTATGAGGAATATATTCTAAATGAACGGTATGATTTAAAAGATTACGTTGCTTAAGTTGAGCAAATACAGAATGGTCAACCTGACCAACAAGCTTTATCTCAAGCGCATCCCTAAAATTAGGGATTAAATCTGATAATTCAGCTAAAGCAACCCATAAAATCTCAGGATTTCGATTTGGAGGCATTGTTCCAATATGCGAAATTGAGAACTTTTGATCTATTTCAACCGGGTTATTATCAAGATCGTCGGGATCGTATCCATTGGTAATAAGATGTATGGGAGATTGTGTAATCTTTTGAAAGTTAACCTTCATGGCATTACTAACCACAACCAGTGCATCACAGCTATTTAAAACCGTTAGCTCCATTTTTTTATGGATACGATCTGCCAAATAACTAATTTTTAACTCTTTATAATGATCTATATCCGTCCAAGGATCACGAAAATCGGCTAACCATTGAATATTAATCGACTTTTTCACGTTTAGGGCAATCAGATGCATCGAATGGGGCGGACCTGTTGAAACAATTGCATCAATAGAATTCGCATTTAGGTATCTTTTTAGAAATTTTACGGATGGGTTAATCCAGAATCTTCGAGCGTCGGGGATAAAAAAATTACCCCTAATCCAAACCGCTAAATCATCAATAAAACCTGAAGATTTTTTACCTTTTAATAATCCACTACTGATATTTGTGGAGTTTTTCCCACCTGTTATTCTCTTGTAAAACCCATAAGGTTCCCATATTGGTGTTTTTATTACCTCTATCCCTAAGGGAATATCGTGTGCTAAAGTCTGATCAAGCACTGGATATCCCGGATTTTGGGGTGTATAAATCACGGGTTCCCAACCAAAATCGCGCAGATACTTCGCAAATTTAAGCCAGCGCTGAACACCTGCCCCGCCACTCGGTGGCCAATAATAGGTTATGATTAGAACCTTTTTCATTCCCGAATCGTTGATTTATAGTCGAACAGATAACTTTTGACGATCAAATTGGATTAGTTATTGATCCCTATTCCCTTTAAAAATATTCTTTACCGGAGTAGTTGCAACAAAATCTTTGAGGTAAAAAGGCTCATAATAGGCTGTATCTGCAAATTTATTTAAAATAAAATTCTTTTCTGCAAGGGGAATCAGATGGATTGCAGAGGCAATAATATCATCCAAAAAGATCGCATTCGAATGATTAATAGATTCCCGGCACTTGGCGGCTCCATTGCCAAAAAAAACGACTTTATTGGTCTCAAGAAATGAAGTATAAGATTGATGATCAATAATATCAGCCTGAATATCGCGAATTAGTTCACCATTTTTATCATAAAATGAAGTATATACCTCCATTCGTCGTGCATCGATCATCGGACAGAAAAGGACCTGATCTGTATCGTGAATCGAATCTGGTAGCTGATAATTACGCACATGATTCGCCATTGATTCCAACGAAGATAGTGTAATAAGGGGAATATTAGCGGCATAGCAGATACCCTTTGCTACAGAAACACCTATTCGCAAACCGGTATAAGAGCCTGGCCCACCAGATACCGCCAATCCATCTAACTGATCGACTGTAATATTGGTCTCTTTGAGCAGTTCTTTTACAAATACGGTTAACAACATAGCATGATTTTGTCCCGCTTTATTTTCACGCAAATGAAGCAGCACACCATTTCTAGCTAAAGCAACTGAACAAACCTCTGTAGATGTATCTATATTTAGGATTAAAGCCATTTCATTTTTTTGCAAAGATGAGAAATATTCAAAAAGATTAATCATTTTCGACCCTTGTTTGTTAAACAATACAATTCAGATCAAGTATTCACGCGTAGATTTTATAGATTTGGGAACTTTAATCCAATGGATAACAAGTTTAACTTAAGAGAATGCTAAGAACAGTTATTATTGAAGACGATACCTTATCACGATTTCTTTTACGAGAGATGCTAGGTCGATTTCACGGTGTAATCGAAATTATAGGAGAAGCGGGCACCGTTGCAGATGGAATAAAATTAATTGAATCAACTGATCCTGAATTAGTTTTATTAGATATTACCCTATCTAATGGAACGGGCTTTGACCTTTTAGATAGGGTAACAATAACTAATTTCAAACTTGTATTTATCACATCCTGCAGGGACCATGCCCTAAAGGCCTTTAAATATGGAGCCTTTGATTACTTGCTAAAACCTATCGCTATTGATGAGCTTAAAAGAGCGATACTTCGGATCTTAAAGCTCGAGAAGAGCAATGCTGATCTTGCGTTAAGAATGGAAAAAGAATCCTTTTATCCCGCAGAAGAGTCTATTTTTAAAACAGTTGCCCTGCCTGAAATCACAGGGTTTTCAATTATCAACAGTGAGGATATCATCCGATGTGAAGGGAAGAGAAACTGTACCAGAATCATCTTTAAAGATACTTCTGAAAAAGTCGTTAGTCGCACACTATTAATCTTTGAAAATATACTTGCACCGCTAGGATTTATTCGGATTCACCGAAGTCACCTGGTCAATTTTCAAAATGTGGTCCGTTATATTAAAACGGGTGGAGGGATGGTCGAACTTAAGACAGGAGAACGGCTAAAAGTATCACCCAAGCACAAAGAAAACTTACTTAATAAATTGTTATTTAATAAGTTATAGCTTATACCCATTTTAAGATTCTAAAGTCCTGTCTATTAGGCAACTCCCCATTTTTTGGATAAATCCGAATCCCATAATTATATGACCCTGGTTTTGTCAATGTCAGATTAAGTGAATAGTGAGTAAGACCGTTATCGCTTTTTGCAAATTCAAATTCGTGCCGCTCGACAAATTGCTGGTGCTCCGATCCGGTGGCAATAATCACTTCAACACCCAGCTCATCTGGAGACAACCCTTTAATATCAAGCGTAATATGCGCCTCATAGGTTTGACCCATCTTATAGGTATTGGTAATCCCATCCGCAAGTTGAATGGAAACAACCTCAATCTGATCCCATACCGTCATAATCTTCTCCTTCCAAGATGCGATCTCTTTGGCCTTGAAAAAATTATTCTCTCTTAGTCTTTCCAATCTTGCAGCTAGCGGAATATAATAGCGGTTAAAATAGTCCTTCATCATACGCCGGGTAGTGAAATGAGGCACTACCTCAGCAAAGGTATTTTTAATAAAGTCAACCCATAGGATTGGAACACCCTTCTCGCTCCGATAATAATAGGCAGGAATAATCTCATTTTCAAAGATTCCATAAATAGCTTCCGCATCCAGATCATCCTGGAGCTCTTCATTATCAAAGGTTTTTTCGAGAGGGAGTGACCATCCGGCATCCTTTTTATATCCCTCTACCCACCAGCCATCAAGAACAGAGAAATGGAGAGTTCCGTTCATAACCCCTTTTTCGCCAGAGGTACCGGAGGCTTCAAGGGGACGTGTTGGAGTATTCATCCATACATCACACCCTTGAACCAGCATTTTTGCCAGATTCATATCGTAATTCTGAATAAAGAGGATTTTACCTACAAACTCAGGACGCTTAGAAATATCAAAGATAAATTTAATTAGATCCTGACCTGCTTTATCAGCCGGATGAGCTTTTCCTGCAAATAGAAACTGAACCGGCCGATCAGGATTATTTACAATACGTGAGAGTCGATCCAAGTTCCGGAAAAGCAGATGTGCCCTTTTATAAGTTGCAAATCGACGGGCAAAACCAACGGTAAGCGCTTTAGGATCTAATTTTGAAGTTGCTTCAGCAATATACTTGGGATTCTCATTACGCTGGACATGTGTATCGGAAAAACGCTGTTTAATATAATTTATAAGCTTTTCGCGTAACTTAGATTTCGTTTCCCAGATTTGATCATCCTGCACCTTATAGATATTTCTCCAGGCCCTAGATTCATCATCTTCAACATAATCATGAATATCATCGGCCAGCGATTCTGGCTTTAAGAACTTGTCGTGAATCACTTTCCATTCTGCAGCCGCCCAAGTGGGGTAATGAACACCATTGGTAACATATCCGATATTGTCCAGCTCTTCAGGTAAAAACCCTTTATATAACTCTGAAAGAACCTCTTTACTGATCTTTCCGTGCAGCTTGCTAACTCCATTAATCTCTTGAGACAGATTTGAAGCAAGATAGCTCATATTGAAATGATCATCTTGAGCCGATGCCTTACCCAAATAAAGAAAATCATCGAGTGAAATTTTAATCTTAGGGGCCATGCTACCCATATAAAGCTTGAAAAGATCTACATGAAAAGAGTCATGTCCGGCAGGAACCGGAGTATGCGTTGTAAAGAGGGTGGAGACGCGAATTATCTCTTGTGCTTCAGAAAAACTCAATCCGGAATTCTCCATGAGGTTTTTGATCCTTTCAAGACCAATAAATGCGGCATGCCCTTCATTACAATGGTATATATCGGCCTTTAAACCGATTTTCTCCAATAATTTAATCCCACCAAGCCCAAGAACCATCTCCTGCTTAAGTCTGTTCTCATTATCGCCTCCATATAAATGGTGAGTAATAAATCGATCAAAATCTTGATTCGCCTCAAAATCAGTATCTAATAAATAGAGTAATACATTCCCTATACGTACTGACCATGCATGAGCATATACCGTACGGCCAGGCATATCAATACTGATGGTTATCCAGGTTCCATCCTCATCCATAACAGGTTGGATCGCAATTTTTGAGAAATGCTCCGCATCATATTGAGCAATTTGTTCCCCGTGACCAGAAATAATCTGTTTGAAATAACCAAAACGATAGAGTAGTCCCACACCGGTCATATCAACTTTTGAGTCACTTGCCTCCTTAAGAAAATCGCCTGCTAGAATACCCAACCCACCCGAATAAATTTTAAGACTCGTATGAAGTCCAAATTCCATACTGAAATAGGCGATCTTAGGTCCTCTAAGCTCCTGACGTTCATCGAGATATTTTTTAAGAAGATTCTCCGCCGACTTCATCCTCAAAATAAAAGACTGATCCGACTTTAAGGCTTTAAACCGCTCAAGACTTGTCTCTTCAAGCAATACAATTGGATTGTGTTGACAGGACTCCCAGATCACAGGATCAATCTCACTAAACAGAGCTCTGACCGGATCACTCCATACCCACCATAAATTACGTGACATTTCACGAAGTGGTTGCAGCTCTTCCGGAACATTTGATTCCACAATTATTTTTTTCCATGTAGGACCTGAGTTTTCAGACCGTCTTATTTTATTTACGTGAGTTTCCATCTTTAAAATATAAAAAATTAGGGGTTAAATTAAACGATAAATAATCTCCCCTTAAATATTGCGATGCAAATTTAATGTATTCTGAAACAAGGAGAAGTATTTATAGTTAATCTTAATAATTTAATAAAGTTTATTTGCACAGAACAAATAATAAAATATACCAAATTACAAACAGTTAAATAAATACAATCACAGTACTTAAATAATTGTATATCTATATGTTATCAATATTTTCAAATTTATCTTTGAATTTCCGGTTTTTGTACCTACATTTGCAACCTAATTAAAGATAAGATATTTTAATCAAATAAAGATATATTGTGGGGTAGAGCAGTTGGTAGCTCGTCGGGCTCATAACCCGGAGGTCACAGGTTCGAGTCCTGTCCCCGCTACTATAAAACC
>CAIVMQ010000111.1 GCA_903907075.1 uncultured Bacteroidia bacterium
CCATCGCGTGCCCCTCGAGGACTCCGTCGAGCTGTTCACCCTGGACGAGGGCACGAGGGGACGAGGGGGCGACGGAACGAAGGAACGAGGGGGCAAGGGGGCGAGGGGACGAGGGGACGAGGGGAGATATAAAAAAGTAAGGTGCAAGGCAATGAGATTCCGACCTGTTTTGATTTCTGACATTTATTTTAACTTTTTATTATCTTTGAGAAAACATTGTACCATGACAGTTTCTGATTTAAAACTTAAGCTTTTTCGCCAGATCGACACCCTTGAAAAGAGCAAGCTTGAGGAGGTTTATGGCGTTTTGATTAATTACTTAAATGGACAAAATGATATTTCTGAATGGGGAAAATTATCCGATAATCAAAAAAGTGGAATTCTTGATGCTATTGGAGAATTAGAAGCAGGTAAAGGAATCCCTAATAACGCAGTACTGGATAAATTCCGTAAGAAATATTCCAATGTCTAAACAGATTGTCTGGTCACCTTCAGCTGAAAGTGATTTTGCCAATATACTTGAATACCTATAGGAAAACTGGGAGGAACGAGTTACCAATCAATTCATTGATTTAACAGAAAGTATTCTGAAACAAATTTCAATAAATCCCAGACAATTTCCCCTTATTCACAAAAAGCATAAAATCAGAAAGTGCGTCATAACAAAGCATAATACATTGTTTTATCGAGAAAGTAATTCCCAAGTTGATCTACTTCGAATTTATGACACCAGACAAGATCCCAATACCTTGAAATTTAAATAATACCCATGCACCTAACAGCAACCTACCCGCAACCAGGGTTCAGTTGCTCTCCATAAAAGAAATTATAAAAATTAAATTATTACACCAACGAAAATTAGCCTCAAAATCCCTGCCAGCGCGTAGCTGCCAACCGATATGCGATACAGTAATTATACAAACCAACGATTACAATGCCTAAAGATGAAGAATCCTTGGGATAAACAATCCCCTTTAAGCTCCGCAAGGTGCTCCGTCGGCTGACGGATAGGCAACCCAGAGTAAGCAAGGCCTTGAATAAAACCGAAAACAGAAAGTAAGTCATTTGCCGTGCACAGCCCTGGGATCATGCAATATAACGCCTGCACAGACCTGGGATCATCCGATATAACGCTTGCGCAACCCCATGATTATGGAATAAAGCACTTGCGCAACCCCGGGATAATCGAATCGATAAAATAGTTAAGAGAACAATGTGCGGATCATTTTCTCCACACGATCGATTTGATGGATCTTAATCTCAAAACGCCTAAAGTCTACTCCCTTGTTGTACTTCGACAGGTAAATCTCTTTAAAACCCAGTTTCTGGGCCTCTGCAATGCGTTGTTCAATGCGATTAACCGGTCTGATCTCTCCTGTAAGGCCTACTTCGCCGGCAAAAGCTAGTTGCTTATCAATAGCGACATCAAAATTTGAAGATAAGATTGCGGCAATAACAGCCAGATCCATCGCAGGATCATCGACACGCAGTCCACCCGCGATATTTAGAAAGACATCTTTAGTCATCAACTTAAACCCGGCGCGTTTCTCCAGAACGGCTAAAAGCATATTCATGCGGCGTAAGTCGAAGCCGGTGGCCGAGCGTTGCGGATTGCCATAGGCGGCGGAGCTAACCAGAGCCTGAACTTCAATAAGAAAGGAACGCATCCCCTCCATCGTTGCAGCCGTAGCTGTTCCGCTTAACCCATCGTCGTGTGAGGAGAGCAACATTTCAGAAGGGTTATTAACCTCATGCAAGCCATCCTGACGCATCTCGAAAATTCCCAACTCTGAAGTAGAACCAAAACGGTTCTTTATAGAACGTAAGATACGAAACAAGTAATTCCGGTCACCTTCAAACTGAAGTACCGTATCCACAATATGTTCAAGCACCTTAGGTCCCGCCAGACTCCCCTCCTTATTGATATGACCAATAAGGATAACAGCAATCTGTTTGAGCTTGGCAACTTTCATAATCCCGACAGTACATTCGCGGATCTGTGTAACACTTCCGGGCGACGATTCAGCCAACTCGGTCGAGACTGTCTGTATGGAATCGATAATCACTAAATCGGGTTTTTCGTTTTCTAAATGAGATAGAATATTCTCGAGTGAGGTCTCACACAAAAAAAGACACGACGTTTGATCTCCCTTTAAACGGTTAGCACGCATTTTAAGCTGCTGCAGGCTCTCCTCGCCTGAAATATATAATACTTTAAGATGAGAAAGCGTTAATGCCACCTGAAGGATCAATGTCGATTTCCCAATACCGGGTTCACCACCGAGCAGAATCATACCACCAGGCACTAATCCACCCCCTGTTACGCGATCGAACTCCGAATTACCAGTTACGATACGCTCCTGCTGATCGAGCTTAATCTCGGCAAGCAATAGCGGCTTTATATCGGTTTTTGAGAGTAAAGTAGTGCCAGACTTCCTTTCAGCAATAATCTCCTCCAAAACAGTATTCCATTCACCGCAAACGTTACATTTGCCGACCCATTTAGGAGATTGGGCACCACAACTCTGACAAACATAAACCGTTTTAGTCTTAGACACCGTTAAAAACTATTAGAAAGTGAGACTTACTGATGCGTTAAATTAATCGGTTGGTTTGTGTATCGGGGAAAATAATCCGCGGTTTAAAAAGCTTAGCCTCTTCAAAATCCATCGTAGCATAAGAGACAATAATAACCACATCGCCCACAGAAACCTTTCTAGCGGCAGGTCCATTCAAAATCACTTCGCCAGAAGCGCGTTCACCGCGGATGACATACGTATCGAGTCTCTCTCCGTTATTAAGGTTGACAACCTGCACCTTTTCATTTTCGATAAGGTTAGCGGCATCCATTAAATCTTCATCAAGCGTGATACTGCCCACATACTGAAGATCTGCTCCGGTAACGGTAACCTGATGAATTTTGGATTTACAAACTTCTATAAACATGCTTTTAAGCGTTAATGTTAAAAATAAGGTTGTCAATAAGTCGCACTTTACCAGCGTAGACAGCGATACATCCCACCTTTATTCCGGGATCATCCCAACTCTTTACAGATATAAGGGTAGAACTATTAACAATATCGAAATACTCAACTTTTAATAGCGCCTTCCGATTTATCTGGTTAATCACAAACTCCTTTACCTCAGCTACAGAAAGCAGCAAAGCCCGATCTTGCGCCTCCAGTAAGGTTTTATAGATCTCGGGAGCCACATTCCGATAGTGCTCCGTGAGCAATTTATTACGAGAACTCATGGCTAAGCCATCGGTTTCACGAATAATATCGCAAGCTACAATTTCTATTGGAACATTCAATTGCCTCACGAGGGCATTAACAACAGCCAATTGTTGAAAGTCCTTCTTGCCAAAAAAAGCACTAGAAGGATTAACAATAGAAAAAAGCCTACTAACAACCTGCGCCACTCCATTAAAATGTCCGGGGCGGAAGGCCCCTTCCATAACCGTTTCGAGAACGCCGAAATCGAATTGACGAGTATCGGCAGTGGGATAAATCTCATGCACAGCAGGTAAAAAAAGAAAATCACAACCTCGATCTGCAAGCATCAACTGGTCTGCCTCCATTGTTCTCGGGTAATTTACCAGATCATTCGGATCATTAAATTGATTGGGATTCACAAAGATCGAAACGACAACGCAATCACAAGCTAATTTGGCTTGATCAACCAGTGAAAGATGTCCTTCGTGTAAAGCGCCCATTGTTGGAACAAACCCAATTTTTGAACCCTTTGCCCGCTCAAGATTTAGCGCAACCTGTAATGCCGAAATAGTCGAAAAAAGCTCCATTGATTATTAGAAACAGCCTGCAAAGTAACAAAATATATGAACACAAAGATAGGAACATGAAGATCGTTAAAAAATACTATGGCTCAAATGAGTGAATATTCAGTATTTTTTATATATTTTTGCAAAATATTTAAGTTGTGGTAATGGAAAAAATGAAGGTTTTATTTATCTCGCAGGAAATCGCGCCTTACTTACCTGAATCAGAGATTTCTGAAATCGGAAGGTATCTTCCGCAGGGGATTCAGGAGAGAGGGAAAGAGATACGGACCTTTATGCCTCGATTTGGATGTGTTAACGAACGTCGCAACCAGCTTCATGAGGTGATCAGACTCTCGGGTATGAACCTGGTTATTAACGACAATGACCATCCGTTGATAATCAAAGTAGCCTCCATTCAGGCTGCCCGTATGCAGGTCTATTTCATTGATAATGAAGACTATTTTCAACGGAAATTTGGAACTTCAAATGATGAGGGTGTTGAGTTTGAGGATAACGACGAGCGGGCAATATTCTTTGCACGTGGAGTTCTTGAAACAGTAATTAAACTAAGATGGTCTCCTGATATTATCCACTGTCATGGCTGGTTTACCGGAATGGTTCCTCTATTTGTTAAAAAAACATACAAAGACAATCCCCTATTTGCAAATACAAAAATCATCTATTCAGTCTACAACGATCAGTTTAATACTACGTTAAACGGGAATATGGCAGCGAAGATTGCCGAAGATGGGATAGATATAAACGAAATTGCGGTACTTAAAGAGCCAAGTTTTGTAAATTTAAGCAAGCTGGCTATTGACTATTCTGATGCCACCATAAAAGGGAGCGAAACCATTAATGCCGATCTGGAGACCTATATGAAGGATTCAAAGAAGCCTTTTCTGGATTATCAGACAAAGGAGAGTTACATAGATTCCTACTTCGATTTTTACAATACTTTTTAATCTATCGGCTTGGCAAATAAAATTCTCCTTCTGGTTCTAATTATCATTGGGTATCTCTCCTTTTTTACCTCTTGCGCAAATATCGGGATGCCCTCGGGAGGATTAAAAGATACCATACCTCCCTATATCGTTAATAGCACACCAGCCAACAACGAGCTAAATTTTAAAGATCAAAAGGTTAAACTTACATTCAATGAGTTTGTAATCGTAGAAGGTCTGAATGAAAAGTTTATCACCTCTCCACCAACGACTAAAAGACCAATATTCCGGACTAAAGGGAAATCACTAATCGTTGATCTTAACGAGAAGCTAGTCCCCAATGTAACCTATTCGCTCGATTTTAAGGATGGTGTATCGGATAACAATGAAAAGAATCCGTTGCGCAATTTAAGGTTGGCTTTTTCAACAGGTCCCATTTTTGATTCGCTAAGGATTGTTGGATTTGTTAAGGATGCCTTCAACCTTGAACCAATCAAAAACACCTATATTCTGTTATATCGAGGCACTTCAGACACTTTAGTCTACACGACCAAACCTGACTTTGTAGCCAAAACGGATAGGCAAGGTTTTTTTGCAGTGACAAATTTGCCGGCAGATACTTTTCAAATCTACGGGCTAAATACATCAGGAAGCAATCTTAAATACACCACAGGAGTGGACTCTATTGCCTTCTATGGCAGCCGAATATTCCCTTCAGCAAAGTTTATACCAGCTAAAGATACCACTTATTCACTATCCGATACCTTGGTCGTAGTTGGCAGAACTCGATTTTCGCCCGATCCACTATACTTGCTCCGCTTTGGAGAGCCCTATTTTGACCTGAGGCTCGATAAATACCTGCACCCTACGCGCAAACGTATCGAACTGATATTTACACAATCAGTAGCCGACACGTTTAACATTGAACCAATTAATTTCCAGGCTAAACCAGGATGGAGATATACCGAGATCTCAGCAAAGTCAGACTCTGTGCGAATCTGGCTTACCGATTCGATGGACTATAAAAAAGATACCCTTATCTTTAAAATTACCTATCTGCAGCAAGACAGCCTAAAAGAGTTTTACGCCAAAAATGATACAATACGTCTGTTCTATTCGGATGTCGTAAAACCAACAAAAAATAAGCGAAAAGAACGTATTAAAATAGAGAAGGAAAATGGCGCTATCCTTATGAATACGAATATCAGGCCAGGTTTTGATCCTTTTAAAACAATAACCCTCGAATCACCAGAGCCGATAGAGTCATTCGATAGTTGCATGGTGGCAATCTTTGAAAAGGGCGATTCAGTATATAGCCCTATTAGCTATAAAGTAGTGGCAGATTCAGTGAACAAAAGGAAATACAGCTTCATCTATCCTTGGAAGTTCGCCACTAGCTATAAAGTAAAGATTGATTCGGCTGCCATTCAAACTATTTACTGTCTCGATTCAAAAGAGATACAGACAGAGTTCAAAACTCAGGAGGAGGAACACTACGGGAAAATAATCCTCAATGTGACCAATGTGACCGTTCCTACGATAATACAATTACTTGCAGATGATAAAAAAGAGAGTGTTATTCAGTCTATTCCAATTACCCAATCAGGAGAGATAACCTTTAAATTTCTCGAGCCCCAGAAATATCTTATAAAAGCACTGTTTGACCGAAATAATAACGGCCAATGGGACTCAGGAAATCTAAAGGAGAGAATTCCTCCTGAAGAGGTAATGTATTATTTAAGCGTAGTAAAAGTCCGCTCTAACTGGGATATAAAAGATTCCTGGGCATTACCAACGCAGCCGATATTCAGCAAAAAGATTATTGACGAAGAGCTTGAAGCACAAAAATTAAAAGATAAACAGAAGAGTCTTAAAAAGAAATCTGCCTTTTAAAATCTTCGATACTAAAACAACCGGTAAGGCATCGCCAGTTGTGTGATTTTTAAGATGCCCTCACTTAATGAAAACTAGATTATGGCAACTTTACGACGCTTAAAAAAAGAGATTGGGTTTATGTCATCACAACTAATTGGTGATTGCATCGATATTCTTGAGACATTTGACGACAAAAAAGAGACCACCGTTTTATCGATTATCGAGGAAGCTATTACACTTAACAATACGATGCTCGACCGCGCATGTCATCCCGATGGAAAAGACAATCCGAAACTGGTCAAAAAACAGTATAGACAGATAAAGATAGATTTCATTCAGGGCCTTGACAAGGCTTATGAAAAGCTTGAAACGCTGATTAAAAAATGACTCATTAGCCCTGGCAGTTGGTATAACATTGTCGGGGCTAATCACCGTTATAACACTAAACTACTGTTCCAAGATGTTGCAGTAGAATTCGTATTCCAATACCGATCAAAATAACGCCGCCCAACAGCTCTATTTTAGGTCCGATCGTTCTGCCCAGGTCTTTTCCAATTCGAATACCCAGCATTGCCAATACGAAGGTTACAAGGGCAATAATCACTGCTCCGATCAGGATGTTACCCGCAGAAGCGAGGGCATAAGAAAATCCCACAACTAAAGCATCAATACTTGTTGCCAACGACAGGGTTAAGATATGATTCCAGGAATAAATAACCTCATTGGGATTGCTATTTCGGCTATGAAAGCTACGCAATGCCATTTTACTGCCTAGGAACAGAAGAAGGGAAAAGGCAATCCAATGATCGATCGTATGGACATAATCCTTAATTTCGGAACCCATTATCCAACCTAAAATGGGCAATAATCCTTGAAAAAAAGCGAGGAAAAAAGCAATTCTTACCGCATTAAAAAAAGAAATCTTCTGCTCCGAAAGTCCACACCCCACTGAAACAGCAAAACTATCCATTGAGAGCCCAAGCGCCAGAATTAAAACGGTGAGTAAGTCCATCGGAGAAATTAAGCCAAAAAGATAAATTAGTTAGTTGGACTTATCTTTTCGTGTAGTGGCCAATACCATCTTCATTTCAACCTTACTCCCAATTTGTAAGACATCGATTAATGATTGAACGGCAATGGCATTATCACATCGTACAATAGCATGTACTTCAGCATTCTCCTTCTTCTCTTTGCGCAAAGCAGGTTCGATGTCGAGAAACTGAACCTGTTTATTATTGATATAATATTTTAAGTCTTTGGTTACTGAGATAGCAACCTCTTTCGGCGGTTTGTTCATCGATTGAGTCTGATTCGCCTGAGGGAGCATCAATTTAATGGTCCCGGGAGTAATCATTGTTGAGGCAATAAGGAAGAACAACATCAAAAAAAACATGATATCACTAAATGAATTTGAGAAGATCTCAAAATCATGTTTTTTAGCCCGTCTGAAATTCATACTTAGTTATTATTTATCAAGTCAATAAAACGGACACTCTGGTATTCCCACTTCTGGACCAGTTTATTAATCCGGTTATTCAAATAATGATAGGCGACATACGCGATTATACCGATGCTTAATCCGACACCTGATGTAATTAGCTTTTCATATAAACCACCAGATATCAGCGAGATACTGATGTTATCGGCAAGCGAAATATTATAAAATATCTTGATTACCCCTGATATGGTTCCAATGAAACCCATCATAGGCGCTACGCCGGCAATAACGCCAAGAAAGTATACATTTCCTTCGTATTTATAGACCTCAAGCTTCCCTTCCATCTCCATCTGTTCGTGAATATCGCGCAATGGCTTACCTAAATTTTGAATCCCCTTTTTCATAATTCGTGATTCGGAGCTATTTGAAGCAGAGCACAAGGCCAGTGCGGCATCAACTTTACCATCCTTAACAAGCTCTTTTAGGCGGTCAAAAAATCCAGCATCAGCATGTTTCTGACCTCTTAAATAGAAAAAACGGTCAAAGAAAATAAATACCGCAATAAACGAAAGAAGGAATAACGGATACATTAGCCATCCGCCTTTTAATAAAAGATCCCAGTACGAAATTTCAGCCGCAATTTGAAATATAAATATCATTGAAAAAACTTTTAGTAGATTATCACCAATTCAAAAACACTAATCGCGTAAATTAAACCATTCGGAACTCCGGGAAATAGAAGCTTAAATGACCTGCTCACCAACCCTTGATAATTCTGAGATTGAAATAAAAAAGGATCAGCTGCAGATCTTATTATTAATCAATTCGATATAAGCGAATTAACCAATATCAGCTATTCCTAGAAAAGATTATTGCAGATCTCTTATACCTGATTATCTAAACTTTGGTTTGCCAAAGATGGGGAAATTATTCCAAATAAAAAAGGTATAACAGACCAAAATATTTGTCCAAAAAACGTTAAAAAAGGTCACTATAAGAGAGCCATTCCGATATTTTTGAGTGAATAAAAGCTGGGGGAAATCTGACTGATTGCCAATCTGAGCGATGCCAAATCATGATAATAATCATATCTAAACAACTGGAAAATATGGCTTAAAATTTCGAAAACCCAAATTTAATCGCCAAATTTGTAGAACGTTAAGTAAACCATCCGTCATATGAAACCTACTTTATTACTTAGAGATGTTACATTAAGAGATGGCCAGCAATCTCTTTTTGCAACCCGAATGAAGCAGTCTCAAATTGAGCGTGTATTACCACTTTATAAAGAAGCCGGATTTTATGCCATCGAAGTTTGGGGAGGAGCAGTACCTGATTCAATCATGCGATTTCTCAATGAAGACCCCTGGGAGAGGCTCGAAAAAATCAAACAAGAGATTGGCACCATATCCCATCTTACAGCCCTTTCACGAGGCCGTAATCTGTTTGGGTACAACCCCTATCCTGAAGAGGTTATTGAAGGATTCAACAGAAATGCTGTTCAATCAGGAATATCTATCATGCGCATTTTTGATGCGCTCAACGATACCAGCAATATTAAATCGACAATCCGTTATGTGAAGGAGAATGGCGGGATGGCCGATTGTGTTGTTTGCTATACCGTAGATCCCAAATTTACACGTAAAGAAAGAGTTACAGCCTATTTTAAAGGGAAGCCACTCCCTAAGGCGATATTTACCAACGACTATTTCTTAAAGATGGCTCTGGAGCTTGAAGCGATGGGGGCCGATATGATTACCCTTAAAGATATGGCGGGATTAGTTCCCCCTGGTCGTGTAGGGCAAATTATCAGATCATTTAAGCAGCAACTTAAGATCCCTGTCGATTTTCATACACACTGCACACCCGGATTTGGCCTTGCCTCCTCATTAGCTGCGATAATAAATGGGGTGGATATTGTTGATACGGCCATTCTAAACTTCGCGGGCGGTCCTGCAGCACCGGCATTTGAGCTAATTCAGCTCTTCTGCACCAAATTAGGGATCGATACGGGGATTAATACAGATGCTATTGTGAAGATAAACAAGATATTAAAAGATATCAGATTAGAGATGGCTGATATTGATAGCTACAAGATCCCTATCGACTTTGATATCACAACGGATAAATTGCCGCCCGAGATTGATAGGCTTTTCGATGACGCGATCACCTATGCCAAAAAAGATAACGAGCACAAGCTCTTGGAGGCCTGCGGAATGATTGAAAACTATTTTAATTTCCCTGAACCCGATGAAAAAGTAAAATTTGCAGAGGTCCCCGGTGGAATGTATACCAATATGTTATCGCAGCTTAAACAAGTCAAGCAGGAAGATCTGCTCCCCAGAGTACTTGAGGTAATTCCAACAGTCCGGCTGGCAGCAGGTTGTCCACCATTGGTAACACCAACAAGTCAAATCGTTGGTGCACAAGCTGTAAACTGTGTTATCGACGAAAAAAACGGCAAGCCATTTTATAGTAATAACTCGAATCAATTTGTAAATCTGGTAAAAGGATCCTATGGGAAGACCCCGATACCCGTAGATCCCGATTTTCGGGAAAAAATCGCAGGAACGCGCGATGAGATCCCCTTTAATACCGATCACTACGAAAAGCAACCGAACCCTTTCTTTCCTAAATATGGAGAGAATATTCGACTTGCCTCAACTGAAAAAGAGGAGCTTTTACTTGAATTATTTCCTACCGTGGCCAATAAATTTCTGCAAGACAGAATTGAACTCCGCTATGGCCCAAAACTGGAAGAGGAAGAAGCACGTAAGCAGCAGGCTTATGATGCCGAGGTTCAAAAATACAGTTCCCTTTCTGATCAGGAGAAACAAGATCGATTAATCGACGGGTTGTACCACTGGGCCTGATAGCCTTTGGCTTATGCAAATAAAAAAAGAGGCTGAACTCAGATGAGCCAGCCTCTTTAAAATAAAATTATTCGGTACTAACTGTTGGAATAAGCAGATTACATCATTCCACCCATACCGCCACCCATACCACCATGTGGCATTTCAGGTTGTTTCTCTTCTTTCTCTTCAACAAGGACACACTCTGTGGTTAAGAACATACCTGCAATAGAAGCTGCATTTTCTAAAGCTACACGTGTAACCTTAGCCGGATCAATTACCCCTGCTTCGAAAAGATTCTGGAAAATATCCAGGCGGGCATTGTAACCAAAGTCGCCTTTGCCTTCTTTAATTTTCTGAACAATTACAGCACCTTCGAGACCTGCATTGAAAACAATCTGACGTGTAGGTTCTTCAATCGCACGTTTTACAATTTCGATACCTGTTGTTTCGTCTTCGTTGTCGCCAACAAAGCCTTCAAGAGTTTCAATCGCACGAAGATAAGCAACGCCACCACCAGGTACGATACCTTCTTCAACAGCAGCACGTGTTGCATGCAATGCATCGTCAACACGGTCTTTCTTCTCTTTCATCTCTATCTCTGACGAAGCGCCAACATACAATACCGCTACGCCACCCGAAAGTTTAGCCAGACGTTCTTGTAGTTTTTCACGATCGTAATCAGACGTTGTTGTTTCGATCTGTTTCTTGATCTGTGTTACACGAGCAGCGATATTTGATGCATCACCGGCACCATTTACGATTGTTGTAGTCTCTTTGTTCACAGTTAATTTCTCTGAACGACCAAGCATCTCAATGGTGGTATCTTCAAGTTTCATCCCTTTTTCGTCAGTAATTACTACTGCACCTGTTAAGATAGCCAAATCTTCAAGCATCTCTTTACGACGATCGCCAAAGCCCGGAGCCTTAACAGCACAAACTTTCAATCCTGCACGTAAACGGTTGACAACCAAGGTTGCCAATGCCTCACCTTCGATATCTTCAGAGATAATCATCAAAGGACGACCTGACTGATGTGTTAGTTCCAGAATTGGAACCAACTCTTTCATTGAACCAATCTTCTTGTCGTGGATCAAAATAAAAGGATTCTCCATCTCAGTAGCCATCTTTTCAGTGTCGGTTACGAAATATGGAGAGATATAGCCACGATCGAACTGCATACCTTCAACAAGATCAACGTATGTTTCGGTACCTTTAGATTCTTCGACAGTGATAACACCTTCTTTATTAACTTTTTCCATTGCCTCAGCAATAAGCTTACCAATTTCAGCATCGTTGTTAGCAGCAATACGAGCAACCTGCTCAATTTTACTGTAATCGTCACCTACGGTCTGCGCTTGTGCTTTAAGGCTTGCAACAACTCGCTGCACGGCCTTGTCAATACCCCGCTTAAGATCCATTGGATTCGCACCTGCGGTAACATTTTTCAACCCAACACTGATTATCGACTGAGCCAAAACGGTCGCAGTAGTCGTTCCATCACCTGCGTCATCGCTAGTTTTTGAAGCCACTTCTTTAACCAGGTGAGCACCCATGTTTGCATAAGGATCAGAAAGTTCGATCTCTTTTGCAACAGATACACCATCCTTGGTTACATGTGGAGCTCCGAATTTTTTCTCAATAATTACATTGCGACCCTTTGGGCCAAGGGTAACTTTAACTGCATCCGCAAGTTGGTCAACCCCTCTTTTAAGCCTTTCGCGGGCCTCAATATTAAATTTAATTTCTTTTGCCATTGTGTACGGTATTTAAGAATGATCAATAAATTAAGCGATAAAAAGGACGTCAGATTGTGAGATCAACAAGTAGTCATTCCCTTCAAGTGTAAGCTCTGTACCTGAATATTTGCCGTAAAAAACCGTATCGCCGGCTTTAACTTCCATTGTTTCGTCTTTTTTTGCGATTCCCACAAGGACGACTTTTCCTGCAAGAGGTTTTTCTTTCGCTGAATCAGGGATAATAATACCACCTGCTGTTTTTGTAACTGCTTGCTGCGGCTCTACTAATACTTTGCCGGCAAGGATTTTTCCTTTAAGTTCTGCCATTTTAAATTTTATTTATAATTAGACACTAGTTTTTCGTTATGCTTATTTTTTATACAGAAAATATGCCAAACCCGAAGATCTTCTTTTTTGTCAAGTTATCCCGACATTTTATCAGCACATTTTCTTGATTATCTTTGAAAATCGCTTTAAGTAACTGATTAAGAGACTAAATAGTGAGGTAATTCAATGTCATCAATCTCTGCCATCTTGACACGAATAGCAAGCTGATAGCAGCCATCAGCACCAAAGCCCGGTTTGTCAAGAGATAAATCGGGCTTTGAGACTAGTGGGATAAAAATATTCTGAATCCTTAAGGAGAAAATAGCCTTAATAATACAGGTAAGGGATTAAAACCTCTATTTCTTTGTAGAATCGCGAACTGCCTGAGGGAAGTTAGGGATTTGTGTTGGATCTTGAACATGCTGGATCTGCTCTTCGATTGCAGATTTTTGGGCCTCCCCTTTACGTGGTAAGAAAGCTGTAGAAACAATAGCCAAAAAAACTAGTGCAATAGCCAGAATCCAAGTTGCTTTCTCAAGAAAATCGGTGGTACGACGCACACCCATTACCTGATTTGAACTCGAAAATGAGGATGCAAGTCCGCCCCCTTTAGAATTTTGAACCAATACCAGTAAGACTAATAAGGCACAAATAATGAAAATTAAAACAATAATAAATTCGAACATTGGGTTATTTATTAAGCAGATTTGTAATTTCTTCAATTTGTCGCGCAAAATAAGCACTTTTTTCGGGATATTTCAAACTTAATTTTTCAAAAGCATTGATTGCCTTCTGATATAGCCCCTGATTCATGTAAATACGGGCTAAAGTTTCGGTAATAAATTCATCCTTGTCATTCAAGCCATCGGATTGCACATCAAGTATAGCAGTAGTTTCAGAATTCTCAAACTGCCGTACCGTAAACGCGGGATTATCGTTAATAAACCGATCTATTAATACATCCTTTTGTTCCGCTTTCTTCCCTTTTCGTTTCTTTGACTCAATTGGGGTAATAGCTTCACCCGACTCGGAGAGATTAGAGGGTTCCTGATTTACTTCGTTCTTCTCCAATATATAGGAGCTATCTGAAAGTTCAAAATTCAATAAATCAAATTGATCCACCTCTGCCGGTGTTGAGATCAAATCAGTATTTTGTATCGGTTCCACCATATTACTCTCCTGATGATCTGTTAATTCCATCAATGTAAGGTGTTGCGAAACAGAATCAGGCATTATCTCAAGCGAATCATCACTATTCAGTACACCCTTGGGTTGTTTTGGATTCAAAAGATGATAAAGAATAGTGCGGTCTGTAGCATAGGCGGCGGCTGTTTTAAGCTGACCCTGATAGCGGAAATTATTTTCGAGCTGTAAATTTTTGATATAAAGCAGATGAGCCGTTTGAAAATAGGGGTATTCGTCTAAAATTTCCCGCAACTCGCCCAGCGTCCGTTCGTTTAAGAGCGAAGGATCGTCAAGATAGCGAAGCATCTGATCACGGGTCATCGACATACAACAGAAATATTTAGATCACGTTCAACGAAAACAAATTTACCAATTTGCCACCGATTTGTTAAAGATATCGTCAATAAGCTGGGTCACAACGACCTCAACAGCTGTGCTCTCTATGCTACTCAACGATTGGGAACTCTCCCAGTCGTAATAGGCAGTAAAAGAGGAGTTAAAATCTTGTGTGTGATCCTTATTATTTGTAAAAACTACCTTTACGGTTACTGTTAAGCGGTTCATCGAGGCAAAATCCTGCCCCTTATTTCCTTGTTGTATCGACAATGGCCTCACATCGTAACCGGTAATTTCTCCCGAAAATTCAAGATCACCCTGATCTCTCCCCATCGTCAAACCGGTTTCGTTCACAAATTTATCTTTCATAGCCTCACTAAAGTTCTGACTTAGCTGCGGATTTACTACCCTGGCCCGATTTGAGAAGTAATCGACAAAGACCGATTTTACGGCGGGAGAAATCGAGGCCCCGGTAAATGAGTAACCCATCTTGCAACTCATTGCTATCACCGATAAGATAGCGGCAACGAAAAGGAGGGTGAATATTTTTACGGCTCGTTGTTTCATTGAATTATTCAATATTATATTCTTTTATTTTCCGATAAAGCGTTCGTTCGGAAATTCCAAGTTCACGCGCAGCTAATTTACGCTTTCCATTGTGTTTATCAAGCGATTTGCGAATCAGCTCAATCTCCTTGTCCTCGAGAGAAAACGACTCTTCGACAAACTCTTCCGTATCCTGAATATTATCGTGTTTTGTATTTTTAAGGATCACCGGAGAGGGATAGGCCGATTGCGCAGGGACATAGTCGTCAGACGGTTCCCGATATAATTTCCGGATCAACTGATCACTATCCTCATGTTTATTTACTCCCTGAGGATCGGGCATCAAATCATGAACGAGTTTTTTCAAATCATTCATATCCTTCTTCATATCAAAAAGGATCTTATAGAGGATCTCGCGTTCGCTGCTAAAGGTCTTGTCATCGAGCATCTTATCGTATAATGCCGGTAAAATTCCGACATGCTCAGAAGGGAGGTAGTTGATTAGATCAGTTGCGGTAATTTCGCGGGCTATCTCAATGATCGATATTTGTTCGGTAATATTTTTTAGCTGTCGCACATTTCCGGGCCAACGGTAATTCAACAACACCTGCTGAGCATCGTCGGTAAGGCGGATAGAAGGCATTTTATACTTCTCGGCAAAATCTGACGCAAACTTCCGAAAAAGGAGCAAGACATCGGCCGAACGTTCACGTAACGGAACAACTTTTATAGGAACAGTATTTAAACGATAAAAGAGATCTTCGCGAAACTGCCCCTCACGGATCGCCTTTGAGAGCTCCACATTCGTTGCTGCAATAACACGAACATTGGTTTTTTGCACCTGTGATGAACCGACGCGGATAAATTCGCCCGATTCTAGCACCCGTAAGAGTCTCACCTGAGTAGAGACAGGAAGTTCACCAATCTCATCCAGAAAGAGCGTACCCCCATCAACCATCTCAAAATACCCCTTACGATCGGTAAGTGCTCCTGTAAAAGAACCCTTCTCATGACCAAAAAGCTCCGAATCGATAGTTCCCTCAGGTATAGCCCCACAGTTGATCGCAATAAATTTGGCATGTTTGCGATGAGAGAAGCTATGGATAATCTGAGGAAACGATTCCTTCCCTACCCCACTCTCACCACTTATTAATACAGACAGATCAGTTGGAGCCACCTGAATAGCAACCTCAATAGCGCGGTTTAATTCGGGAGCATTACCAATTATTCCGAAACGTTGTTTTACCTCTTGAATATCCATCTTACCTTAACCAAAATTAGGGATTACAAATTTACAATTAATCCCGAAATAATTCAGAATTATCTTTAATCACTCGATTCACCCTTAATTCGCTAAAAATCGGATAAAAAATTCAAAACTAGGGCAAAGAGTAGTATCAATCTGTTATTTTTGACAAAATTTTAATCTCATCGGATGAACTTTATTGGAATAATCCCTTCGCGCTACCAATCGACACGGTTTCCCGGAAAATCGCTTGCCGATATTTGTGGAAAAACCATGATTCAACGGGTATATGAACAGGCATCTAAAGCGATAGCAAATGTATGGGTGGCCACCGATGATGAGCGCATTGTGGCCGAAGTAAAACGATTCGGAGGTAATGTCGTAATGACTTCATCGGAACACCGCAGCGGAACAGACAGGTGCGCAGAGGCGGCACGCAAGGTTTCAGAGCAGACAGGCAAAAAATACGATGTGGTGATCAATATCCAGGGCGATGAGCCATTTATGCAACCCCATGAGATTAAGCTCATTCAAGAGTGCTTTACCTTATCTGCCGATACCCAAATCGCCACACTGATTCAACCGATACTGAAAAATGAAGATATCTTTAAGCCTGTTATGGTAAAGGTAATCCTGGATAAAGATTCAAATGCGATCTATTTTAGCCGGGCACCCATTCCCCATATCTTTGGCGTTGACGAATCAAAATGGCTCGAGAGCTACCCTTTCTATGGCCATGTCGGACTTTACGCCTATCGCTTCTCTACCTTACAAGAGCTGGCAAGCCTCTCTGAAGTATTAGTCGAAAAAAGAGAATCGCTCGAGATGCTACGTTGGCTTGAAAACGGATATAAGATTAAAACCAATATCACCGATTCTGATAATTTCGGCATCGACACCCCCGAAGATCTGGCAAAGGTACTTGCAGAGGGGATCGAGAAGTATTATTTGTAAGCTGTCAAACCCTTTTAACGTAATTAGAAAGATATATTGCACGAACTTAAATCTTCGGTCTAACAATTTGAACCCCTCTAAACATCTCCTAAAGTGAGACTTAAAGTCTAAATTTAGCTGTTTAATTGGCCTCTTTCGATAAAACCATAGTTTTGGCAGGTGAATAGCCCTTTAATTTAAAGCGTGTTAAAGATTGTAATCTCCACATTACAATTTAGAGGTTCCGGTCCATTAAAAATATAACGAGTTCTCAAGAGCGCTTGCTTTATAAATCGGTATTGTTTGTTAAATTTGTGAAGCAGCTAGCCGATAAAAACTTTGGATATGGAAACCCCTGAAATCATTAAAAATGATCCTTACCTCGAACCTTTTAAGGGTGACTTTAAGCGTTGGGAAGAGAAATTAAAGGTTAAAGAGGGGGAAATTCTGGAAGGAAGATCGATCGCAGACTTTGCATCGGGTCATCTTTACTTTGGTCTTTTCCGCACAAGCACGGGTTGGGTAATTCGCGAATGGGCACCTCATGCCACTGCTGTCTATTTAACCGGTTCGTTTAATGAATGGCACGAACGGGCCGATTTCTGCTTTTCGGCTATCGGCAATGGATGTTGGGAATTAAAACTCGACGAAAACAGGATTGCACATGGTGATCTTTACGCCCTATCGGTACATTGGCCGGGTGGACAAGGGAAGAGAATTCCGGCCTGGACACGTCGCTCGGTGCAAGATGAACATACCCTAATCTTTAATGCGCAGGTGTGGAGCCCCTCCTCAGATTACATGTGGCAAAATCGAAATTTTATCCGTCAGGCAGAGGCTCCGATAATCTACGAGGCGCATATCGGGATGAGCGGAGAAGAGGCCAGGGTGCATACCTTTAATGAATTCAGAACTGAGCTACTGCCCAAGATTAAGGCAGGCGGATACAACACCATACAGCTCATGGCGATACCCGAACATCCCTACTATGGCAGTTTCGGATATCATATTTCGAGCTTTTTTGCCGCCTCCTCACGCTTTGGAACCCCCGAAGAGCTTAAACAGCTTATCGACGAGGCGCATGGGATGGGAATCACCGTGATCATGGATATTGTCCATTCTCATGCCGTGAAAAATGTCGTCGAGGGGTTGGGGAGCTATGACGGCACTCGATACCAATTTTTTCATGATGGAGAGCGCGGCGAACATCCTGCTTGGGATTCATATTGCTTTAATTACAACAAAAATGAGGTACTCCATTTTCTCCTTTCAAATATCCGCTTCTGGCTAGAAGAGTACAAATTCGATGGTTTTCGCTTTGACGGTGTTACCAGCATGCTCTATTTCGACCATGGATTAGGGAAAGCGTTCACCTGCTATAACGACTATTTCACCCCCAATATTGACGACGATGCCATCGTCTACTTTAAACTCGCAAACAAGCTAATTCATGCTATTAATCCCAATGCACTCTCTATCGCAGAAGATATGTCAGGACTACCGGGATTAGCAGCTCCGCTTACTGCCGGTGGACTAGGCTTCAATTTCCGCATGTCAATGGGGGTACCCGACTATTGGATAAAACTGATCAAGGAGCAAAAAGATGAGGATTGGAATGTAGGACAGATCTTTCATGAACTTACCAGCCATCGTGCAGATGAAAAAGTCGTTAGCTATGCAGAGAGCCACGATCAAGCCATGGTTGGAGACAAGACAATAATATTCAGACTCTTAGACAAGGAGATGTATTTTAGCATGCGTAAGGACCAGCCCAATCTGGCTGTCGACAGGGGGATCGCACTGCATAAGATGATACGCCTGGCCACGTTAAGCTGTGCAGGTGGTGCCTACCTGAACTTTATGGGGAATGAATTTGGTCACCCCGAATGGATCGACTTTCCACGCGAAGGAAACGGATGGTCTTATCAGCACGCTCGCCGAATTTGGAGCATCGCCGAAAATCCGGAACTCCGCTTTCACTGGCTTCTCGATTTTGACCGCGACATGATTAATCTGGTTAAGAATGAAAAACTCCTTGAAGAGCAACACATACAATGGATAACCGACAACCAGGCTGATCAGGTACTGGTCTTCCGTCGAAAAGATCTCCTCTTTATCTTTAATTTTAATCCCTATAAATCATTCGAAGGGTATGGGATTCAGATTGAACCGTCTAAATATAATGTAGTATTGCAGAGTGATGCCCATGCATACGGTGGATTTAATCGTATCGACGATAGGATGACCTATTATGCTATCCCGGAAGGGGGATTAGGATCGACCCATTACTTAAAAATCTACCTCCCTGCACGAACAGCCATCGTACTAAAAAAACAACCCTATAAAAGTGTCCGCTAAGAAATTTGGATCTTCAAAATTATCAACCAAAAACTGTTGAATGAGAATATATCCGGTAGGAGAAACGACCTATGATATTTTATTTCGTGCTAACAATCCCGTGGGGGCGAATAGTGGTGGAAGCGCTTTTAACTCAGCAATCTCTTTAGGCCGATGTGGCTTGCCTGTAAGTTTGATCTCTACATTTGGTACCGATTCAATCGGAGAACACGCATTAACTTTTCTCCTTAAAAATGGGGTAGAGTGCAATTTAGTTACCCAATTTGATGGACAATCGCGAATTGCACTGGCCTTTTTCGATACTCAAAATAATGCACACTACTCGTTTTATCCTGCTTCAAAAGATGTTATTCCTCAATACCCGAAACCGCAGTCGGGAGATATCGTATTACTCGGCTCATCGTTTGCCCTAAGGGATAACGGAAGGACAGAGCTTCTAAATTTTTTAGCTCAGGCACAAAAAAATAACTGTATCACCATTTATGATCCCAATGCCCGAGAGCCGTTGACCAATAAACCTGACATACTTGCGAAAATAATTCAAAATATCACCCGGGCAACACTACTCAAAGGGTCGGATCAAGATTTCACCAATATCTTTGGGCTCCACGATAGCAAAAGCGTCTATTCCAAGATTTCGGAAGTGGGGAAACGGGTACTTATTTATACCAAAGGGGGTGCAGGAGCCGAGCTCCTCTTTGGAGATTTACATCTTGAAATTCCTGCACGAGAAACAGAAGTTATTAGCACCATTGGGGCGGGGGATAATTTCTCCGCGGGCATCATCTTCGGAATCTGCCAAAAAGTTACCGCCAAATCCAACCTGGAAAGCTTAACCCGCGAGGAGTGGGCCGATATTATGAATTATGGGGCCCTCTTTGCTTCGGCCGTTTGCTCATCTTCGGAAAACTACATTCCACAGGAGCTTGCCACAATGTTGAAGTCCGATAAACCGTACTAGTCCGGTTATGAAATATTCAGTATCTTCGTATGCAATTTACAACTACTAATATCCATCTTATTATGAATCAAAACGACGAAAAAACATCGATTATCTTTTTTGACAATGGCCCGATACAGGTTAAAGGGGCTGTGAAGATTTCAGGACAGTATGGCGAGAAAGAGACCGAAAGCGCAATTTTCCTATGCCGCTGCGGCGAATCGAAGAAAAAACCTTATTGCGATGGCTCTCATAAAGCAATAGAATTCAAGGGTTAAGATTTTTCCTGGTAGATATTATAACGATAGAGATTAAACTATAATCCCAGCTTCTAATTTCTATTTTGAGCACATTGTATGTATATATGCTCAAAAATAAAAAGCAATGGAAACTATTATACGGATAAAACCAAGTGAACTTAAACCTGATTTTATTGATAAAGTAAAGGCCCTGTTCACTAATGATAAAACCATTGAAATTTCTATCTCTTCGGTATCAGATTATGGTTTAACAAAAAAAGAAGGAAGAAAGGGATACGAAGATAGGGTAAATAAAGCCATTGAAAATCTGGATGTGAATACGAATTCTTAAGCATGGCTCTTTGATTTTTTTGAGACTATCACTATTTCAGTATGCCTCAACATAGCAATCCTTAGTTTTACAACATCAGCAACCCATTTTTCCGTAAATTAACGATGGGGGTAGAGTTCCAGAAGAGGATAAAATCGCCTCCGGTTTCCGCTTCAAAGCTTTTTTCCAGCTCTCCATAGGTGGTTTGAACAGGATTCGCGATTCTTAGGTTGGGAATCTTTTCCACCAGCCAGTTGCCATCCCCCTGCTTTAGCTGAATAACTAAATCACGGTTATTGATTGGAAAAATAAGTTCCGCCATGTCGTACGACTGGTTTTTCTTCGTTCGGGTATAATTACGTGAAGAGGGGTTCTCCCCAAGCCATACAATCATGCACCCCGGACTTGCCGTTTCAAAATCTGTCGAAGTAATCGTTTGCCGGATCAGCTGGGGCGCCACTGTTGTTCGCGGCACTTTAAAGTCAAACCACGCTGACAGGTCCCGATCAAAACCAATGCCGTGCATAAAATTAAAGAGCGATTTCCGCAATCCATCGCTAAAGAGCTCATGGTTTGCTCCCGTAGGATCGCTATGAATGCGATCATTGTTGGCAAAAGTTCCTGTTGCTGGATCATCGATCGAAACCTTAAACTGGGCAGGATTTAATCCAATAGGGCTATGGGCAGTCATGGCAAACTGATGCCAGAATCCCGACTGAATAACCCCTGCCGCAAAAAGCTGCCTCACAACATCCAATGAATCAATTGTCTCCTGGGCTGTCTGCGTGGGAAAGCCATACATCAGATAGGCATGAACCATAATTCCGGCGCGCGTAAAGTTATCGGCCACAGTTGCCACTTTGGCCACGCTTACCCCTTTATTAATAAGACTCAGCAACCTGTCGGAAGCCACTTCCAGTCCCCCGGAAACGGCGATACAGCCCGATGCTTTTAACAGCACACAAAGGTCGGACGTAAAGCTTTTTTCAAAACGGATATTTGTCCACCAGACGAGGGTAATTTTTCTGCGGATAATCTCCAAAGCCAAAGCCTTCATAAGAGCCGGAGGGGCAGCCTCGTCGACAAAATGAAATCCAATCTGTCCCGTTTGACGAATAATCTCCTCGATACGATCACACAACAGTTGCACCGTATTGGGTTCGTAACGACCGATATAATCGAGCGAAGTATCACAAAAGGTGCAGCGGCCCCAGTAGCAGCCATGCGCCAAGGTCAGTTTATTCCAGCGCCCATCGCTCCAGAGTCTATGCATTGGATTAGCAATCTCGATAACTGAAAGATAACGATCCAAGTGAAAGTCCGAATAGTCGGGTGTGCCGGTTTCAAACTGGGCAAAGTCGTTTTGACGTGATCCATTGAGATATACCACGGCACCATTATCACATAAGAATGTTCGCTTAAGATCTTTTTTCTCCCGCTTCCCTTCCAGATATTCAAGAAGATTAAGAAGCGGAGCCTCACCATCGTCGAGCAGGATATAGTCAAGGTAGTTAAATACACGCGGGTCACTCAATGAGCGCAATTCCGTATTGGCAAATCCCCCGCCCATAACGATCTTAAGCTCTGGAAAATCGCGTTTTATCCATTGGCCACATTTAAGCGCACTATAGAGGTTTCCCGGAAAGGGGACTGAAAATGCGACGAGCGTAGGGTTAGCGAATTCAATTTTATCTTTAAGCAGCTGAATTAGAATACGGTCAATAAAGGTGTCGGGGAGCAAAAGCGCTTGATCTATCTCGTCGAATGTTGCAGCAGACCTTCCCAGGCGCTCTGCATAGCGGCTAAACCCGAAATGGGGATCGACAGCCTCTAAGATCAGATCGGAAAGATCTTCAAGATAGAGCGTTGCCAAATGTTTTGCCCTATCCTGGATCCCCATCGTTCCAAAGGCCCAATCCAACTCTTCGGTAACAGCAAACCGTGAAGCCTCAGGGAGGAACCGACGATCACAAATCAGATGTGAAAGGAGCGAATTTTTCCCTTGTAAAAACGCAATTACCTGATCAATAGTTTGAATATAGGTTTGCGACAGCTGACATATTCGCTTACTGTTTGAGGAAAGCTCAGGAGCTGTTTTTGCGATCTCCTCAAAGAGACCTCTTAACCCGTCACCCGAAAATAGCTCAAGGATAGTCTCAATACCCAGATCACATTGCACCGAAGCGATGGATTGGGTATTTAAAAACCCTTTAAGATAAGCCGTCGCAGGATAGGGCGTATTCAACTGGGTAAATGGAGGCGTTATAAGCAGCACTTTTTGTGGCACGAGCAGAATTTTAGCTTTGCGCAAAGTTAATATATATCGGTTCCAAAGTTCGTTTCTGTTCAAAGGCCAAAAAATAGAGCAAATGAAATAAAAATTAATACCGGCCCATTTTATTTGAATGGGAAATAATGTAACTTTAAGAGAACAACATCATTAGCCATGCAAGCAAACCCTTTAAACAACAGATCGGCGATGTTTAGCTATGCCTCGGCAAGTACCGGCAAGAGCCTTAAATGCCGAAAGCCTGTTGCTGCAGGCCGGTTTTATCCGGGTAAATCGGATGATTTAGAGATGCAATTACGACAATTATTTTCGCGAGCTATTCCCAGAAGATCAGAAAATAACCCCCTTGCACTATTGGTACCTCATGCCGGGTTTATGTATAGCGGAGGTATTGCGGCATCAGCATATAACAGAATCGAGCCAAACAAACATTTCGACCGTATCTTTATCATCGGCTCAAGCCATACGGGTCATTTCCCGGGTGCATCAATCTATTGCCAGGGCCATTTTGAGACTCCTCTGGGAGTTGTAGTCGTAGACCTTGAGCTGGTCAAAAAATTGACGCGTGACCATGAAATAATAAACTGCAATCCTGAGGCACACCAATTTGAACACAGCATCGAGGTACAGCTTCCGTTTTTGCAGCACCATCTTAAACCCGATTTCAAGATCGTACCTGTACTCATTGGCACCTCAACGAATGAAATAGCGAAGAAACTGGCCGGGATATTCAAACCCTATCTAACTGAACGTAATCTCTTTATAATTAGTAGTGACTTCTCCCATTATCCGGATTATAATGATGCCCTCGAGACTGACCTGAGCACCGCTGAAGCGATTAAGAGTAATAAAGCATCCAATCTTATCGATACTCTTGACGCTAACAGCAGAAAGAGCATTCCCGGATTGGCAACCAGTTTATGCGGATGGAGCTCGGTCCTTACCCTGCTATATATGACCGAGCAAATCCCTGATCTAACAGTTGACCTTATTCAATATAAAAATTCGGGCGATTCGTATTACCACGAAAAAGATCGTGTGGTGGGTTATTGGGCAGTCTCATTTACGAAAGAGGAGAAACCCAAAGAGAACTTTGATTTTGCATTATCGATGACGGATAAAAAAAATCTCCTTAAAATGGCGCGTGAGGCTATTTCAGAATACCTAAGTACAGGAAAAATTCCGGAAATAGATCCTCCAATAGATAGTCCTTTAATCCAGGGTACTTGTGGAGCGTTTGTTACCTTAACTAAAAACGAACATTTACGCGGGTGTATCGGCCATATGGACGCTACCCTTCCGATGTGGAAGGTAGTTCAACAAATGGCAGTAGCCTCTGCCACTAAAGACTATCGTTTTAGTCGGGTTGACAAAAAAGAGTTGAGTGATCTGAAAATTGAAATATCTATCATCACACCCTTAAAACGGATTAAATCGGCAGATGAGTTTATCCTTGGCAAGCATGGCATCTATATAAAAAATGGCCCCTCATCGGGCACTTTCCTTCCACAGGTTGCCCTCCAGACAGGGTGGAGCAAAGAGGAGCTACTCGGCCATTGTGCTCAGGAAAAAGCGGGGCTGGCATGGTCCGATTGGAAATCGGCTGAATTATATACCTACGAAGCACTTGTCTTTAAAGAAGAGGATTAATACTGGCTTCTTAAAGGCCATTGATTCGAAAATTGCCAAAATTATCCATCGCAACCAAATGTGTAGGAGATGAAAAATGCTACGAACGAAACAATAGATCGTGTCGGACTCAAGCAGGGTCTTTTCTGGGTTGCCACACCCCGGGGAGTTCAATGTTTGATATGCCCCAACGAATGCTCCATTCGGGAAGGTGAATCCGGACTCTGCCAAAATCGAATAAATAAGGGGGATAAGCTCTATTCCATTGCCTATGGAAACCCATGCACCGTAAACATCGATCCAATAGAAAAGAAGCCACTATACCATTTTCTCCCCGGATCACGCGCATTCTCTATTGGCTCAGCAGGATGTAATCTCGCGTGTTTAAACTGTCAAAACTGGACCATCTCCCAGACGAGCCCCCAAGAGACCCGAAACATTCCTTTAATGCCTAATCAGGTTATTGAGCAAACAATTGAGAACAGATGCACTACGATTGCCTATACCTACACCGAGCCTATATGCAGCTATGAATACACCCTCGATACGGCAATGATAGCTCACGAAAACAAGTTAAAAAACATACTCGTTACCTCGGGATATGTCAATGAGGAGCCCCTGCGTAAGTTGTGCAGCTTTATTGATGCCGCTAATGTTGACTTGAAATCATTCAGTGATCATACTTATCATAAGCTAAGTGCGGGGGCACTCCAACCGATTCTAACCACTTTAAAAATTATGGCCGAACTAGGGGTTTGGCTTGAAATCACCAACCTGATAATCCCGGGCTGGACAGAAAATCGGGATCAAATTAAAAAGATGTGTGGGTGGCTGGCAAGCAATGGATTTTCGGAATATCCCTTACATCTGAACCGCTTCTATCCCGAATTTAAACTCATGGATCTATCCGCTACACCCCTTGATTCACTGCTTAGTGCACGCGAAATAGCATTAGCTCAAGGGATAAAATATGTTTATATCGGAAATGCGCCATCCCTTGACTCACAGAATACCAACTGCCCAAAATGCCATGAGTTGCTCATCGAACGTAACGGATTTTCTATCCTGCAACAGAATTTGGCAAAGAGTCGCTGCACAAAATGTGGTGAGACGATTTCGGGTGTCTGGGAATAAGCATTTATGCTATCCTTAATCCGGCATAATCAAGAAACTGGATTTTGAGGAACCAGCTTTCTCAGCGAACCAAGTAACTTTGATCGTGCCCCGATTGGTACCGAAGAGATGCTTATCCATGGATATTCCGCGAGCCCTTTTTTAACCCTGATGACAAAGCGAATTTCCAATTTCAGTCCCAAAAAATAACTGCGTGTTTCTACCCTACGAAGTTGCTCTGTTTGAAACTCTATCATATTAAACTCTCTATCGATCGAAAAAAGGGAGTAATATTTAATGATCAGTTTCTCCTTAGTGGCAGTTATCTCCAGATACTTAAAATTAAACATCGCGATTAGGGCCATTGCGACAAAGAAGAAAGCGACTAATAAAACAGCAGCTGTAAAGTGGTCGAAAAAAATGAGGGTGGTGACAGCTAAAAGCAAGCTTAATCCCATTGTGAGAAAAACTATCCTGAGTATTTTAACCCATTTACCCGTATTAAAATCCATCTGTATTGTTATTAAATAGTTCTGTGCTATTCCAATTAGAATCCAAGATAACAAAATATTATAACTTTGCACCCATAAAGAGGCAACTATGAATAATTATCCCACCTACAACCATTCGATTATCGTAACCAGAGATCTGGAAGCAGAGCTAGGAAAAATACTCTTAAAGTATCCCGAAGATAAGGTTTTTCTGGTGACAGAAGAGACCTGTGATCGTTTTTGTGTCCCTTTAATTGCAAATACACCTGGTTTCGAGAGGCTCAAGAAAGTGGTTATCCCATCAGGGGAGGAGAACAAGAAGCTCTCCTCGGTTGAGAAAATATGGCTTTTCCTGAGTCAGAATGGGGCTGACCGTAAATCACTCGTGGTAAACCTGGGGGGTGGGATGTTAACTGATCTGGGAAGTTTTGCTGCCTCAACAATCAAACGAGGGATGGATTTTGTGAATATTCCAACCACCCTCTTAGCTCAGGTTGATGCTTCTGTTGGAGGAAAAACAGGGTTTAATTTTAACGGATTAAAAAACGAAATAGGCGTTATCAATCAGCCACTTAGCGTTATCATTGATACTCGCTTTCTGCAGACTATAGACGCTCCAAATTTAATCTCCGGATATGCCGAGATGATCAAACATGGGATGATCTACTCACCGGAACATCTTGAGGAGGTGCGTCATTTCGATCTTAAAGATCCTAATCTTGAGATATTACGTGGGATTATAGCCCGATCGGTGGCCATAAAAGATTCATTTGTTTTTCGAGATCCCAATGAACACAATATCCGCAAAGCATTAAATTTCGGACATACTATTGGCCATGCGTTGGAGAGTTTAGCCCTCGAATCAGATCATCCGATACTGCATGGTTATGCTGTGGCCTATGGAATGATCGCAGAGCTCTATCTTTCGCACAAAGTCTGCAACCTTCCTAAAGAGATCATTGCGGAACTATCTCAATGGCTGCTCGAGGTGTATGGGAAATATACCATATCCCCAAATGACTATGCAGCGCTTTATCAATTGATGACTCACGATAAAAAAAACGAGGGGACACGGGTTAATTTCACCTTAATTCCCGTTATAGGAGAAGTTGCGATAAACCAGAATTGCGACAAAAACCTTGTCTTTGAGGCATTAGACTATTTTAGAGAACTAAATCGTTGAGATTCGGCTATGCACTATACCCTCTCCAAAGCAGATAAAACACTTATAGGTGAGATAACTCTTCCCTCCTCGAAGAGCATCAGCAATAGAGTATTGATATTAAATTCACTGAGCTACTCCCCTTATTTAATTGAAAATCTTTCGGATAGCGATGATACGCGTGTGCTTGAGAAGGTGCTTGGTGCCAATACCAATGAATTTGACATTGGTCATGCCGGAACGGCGATGCGCTTTCTTACCGCTTTCTTATCGAAGATTGCGGGTGAGTGGATCTTAACCGGTTCCGAAAGAATGCAGCAACGTCCTATCGCGATCCTGGTTGATGCCTTACGCAAACTTGGAGCATCGATAGAGTACGTTAAAGCAGAGGGGTATCCCCCTTTGAAAATTCTCGGTTCCTCATTAAAAGGAGGGGTTATCGAACTTGATGGAAGCATCAGCAGTCAGTATATCTCGGCATTACTTATGATCGCTCCAACCATTACGGGTGGGATGACGCTAAGGCTGCTCAATCAGATTACCTCCAGACCCTATATCGATCTGACCCTTGAGTTAATGAAACAATTTGGGGTCAATCACACCTGGAGCGGGGCTGAGATCCGAATCGAGGAACAGCACTATACTCCAATAAAATTCGCTGTCGAAGCCGATTGGTCCGGTGCTTCATACTGGTATGCAATGGCAGCTTTATCCGATACGTGCGACCTTCGTCTTAACGGATTGCGTCTACAAAGTCTGCAGGGTGACGCCATTCAAGCAGAATGGTTTCGGAATTTCTTCGGCATCGAATCGACACAACATGGGAACGACATCCATCTTACCCGCATAAATATCCCTGATCCGCAAAAAGTAACGATCGACTTTATCGAAAATCCAGATATTGCCCAGACATTTGCGCTACTGTGTGTATGTAAAAAAATCCCATTTCATTTTAGTGGCTTGCTAACCTTGAAAATTAAAGAGACCGATCGTATTGAGGCTCTAAAAGATGAACTGGCAAAATTGGGTGCAACGATCACAGAGCCAAAACCCGGAGAACTTGCCTGGGATGGAAATCTAAATATAGATAAGTCGTTACCTGCTCCGGTGATAAAAACCTATCACGACCACCGAATGGCACTCGCCTTTGCCCCCGCTGCAATGACCTATCCTCACCTAATTATTGAAGATCCAATGGTCATCACCAAATCATATCCGGGTTATTGGGATGATCTTAAAAAAGTGGGATATAAAATTGATTAGCAAAATATTCCATATCTTTGTTTATCAACCCAAAAGATATGTCTATTCCCACTATAATCCCTGAAGAGTTTATCCGATTTGTGCTGGTACTGGTTTTCTCACTCCTTATTGGATTAGAGCAACGGCGCCATCACATTACCGAGAATGACGCCTTATTGTTTGGTACCGACCGCACATTTACCTTTATTGGTCTATTCGGATATGTGCTGTTTATTGCGGATCCAAAATCATACTTCCCTTTCCTAACCGGACTGGTAATCATCGGGATCTTACTCGCTATTCAGTATTTTCAGAAAATTAGGCAATACAACTATTACGGATTGACAAGTTCTGTATTAGCCCTGTTAACTTATTGCCTTCCGATATTGGTGATTACCCAGCCGGTATGGCTGCTGCTATCATTTGTAGTTGTTATCCTGATACTTACCGAACTCAAGGGCGATCTTATCTCGCTCTCGAAGAAAGCATCCGAAGAGGAGTTTATCACCCTGGCAAAATTTATTGCCTTTGTTGGGGTGATCTTACCGCTTCTTCCCGATAAACCACTATCAGACCAACTTCCAGTATCCCCTTACCAGCTGTGGCTTGCGGTAGTTGTTGTATCGGGAATCTCATACATCAGTTACCTGCTCAAAAAATTTGTCTTCCCGAACTCGGGAATTATGCTTACCGGAATCTTGGGTGGATTATACAGCAGCACCACCACAACAGTGATAATTTCCCGTCGCGAGAAGGAGGGAATTGCAGGTGAACAAGCACTTTCTGCTATTATGATGGCTAACGGGATGATGTATCTGCGGATTTTAATTCTGGCTTTTCTCTTTAAACCGGCTATTGCACGAACGTTGGCAATCCCTTTTCTCCTCCTTTTTATCCTCTGTGGTATTTTAGCCAAATTCTCTTCGCGGAGAAACAGCGAGGCGCTAACTGATATTAATTCAGAGGAAATCTCGCTGATTCCCAATAAAAATCCACTGGAATTTAAGACTGCCTTGTTGTTTGGATTGTTGTTTGTACTATTTGCAGTAATCACCGAATATGTGATGAATACCTACGGAAACAGTGGGGTCACATCCTTGGCATATATTGTTGGAGTTACAGATATCGACCCATTCTTACTCAATCTACTGCAGCATGCCGGGACAATCACCGAGTCAACAGTGGCATTGGCAATTCTCAATGCGACAAACAGCAATAACGTACTAAAAATGATTTATGCAATCACGCTGACAAGTCAAAAGATGAATAAGAAACTGATCCTTAACTTCTCGATCCTAATCGCAACAGGGGTGTTCGCTTCCATCGTATTCTCGTTCCTCGTTCGCGGAGCGTGATTGGAAGTAATCGAACTATGCTTACGAAGAAATTTGAATTAACATCTTATAATCACAGAAACATAATTAATGCCATTTAAGGGCGTATAATCACTTTTCGAACAGCACTCTTCCCATTCACGTTCTCAACCTTTACAACATAAGTTCCGGGGCTTAGGTCGCCGACAAAAAGGTTATTTTCGGCACCCTGAATGGGGGTGAGTAAATACTCCTTCGCTTTAACACCTGTGATCGAAAAAATAGAGAGTCGTCCAGATCCGGTCACTGAGATAACCTTGATATAATCAGAAGCGGGATTCGGGCTAATTTGTACCTCATTGGGATTCTTAAAAATCGGAATAGCAGTTATAACAGAGCCCATTTTTTGTGTCGAGAAGAGCTTATATTCACCCGCCGCAAGCGAAACAGCCTGTGAGGTGGAGGAGACGCTCAGTGTTTTCTCCCCAAAGTAGTCATACCAGGTTCCGATTTTCTGAAAATCGAGTATCGGACTTGCGCTGGCAAGACCAAAATTTCCAACGATTAAAACATAATCTTCATTAAGTTTAAGCTTAATCCACTTGATTTCTGTTCCCAAGGACTGCGTAAAATCGGCCGTTGAGAAGATTGGAAATTTCTTTTTAAGATTTATCAATTGTGAAAATACGGTATTCAGATGAGCCCGGTCGGCATTATTCGTGTATTCCCAATGGATTGGTTTTTCTCCAAGTCGGTCGTTGTTAAAGTCAATAGAGATATCATAGCCTAATTCCTGAAACTGCCAGAGCATCTTTGGACCCGGTACCGGGATAAACAGGGCCGCAGTAAGAGCCGCACGATTTAGTCCGGTAGTTAGATTTTTAATGTTATAGGAGCCTGAAGAATTTCCATACGTCAAACATTGATACATGATACGCTGTTCGTCGTGGCTCTCCATATAACCCATCAGGGATGAATTAGTCCATCCGCGATTAAGATACGACAACCAGTTAAAGTCTGATTTCCCGGCATCGTTATACCCCATCGCAGCCTGCGAAGTATTGTAATTAAAATTGCCCCACAGGAGAATACCCTTCCCATAATTTGCTAGCACAGTCTCCTCTGAATTATCTGCCAGATGCTCAAAGATAACCGTGGCACCGGGCTTACGTTTCCATATCTCGCTGGCCATACGCTCCAGATTCGCGACTCGCTGAGCATCATATTTGCTCCCCCATGTGTCGGATGCATCTTTAATATTATTTGAAAACCCTTTGGTAAAGTCGAAACGGAAACCATCGATTTTATATTCACTCATCCAAAATGAGTTAATGCTATCGACCAGTTGACGTGTTGCCACACTTTCGTGATTGAAATCGTAGCCCCATTGTGCACTGGGATTGGTAAAATTGCTCTGCTGGTTATACCAAGGATTTAGTGAGGTAGGCTTAGTTCCATCAAAATAGAGCTGAACAAAAGGGCTTTGACCATACGAGTGATTCAGCACTAAATCGAGCACCGCAGCAATCCCTCGCTTGTGACATTCATCAACGAGTTGTTTAAGATCGTTCTTGGGTCCATAGTATTTGTCAGGGGCAAAGTAGAATGAAGGGTTATAGCCCCAGCTGGAGTTTCCTTCGAATTCATTCACAGGCATTAATTCGAGCACGTTAACACCCAACGATTTCAAATAATCGAGATGTGTAATCACGCCGGCATAGGAGTGGGAAATATCGAAATCCCTCACATGACATTCGTAAACGATCATTGTATCGGGATCGGTGGTATTATAGGTGGCAATTTGCCAGTTATAAGGTGTTTGGTTCGTTTGTAAGACACTGGCAATTCCCTCTGCTTTGCCAAAAGGATACGCCATTAATCCCGGATAGGTAACCGAAGTAATGTATTTATCATTATCGGGATCGGAGGTTTTCTCGGTATAAGGATCGGCGATTTTCAGCTGTCCGTCGACGAGGTATTGAAATGGGTACTCCTTCCCAGGAATTAGATTTTGGATCTCGATCCAAAAATATTCACCATCTCGTTTCATGCGAGAGGACTCTGTGGGGGTCCAGTTATTGAATTCTCCGATGACATGCACCGTTGATTTATAAGGAGCCCAAAGGACTAAACGGGCCGTTTGAGTGTCGATATAGCTAATCCCTTTTTTAGATCCTGCCGGGCGTGGTTGAACAACCTGATCGGCCATTACATTCACAAAAACGGAATCGGCCACAACGATAGCACCACTTGTTGCTGTAACCTTAATCCAATAATCGCCCGATTGGGAGAAGTGAAAAGGATAGGTTATCTGCGTCGAAGCCAAAGCTTGGGCGACCTGGGCATTATTTAAAAACAGCCGGATATCCGATAACAGGCTTGCTGAAGCACCAAATTGAAGATCGGCATTTCGTGCAACGACCGAAGTATTTATGGGATTGGAAATGGCAATGTTTAGTCCGGAACTAAATACATCGACAAGGATATCTTTCCCTCCTGTACCACGACCTGTTTTCGTTTGATCGGCACTGCGGAATACAAACGCAAGCTGCTTGATAAGCTCTGCTGCAGGCACGCCATAAAAAGAGCGGATATCGGGAGTAATAACGAATGAATAGGTATTTGCAGTTAATCGGGTAAGCTTTGCTTTGGGAGTATTCGTAGTCCATGTTGCAAGTACATATTTCCAGTCTGTCGGGGAGGTGCTCTTATCGGTTATTACCCCCGCATGGGCATAAATATCACCCACAAAATCTTTTAATCCGGCATCCCCCTTGGTCGCATCAAAGGTGATGGTAACCGGAAGATTTTCTATAGGCAAAGCCGGATCAGTGGTGACCTGGGCAAAACCGGAGAGAGACAGAAGAATGGAAAAAGTACAAATAAGTTGGCGCAACATAGCTTTATATTATTTGTGATAAAGAGACTTACCACAAAGATAAACGTAACATTCAAGATAACTAAATAGTTGAAAAAAAACCCTGTCAGTTTATTCATACTGACAGGGTAGATTTGGTCACTTTCTTACGAAAATAAGGTATAGAGGTGAACTTATTGAATTACACCATCACCGGTTTTAAAGTTTAGATTCACGGTATGTGAACCGGCAGAAACGCTTACACGCTCTTGATCACCACCTGTTCCACGGAAGGCAATCTTGCCACCAAGGATAATGAATTCAGATTGCCACCAGTCGGTAAACCATGGGTGCCATGCATACATACGTAATTCGTCTGCAGCTAGTGTTTTCGTAATCGTTACCACATCATTGGCATTATCAACGGTTAAGAGGCCATTCGGGTTGCCGGTATCCCACGATCCAATCGTATTCCCCATGAGGTAAACTTTAGGTTCAGCGATAGCAATTTTATTGGCAGTCAAATCGACAACAACCATATAATATCCGGCTACTCCGGGAACAGGAATGTCGGTGCCGCCTTTCGTATAAACTCCGTCTACAGCATCTCCGGATCTTCCGAAATCATTTATCCAATCGCGTTGAGGAGCAAATTTAAATGCTCCGGAACCATTGAGCCAAACAATTTTCCAGAATAAATTCGGATGACTATTCACAGGAATCATCGGTAGATTAATATCTGCCCATGTCCATCCACCAACGCCATCACCAATCATAAACAATGCAGTTGGGAATACCGATTCAACTTTATAGGTCATGTCAACCAGATTCACTGTTACCTTGTATTTACCATCTGCAGTAGGTGTGATAATTGGACCTGGATCTGAGCCTCCACCAGGATTAACACCTAATGTACCCGCTGCAGCGCCTGTTGCCTGCCCATATTGTGGCTGCCATTGGCCTACCACACTAATGAATTTCATTTCCTTCGATGCCACTAAATCGAGGGTCTCGATATAAATACCCGGAGTAGCAGATTGTGGTATTAGAATAGGAGCCGTTTCACTCCATCCTGCAGCAGTTCCATTACCTAAAGCATACAGCGCAGCAGGGAAGAGTTTTTCCACTTTGAAGGTCATATTGCCTAAATCGACAGTCACCTTGTATTTGCCATTATCTGCTGGGGTTGGGATTCCATCAGGGTCATCACCTCCGCCAAGATTAACACCTAATATTCCAGCGGCTGCACCTTTAGCTTGACCCCATTGTGGTTGCCAGCTTCCGAGAGTGCTGATGAATTTGAGGTATAAGCCCCCGGTTAACTCCAACGTCTCTACATAAACGCCCGGACTAGAAGATTGTGGTACTACAACAGGTGCATCAGGATTCCATCCTGCAGTAGTTCCATCACCTAACGCATAGATAGCAACAGGGAAAGAGGCAGTTTTGAAACTCTTCTCAGGGCCATAACCTACCCCTGCACTATTCTTAGCATAAGCGCGCACATAATAGGTTGTATTTTGTGTTAAGCTCTTAATCTCGCTAACAAAGTGACCGGCACCTGTTCCGTTTGAAGTCTTAGATCCCGATAAATCAGGGTTATGAGAGGTGCCATAGCAAACCCCACGCGCTGTAATATCGGCACCTCCAGTGACAGTCACATTACCACCACCAATACCGGTGTAAGTGGTTATTGAACCAATATCATCTGTAGTCAACGTTGGTACAACCGGAAGGGTTGTAAAGGACACTTCAGGACCATAGATGGTACCTGAGGCATTTGTTGCATACGAACGGGCATAGTACATTGTAGCATAAGCCAATCCACCAACTTTAATGGTGAATGTAGCACCTGTGGTAGGTCCGCTAAACACAACTTTACTGTTCGCTATAGTAGGGGCAGTAGCGCTATTGTAGCAAACCCCTTTTTCTGAAAATCCATCACCCTCGGCAACAACGAAGCCCACGACAGTAACTGAGTCAGACTTGATATTTAGAAGCTGAGAGGTAGCTAGCCTTGGGGCTAACCGCACATCCGATTTTTCCTTTGTACATGCGCCAAATAGGAATGTAGCAGTAACAAGGATGGCCAAAATTCTAGTTAATATTTTTCTTTTCATCTGAACTTAATATAAAAGAGTTAATTAGCTGGTGTAAAAACAACCTTCATAGGTTTAGTTTCCAGATACAGCTTAATCGTGTAGTTACCTGGAGCTATATCCTGAATATCCTGACTATCCGTTTTACCATCATTTTGGTATAAATTGTTCAGGTCATGGTTAGCCGGATTGTATGCTACGTTAACAGCAGCCCAGCTATTATGAGTTCTGAATTTAATACCTCCGGCAGTAACAGTTTTTGTGATATTCCAGGTATGATCGGTAAAGTTATAGATCATCTTGGTATCATCACTCCAGCCACCAACAGCATTTCCGATAATTCCAATCGTGACATCGGTAACCTTCATCTCCATCTTACCGGTATTTATATCTGCGGTAATAGTATAAGCTCCGGCAGGAAGTGCAATCGCAGGACCATTTTCAGATAATGTAGCAGTAACATCTGTAAGAACGCCGCCATATTTCTTTCCGCCATCATTATTGGTTAACTGGAAAGGGGTACCATCGGTATAAATCCAACCGGTATAAACCTTATTATCTGCAGAAGAGACAAGACCCTGTAGTTTTCCCGCAACATTCATTGCCAACGTTGGAGGGCCATAAGTTGTTGCATCGATAGATTTAACAGGCGAGCTATAGACAAACGATCCGGTACCACTACTTAATGAAAGTACTGCGCGAATACGAAGGTCAATCGAAGAGACCTGATCTGCAGGAAAAGTTTTAAGTAATATTCCGTTAAAATCACTTACTGTGATTTTCATCGAGAGGTCTTGTTTATCACTTAGAATAGCAATAGGGTTCTTAAAATTGTCCCCTTTTGCGCAAGCCTCAAGGAAGTAGGTTGCAGAAGCCTGAAAACCAGGATTAACAGCAGTACCCACGAATGTCAATACATCAGTTCCACTTGTCCTCTTAAGGGTAAGATCAGGAACTGTTTGTAGCATTGGAGAGATCGCATTGTCCAGTAGAACAGCTTTCGTTTCATCCTTTTTGCATGAGAACAAAAGTCCGATCAACCCAATGAAAGTTAAATATATAAGTATTTTCTTATTCATTTTTCAGAAGTTTTAATATTAATAACCAGTATTTTGTTTCAAGGTTGGATTTGCTCCTAAATCATTTGCAGGAATAGGATACAGATCGCGGAAGCTAGCTGTTGCTGCACCTTCTGCCACTTTACCTTTCCAAGGCCATACATACGATCCTGAAGTAAACTGACCAAAACGGATTAGATCGCTCCGGCGATGCCCTTCCCAATAAAGTTCACGAGCACGCTCATCAAGGATAAATGGCAAGTCATAGGAAGAGACTCTTCCACTGGTATTCCCATAGGCTCTATCGCGAATAGCATTTACATATCCTAACGCCGAAGCATCTGAAGTATTACCGGCTCTAAAAACAGCTTCCGCATACATCAGGTAGACGTCAGCAAGTCTGAATACCGGATAGTCTGTATCCACAAAATCTGGATGAGCATGAGGAGCAGGTGCACCCGTTGATGTAAGATTCGAGAACTTGGTAATCGCATATCCGTCGGTGAACTGACCGATATCTGCAATTGCAAGTTTCTGTCCATCGGTCCAGAACATCGCCCTTTTATCGGTAGCACCTGAAGGATCCGCAAATTTTCCTACAAAAGCAGAGGTTGTGCGAAGACCACCCCATCCACCGCCTACACCAAATTGTGCGGGAGACATCGAACCCCCAATTTGAGCGTGGACAAGATAAACCATTCCACCATACGTTTGGGTATGCTGACCATCAGCGGTAATCGGGAAGATCATCTCTGAGCTCAGGTTATTATCTGCAGTAAAGTTATTGGCATATTTTGGTGTTAAGGTATAACCCGCAGAGATAACCTTCGTGCAATAGGTTGCACATTCGGTATTTTTCTCTGAACCAATATACACTTTCGCATTCAGATAAAGTTTAGCCAAAAGGGTCCATGCAGCAGCCTGATCGGCTCTTCCGTACTCAAATTTTGGAGCACCAAGGGTAGACTCTATTGCTTTCAACTCTGTTTCGAGATAAGTAAACAATAAAGCACGGGTGGTCTGTTTTGGAAAGAATGCACCCGGAGCATCAGCCTCAGTTACGAAAGGTGGATTTCCAAAAAGATCAATCGCATGGTAATAAGCCAACGCACGCAGGAAACGGGCCTCTGCATGATATTTAACCAGATCAGGTTCTGTCTTTCCTTCTGTTGCACGTATAAACTCGTTACATAAAGCAACAGTATACATAATCCGTGAATAGATTGCAGCGATGAAAACATCATTTGGAGCCCATGTCTGCCAATGGAAGTCTTTGATGGTATTATCATTCCAGGCAATCACGGCCTCATCGGTAGGAAGTTCTTGAACATTCCAATATTCGCGCAGGTAATTTCCAAATCCTTCATCAATACCGGCGATATCAGGCTGTCCTGATGGACCTTGCTGACCGCTTACCGAGAAAGTTGCATACAATTTTGCCAATCCCTCTTTATAAGCTGCCGGTGTGCTATAAACCGTCAGAGAGGTGATGATATTAGGATCCTTAGGGATCACATTGAGGTCTTTGACACACGAGGTAAAGATGAGTGTCAGACAGATAACAGCTAAAGATTTTATATTATTTTTCATGTCGTATTCTTAATAAAAGTTAGAATGTAAGATTTACGCCAAGTACAAAGACTCTCGGACGGGGGTAGAAATTATTATCAATACCGCCATCAACCTCAGGGTCAAGTCCCTTATATTTAGTGATTGTGAAGGCATTTTGTACCGTAAAGCTTAGTCGAGCCTTAATACTCTTTACAAAATTATATCCAACACTCATATTGTCCATCTTAAAGAAAGAGGCATTCTCAATATAAAAATCTGAGAAATACTGGGTGTTCGTAAATTTCGCGTTGTTTACCTGTTTTGGCAAATTGTTGTAGAATCCTGACTGATTATAAACAGTAGAATAGAGAGCTCCCGAGGCAACATTGTTATAGGCATAGTTTCCAATATTAGCCCTTCCCGAGAATGAGAAGTCCATATTTTTATAAGAGACACTCGAATTAATACCTAGTGTTACATCAGGTGCAGGCTTTTTATAATGGTACTTATTAAGATTATTACTCGTTACTGTTCCCCCTGTGCCTGTGCGGTCAACATAAAGACCTTCAATAGGCATACCGTTCGAGCCGTAAACTTGCTGGAAGACAAAGAATGAGTTGGCAGGATATCCTACGCGTTGATTCTGAATCGTATTTCCAACACCGCCACCGATACCACCAACATCAACACCTGGATAATTAGGATCATCAGTTTTGGTAAGTTTCGTAATCTTGTTCTCGTTATAGGCAGTATTAAACCCAACATTCCATTTCCAATCTTTGGAAACGAGAATCTTCCCATTTATTGAAAACTCAGCACCTTTATTCTCCAAATTTCCAACATTGGTTGTAAGGAAGTTTGAGAAGTTGCTACCTGCCGCAATCGGGATAAAGTTTAATAAATCTTTTGTCGTACGATCGTAAACATCGATAGAACCGGTAATGCGATTGTTTGCAAAACCATAATCTAATCCAACGTTGTAAGTAGTGGTCTCCTCCCATTTAATGTTCGCATCGTAAGGGTTTGGACGTAAAGTATTGTAGAATGTATTTCCAAACTGATATTGAGCAGTAGATGTACTTCCTCTATAAACAGGAAGATATGGATAATCGTTACCAATATCTTGCTGACCGGTAATACCGTAGCCTAATCTTAATTTCAGATCAGAGACAGCTGAAACATCTTTAAGGAACGACTCATCTTTGATTTTCCAAGCAAAAGCTGCAGCTGGGAATAGTCCCCATCTGTTGGCTTTAGAGAACCTTGACGATCCATCATCACGCACGGTAAGGGTAAGTAAGTAACGATCCATATAGGTGTAATTCACACGTCCAAAGAACGAAACCAAATAGTTTTCATTGATAAATTTTGATTTATCTGAAACCTGGGTACCGTCACCATTACGGACGAATGACGAACCATCTTTATAAAAATGTTGCCATGAGTAACCCGCTGTTGCATCAATTTTACTATTGATCGATTTGAGGTCCTTCACATAGTTAAGATAGAAATCAAAAAGCTGTGATTTCCCGGCTTGTGTATAATCATTTAAACGTCCAATACCATTTCTAAACGTAAAGGCTGCATTATTAGGTGCATTGTTATGACCTGTAGTAGTGAAGTAATCATAACCAAGATTCATATTCGCCCGTAACTCAGGGAGGAAATGAAACTTGTAATCGAACTGCGCATTTCCAATGCTGCGTTGAACAGCCGATTTATTATCGGTTTGATTTAACAACGCCACAGGATTAGATACTCCAATTGGATTTGGACCTCCGTTAGGATTCATCGACCCGTTAGGCAATAAATCCGAAAGATTGACCCAGGTATAATAGCCACCAAATTTGGTATTGCCGTTCATAACAGCTTGTGTTGGATCAAAAGCAACTGCAGAACCAACCGCTCCGGCATCGCCAAAGTTTTGGTTTGTGTAACTGCCCTTAAGATTGATACTCACCTTAAGATGATCATCGAAGAATTTTGGATCAAGGCCCACTGCAAGAGTAGAGCGCTCCATATTTGTGGTTTTGAGAATACCATCCTGATCGGTATAACCTAAAGATACACGGTAAGGAGTTTTTTTCATCCCTCCGGTAAGGCTAAGATTATGATCATGTGTAATCGCATTTCTAAAAATCTCCTTCTGCCAATCGGTATTTGATGATCCCAGACGGGTGAGGGCACCCATGCTCAAGCCTACCTGACTTCTTGTAGCCAAATCAAGCGAAAGGGTCCTGAATTCATCCCCCGAAAGAACATCCATATAAGCTGGAACAGTATTTACTGAAACCAAACCATTATAATCTACTTTCATTGCTCCTCCGACACTCCCTTTTTTGGTGGTGATCAGAATAACTCCGTTCGATGCACGCGAACCATAAATCGCTGTTGCAGATGCATCTTTTAACACGGTGAATGTTTCAATATCATTTGGATTAATTGTAGAGAGTGGGTTCGCCAATCCAGAGATACCGGAATTACTGACAGGAAAACCATCAATAATAATTAACGGATCATTACTGGCCGACATCGAAGAACCACCCCTGATCCGAATGGTAGATCCGCTGCCCGGTGCACCATTATTCGAGGTGATTACCGTACCGGCACTCTTGCCCAGGATCAAATCCTGAGGAGATGTTATTGCACCTTTATTAAAGTCCTTCGAGCTAACGGTACTTACTGCACCAGTCGCATCAGATTTCTTTACGGTACCATAACCAATAACAACAACCTCATCAAGCCCTTTGAGTTCAGTTTTCAAGGCTACATTTAGATTCGCTTGTTGACCTACAGCCACTGTTTGTGGTTGATAACCGATAAATGAGAAGACCAGATTAGCTCCCGAAGCAACTTTAACTGCGAATTTCCCCTCAGTATCTGTAACTGTACCGGTATAGGTCCCTTCAATCAAAACGGTAACACCTATCAGTCCTTCATTTGTAGCAGAATCGGTGACCCTGCCTGTAATTGATTTCTCCTGTGCGGAAACCGACAGCGTCAGCAGCGCAAAAAGAAAAAACCAAGTCGCTTTCATCTTTAAAATTTTAAATTTCATGTGATTCAAATTAATGGTTCATAAATCATGGTTCAAATTTTCCACCTTTTTACAGGCATTTTTAGCATTTATAAATTTGAATATTAATCACTTGCCTCCACGAATCCTTTCCCATCCTCATGTTGACACCACAAATTAACAGAATTTTAACACAATTTTAACATAGCAAATTTGGGCTAGTCGTGTTTATTTTTATGCAAACGTTTGCGGTGACGTTTGCGCCAAATATGTTATACAACATGTTTTTAATCTATGATTGTGAAAACTTATGATAATTTGTGGTTTGATTTGCCTTTAATCAATAATTTATTCAGAAATAATGTTTAATTTAGTAGTGTCATTTGACCAACCAGCTAAACTAATTGATGAATAGTCAGGTTACTATTAAAGATATTGCCAAAGCACTTGGTATTTCTGCCTCTACAGTTTCGCGCGCCTTAAAGGATCATCCTGATATCAGCAGGGATACTAAAGATGCCGTGAACGACCTGGCAAAAAGGCTCCATTATAAACCCAATGCCGTAGCCTTATCGCTTAAGAGTAGTAAAACCAACACTATCGGGGTGATTATTCCGGAGTTGGTTCACTATTTTTTCTCCTCCGTAATAAGCGGTATCGAAGATGTTGCTTATGATGCAGGATATAATGTAATGATTTGTCAATCGAATGAGAAATACGAACGGGAGATCATCAACGCTCAGGCGCTGCTCTCCAACCGTGTCGAAGGTGCCTTGATCTCGATCTCAAAAGAGACAACCGACTATGCTCATTTACTAATGATCGAAGAGAGCGGTATCCCAATGGTATTTTTCGACAGAGTTCCTGAAGGGTTCGATTCAGACCGGGTAATTATTGACGATCAGAAAGCGGCCTACAATGCAGTCTGTCATTTGATTGAATCAGGATGTAAGCGCATTGCTCATCTTGCTTCACCCCACTCGCTGGGAATTGGGAAATTCAGGCTCGAAGGGTATAAAGATGCTTTAAAAAAACACAATCTCCCTTATCTGGATGAATATGTAATTGTTGCCGATTCTTTTGATCTTGCCGCTATTGCCACACGCAATTTAGTTCAGCTCCCCACGCCTCCAGATGGAATCTTTGCCGTAAACGACCTTACTGCTGTAGGAGCAATGAAAACATTACAAAAAATGGGTATTGCGATTCCTGATAAGATAGCACTTATGGGATTCTCGGCAGGTAGCTATTCAGATATCACAACCCCCACATTAAGTTCTGTTGATCAGCATGGCTATGAGATGGGAATAAAAGCTGCGACCGCACTTTTGGAGCGGATTGAAGCGCAACGATCAGGCCCCGGAGAGACGTTTTATGTCGAAACAAACCTTGTAATCCGAGAATCGACAAAAAAAATCTAATTTTTTTTCAAGTTTCGCAATCGTTTGCAGAAAGGATTTTAACCTTTTTGCAAATTTTATTTTGAATTTTATCATGCTTGGATATTGTATTTAATCTATTTCAAACCTATATTTGTCGCTGAATATTAATTTCTTTCCCCCCAATCAATGGTATTTCTTTCCCAGGAATACCATCTTCTCCTTTTTAATCAACTTTTGGCATTGCCATCATCTGAATTTTTTGTTAGATGATTCTTCCCCCATTTAGTGATTCGATTCTTCCGGGTTTTTCATCCTGACGAATTGATCTCCTTCAATGTGGTAAAGATTAGCTGCTCAATTAAAAATTGATTCGCAAACTGCAACTTAACTATTATGGAAAAAAAACCGCATCTCTCTTTTTGGTCCATCTGGAATATGAGCTTTGGCTTTATGGGTGTTCAGATAGGTTATTCATTGCAAAATGGCAACACAAGCCGTATTTTATCTGCTTTAGGTGCCGATGTTCATCATCTAAGCTATTTTTGGCTTGCAGCCCCATTGGCAGGACTGATCGTGCAACCGATTATTGGGCTCTTCAGCGATAAGACCTGGACACCTCTTGGGCGACGTATCCCTTATATTCTATTAGGTGCAATTATTTCTGCATTGGCGATGTTCTTTATGCCTAATTCGGAATTCTTTACCTATATCCTTCCACCACTGTTTTTTGGCGCATTTATGCTCCTTTTTATGGACACCTCGTTTAATATAACGATGCAGCCGTTTAGAGCTTTGGTGGGTGATATGGTTTCTGAAGAGCAGCGAAATCAGGGTTATGCGGTACAAAGTTTCTTAATTAACGCGGGTGCAGTTGTGGGTTCGCTACTCCCTTATTTCCTGACATCTGTCGGAGTATCAAATATTCCGGCAGAGGGTGAGAAAGTTGCACCAACAGTGATTTGGGCATTCTATTTAGGTGGCGCAATACTTTTATTGTCTGTCCTTTGGACGAGCTTTAGAACGAGGGAATATTCGCCTGAAGAGTATCTTAAATACAATGATTCCAAGCAGGTTGAACCGAAAAAAAGCTCATTTATCACACTTCTTAAGGAGATCCCTGATACGATGTGGCGGCTAGCAATTGTTCAGTTCTTCTCGTGGTTCTCACTCTTTATGATGTGGGTATACACCACACCGGGGGTTGCACAAAATGTTTGGAATACCGTCGCCGGTGATTCCACTTCAGCAGCATACAATGAAGCAGGCAACTGGGTGGGAGTAATATTTGCTGTTTACAGCATTTTTGGCGCTATTTTCTCCATTATAATGGCTCGGATTGCGAATCGCGTTGGACGAAAAAAGACCTATATGCTCGCGCTATTGGCGGGAGGGGCAGGATTGGTTTCGATGATTTTCATCCAAAATCAATATGGTCTTTTAGTCTCAATGATCGGAATTGGTATTGCATGGGCAGCCATTTTGGCTATGCCGTATGCCATCCTTTCTGCTGCCCTCCCCTCCGACAAGATGGGAGTTTATATGGGGATATTTAATGCAACGATTACGATTCCGCAAATTGCAGCAGGGCTCCTGGGAGGATTGGTGCTAACGCTGGTAGGTGGGAAAGCTATCCTAATGCTAGGTATTGCAGGATTATCAATGGTCATTGCCGGACTATCGGTGGTTTTTGTAAAAGAACATATTAACATTTCAACAGATTAAGTTTTGAAAATAAAAGCCTGCCTCTTTGATCTCGACGGCGTTATTGTCGATACGGCCAGATATCATTATATAGCCTGGAAAAATATTGCCAACGAGCTTGGATTTGATTTTTCAGAAGCACAAAATGAGCGCCTAAAAGGGGTTAGCCGGATGGACTCATTAGATATCTTGCTTGAGATAGGACAACAAAAAATTGAATTGGCTCAGAAAAACGAGCTGGCAGAGCGAAAGAACAACCTTTATCTCTCGTACATTCAGAATATGACACCCGAAGAGATTCTTCCCGGCGTAATCGCATTTCTGGATGAATTACATGATAAAGGTATTTTAATCGGATTGGGATCAGCAAGTAAAAATGCCTTGTCTATCCTTAACCTGATCCATTTAACAGCCAAATTTAATGCCGTTATTGATGGGAATAAAGTAAGTAAAGCAAAACCTGACCCCGAGGTGTTTTTAAACGGGGCTAATGAACTGGGAGTCAAACCTCAACACTGTCTGGTCTTCGAAGATGCCCAGGCTGGAGTCGATGCAGCCCGAAATGCCGGAATGCATGTTATTGGTATTGGACAGGCAGAGAACCTGAAAAATGCCGAGTTTGTAATTCCGGGTTTTGAAGATATGAATTTCAACCGATTAAGATCGTTGTATTTCTAGTGACGTATGGGTTACGTCAATTTATCAAATGGAGATTATTATGAAACGAGCCGCTTGAAAAATATTCTTACACAAAGAATATCCCGGCAAGTTCCATCTGACCTTTAAAACAAATTAGACACAGATGAAAGATTATATCATACATGACGGATGGAAGATTATCGAAGAGACATTCCATCCCGAATATAACAAAATTACTGAGAGCATAATGAGCCTTGGGAACGGAAGGATTGGTCATCGCGCCAATTTTGAAGAACGGTTCTCAGGCGATACGCTTCAGGGAAATTACGTTGCCGGGGTATATTATCCCGACAAGACACGTGTGGGATGGTGGAAAAATGGCTATCCCAACTATTTTGCAAAAGTTTTAAATGCTGCCAATTGGATCGGCATTGACATAAAAATTGGAACTGAAACACTCGATTTGAATACTGCCGAGATCGTGGAATTCAAACGAGAATTAAATATGCAGCATGGTCAATTAAAACGCGAGTTTACAGCAAAACTACCTTCAGGAAATAGCGTTAAAGTTGTGACAACGCGGTTTGTGAGTATTGTCAATTCGGAGATCGGCGCCATAAGCTATACCCTTACGGCACTTAACTTTACTGATAAGATCACCCTTACACCATACATCGATTTTGATGTGCGTAATGAGGATTCCAATTACGACGAAAAATTTTGGGATGAAGTTGATGTGAATGTAAAACCCGGAGAAGGATATATCATCTCCGAGGTACGCAAAACGCTCTTTCAGGTTTGTGCCGGCATGAAGATTAATATCTTGTCCAACGGAAAGAAAATTGAGTTCTCTGCCGATGTTGAAAATCGTACAAAATTTATTGCCAATATCATTCCTCTTGTAATTAAGGAGGGAGAATCAATCACGATCGAGAAGTTTGGAATTAGCATCTCTTCGGAAAACTTTCCCAAAGAGCAGCTGATGAAAACAGCTATGATCCATTTAAATACAGCCTTTAATAAAGGCTATAAGCAGCTGGAGCTTGAACATACACAGGCATGGCTTGAGAAATGGAAAACCAGCGACATAAGTATCGAGGGGGATATTGCCGCTCAACAAGGAATTCGGTTTAATATCTTTCAACTTCATCAAACCTATACCGGCGAAGATGAGCGACTAAATATTGGCCCCAAAGGGTTTACGGGCGAAAAATACGGAGGCTCTACCTACTGGGATACCGAGGCGTTCTGCCTTCCGTTTTATCTGGCAACAGCTCCGATTGAAGTTTCAAGGAATTTACTTAAATACAGGCATAAGCATCTTACTAAGGCGATCGAGAATGCAGCAACTTTAGGCTTTAATAAAGGTGCGGCTCTCTATCCTATGGTAACCATGAATGGCGAGGAGTGTCATAATGAATGGGAAATCACCTTTGAAGAGATACATCGAAATGGTGCTATTGCCTATGCGATATTCAATTACATCCGCTATACCGGTGATAAAGAATATCTGGCACCTAAAGGATTTGAAGTACTATTAGCCATTTCCCGTTTTTGGGCACAGCGGGTAAACTGGTCGGAAGAGCGGCAGAAATATGTTATCCTGGGAGTTACCGGTCCCAACGAGTACGAGAATAATGTGAATAATAACTTTCACACAAACCGGATTGCACAGTGGACCCTCGAATACACACTTAAGGCTATTGAATACCTCAAAGAACATCATCAGGCATTATATAACGAATTAACGGTTAAATGGAACTTTAACGAGGCGCAGGAGACACCCCTGTGGAATAAGATTATTAAGGAAATACACCTTCCCTACGATGCTAAAAAAGGGATCTTTCTTCAGCAAGATGGATTTTTGGATAAAACATTAACAACAACGGCTGAGATACCAAAGTCAGAACGCCCCTTGAACCAAAATTGGTCGTGGGATAGGATTCTCCGATCGCCCTATATCAAGCAAGCCGACACGCTTCAGAGCATGTTTATCTTTGAAGATCAGTACTCAAAAGAGGTCATAAAGAAGCATTTCGATTTTTATGAGCCTTATACTGTTCATGAGTCCTCGCTTTCACCTTGTATTCATACCATTCTAGCAGGTGCTATCGGTTACGAAGAGAAGGCCTATGAACTTTATCTGCGCACTGCCCGCCTCGATCTTGATGATTACAATAACGACACTTCCGACGGCTGCCATATCACCTCGATGGGTGGAACATGGATGGCATTCGTAAAAGGATTTGGCGGAATGCGGGTTAAAGAAGACATGATATCATTCGCTCCGTTTATCCCACATAATTGGAGCTTCTACTCCTTTAGGATTAACTTTAGAAATACTACGTTGCAAATAAATGTTACGAAAGATACTATCGGCATTGAAAATTTAACCCCTCATGAACTAACCTTATTAGTCTACGACAAGGAAGAATTTATTGTCGGAGAACAAAAAATAGAAGTTCCACTTAAACAATATGGCTATGAATTTTAAAGAACTTACAATCGCAAAAATTGCATTCGTAGTATTGGTATTAATTGCGGGAATACCATCTTTTGGTGTTACAAAAAAGCCAACATTAAATAGGGTTGAGCCTCCATTCTGGTGGAGTGGTTTTAAAAATCCTGCTCTTCAATTAATGATTTATGGTGATGGGATTTCAACTACAAAACCCGAAATTACCTACCCGGGTGTTACCCTGGTTTCCTCTACCTCGGTGGAGAATCCAAACTACCTCTTTCTTAATCTGCAATTGTCTCCCGATGTAAAATCCGGGAAATTTGAAATCCTGTTTAAGCAAAACGGAAAAACTGTTGTTTCCTCATCCTATGAGCTAAAACCTCGGGAAAAAGGGTCTGCGCAACGGGTCGGATTTAACAGCACAGATGTGATGTACCTAATTATGCCCGATCGGTTTGCCAATGGTGACCCTTCGAATGATTCAAAAGACGATCAGTTGGATAAGGCCAACCGGAATGATCCCAATGGACGTCATGGCGGAGATATCAAAGGGATTCAGGACCACCTCGACTATATTAAAGAGAATGGATATACCGCACTTTGGATTAATCCAGTGCTCGAGAATAATATGCCGCAGGTATCTTACCATGGTTATTCGACTACCGATTTCTATAAAGTTGATAGCCGTTTTGGCACCAACGACGATTACCGCCAACTAAGTTCGGAGGCAAAGAAAAGAGGGATAAAGATGGTGATGGATATGATCTTTAATCACTGCGGATTAAGTCATTGGTGGATGAAAGATATGCCGATGAAGGATTGGATCAATGGATATCCGAACTATCGAATCACAAATCACAAAAAGGCAACAGTACAGGACCCCTATGTTTCGCATAGTGATGAATCCGAATTTACCGATGGATGGTTTGTGCCGAGTATGCCCGATCTAAACCAGCGCAATCCTTACATGGCTACCTACCTAATTCAGAACTCAATCTGGTGGATTGAAAATGTTGGCTTAGATGGCATCAGAATGGATACCTACCCCTATCCCGATAAAGAGATGATGGCCAACTGGACCCGTCAGGTGATGGAGGAGTACCCTAATTTCAATATGGTTGGAGAAGAGTGGAATACCAATCCTGCTGCAGTTGCATTTTGGCAAAAAGGAAAGATTAATCCAAATGGATATATCTCCTCCCTTACCAGTTTGATGGATTTTCCTATTCAAAATGCAATTGTCAAATCGATGAATGAAGGGTGGGGATTTAATCACCTCTACGAAACTTTGGCGCAAGACTTTCAATATCCTAAAGCAGACAATCTGGTTGTATTTGCCGAGAATCACGATACGGAGCGCTATTTCAGTGCAATAGGAGAAAACATCCCTAAGTTAAAGGCGGCAATGACCTTTCTTATGACAACCCGTGGGATTCCTCAGGTATATAATGGCGGTGAGATACTGATGACCGGATTAAAAAATGATGGCGATGGTAAAATGCGTAAAGACTTTCCCGGTGGATGGCAAGATGATGCGGTGAATGGGTTTACCGGCGCCGGATTAACTGCTGATCAGAAAGAATTTCAACAGTTCTTAAAACAACTGGTCAACTGGAGAAAAAACAAAAGCCTTATTCATCATGGAAAATTAAAACACTACTTCCCCATGGATAATATGTATGTCTATTTCAGGTACGACGACAAAGAGTCTATCATGGTCATTCTAAATACAAATACGCAGAACAAAACATTAAATACTGTGCGATTTGCCGAATCACTTCAGGGATTTACTTCTGGCAAAGAAGTTATAAGTGGCGCTCAGTTTAACGATCTAAATAGTATTATAGTCCCGGGAAAAACTTCTCTGATTCTTGAGTTAAAATAAACCACTAAGAATAGGCTATGCGATAGTTAGATAAATAACTTGGTACCCCATAAAAAGAGGTGAACTATTACTATGAAATAGTTCACCTCTTTTTGTTGGATAAAAGATTTTGTTATCCTAATCCAATCAGGTTAAAAACCCAGAAGAGGAATGCCGCTAAGAGCATCGAAACAGGAATGGTAAGGATCCAGGCATAGAGCAGATTCACAGTTACTCCCCAGCGGACAGCAGATACCCTTTTAGTTAATCCCACCCCCATAATAGCACCGGTAATCGTATGGGTCGTACTCACAGGAATACCAAAAGCCTCTGTACCAAATAGCATCATTGCTCCTGCACCTTCGGCTGCAACACCCTCAAAAGGTGTGAGTTTGGTAATCTTACCTCCCATAGTACGGATAATTCGCCACCCACCAAGAAGAGTCCCTGCTGAAATAGCAGTATAACATCCATAGACAATCCACAGTGGGATGGCATGAATCTTGCCATCGACAAAGGTTATTTGTGCCCAGTGAGGTATTAACGCAGGATCAACAGTCTTAAAATAGACGAGTAATGCCGCAGAGATAATTCCCATTACCTTCTGGGCATCGTTACCGCCATGGCCAAGACTAAATAATGCAGAAGAGAGCAGCTGACCAACTTTAAACCAGCGTTTCAGCCTATATGGATTAAAGCTCTTAAATATCCAAAGTAAGATAATGGATAAGAAATAAGATAAAAACATTCCAATCAAAGGAGCTAAGAAGATAAATGCTGCAATCTTCATGATTTTTTCTGAGTGAACGACTCCCCATCCGGCATAGGCGATAGCGGCTCCGGCAAAACCGCCCACAAGGGTATGCGACGAACTCGAAGGAATTCCCAGGTACCAGGTTATCAGGTTCCAAATTATTGCTGCAATAACCCCTGCCAGGATAACCTGAAGATTGATAAATTTGGTATCAACAACTTTGGCTATTGTATCAACAATATGAAGTTCAAATATAGCATAAGCTGCAAAGTTGAAGAATGCGGCCCAAATAACAGCCTGAATAGGGGTTAACACCTTAGTTGAAACAACAGTAGCAATTGAATTTGCCGCATCGTGAAAACCATTGATAAAATCAAAAATAAAAGCCAGTATAATAATGGCAATTAATAGTGTAAAATTCATGACTCCTTAGGATATTTTAACCATAATTGATGAAAAGACATTGGCAACATCATCACATTTGTCAATCGCCTTTTCAAGGGAGGCCAATATATCACGTTTCTTGATTAGGTTTATCGCGTTGGTCTCCAACTCAAAAAGATTGGAAAGGTATTCCTGGTATAGATAATCGACTTCACTTTCGTAGGTGCTAATTGTGGCACACGATTCTGCAAATTTCAAGAAATCAGAGGCATTTTTTACACTGCGAAGGACTAATTGAATCTCCAGATTTGCCGAATGGATATAATTTGCAATCTTAGTAAATTCCTCAGGGAAAGTTGGCAGTTTATAGAAATGGGTCCGAATAGCTGCGGTATGGATGTAATCCACAACATCGTCCATTGTAGAAATTAGCTGATGGATATCTTCCCTGTCAAACGGGGTTATAAAGGTCCCATTCAATTGCACTAATAATTGATGGGTGATAGTATCCCCTTTATGCTCAGCCTCCTTAATCAATTTAATAAAAACTTCGCGCTCTGCGAGATCATTCTCGCCCATTAATTTAATTAGTAAATCAGATGCGACAACAAGATTATCTGCCGCTTCGATAAATAATGGAAAGAACTTACGATCCTTTGGAACAAGGAATCCAAAAACTTTGTCCAGATTCATACTCTTTTTAGTTTAATTAGTTTTATTAGAATTTGACCGCTAATTTAGATTAATCTCTCGGTGAATTATCAAGATTATATCTTTAAAATGAAAATTTAGTGGGATTTACCTCAATTAAATTTTATTGCTTGGATAGATCCAGAAGCAGAATAGGCTTAGTCATTGTTTTTCAAGACTTTGTGTAGGAAACAAAATCGCGGGTAGCCTTTAAAAGATTTACTGTCTGAAGAAGAAGGTGCTTCGTTTCGGACATTACTCCAAAATATAGTACTGAATTTCTGCTATTGGTCTCTTTTCTTTTAATCCTGCGGATATATCGATTTTCTTGATCTCTCATGAATTCAAGCACCTCTTTCCGTTTGACAATCAGCTCATCAATCTGCTCAAACCGCGAAACCCGGATAATATGAAGCGCGAAATTTAGAAAATCTGTCACTTGATTACTAAACTCGGTTAATTCGGCATATTGATTATCGGTAAAAGGTTTATGATCGGTCAATAGGTGATCATGAAGGGGTCGAACCACATATTTAATAGAGTGAGCCATCTCACGCAGGTAATCAACAATCTGAACATAATAATGTCCCGTCTCGATTGAATCGTGCTGTAGCTGTTGAATTATCCGATAGGTATTGGCTTTAAGTTTTCTCGCGCGCTGGTTAAACTCTTCAATCTCAACTTCAATCTCCTCAAAGAGTTTAATGTTTTCGCTCTGAAATCCTGACATTCCCAAATAGTAGGCTTTGGAAATCATTATGATGGCATTGGAAGAATCTTCAGTTGTCTTCACCAAAACATTCTCGGCCTTTATGGGGGAATCAGAAAACTCATCTATATCGGTAATACCCGATTCCTTTTTGGAAAGCGCCTTAGTCCTACGTGAAGAACGCAATAGGACCCAAGTCACAAACATTCCCAGCAGAAACCACAGAAGGGGATAAAATCTTTCCATTTAACTATTGCGTTTTTCTAACCGACAAATATATTTCCTAGCGAGCACCAAAAGTGCTGTTTCAATATTAAATAAATGTTAATAAGTGAAAAAAGCTAAAAATTGGAAGGTAGGGGATTTAAATTTAACTTTGCCTGCTCGAAAATACTAATTAGTAAGTTATGGTCCCTCTCAAAACAAGCACTCCACAAAAACTATCCATTACTTCCTCAACCATTATTACCGCCTTTTCAGCTTTACTTATGATAACGGCACATTGGTTGGGCTGGACATTATGGTCGGCATTGTTTATTCCGGTGATCTTTCTGATTGGTTATTTCACCAATCTCTATATGCTCTCGGTGCTGATAAACGAGAAAATAACCCCTATCTATAAAACGATCAGTGAAGTTCCTATCGAGATGAAACGGATGACTAAATTAATTCATGGCAATAGAGATATTATTGCGGAAGTTGATCAGGAGGTGAAACTCTGGGCTGAAGATAAGCTTGCAGAGATCGATCGTTTGCGTGAACTGGAGAAGTACCGTAAAGATTTCGTTGGGAATGTCTCTCATGAATTAAAGACGCCTATCTTTAATATACAAGGCTATATTCTCACGCTGCTCGATGGAGGTCTCGAGGATCCTAAAATAAACAGGCTTTATTTGGAGCGGACTGAGAAGAGCATCGACCGGATGATAAGTGTTGTAGAAGATCTTGAATCGATTACCAAACTTGAATCGGGAGAGTTAAAGATCAATATGGAACCTTTTGACCTGATAAAGCTTACTGAAGATGTTTTTGATTTTGAGTTACGTGACTCAAAAGAGCGAAGGATCAGCATGAATCTGGTTGTCACCGCAAATAAACCGGTGATTGTGATGGCCGATAAGACCCGGATATTTGAGGTGCTCAGCAATCTTGTTGGAAATGCGATCAAATATGGTAAAAAAGGGGGTAATGTGAATGTTGTTTTCTACGATATGGACAAGATGGTGATGATCGAGGTGAGTGATGATGGTATCGGCATCGAGAAAAAAGATATTATCCGCATTTTTGAGCGGTTTTACCGTGTCGACAAGAGCCGATCACGAATTCAAGGTGGGACTGGGTTGGGGCTATCCATTGTGAAACATATCATCGAGGCACATGAGCAGACCATACACGTAAAGAGTCAGATTGACAAAGGAACAACCTTCACCTTTATGCTTGAAAAATACAGCAAATAAAATAATACGATCCGATATTTTCATATTCCAAATAATTCCTATATTTCGTTCACCAAACTAGTACATTCAATATATTAAAAACAAATGGTAGAAAAAGACAATACACCTCGAATACTTCTGGTCGACGATGAAGAAGACATCTTAGAATTTGTAAGTTATAATTTACAACGCGAGGGCTTTCGTGTTTATTCTGCCCGCAATGGTCTTGAGGCTATTGAAATGGCTGGGAAAGTAAAACCTGATCTTGTGATTCTAGATGTGATGATGCCTGAGATGGATGGGATTGCAGCATGCGAAGAGATCAGAAAGCTCCCCAATTGCAAGAATGTTGTGATTGCCTTTTTAACGGCACGCGGAGAAGATTATTCTCAGATTGCAGGTTTTGAGGCTGGCGCCGATGACTATATCACGAAGCCAGTCCGTCCAAAAGTATTAATAAGTCGCGTAAAAGCATTGCTAAAGAGAACGGGAGGAGTAACTGCCGAAAGCGTTGAAAATAGCAAGATTTTAAATATTGGAGATCTTGTGATTGATAAAGAGCGTTATCTTCTGATCATCGGGGGTAAAGAGCTCACGCTGCCAAGAAAAGAGTTTGAACTACTCTCGTTGTTAGTTTCCAAGCCCGATAAAGTTTTTACCCGCGACGAGATCTACAAAGCAGTCTGGGGTAATAATGTAATTGTTGGCGACCGAACCATTGATGTACATATCCGAAAATTACGTGAGAAAATTGGCAACGACCATATCAGAACCCTTAAAGGTATAGGATATAAATTTATAAGCTAGAATTTAGTTCCGGACAAAAACAAAATCTCGCACTTTAAATCCTTAGAGTTCTTTACGCATTCGAGCTACTGGAATCCCCAGCTGTTCGCGATATTTGGCTACTGTCCGACGAGCTATTTCATACCCTTTATCATTTAGAATCTGGGTGAGTTTATCGTCATTCAGTGGCTTATGTTTACTCTCATTCCCAATACATTCCTGCAATATCGATTTAATCTCGCGTGTTGAGACCTCCTCGCCTGTATCTTTTTGCATCGACTCCGAGAAGAAATACTTAACCGGATAGATTCCAAAGTGAGTTTGAATATATTTACTGTTCGAGACTCGTGAGATGGTTGAAATGTCGAGCCCGGTGCGATCGGCAATATCTTTAAGGATCATTGGGCGCAGTTTAGTCTCATCCCCCTCCGCAAAATATTCTTTTTGATACATCAGAATCTCGGTCATCACCAGCATCAGTGTCTCTTGGCGCTGCTTGATCGCATCGATGAACCATTTTGCAGAATCAATTTTTTGTTTCACGAAAAGGACGGCTTCTTTAACATCACGGGTCATCGACTTTCGGTTATCCTGGTACGAGCGCAGCATATTGGTATAATGGCGGCTAATATTTAACTCCGGAATATTACGTTGATTTAGGCTTAGCTGCATCTCATCGTCTACCACCTCAAGAATAAAATCGGGTATTATAGCCTGATTCCCCTGGCTAATTGTATTGCTAAATGAGCTTCCAGGTTTGGGATTTAGCTTTAGAATCTCAGCAAAAGCCTCTTTGAGAGTATCTTCATCAACGCCAAATTTTCGGCTAATCTTGTCAAAATGTTTACGGGTAAACTCTTCGAAACAATCTTTTAGGATCATGCCGGCAAGTTTGAGCTCAGGCTTTTGATCCCCCTTGCGAAAAATCTGCAGCCGCAGGCATTCTCGCAGATTACGGGCCCCAACCCCGGGAGGATCGAGCTCCTGGATCTTACGCAGAATAGTCATTAGTTCTGATTCGCTACTCTTAATATTCTGAGAAAATTCAAGATCATCAACAATAGAACTGATATCGCGCCGTAGATAGCCATCCTCGTCAATATTTCCAATAATATGCTCTGCCAGAATGGCTTCGCGCTTATCGAGCATCTCCATACTCATCTGCTCTTGAAGATATTCGTGAAAAGAGGTTCCGTCCGAAAAAGGGACATCTACAGTCTTATCATCTTTCGAAAAGTTCTGGGTATTTAAGCGGTAAGCGGGATAATCCTCTTCATTGAGATAGTCACTCACAGAGAACTCTTCGTTATCATTATCTTCCTTTGTCTTTAGATCATCGGAATACTCTTCGCTTTCGGATCCATATTCCTCATTTGCAATATCGAGCACAGGATTCTCCTCAAGCTCCTTCTTGATCCGTTGTTCAAGGAGTAAGCCAGGCAATTCCAAGAGCTTAATTACCTGAATCTGTTGAGGAGAAAGCTTTTGTAATAGTTTCTGTTGAAGACTTAATCTTTGCATATTGAGCGCACCACTTTTATCGTTCTAAAGGTAGCATAAATATAGTTAGCACCTGTGAAAAGAGCATAAAACCATGCAAAACGAAATAAACCTAAATTAGAACTCACAGTTTTTTGGGGTACGTGCAAAAGGGATTACATCACGGATATTACTCATGCCGGTAACAAAGAGAAGAAGTCTTTCGAATCCAAGTCCGAAGCCTGCATGAGGGCATCCTCCAAATCTGCGGGTGTCGAGATACCATTGCATATCTTCTTTGGGAATATCCATCTCATCCATTCGACGTTCGAGATAATCCAGGCGCTCTTCACGTTGCGAGCCCCCAATAATTTCGCCGATCTGAGGAAATAAAACATCCATCGCAGATACAGTCTCGCCATTATCATCCATGCGCATATAAAACGCTTTAATCTCCTTGGGATAGTTCGTCAGGATCACGGGCTTTTTAAACTCTACCTCAACGAGAAAGCGTTCATGCTCACTCTGAAGATCTGTTCCGTATCCTGTTATTGGATACTGAAATTTACCTTTCTTATTCTGTTTTGAGTTTTTCAGAATCTCGATTGCCTCGGTGTAGGTAAGTCTTACAAAATCGTTATCAGCTACAAAGCGCAATTTCTCAATTAGCTCCATCGAGCGCTGATCGGCAGGCTTATTCTTCTCCTCTTCCACGAGACGGGCACTCAAGAAAATCAGATCATCCATACAATGATCGAGAGCATAATGAATTAAATATTTTAAAAACTCTTCGGCCAGATCCATATTGTCATTAAGGTCGAAGAATGCCACTTCAGGCTCTATCATCCAGAACTCAGCTAGATGGCGCGAGGTATTTGAGTTTTCGGCTCGGAAAGTTGGTCCGAAGGTATAAATTCGTGAGAGGGCCATAGCGAAAAGCTCTCCCTCAAGTTGACCTGAGACCGTAAGATTTGCTGCTTTCCCAAAGAAATCCAGTGTAAAATCGATATCCCCTTCTTCATTTAATGGGGGATCTTTGGGTGAAAGTGTCGAAACACGAAACATCTCGCCTGCCCCTTCAGCATCTGAACTGGTGATTATAGGGGTATGGACATTAAAGAATCCTCTGTCGTTAAAGAAATTATGAACGGCAAAAATCATAGCATGACGGATGCGAAAAATGGCACTGAAAGTTGCTGTTCTTGGCCTTAGGTGAGCCATCTCGCGCAAAAATTCAAGCGAATGACGCTTCGGCTGAATCGGATATTTCTCTGGATCGGCCACTCCAATTACCTCAATTGATATGGCCTGGAGCTCAACAGACTGTCCTGAACCTGTCGATTCAACCAACTTGCCGGTCACACCTATCGCAGCACCGGTATTAATCAATTTGAGAAGATCTTCTCCAAAAGTGTCGACCTCTGCGACAACCTGTAAATTATGTATCGTTGATCCATCATTAAGTGCAATAAAACTCACATTTTTGCTTCCACGACGAGTCCTCACCCACCCTTTAACAGTTATTTCAGTACCTACTACTCCAGATTTTAGAATATCTACAATTCTTAAGTTTCTCATCTTGTTTACTATAAATTTTAGAATCCTTGATAGATTCGCTGTTTTTAAATCTTAAAGACACAAAAGTAAAATATTTGCCTCTTTTACAAGCCATTCTAATGCGAAACTTTTGATTCTTAACAAAGAACTAATAATTGTATGTTTGTAAAAAATTGTGCGAATGGAAAAGCTTAACAGCTGGGACGATTTATGTAAGGAGCTCAATAGCCGTTTCGGAATAGAGGTCGATCTAAACGGAGTCCTTTTCCTCGTTGGCATTCGTGAGCGCGGATTAACCATTGAGCACTTTTCGAAAGAGGAAAAAACCAACCTGATTAACCTGGGAAGCTGCACGCTATATCTCGAGATGGGATTACTAAGCCGGCAAGGAACAGATAAAGAGGGGTGGCCTATTTTTCATCAGAATGCCCTGGCTAAAGCGATTCCCGAAGAGCTAAAGCAAAAAACACTTCAGGATTGTGCGATCCGATATTTTCAAAAAATTTTTACGCAGTAGTGTAATCTTAGAGCGATTTATAGTTACAACTCCTGCTATCAAAAATCTAATTTTGCAAGTAAAGTATAATCTGATAGCTAAATCGCTCTCATTTTATTTCCGCGTGCTTCATGTGTTACCTCAGCCAGCCCCAATGCTTCCATCAGTGGAGGAATATACATTCCAAAGCGTCCGCGTAGCCCTTTTTTCATCCCGTACCAACCACCAATAGGATTGTTTTTTGAACGACCCCAGGCCTCAACTGTTCCCTCCTTGGCATCCTTTTGCTCGTCGGCACTGCCAAGTTCCATCCAGTCGTTATGCTCCTTTAGCATTAAATGAAGATCCGAAAGAGAACGGATGTCATAAAGCAAAACTGTTTTACCTACGGTACAGACCAGCACCTCTTTACCTTCTTTTTCGTCAACGTGCATTGTGTATTCCGATGACAAAGGGGGTGTTTTCAAAACTAAGGGTTTTTCTTTTGTGCCAATTTTAGTATTCATAATATATAACTTATTTGGTAAAAGGTTTTCGCAACTAAACGGCCCCACAAAAATTGACTATCAGGAGGTAAATACGATCCAGAGGGGTAGAACAACTCCAGAAAGGACTGTTGACAAAATAATTAAACGCCCTGTTAGCAAAGCATTTAACTCATATTGCTCTGACATTGCATAAGCAGTAATCCCCACCGGCATAGCGGCATCAAGAACAGAAGATCTAATCTGGACAATTGTCATTCCCGATCTGCTTACAAAAAAGTAGAAGATCCCTGGTAAAATGATCATAATAAAAAGTGAAAGCCCTATAATTGGCAACCATTGTCTGCGCGTGCCGATCTGCTGTGCACCCAGAAAAATCCCCAAAGAGAATAAAACAATTGCCGTTACCGACTGACCAAAAAGATCGAGTGTTTTTATCAAGGCTCCAGGAAAGGGAATTTTCTGCCACGAGGCTAAAATCCCCAGAAAAACAGAGATCAGAAGTGGATTTGCAATAAGTCTCTTGAGGATAACTAGAATATGCACCTTTTCATGGCCAGTAATTTCAATTAATCCAATAGCGAATGTGAACATCCAGAAAGGATAAATGGCAGCAAGCAGTATTGCCGAGCCAAGCGCTTCAGGTCCTAACGCACTAGACAACAAGGGAATTCCGAGATATGAGATATTGCCAAAGCCAAGTAACAGAAACATTGTCCGTCGGGTTTGAAGGGTCGTTTTAAATAGCACACTTACTGGAAAGGCTAACAGAATACAGCATACCAGGTAGGCGGAATTAAGCAAAATGAAGCTTCCATATTCGCTAAGCCTAAAGTCAAGTCTTATAAGGGCGACAAAGATTAGTGAAGGCAAACCAATCCATAAGGCATATTTATTAAGGATATCAACCCATCCGGGTCGGACAACTTCTGTACGCATCATCACATATCCCAAAAGAATTATTAGGAATAATGGCAAAATCGAATTGGCAGCGAGGAAAAATGAGCTCATAGGCAGATTAAAAATAAATTCAAAATGGGAAATGCAAAATATAGTGAGCATCCAAACTATCCTTCCAAAGGACAATCTTGAGTTTGGCACTTCCCATTTTACATTAATCTAATTCAGTTAGTTTAGGATTTTAAAATCTCTTCAATTTGGTTTAATTCTACAACTGAGAACGTCAGATTATTTGTAGAGGCAAGGTTGTCTTTTAACTGTGCAACAGAGCTGGCTCCAATAAGAACAGAGGTTACCCGATGATCTTTTAATAACCAGGCTATGGCCATTTGAGCTAGTGATTGTCCACGCGAACTTGCCACTTTATTCAATTTTTTTGCCTTTGTAATGGCTGGTGTAACTTGATCTTCACGAAGATAACCCCATGGCTTAGCCGCCCGTGAATCTTCCGGAATACCATCGAGATACCGATTTGTTAAGAGCCCCTGTGCCAAGGGTGAGAAGGCGATCACGCCAATACCTTCATTTTCTACGGTGTCTAATAAACCCTTCTCAACCCATCGTTCGAACATTGAATACTTAGGCTGATGGATTAGACATGGCGTACCAAGTTGTTTGAGGATATCGGCAGCTTTGCGCGTTAGCTCAGCAGGATAGTTCGATATTCCGGCATAGAGCGCTTTACCTGAACGAACAGCATAATCAAGGGCCATCATCGTCTCTTCGAGTGGCGTATCGGGATCGGGACGGTGTGAATAGAAAATATCAACATACTCCAAACCCATCCTTTTTAAACTCTGGTCGAGGCTCGAGAGAAGATACTTCCGAGAACCCCATTCGCCATATGGGCCTGGCCACATCAGGTACCCTGCCTTTGTAGATATAATCAATTCGTCTCTATATGGGCGAAAGTTCTCCTTAAACAAAATTCCAAAGTTTTCTTCCGCTGATCCTGGTGGGGGTCCGTAATTATTTGCCAGATCAAAATGGGTGATTCCCTGATCAAAAGCATACCGAAGCATAGCCCTTCCGTTGTCTAAAACGTCGACACCTCCAAAATTATGCCACAATCCCAGAGAGATCTCAGGTAGTTTAATCCCACTACGGCCACACCTTCGGTAGTTAATGCTCTTATCATAACGCTCATTATCTGGAGTATAGCTCATTTTTAGGGGGTTTAATTAATTCGTCATAAATTTATCAATAATAAGTGTTCCAAATTAATTATTTCTATATTTGTTCAATCTAAAAATAGTAACCAAACAATTTAGTAACCAAAACAATTTAATAACATGGAACAAAAAAATGAAAACTACGGCATTGGAATGTCCGTAATCGGATCCATCTTCTTTATTTTTGGATTTGCGACCACATTTATCATTACCTTAAGTAGTCAGGTGAAGGATATTTTTACCTTAACTGAGTTTAACGCTCAACTGTTAAGTTTTGCCTTCTTTATTACTTACTTTTTTATCTCCATCCCTATTGGTTTGTATATTAAAAAAATCGGGTATAAAAGTGCTCTAATTGCAGGATTATTGTTAATGGCAGCAGGAAGCTTTCTCTTTTTTCCTGCCGCAAAATACCTCTCATTCCCATTATTTTTAGGTGCAACATTTGTTTTAGCCTCAGGTGTAGTTTTCCTTCAGACAGCTGCTAATCCATACGTCACTGCCCTAGGATCTGAAGAGTCAGCCGGAGGCCGCATCAACTTAGTACAAGCCCTTAATTCAATCGCAACAATGGTTGCTCCATGGATTATTGCTGTCTTTATCTTTAAAGGTGCCAAAGAGATGCTTTCTGCCGCACAAAAAGCTGAAACCGTTCAGTTACCGTTTATTATCATTGGAATTTTTGTGGTGCTTGCAGCTATAGCGATCTATCTAACAAGACTTCCTGAAGTGGGTGGAAGCTCTGTCGAGTTAAAGAAGAGTGTGTGGAAACATCCTCATGTGCTGCTTGGCGCATTTGGTATCTTCTTTTACGTAGGTGCCGAGGTAGGTACCGGTGGACTTATCTTGAATTATCTCAAAACGACCATGAGCATGGATCCGGCATTAGCAGGTAAATATGTTGCTATTTATTGGGGTGGTGCTATGGTTGGCCGGTTTTTTGGATCAATCCTACTCTCTAATATTACTGACAATGTGAAAAAATATACCTATGTTGCCTTAGTATTGATTCTCGCTTTGGTATCGGGATCATTTGTTACAGAGTGGAGCTGGAATATCGGGATGACATTTATGGTTGTTGCCTTAGGAAATTTCATCTTCATGCAACTAGGGAAAGGGAATGCAGGCCGCTCATTAGCCGTATTTGCACTCTTAGCGGCCACGCTGGCTTTACTTACGGCCTTCACATCAGGTAGCGTAGCGCTGTGGGCTGTGGTATCTATCGGAATGTTCAATTCTATTATGTTCCCAAATATCTTTACCCTTGCCGTTAAAGACCTTGATCCGAGCGAACTAAGTACTGCTTCAGGGATTATCAATACCCTGATTTGTGGGGGTGCTATTATTCCATTAATAATGGGCAAAATTGCTGATGTATCAGGTTATTCACTTGCATTTATTGTTCCGGCAATATGTTACCTTTACATATTCTTTTATGCCGTTAAGGGGAGCAAACTTCGCTCAGCATAAATTAAATAAAAATTGTATTTCGTATTAAATAGTGATATATCAATAAGCTTATCTTGCAACTAATTCACTCTTAATACAGCTAAATATTAAAGCCCTCGATCTAGCGATAGCAGATTGAGGGCTTGATTAAAATCAAAAATTATCAAAAACAAGAACATCAAAAATTATTCGGATGAAACAAGTTGCAATCGGAATTGATATAGGCGGCACGAATACTGCAATAGGCGTAGTTGACCATGAAGGAAATGTCTTATACGAGAAAAAACCTCAACTTCCAACACCACAGAAGAGGGAAAATCCGAATATGACAGCGGCTGTTTCCGATACCCTAATTGAAAAATATATTTCAAGCCTTACCACTGAAATAAAGATTGCGATTGAGACTGTAAAACAGATTAATCCTGACATTGAAGTTGCAGGAATTGGTATTGGAGCTCCAAATGGTAATTACTACAGTGGAACTATTGAGAATGCCGCGAACCTGCCTTTTGTTGGGGTAGTCCATTTTACAGACTTAATTCAAAAGAATTTCCCTGCTGTGAAGCATGTAAAACTCACCAATGATGCCAATGCCGCTGCCTTGGGAGAGATGATCTACGGTGGTGGTAAAGGGATGAAAAACTTTGTTATGATTACATTGGGTACCGGTCTTGGAAGCGGCATCATTTCAGGTGGGGATCTTGTCTACGGCTCAGACGGCTTTGCCGGAGAAGTTGGACATACCACCCTTGTACCTAACGGAAGACTATGCGGATGCGGTGGTTACGGCCATCTTGAAGCATATTGCTCAGCTACCGGGATTAAAAGAACAGTATTCGAACTGCTTGCTCAATATAATGCGACAGAGAGTGAGCTGGCAAAAGTTCCTTATGCAGAAATGAATGCTAAAGTAGTTTACGATGCCGCAGAAAATGGCGATCCAATTGCCAAAGAAGTATTTGAAAATGCTGGTGAATTGCTTGGTCGCTCATTGGCCGATACTGTCCACTACCTAAGCCCAGAAGCAATATTCCTATTTGGAGGTGCTGCCGCTGCGGGTGAATATATCTTCAAACCAACAAAAGCGAGTTTAGAAAAATACGTCCTCCCTACTTTCCGCAATAAAGTGCAGATTCTCCCCTCTAAACTGAAAGAAGGAACAGCTGCCATTGTTGGTGCCAGTGCACTGGTTTGGAAAGAGATCGAAAAAAACTAAAACATCCGGCACCATAGCCTTTAAAAAATTTAATCACCCTGCTACCAATCCAATTTGGTTGTGGGGTGATTCTCTTTTAACGCATAACGATTAAAAAATCCGCTATCTTTAGAAGACTATTTTAGGCAATCGCCCTTGAAGGTGAAACTGAAAGTAGTCAGATTATGAAGTTTTATTTCAGATTATCGATCAGATCCAAAAATTCCAGCCTAAGGAAAAGATAGGGCCATCAGCAAGCCAACCATTGGCTCAGTTTACGATCCATAGCACTTAATATTATTTAAAAACTAATCGTATGAAACGCGTAATTCTTGTCCGTCATGCAAAAAGCATTTCTCATGGTTATGATCAGGATTATGACCGCACCCTGACAGAGCGAGGGGAGGAAGATGCCCAAACTATAAGCATAGAGCTTCAAAGATTAACTATCCATCCCAATTTGATCATTGCGAGCCCTGCTGTACGAACCACACAAACGGCACGAATATATGCCCAGACCTTAAACTATCCAGTTAACAAGATCCTTTTTGAGAAGAAGCTCTATAGTGGCAAGAGCGTCGAGAATTTCCTACTTATGCTTCAGGAACTTGAAGATGAGAAAGAGACGGTTATGGTCATCGGTCATAACCCGACAGTCTATTATTACATCCACTATTTAATGCATAATTTCACCGATGATGTACCTACCTGTTCTACCGTAGCTATTGATTTCGATGTTGAAAGGTGGAGTCAATTAAGGGAATACCAAGGGGAAATGGCGTTCCGGTTTATCCCGGATATGTTCAGATAACAATATAAAAAATAGGTCGTCAAGCTTCAATTTGGAGATTTATATTTTGAAGTTCAGATCAGTTCAATGTTTTCGTGTAGTCGTCCTCTTCGCTTCGTCTATTCTACTCCTCGTTATTATTTATAACTCGCAAGTCGGCTCAGGTATTTTCCGATAATGTCAAATTCAAGGTTAACAACAGCGCCTACTTTAAACGTATGAAAGTTCGTATTCTCATAGGTATAAGGAATAATTGCCACCTGAAAAGAGTCATTTTTTGAATTCACGACAGTTAGACTTACCCCATTTACCGTTGCGGAGCCTTTCTCTACAGTCATATATCCTTGACGTGCTTTTTCAAGATCAAAATCATAGCTAAAGGTAAAATACCAACTGCCGTCAGATTCTTCGATTTTTGAACAGATGGCTGTCTGATCAACATGCCCCTGAACGATATGGCCGTCAAGACGGCCATTGATCATCATACTCCGTTCGAGATTTACCTTGTCTCCAATGACGAGAAGCCCCAGATTAGATTTTAATAGCGTCTCCTTTATCGCAGTCACGGTATATGCTGACGCTGTTTTATTCACAACAGTAAGACATACACCGTTATGAGAGAGGCTTTGGTCAATTTTTAACTCCCCTGCAAAATCGCATTTTAAGGTAAGGTGAACGTTCTCACGCTCTTTTTCGATACCCATTACGGTACCCATTCCTTCAACAATTCCTGAAAACATGATGTAACTGTTTTAATTTAGTGCCGAAGTTAACGCTTTTCTGAAGGCAATAAAGAGTAAACAGATTTTATTATCTTGCACCCAAAATTTATTTGATATGGCAACTTCGAGAACACTATATTTAGGAGAACTACGAACCGAAAATGAACATATTCTTTCGGGCGAAAAGCTGATTACGGATGCGCCTGTTGATAATCAGGGCAAAGGGGCCGCCTTTTCACCTACTGACTTAGTGGCAACAGCATTATCCGATTGCATGATGACCATCATGGGGATTAAAGCACGCGATAAGGGGTTGGATCTGACAGGTACAACCATCGAGACAACGAAGATTATGTTGGCTGAACCTAGACGGATCGCCGAGGTTATTGTGGAATTTACCTTCCCCAAAAATAATTTCTCCGAAAAAGATAAAATAATTTTGGAGGCAGTTACGAAGAGCTGTCCCGTAGCACTGAGCTTACACCCCGATATAAAAAAGAGTGTTAAGTTTAACTGGTGATCAAGAGATAGGGAGCGACCACGACAATACGAAGCCAGCCTAATCTAATTTAACTTGGGTATGAAAATATTGATACTATCGATGTCTCTATTAATGCTCTTAATGGCAAATAAGGGTGCATCAAAAGAGACGCTGGAACAGAAAGCGGCCCGCATTCATCGCTCCGTTCTTACCATAGATACCCACTGCGATACCCCAATTAGTCTCACAAAACCGGGATTCAATCTTGCCGAGCGTCATGAGGCAAAAACTTCCGGAACTCAACTCGACTTTCCACGAATGCAAGAAGGAGGTCTCGATGCTCCATTTTTTGCCGTATTCTTAGGTCAGGGACCCCGAACAAAAGAGGGTCATGAGGCAGCCATTAATCAGGCTATCGAGATCATTCACACCATCAACAGAAATGTAGAAGCATCGCCAGATTTGGCACAAATGGCCCGCTCACCTGAAGATGCCTATTCATTAAAAAAAAGTGGCAAAAAAGCTATTTATATGGGCATTGAAAATGGATATGCCATCGGAAACGATTTGTCAATGGTTGAGAAATTCTGGCAGATGGGGATTCGGTATATGACCCTTTGCCACACTTCGAATAACGATCTTTGCGACTCATCATTAGACAAAAAAGGGGCCGAATACAATGGACTATCACCCTTTGGGGAAGCAGTAGTCCGCGAGATGAACCGTATCGGTATGATGGTCGATGTTTCACATATCTCCGACTCCTCGCTTTTCGATGTATTACGGATAACAAAATTACCTGTTATTGCCAGTCATTCATGTGCTCGTGCGATCTGCGATCATCCGCGAAATATTAGCGATAAAGGGTTGATAGGCATTGCTAAAAGCGGCGGCGTAATACAAATGTGTTTTCTGGGAGATTATGTAAAAGCGACTGAAGTAAATCCCGCACGCGATTCTTTAATGGCTATGATTAATACAAAATATAACCATTTTGAGGGACTTACCCCTGAACTGGAAAAAATAGGAAGAGACGAGTTGGTAGCGGTATCACTAAAATATCCACAACATCCGGCCAATGTAAAAGATGTGGTCAACCATATCGACCATATTGTAAAGATAGCAGGAATCGATCACGTAGGAATAGGAACCGATCTTGATGGCGGCGGCGGAGTGGATGGATGCTCTGATGTCTCTATGATGGGTAATATCACCCTTGAATTAGTGAAGAGAGGATATACGGAGGAGCAAATACGCAAAATATGGGGAGGAAACCTAATGAGAGTTTTTAAAGCCGTTCTCAAAGGTGCCATTCATGCTCAATAATAGGATAGTTCACATCGCTTAAACGTATCGTTTCCCATTTAGTTAAGATCACAAAAAAAGAGCAGCTCTCCCTAAGTAATAGGAAGAACTGCTCTTTTCTATTTTTAAAAAGTTGCTTTAATTCGTCGAGATCCAATAGCCAGCTTTGGGTTCAGCAGCCCGTAAAGACTTAAGAGCACCTACAGCCTCATTTTTATTGGTATAGCATTGCACTACAACCAGAAACGAGCCATTGGGTTGAACCTTAATTTCAGATTTGTACCCATCCTGATGAAGCCGTTGCAAAAAATTATCAGCATTCTCACGCGACTTAAAACACCCTCCAATAACCCGATACCTTCCGCTTGACTGAACAACAGATTGTTCTACAACAGGTGTGATGGCAGCCACAGAAACGACTGAATCATTCTTCGGAGCTATATTCTGCGCTATAGTAGGTGTTTCTATTGGTGTATTCTTAACTGGATGGAGTGAATTATTAAAAGCTATTGCTATTGTATTTGATGTTTGCAGCGCTGAATTGGCAATATTAGTCCACGAATTTTTTGAGACTGGAATAAGTACCAATGCAAGTACGAGCGGTATTCCTATTGCCAACGCCTTAACTTTGCGCGCATGTCCTCTTGGGCGAGCCGCTTCCTTATCGGTGAATAACCTCTTTGCTGCAGCCTTCTCATTCCATTCAAGTTGCGGAAACTGGAATCCTTCCATGCCATAGGCTTCCAGCAAGAAATTCTCATGCACCGCAGGTTCAAAAATCAATTTTTCATTCCGATCAAATTGCAGTGATCCGATTTGTTGAAATACTATTTGTTCTCCATTATCAAGCTTAGACCAGATCTGATCAACAAATTCGGAGATAATTAGGCGCGCTTCCATGTATCCTACACCTTCAACTTCGGAAATATAGTTCACTAAAAGCCCATCATTCTTACTTAACTTACTGGTAAAGATTATCTCTTTCACAGGTGGGTTAAAACTATTCGTTGCCAGATCCATCTCTGCCGGGCGATAGTTGGTTACAAATCCACCAAGATCAGGAACAATCACACAATCGTGTAACCGCACTAATTCTATTAAATAAAATGTAATATCCATATCCTCCTTTTTTTGACGGTTCAAATGTAAGAATAAATTGTAATTTCGACTCTACGAAAATTTAAGAATATGAATCGGAAAGTATTGGTGACCGGAGGAACGGGATACATTGGATCACACGCAGTTGTAGAACTTCAAGCCGTTGGTTTCGAGGTCTTGATCATTGACGATCTTTCTAACTCTACCGCAGAAGTTGTAGATCAGATAGAAAAAATCAGTGGTATAAGACCCGGTTTTGAGGTATTTAATCTTCTCGAATACGAACGTCTTCAAACTTTTTTTGTCACAAATCCAGGCATTGAAGCAATTATCCATTTCGCCGCATTCAAAGCTGTAGGAGAATCTGTTGAGAAGCCACTTGCCTATTACCGCAACAACCTGGTATCGCTGATGAATATTCTGGATTGCATGTCAGAACATAAGGTTCCGAATCTGGTTTTTTCATCCTCATGCACCGTCTATGGTCAGCCAGACCAACTACCCGTAACCGAGACTACCCCAAAAAAAGATGCCGAGTCGCCATATGGCAATACTAAGGCAATCAGTGAGGAGCTCCTTCGGGATGTTGTAAACGTGAACCCAGAGATAAACGCAATAGCACTGCGCTATTTCAATCCAATAGGTGCGCACCCCTCTGCCTTGATTGGTGAGCTTCCGCGAGGAATACCCAATAATCTTGTCCCGTTTATCACGCAAACAGCTGCCGGAATAAGAGAGCAGCTGAGTATTTACGGCGACGACTACAACACCTCAGATGGCAGTTGTGTGCGCGACTATATCAATGTTGTTGACCTGGCTAAGGCCCACGTCATTGCTATTAACCGCCTGATTTCTCATACTAATAATGACCGATACGAATTCTTTAATATAGGAACCGGTAATGGCGCTTCAGTTCTTGAGGTCGTTCACACCTTCGAAAAGGCTACCGGTGTTAACGTGAATTATAAGATCGTGGCACGTAGGGCAGGCGATATCGAAAAGATCTACGCAGATACTACAATGGCAAATAATGTGCTGGGCTGGAAGGCGCAAGCCTCTTTGTCAGACACCTTGTTGTCGGCATGGAACTGGGAAAAAAAGATCCGAAATATAAAATAGACCTCGAATAATAACCTATCATAAATCTAAAATGAGAACAATACTAATCACCGGAGGAGCAGGATTTATTGGCTCGCATGTCGTAAGGCTTTTTGTGAACAAATATCCCGAGTATCGTATTGTTAACCTGGATGCATTGACCTATGCTGGCAATCTTGAAAATCTCAAGGATATAGATACCCAATCAAATTATGAATTTGTTAAGGGAGACATCAACGACAGTAGCTTTGTGAATACCCTTTTTAGTAACTATCAGTTCGACGGAGTATTGCACCTTGCCGCCGAATCGCATGTCGACCGTTCGATCTCAGATCCAATGTCGTTTATCATGACCAATATTGTAGGGACGGTGAATCTGCTCAATGGAGCCCGTGCGATCTGGAGTAGCAACAGCGATGGGAAACGATTTTACCATATTTCGACTGACGAAGTTTACGGCTCATTAGGGAAGAGCGGATTATTTCACGAAACAACATCCTATGATCCTCACAGCCCCTATTCCGCCTCCAAAGCAAGTTCTGACCATCTTGTGCGTGCCTATCATGACACCTATAAATTACCTATTGTAATTACGAACTGCTCAAATAATTATGGTCCGAATCAATTTCCCGAGAAACTAATTCCTTTGGCTATTCATAATATTAGCACGAACAAACCGATTCCAATTTATGGGAAGGGAGAGAATATCCGCGACTGGCTTTATGTTGAAGACCATGCTGCCGCGATAGATTTGGTTTTTCATAAAGGGAGAGATGGGGAAACCTATAATATTGGAGGGCATAATGAGTGGACGAATATAGACTTGATTAAGCAGTTATGTAAAACGATGGATTCCAAGCTGGGTCGCAAGCCAGGCACCAATGAACACTTAATAACCTATGTTAAAGATAGGGCCGGTCATGATTTACGCTATGCCATTGACTCGTCAAAGATCGAAAAGGAATTAGGGTGGAAGCCATCACTTCAGTTTGAACAGGGGATAGAAAAAACTGTCGACTGGTATCTTGCTAACCCAGACTGGCTTGAGAATGTCTCTTCAGGAGCCTATGAGAAGTATTACGACAAGCAATACAACCGCCGATAATCAAGGGGAAAAGTTTAGAAAGTCATTCCCTATGGTAGACTTCCTAAATTTATTTATTCTTTACCGGTTTTGCCTTTACCATAACACGTCCATTAGGAGTGTCAGTACCCCCTTCCATTAAACCATCTTGTACCTTAAGCTCCAGCGTGATATCGGTATTCTCAACTTCGAATTTTAATGTTAGCATGCCCTCATTATAATTAACGCCCGGGATCTCGATCGTTTGTCCATCAATCGTAAATTCGCCGGTAAGTTTCTTTTCCACCTCCTTAAGATTTAATGTCCCAGTATCGTAAGGCTGAGGAGCTGTTGGAGCCGAAAATTCCCATAGCCCAAGTATTTTTTGATACCCTTTAACATCAGCATAGGTAGAAAAAGTTGCAAGTAACAGCAACGAAAAAAGCAAAACTTTGATTTTCATAGTTCAATTAGTTAGAATATATTGGTTGATGAAAGAACCAGACAAATCTACTTATTCCTCATCAAAAAGCGAACTCTCTTTATAGGGTAAATGATGAAAATCCAGAAACTCAGTATATTCTTCGCGAAAAGATTTTCGCCAATGATATTGTTCCTGATTCTGAATATATAGCAAGGTACTATCTAGCTGAGATCTGCTTATCGAATAGGCAGCAAATCCATCCGACCAGCTAAACGAACGCAGCGGCTCAAAGTTTTGCCGAAGCCAGGTTGTTGAGCTAAGCTTTAAGGGGATGATTGCAGATTCGATTGATAACTTAGCGGGAATTGCGAGTAAGAAATGGATGTGATTCTCAGTCCCTCCAAGTGCAACCAGGCTAGTCCCTTTAGACTTTGCTACGGCAGTGAGATAGGTCGAGAGCTGGCTTCGAATCTCGGCGGTAAGAAAATTCTTTTGCCGGGAAGTTCCAATTACAACATGGATAAGACAACTGATGAACTCTTTGGACATTGGTTCTAAGATTTATTAGTTGAGATAAAAACCTGTTGAAATATGTTATTCGAGATCCGATGGTTTAACTAGGATGAAGATACAAAGAAATAACAGAATCCCATAAAGTAATGATGCGATCTAAATTTAGAATCGTAAAGGGGTATTATTGAGCAGCATTGATTACGTACTTCCCATCGATAAGTCTAAACCCTATTCTCTCGAGATACTCATTATGCTCCTTACTTTGTGGTTCGATATAGATCTGACGATACCCCAAAAAATCGATGCAGCGTAATTCGCATTGATAAAATGTTCTGGCAAGCTGTGAATTACGGTACTTAGGCACCATATAATCAATGCAAATTCGCAGTGTCTCCTCATCTCTGATCTCAGCAATAACAAGTCCTACAGTTTCCATATTTGAAAATAACAAAGCCACAAGAAACTCCTCTTCAATTTTAAAATCAAAACGAGGAAAATAGTTCGCTATATCCTTTTTATAATAGCTAAGAAAATAATTTAAATAATTATCATCCCGATCGGGAATAAGGAGGACCTCTATAGTTCTATTTTTTTCGAGATTTTGACGCAATCGGTATACGTTTACTACGACAGCTATTAGCGCTGAACCTGCAAGAAAATAGGATTTAACGACGAGCCCTCCGATAAAAAAACCGCTGATTAATAGTATATAATATGGCCAGCCTTTAATACCCGGCTTGACCCAAAAACTAAAGACAAGGAGTACAAAAGCAATAAAAACATAATATAGACTAATCCAATTATTAATCATTTCCATATCACCCGAACAAAGAAAAACGGTTTTTGTTTAAATTTTATCAAAATCTGCACCTTATTATCTTGATTTAACTTTAAGTAACCCGAAAAAGGTTAGCATCTTTTAACCTTTTAAAATATTGAAAATGAACCATTCTTGTTAAATTTGTAGGGTATGGAATATATCCTAAAATTTGCCAGCGTTATAATGGTTGCCAGTATAAAATATTTTTGGGCAACACCTTACTCCTTTGGCCTAAGTCTTACGATATGGGAGACGCTCCTCTTCATTCAGGCTGGAGGAATATTAGGATTTTTGTTCTATTATTATTTCTTTGGCTTTCTTTTCAAAGAGATCAAATTACTTTGGCCTATCGTATATTCGTTTACCCCTGTACTCTTTAAGGTTCGATTTGAGATGTGGCTTATTCGCCATCGATTAAAGCGAAACAATTCAAGGAAGTTCACCCACCGAAATAAGATAATCGTAAAAATGCGTCAGCGTTTTGGTATTTGGGGCATTGTTATTTTGTCTCCAGTGATCTTATCGATTCCCGTAGGTGCCCTATTGGGGAATAAATATTTCAAACATAATCATCACTTTATACCCTATATGATTCTCTCTATTGTAATCTGGGGAGTCGTTTCAGTAACCCTCTTTGGCACCTTTATGCACCCTTAGTACCGGAGTTGTCGAAGTAATCGAATCGACCTATTTCTGAAGCCTGCCGAACTCTCTTCTTCCAAAAGACGCTCAATCACTGCAATAAGTTCTCCCTTTAGTTCCGGCATTAGACGGGTCAAATTAAAAAGCAGTTGCATGGCATTTACCCGCACTGCCACGGGTTCACTTGAGTCAATTAATTCATAGCTCCGGTTAATAATCGCTCCCAGTGAATTCTCCGGAAGCCTGTATTGGCAAAGAATCCGAGAGAGGTGTCGCAGTAAGGAGCTATTTCTGCTGGAGAGAAACAAGGAAATAAGCATTGGCAATTTATCGGCAAGTAAGTGAGGCGAAATTTCTGATACATGATCAATAATCCAGCCGCAGCGCCATGCCAAGCGATAGTCATCTAATCCGATAAGGCGAAGAAGGTTTGCCAATATCCGAGGGTCGGCTAGAACCTGCTTCTCCCAATAATCGAAATCTTGAAGTCCGGTATTATAAATCGCGTCCCGGAATAACCCTGCTTCACAATCATTTAGCAATTCGATCCCTGAGGTAATCATAAAATGCTAACTGAGACTTTAGCTGCGGTTTCTGATCCTTATTCTTTATGATATTTGTTAAATCGTTATCCAATATACGGGCCGACGAATTATCATTCCACTGTAAATTAAAAAAATCAATCAGCTCTTTTCTGATCTCCGGGTCATAGATCGGCACTGCGACTTCCACCCTACGGTCAAGATTTCGAGTCATAAAATCTGACGAAGAGATATACACTTTTTCATTGCCGCCATTGTGGAAATAAAATAAACGTGAGTGCTCCAAATAACGATCAATCAATCCAATGGCGGGTACATTCATCTTGCCATCTACCGAGGAGGTAAACATCGAAAACATCCCTCTAATATTTAAACGAACATCAACCCCGCATTTAGCCGCCTCCTCGATCTTGCCAATAATCTCAGCATCTACCATATTGTTACATTTAAAATAGATGCGTGCGTCAAGACCGGCTTTGGCATTGGTAATCTCGTGCTTTATCATCGCAACAAGTTTTGAACGCATGGTAAATGGGGAGACTAAAAGATGTTGGAATCTGGGTATCTTATAATTCTGATCAAAAAAATCAAAAACACGTGTTACCTCACGCGTAATATTTAGATCGGCAGTGCATAAAAGTTGATCCGAAAAGACTTTTGAGGTTAACTCATTGAAATTACCGGTTCCTACAAGGGCATATTTCTTCGAATCTTTATCCTCCTTGCGGGTGATTAAACAGAGTTTGGAATGAACCTTTAGTCCCGGAACACCAAGTATTACCTTCACATTCTCTTTATTGAGCATATTACCATATTCAATATTATCCTGTTCATTGAATCGTGCCCGAAGCTCAAGAACGACAGTTACTTTTTTCCCATTACGGGCAGCATTAATCAGCGCATTTATAATGTGGGAATTACGTGCCATGCGATAGCAAGTCATTTTTATCTCGGTTACTTTAGGGTCGATAGAGACCTCTCGCAGCAAATCGACAAAATGGAAGAATGAGTGATAAGGAAAATGGAAAAGAATATCGCCTTTACTAATGCTATTCAAATAGGTTTGCCCATGCACAATCTTAGTATGCTTAACAGGATTCATCGAATGATAATAAAGATGATCAGAACCTACCATAGGAAAACCCATAAAATCCTTGAAATTATGGATCCTGCTACCCGCAATTACCACATCCTCTTTCTTAAAGTTAAGTTTTGATAACAAAAACAAGAGGAGTGGATCGGGTATATCTTTCTCATGAACAAACCTTACAAGTGCGCTATTGCCACGTTTTACAATGCTTTTTGCCACCAGCTTAACATAGCTCTCAGCCACATCATCATCAAGATCAAGCTCTGCATCACGCGTTACCTTAAAAATATAAGAGGAGATTTTATGATAACTAAACATGTAAAAGGTATCGTCAAGCTCATACCGAATAACATCCTCTAGTAACATAATATATGTTTTATCGTCCTGAGAGGGGATAATCAAAAACCTTGACAGCAGATCGGTAGGGACCTCGATAAGGGCATATTCCGATTTTTTATTCTTCTCCATATTAACAGCCAGATAAATGGCATCGTCGCTAAGAAGAGGCATTGGGTTCCCTTTTTTAAGGATTATGGGCATAATTCGTGGGCGAACCTCCCGTTTAAAGTAAAGGGTTACAAACTCTCCCTGGTCAGGAGTAAGCTGATTTTCATTCACTATAAAGATATTCTCAGTCGCAAGCTCACCCAGGATCTTGTTATAGATCTCCTCAAATTTCGTACTATGCTCAATAACAACCTCTTCAATTTGTGAAAGCACCTCGCGAGGATTACCACCTTCGGCAAGTGTTAGTTGTCCAACCATGGCCAACCGTCGAAGTATTGCTACCCGAACGCGAAAAAATTCGTCGAGGTTATTGGAATAGATACCAAGAAATTTCAGGCGTTCAATAAGAGGAACTTCCTCTCTGGCAGCTTCCTGAAGAAGTCTTTCATTAAAAGCCAACCAACTAATCTCTTTACTTCTTAGTTTTAAACTCATCTGTATACTTTCAATATTATTCCCTAAAGGTAAAAAACATCGCAAAATAATACAATAACCTTTTAAGTAGTGTTCTAAACCAAATTTTAATGTAAATTTGATTTAGAAGTTACACGTAGGGTTTATGACAGAAAAGGAGATTAGAGCTAAGTACACTGAAATTTGCAATCTGCTGTCAGGCAGAAAATTAAAACCTGCATTTGATCTGCTTGAGCGTCTGATCTCCGGAATCGGTTTGGGGGAGTTGATGGAGCAATACCGAACTTTAGAACAGAATTACAAGTATATGCTTCAATATACTGTTGAAGGGATTAACGATCCCGAGAGGCAAAAGATATATGAACATTTATTAATCTCTACCTTTGAATTGGCAGACATTACATGTGAGAACTTGCGAATGAAGCACTCTGAGTCTGTCGAATATCAGAAAAAGCGTGGATTTACGAAACATTTTATCACCAATTTCGAAGGGTTCGCGCGCGAACTTGAGAACTTTTCAATTCATAAAGAGCTCCGGACATTACTTACCTCGCCATCTTCGGAGCCTGGCGATAGCAGGATCGAGGTTGACATTCATCTGCAGCGGATCTTTACTATTTTCTACCATTTCTGGTTCACAAATCGGCTCAGCGGTGAGGAGGCTCAGTTTATGAGCTCAATACTTAAAAATGAAGCAACCCCCTATTATGAAAAGTCGCTGCTCATTACCGGACTAACGCTAAGCCTAATGCGCTATTTTGATGAGCATAAACTCATTCTACTGTTTGAGGCCTACGAAGATCCGAATCTTGAGGTTAGTCAGCGTGCATTAATCGGACTCATTATAGGGATATATTACTATGATCAACGGATGCCTTTTTATCATGGGATAAACGGAAGATTGCAGATTTTAAATGAAGACCCCCGCTTCAGATCAAATTTTGAGCAAGCAATATTGCAGTTTATCCGCAGCAAAGAGACCGAAAAGATCCAACGGAAACTTCAGGATGAGATCTTTCCTGAAATGATTAAATTAAGTCCCAATCTGCGTAATAAACTAAGTATTGAGAGTATGCTTGGGGAGGGATTAACGGAAGATAAAAATCCCGATTGGCAGGAGATCCTCAAGGACTCGCCGGGGTTAATGGGTAAGATGGAGGAGCTTACAGAGATGCAACTCGAAGGGGCAGATGTATTTTTAAGCTCCTTTAGTATGCTTAAACAATATCCATTTTTCAGTGAATTGGCAAATTGGTTCTACCCTTTTACCCCCGAACATCCAGAAATTATACGCAATCCACTTAACAAGGAATCAGCCGATGATCTTCCATTTAATCAATTGATCATGAAGTCTCCAATGTTATGCAATTCAGATAAGTATTCCTTTTATTTCAGCATTATGAATATTCCGCCTGACTATAAACAGATGGTTTCTGATTCATTAAAAGCTGAGACTGAGCAGATGGAGGAGATGGGAAAAGATGGGCTTCTGTTAAATCCTGCTAAAAATTCCGGGATAATAATTAGCCAATATATCCGCGATCTCTATCGCTTCTTCAAGATTCATCCGCAGCACGATAGTTTCGAGGATATCTTTGCCTGGTCGTTTGATTTTCACCACAAATTTGCCTTTGCCCCCTTATTAAGTGAGGATTTAAGAATACAACGCAATATTGCCGAGTTTAACTTTGCCAAGAACTATTTCAAGGAGGCCGCTGAGCTTTTTGAACTCTTACTTCAGGTAAGCAACGACATTGAGCTTCTGCAGAAGTTAGCCTTCTGCTATCAGAAAATGGGGGACTATAAAAAGGCGCTTAGTTATTATCTTAAAGCTGATCTCTTTGACCAGAATAAGCTCTGGAATACTAAAAAGATCGCATTGTGCTACCGCAATTTAAAGAAACCGGCAAAAGCTCTTGAGTATTATCAGTTATCGGAAATTCTTGAGTCTGATAACCTCTCACTTCAGATCTCAATCGGACAATGCCAAATGGAACTCAAACTTTATGAGGAGGCTTTAAAATCATACTTCAAGGTTGAATACCTCTCTCCGGGGAATAAAAAAATCTGGAGACCAATTGGATGGTGCTCTTTCCTGCTCGGGAAAGTCTCGCAGGCAGAAAAATACTACGAAAGGCTAATCCCTGACCAGCCGAATAAATACGATTTGCTCAATATGGGCCATGTTCAATGGTGCCTTGGTAACCGGAAGTCAGCCCTTGACTATTATAAAAGAAGCATTAACGATGCAGAGAGTTGTGAGAATGATTTTATGGAAGCTTTTAATGAAGACCTTCCTAACCTTATCCGGCAAGGGGTGAATCCTGATGATGTACCTATCATGCTCGACCAATTAAGATATTCCCTCGAGGATTAATTCGCAATTTAAATCATTAGCTGCAGGCAGCCTGATTAAAAATACCTTGGGTTAAGACGTTGTCCACGTCGCACGGAGACAAAATCATAGCTGATTAGGAACTCATGGGTTCCTGAACTAACTTGAGTAGGGTGGAATGTTGTCTTATCGTAGGAGTAACCAAATTTTAACTGAGGATTGACATTGAATTGAAAGATTAATCCAACAGAGTTCTTCATCCGGTAAGTTGCCCCCACCCAGACCTTGTCATAAAGCAAGAAGCTTGCCGTAAAATCGGTGTAAGATGGTGTCCGTTCTGCCCATCTGTAGAGAACAGTAGGTTTGAATTTAAGCAGATCATTGATAAAAAATACGTAACCGGCCATTCCATAAATATGGAGTACCTCGCGGTAAATATTTGTACCATCCTGGCTTTGCATATTATTTTTAATCACTTTAGGTGAAGAGGCACCCAGAAAAAAGCGATCGTTATGCCACATAATTCCCAAACCCATATTAGGTAGAAACTTAAAATTGACATCGTAGGCAAAGACCCTATCGGGAGAGTCCCAGATCTCCAGGTCAGTAAGATTGGCCTGATAGAGGTTAAAGCCCCCTTTAATACCGAATGACAGATATTGGTTATCAACGATTCTGACCCTAAAAGCATAATCAACATAAACCCCATTTTGCCTGATCGGCCCCCACTTATCATTTACAATGGATACTCCAAGACCGACATTGTATTTATTTAAAGGGCCACTAATGGTCAGCGAGTTGGTGTTTGGAGCCCCCTCGAATCCGATCCATTGTGCTCGGGAAATACCTGTAAAATTTAAGGATCCTGATATCCCCGCATAGGCAGGTTGAATCGTGAGCAAGTTATTCATATATTGGGTATAGACAGGATCTTGCTGTGCATAACCAGCCAATGTCGTTCCGAAAAAAAGGCTCAGGATAAAAACTACTACACGGGTTAATACTATGTTTTTAATTTTTCTCAAGACAAAAACTTTATATATCAAATGTAGTACAAAAATCGTTCAGTTAATCTTGCTCAGACGCATTGCTCATGCGCAAAAAAGTTAAATCAAATACTTAGCAGTTTATTATTTCGTAATAAATCAAAAATTATTAGCTCCCTTTGGGTATTGCACGAACTAAAATTAAGCAGGGATCACTTCAACAAAATTGAAGTGATCCCTGCTGTTAATACGATTCTTTCAGCCAATGAACAGAGTTCTATTCAGACACTCTTTTAAGGCCAGATAAAATATGATTATTCTGAAATCATCGATTTATAATCATCTGCCGATAGCAATTGATCTAATTCTGATGGGTTAGTCATTTTAATCTTTACGAGCCATCCGTCGCCGTAAGGATCATTATTGACTAGTTCTGCAGCGTCAGCTAAGGCCTCATTCATCTCAAGGATCACTCCAGAGACAGGCATAAACAGATCAGAAACTGTCTTTACCGCTTCAATAGTTCCAAAAATATCCTCTTTGGCCAAGGTCTCACCTACGGTTTCAATCTCGAGATAGACAATATCACCTAATTCGCCCTGAGCGAAATCGGTTATTCCAATAAATGCAGAATCACCTTCAACACGAATCCATTCGTGCTCCTTGGTAAATTTTAAATCTGATGGGATATTCATTGATTATGTTTTTAATGTGTCTGTTTTAATGGTTCAAAAATACGATTAATTAGGGTTTAAAAACCAAAGAGCATAGATAAAATCGTTGGTAGTATAAATTATTTTTAAATTGATTCTCTCTTGTAGTTCTTTTCTGAACTAACTTTTCGATCACCATAAAATTAGCCAATTTAGCGGAATTTTATTCGTATCATTTTTATTAGAGGGAGATTTTCGTTATAATTGGGGTATAAAATAGATTGAGCATGTTTAAAGCCGAGATAAATTCACTTTCAGAGATCAACCATATTGCGGCAATGTTTATCAAAGCACACCCTGCAGACCGGATATTTGCCTTTTATGGATCGATGGGGGCAGGTAAGACGACCTTTATTAAAGCATTATGCGAAGAGATGCAGGTTTTAGACTATGTCACCTCCCCCACCTTCTCTCTGATTAATGAGTACCAAACAGAGAAGAAAGGGACTATCTTTCATTTCGATTTTTACCGGATCCAAAATCTTAGTGAAGCCTATGATTTTGGATATGAAGATTATTTTTACAGTAGTAGTTATTGTTTTATTGAATGGCCTGAGCTGATAGAGTCCCTTTTACCTGCCATCGTAGTAAAGGTATATATCAGAGAGACGGTGAATGGGTCGAGAATAATCGAGTCATTGTAAGCATGTTTAAAACATCTGTCGTATGAATCAACGGAAAGGGGGTAAGCTCTCCACACTTGCAAATGATCAGCTTCTTCCTCGTGAAGAGCTCTTCAAGAGAACGCCACGCAACATAAAATTAAACATTGGAATACCCGATAATTCGGCCTCGATAGAGTACAGTGTCCCTTTAACGCCGCAGTCGGTCGAAGTACTGGTCCATAATGGTCACGATGTATTTATTGAGAGTGGAGCAGGTAAGGAGGCTAACTATTCCGATAAGGACTATTCCGATTCAGGAGCTGTGATCTGCCGTTCGGCAGCAGAGATCTTTCAATGCGATATAATCTTAAAGATGTCCCCCTTTACGCAGGAGGAGAGTGAATTAATGAAAGGAAACCAATTACTTCTCTCCCCCCTTTATCTTACATTGCAAACCCAGGAATCGGTACGTCGGCTGATGCGGAAAAAGGTTACCGCTGTGGGATTTGAATATATGAAAGACGAAAACGGCATCTTTCCTGTCGAAAGGATCTTCAGTGAAATCATGGGAAATACTTCGATGATAGTCGCAAGCGAATATCTAAGCACTGCCCGTAATGGCAAGGGTGTGATCCTGGGTTCGGTCACTGGCATCTCCCCTACCGAGGTGGTTATTCTGGGATCGGGCACAGCTGCTGAGTTTGCAGCGCGCACTGCCATGGCTCTTGGAGCAACGGTAAAAGTGTTCGATGATTCAATATCCAAGTTGGTAGATTTTCAATCCCGACTTGGCGCACGTATTTTCACCTCTGTATTTCATCCCAAGGCATTACGTAAAGCGATGAAAACCGCCGAGGTGGTTATCGGAGCCCTCTCGATGAATGAGGTTCCTAAGATGATCGTTCCTCAGGAGATGGTCGAAGGGATGAAAGAGAATTCTATTATTATTGATTTAAATATCATACAAGGGGGGTGTATCGAGACCTCGAGGATTACGAATCATAAGAAGCCAACCTATGTAGAGCATGGGGTAATACACTATTGCGTACCCAATATCACCTCGCGTGTTGCACGCACAACTTCTATTGCCGTTAGTAATATCCTTGCTCCGATGCTCCTTGAAATTGGACAGTCAGGAGGGGTTAACCAATATGTAAAAACCAACCGTGGTTTTTGTGAGGGGATCTATGTATTCAATGGTGTCTTAACGAACCAGGATATCGGTGCTGTGCTAAATATACCGGTTACAGATATTAATCTGTTGATGACTGCCTTTTAATCTTCTGCAGCAAGTATCATCATTGAGCTGGCATGCAATCTTACCAGCCGTGTTTTAGTATGCCCCAGTCCTTTGGGGTTAATCTCTCCGTTTTGAGCCACAATTAACCAGTTTTCCTCAGGTATTTCATACTCTACAGAGTAGTTATTCCCATTTAGAAGGACTAGGATATGTCTCCAACGATCGCCATTGGCATGATCGCGCAGCTCATAAGCGATAACTCCCGGGATATAATGACCAAAAAATCGAAGGTTACTCTTTACCATTTTGGCGTCGGCAATTCGGAAAGCGGGGTGCTGATGCCTGAGCTCGATGCAGTTTTTCAGGTATCTCACCAATCCCGCATTATCCCCCTTGCGACTCCAGTCAATTTGATTGATATAATCTGGCGAACGGTACGAATCGGGATGCCCACCCTTTGAACGAAGCATCTCATCGCCGGCATGCAAAAAGGGGACACCCTGCGAAGTAAGGATAATTCCAAAAGCAAGGCGCGCCATCCTGTCAACCATTTCACTTGAAGCCTCGGGAGAGGAGTATTGAAGTTTGTCGAAGAGAGTATAATTATCGTGACACGAGACATAATTAATACATTGAGCGGGTGATTTCGCCCAGGGATGTCCCGAGGTATTTACATAATGATACGTTATTTGATCGTGATCGACAGCTCCGGTAATTGCAAATTTCAGCTGCTCCTCCCCTAAGGTTATGCCACTAATGAAACCTGCATTGTTACGATCAAACGGCGAACCTTTCAATCCATTGCGCATATCATCGCAGAAGGAGGCGATGCGGTCCAGATTACGGGTATTTGATTTAACAGCCCTAAGCTTTTCCGATAATGGGCTCTCTCCGGCGCTCCACCCCTCGCCATACATAAATATGTTCGGATCGATCGCATCTAACCGTGCGCGGATCTGATTCATCGTCTCTATGTCGATAAGCCCCATAAGATCAAAACGAAAACCATCGACATGGTACTCTTCAGCCCAATAGGCAACAGAATCAATAATATAACGTCGTACCATCTCACGTTCTGTAGCCAGTTCTGTGCCGCATCCGCTTCCGTCGGAGAATGTCCCATCGGCGTTAAAGCGGTAGAAATATCCCGGTACTGTCTGATTAAAATAGGACTCAAAAATCAATCCGGTATGGTTATAAACAACATCAAGAATAACCCCTAGTTTGTTGGAATGTAGGGCCTGAACAAGCTGTTTTAGTTCCTTTATGCGGCTAGTACCATCCGATGGATCGGTGGAATACCACCCTTCCGGCGTATTGTAGTTTAAGGGATCGTAGCCCCAGTTATAATGTGCCCCAGGATTTAGCTCATCGACGGTATAGAAATCGGCAATCGGAAGCAAATGTACATGCGTTATCCCCAATTCTTTAAGGTGGTCAACACCTGTTGATTCACCCGTTGAAAGCCGCGTTCCCATCTCGGTAAATCCCAGGTATTTCCCCTTGTTTGTAATCCCCGATGAAGACGACATGCTAAAGTCGCGGACATGCACCTCATAGATAACCATATCTGTAGGATTAGCTAAGGTTTGCCGTTGGTCCAAATCCCACTTGGCGGGGTTACTCTTTTGAGGATCTATGATCATACCGCGGGTACCATTTACTCCTGTAGCCTTGGCATAGATATCGGGGCCCTCTTTGAGCCAACCCATACTATCACGAACCTGCACAGTATAAAAAAGCCCTTCCAGATCTTCATTCACCTCATAGATCCAGGTGCCCTTGTCATGGGGGAGAAGCTGGAACTCTTTTAATGCTCTTCCTCCCTGACCTTGATTATAAATCCTTAAAAATATCCGCTGAGCCGAAGGGGCCCATATTTTTATCGTTGTTCGTTCCGGACTCCAGTGGAGACCAAGATCGTGACCCTCATAAATGGGGAAGTCACTAAAATCAACCTCCTTAAATTTCCAATTTCTCATTCACTTAAAACCATTTCAATCTAATTGTCTCACTCTTAAATCTCTTGCCATTCATATCTTTTATCTCGATGCTTAACCGACAAGCAAGTTGTAACTCTGGTATTGTCTCATAAAACTGTTCCAGTGAAATATCTAAAAAATAGGTCTTACTCCGTTCCAGAAGAATCGGGAAGATATCGGAATGTTCAACCTTAAGGACTCTAAACTTTCGAGCTGTAAACCATCTCTTAAAAACCAGTACCGGAGCATTAAGATCAATATCTTTTATTCCGGTGTTGGTAACAACCATCTCAACATTACTGGGATTTAGCCGTGAGCTTTTATACAAGTCGATAGTTGCGTCAAAGGGTTTAGTCCTCTTACGAAAAGATAATTTCTTCGCTGAGGCACCTTTGGAGAAGGTCAGGGTACGGCTAAAAATATAATATCCTATACCTAAAACGATAATAACCAGAAGTACTTTCATCACTATTAATTCAAAATCTGACAGCTCCATATTCAAAAAGAATGAAATTACGTGTTTACCTCTCTCTTGCAGGCCGCCTTTAAATACTACGATAAGTTAACGCAAAAGAATAGAAATAAAAAGAGACAAGCAAGGATTAATTTTAAAAATAACTGGCTGGATAAAACCTCAGAATAGCAAACAAAACACCAATCTAAGTATCTGTTAATCTGTCTTACACCTCCATTATTCCGAATCCATGCGGGCAGGATTCCAGGAAGAGCAATTTATTCAAAGCTCGACTTTGAGATCTGCATAACGCATTTGCTACTTCCACCTCTTACTTCGCACGGCACCTTTTATCTTTTTGGGATTTATCCTGTTGAGTGGCATCTCCTCACCGACAATAAGGAAATCGAGTTGTTTCCGTTCAAGATTAGCGCGTGAAATTTCGACCTCTATCAGATCGCCCAGCTGATATTTCTTATGAGCCCGGCGGCCGACGATGCAATAATTTTTCTCATCGAAATCGTAAAAGTCATCGGTAAGCTCAAACATCGGGATCATCCCCTCACATTTATTCTCATCAAGCTCAACATAGATGCCCCACTCCTTAACGCCAGAGATCACCCCTTTGAACTGTTGTCCGATTTTATCAGACATAAACTCAACTTGCTTATATTTTATGGAGGCCCGCTCTGCATTAGCTGCCCTGTTTTCCATTTCAGATGAGTGTTTACACATCTCTTCATATTGATCAGACTGAACAGAGCGTCCATCTTCGAGGTACCTGGCCAGTAAACGGTGCACCATCATATCGGGATAACGACGTATCGGAGAGGTAAAATGGGTGTAATATTCAAATCCCAATCCGTAATGACCGATATTTCTGGTCGAATATTCGGCTTTTGCCATAGTGCGTATAGCTAGTGTTTCAATCACATTTTGCTCTTTCTTACCGGCAACATTCTCTATGAGCTTATTCATAGATTCCATAACGGTTTTCGGATTATTAGTCATAATACCGTAGCCAAATCGGGAGATAAAATGGTTAAAAGAGTCGAGTTTATCAGGGTCTGGTTTGTCGTGGATACGATAAACAAATGTTTTCTCCTTCTTTTTTGCCCCCGGCAGACCTACAAACTCAGCCACCCGCTTATTGGCAAGGAGCATAAACTCTTCAATCAACTTATTCGAGTCTTTCGACTCCTTAAAGAATACGCTTAACGGTTTGCCGTCTTTATCAATATCAAACTTTACCTCGACGCGATCGAAGCCGATGGAGCCCGAATCGAAGCGGATCTCTCTAAGTTTTTTTGCCAGCCTGTCGAGTGTTAGGATCTCGTCCTTAAGATCACCCTCGCCGGTTTCGATCACCTGCTGAGCCTCTTCATAGGCAAACCGTCGATCGGAATAGATTACTGTTCGCCCGAACCATTCGTGATGAATAACACTTTGATCGTCGAGTTGGAAGACCGCAGAAAAACAGAGCTTCTCCTCGTTAGGCCGCAGTGAGCAAACACCATTCGACAATTTCTCTGGTAACATTGGAACAACACGGTCGACAAGATATACCGAGGTTGCCCTATTATAAGCCTCCTCCTCGAGCAGAGATTCAGGTTTTACGTACCAGGTAACATCGGCAATATGAACGCCCACTTCCCAGAGACCATTATCGAGTTTCTGTATCGAGAGTGCATCATCGAAATCTTTGGCATCGGCAGGATCGATGGTGAATGTGGTTATTTTACGAAAGTCACGTCTGTTTTTTATCTCTTCGGCAGGGATCTCAAAGGGTATCTTTTCGGCCGCATCATTTACCGCCTTCGGATATTGATAGGGTAGGCCAAACTCTGCAAGTATCGCATGCATCTCGGTATTATTGTTTCCGGCATCACCCAACACATCAATAATCTCGGCAAACGGATTACGAGCCCGCTCCGGCCAATCCATGATTCGCGCGATTGCCTTCTGACCATGCTTAGCCCCCATTAACTTATCTTTGGGTATAAAAAGATCGAAAGGGGTCTTTTTGTTAGGGATCAGAAAGGCACTAAATTCCGAGATCTCCAACGTTCCTACAAAGGTTGTCTTGGCACGTTCGAGAATCTCGATCACCTCAGCCTCCGGATCACTCCGCTTACGGCGTGCATACAAACGAACACGTACCTTATCGCCATCGAGGGCATGGTGCATATTTTCGGGCGATACCAATACTGGCTCATCCAGCTCTTCGCTTGTTACCTTCCCAAAGCCTTTCGAATTAAGCTCCATAACTCCGGTAACCATGCCGCCCTGAGATTTCAGGCGGTACTTACCCCGTTCCATTTCGACAAGAACGTCGGCATCACGCAACTCTTGTAATACCACATTAACAAGCTGCAATTGACCGACATCCTTAGCCCCAACGGCAGCGCCAATCTGTTTGTAATTAAATATATGATTACTATTTTGATAATATACTTCCAATATAGCCCGCTTCAAAGTATGCTTATTGAAACTTAGTGCTTTTTTATTTTTTTTATCCTTCGACATAAAACTCAAATTTTGTTACTAAAGGTACTTTTTATTTTTAAAATGTAAGATAAACAATTTTTCAATTCCGTAAATTTACAAATACGCCCTCATCAAGCCGTTCGAATCATGACGTTAATCGATGATCTTATCTCGCTATTTTATCCCCGTTTATGTGCCGGGTGTTCCACTTCACTCGTCCGAGGTGAGCAGGTGTTGTGTCTGAATTGTCTTGCCGACTTGCCCCGAACGAACTATCATTTGGAAGTTGAAAATCCCATTTATCTGCTTTTTATCGGGCGGTTAGAACTGGCACTGGCGACCTCCTTTTGCCGTTTTGATAAAGGGGGCCGCTTGCAGCATCTCTTGCATCAACTAAAGTACAAAGGGAACAAAGAAGTGGGTCATAAGCTGGGGATGCTGCTGGGCTGCGATCTGATTCAGAATGACTTATATTCCACTATTGACGTTATCATCCCCGTTCCATTGCATCCTAAAAAGGAGAAACAGCGGGGCTTTAACCAGAGCACTGAGATCTGTAAGGGGTTGTCTGAGGCAATGAACCGACCTTTGATCTTAGATAATCTGGTGCGCAAGGTTCATTCCGATTCTCAAACGCACAAAGGGCGTTTTGAACGGTGGGAGAATGTGAGTGGGATTTTTACCGTTAAAAACAGCAGCGAATTAGTGGGGAAACATCTCTTGATCGTTGACGATGTGATCACGACCGGGGCAACACTCGAAGCATGCTGTGCTCCACTATTCGAGATTCCCGGAGTGCAGGTTAGCATTGCCACGCTGGCTTGTGCCTAATGAAGATGTATCGGAACGATAAAGGAGCATCGATCACAATGGGAAATAACCATCACAGTAAAAGCAGACAGAAAGCTTCTCAAAAAACCTACTGCGTAAGGGTAAACCGGAAGCTAACTCCGAAGTTTGAATTTGTCGTTCGGTAGGAATTCGAGACAAAGGGGCTGTTTACCAAACGGTCGTAAAAGAGCCTCACAATAAATGCCTGGCTCAGGCTATAATCGGCAGAGAATTTCACCGAGAAGTTTTCCTGCCCTGCCGTAGTCTGATTATTCTCTTCGATAAGCTGGCGTAATACCGTCTTATTCTTTCCATACGTAAGATCCATCCGAACGTTCAGGTCATTACTGAACATCCGCTGTGAAGTCTTGGTTTTTACGAATATCTTCGAATTTTCGAACCGGTAACCGAAGCCCAGGCTCGCCTCATTATTATAGAGCTCCATAGCCTGATTATTGGTCAAACTAAGCATAATATTGCGCGATTTACGGTATTCGAATCGCGAGGTAAGGTTATTCAGCCAGGTGATATCCACATCAAAGAGCGGATTAAACGTCTCATTAATATTAATCGTTGCAATATCATAATTGGCCAGGAAATTATTCTGCGCGTCTCTGACATAGCTATACCCATCATTGTCGGGAGAATAATCAAGATTGGAGATATACGAACCAATATTATAGGTTGATTTATAATCGTGCATGATGCTCATCGACTTCATAATATCCTTAAGACCGGGTATTTTACTTACCATGCCTGAATATTGAATTCTCCAGTTTGGCAACATAAACTTGGCCGAGGGGAAGGGGGTAAGTGGCACCTTTTCGGCACTTATTCCAGCGTATGCAGCCAGAAAAGCGGGGATTAGAACCTGTTGCGAGGAGGGTCCGTAACCCAATGGGAAATTTGTCTGCGGATCAAACTGTCCGGGCGCATAACCATAGGCAGGATTAGAGACGCGCGATTGATCCAGACGGCGTGCAATGACTTCACGATTTTGTGTGAACTTATTCCATACCTTAGAGTCCTGTGCGACTGATTTACCCAGACTTTCAAACGATGAGCCAATAGAGACAATCGTCATGCTATAATTACCATTCATCATCTTATTATAACCTCCCCAACCTCTTTGATCGTCATAAATCAGAAATTCGGAAGAGTTATTAGAGAAGCTTTGGTTGGCAATCAGATCGATCTTTAAGTCAGGCATAGGAACAAGCTTGGCTCTGATATTAAAACGGGTATTCTGACTTAGCATGAATGGTTTATTGAGGATAGTATCGGTTGATATCCATCCTTTTTGTGCCGCCTGCTCACCAAAATTGGCATTCTGCTGTCCAAAGATAAAAGGGATGCCGGGAGCTAAGGTCTTAGACCCATTATCCATCTCATAATTTGATGATCCCATAAAATTAGACCCCGGTAAATAACCGTAAAGTCCGGTACCCCCATTCTGCGAATAAGAGACCGTTACATTGTAGAGCATCATCAGGAAGCGGGCTATATATTCATCGGGTTTAAAATTAAACTTGGCATTTTTATCCTTACTGCCGGTAACTTCAACAACGGCCTTGAGACAATCTTCATCGGGGGTAAAGATGATCCGATTCTCATTAATCACCTTTGTAATTCCATTAATGACCTTACCCTTTTCGTCTGTGGCCCTCACCGTAACATTGGTGGTTCCCAATTTATGGAATATCGATTGGGCTACCTTTTTCTTAAGCACCACCTTTGCATCTTTGAATTTTGACAAGGCCACAGTGCTTAATGGAGCTGCCTGCCCTTTTTTAGAGAGGGCTTCGCGACGTCCACGACTAAATTCGCCATACTTCTGATTTATCCTTTTCAGATAAGGGACACGATTATATAACCTGATAAAATCTGCCTGGCCGCTAAGTTGAGCAGCACTTGAATTACTGATATTATTTCCTAAAACGTTTGTTGTTCGGGTAAGTGGTGCTACATCCCATTCATAACCGGCACGATAGATTATTGAGGAAGAGGCCCAATCTAGCAGTGGTAATTTACTTATTGGAATGGAATATGAGATATTCCAGTTATGACGATAATGAGTATTACGCCCTCCATCAAGGATGTTTTGCCATATCGTATCTCTTCGAGCTTGATAGCCCGGAAGATTCTTATCCATGGCTCCCAGTGGCTCATCAATACGGGAGGTATTTTGCGCGGAGAAATCTATCTTTAATCCACGGGTAAGGTCATACCGAAAATCAAAATACCTGTTCCAATTGAAGTCATTGAGATACGATTTTGGAAGGACAAATGTCGGATTTGTAATATCACGATACTGCACCGTACTGTTAATCCGGTTTAAATCGGAGCGGAAAGAGATCTGGCTCGGGATAAAATTAAGGTTGAAATCGCGCAAGAGTGCCAACTTCGGAGATTTCAGAAACTTCACATTTTTAAACGGATCGAAAGAGACCGGGCGCGTAACAAAATTATAATTAAATAACATTCGGGTGTTCTTAGTCTGATTCTGCAACGTGGTAATATCCCCTTGAGCAAACATATTATGGGCATAGGTAAGGGTAAAATTAGAAAGATCATAAAATTTGGGCTTACCACTTGAATTTGGCTTGTCGATCTGAACATTCGTTAAATTTATACTCCTGCGCTCGAGAAAAGTCTCAGCAATACGCTTTATCGAGTCGCGCATGTGGGCACTCCCGGCATTGGCAAGGGCATCCGACATCTTAACATCCTTATCTAAAGGTGAATATTCTGGCGTTGCAACAGATTTTGAGACCCCTACATAGAGTGGAATGCGAACCCCTGACTCCGGGTTAAAGAACTTTCCAAGCTCCAGATTCGCCGAAAAATCATACTCCTTACTATCTGTTTTGGTACGCTGGCCCATCTTCGAATCGATACTCCCAAATCCCGATGTAGTGACCTTTCCTGCAAACGAATAGGTACCTAAATCGGCAAGATTTCCAGACACTCGACCAATTGCAGCCCACCCCCCCTTCTCGTCAAACTGAGTAAGCCGTAATTCATTCACCCACACCTCTACCGACTTGGCACCCAGTGTCCGTCCCTTCTTATTTCGAATCCCAACCATTCCAACCTCCACCTGACTAAGATCAGGATTACCCTTGATTTTAATTAAATTCTTATTCCCATTTACACCTGCGTGGATTTCCTCAAAAATATTGGCCAGGGTGATTTGCGATCCTGCCTTACGCATCTCGGTATTACGTTTTAATTTTAACTCAACAAGGGTATCGAGAGGGATATAAACGCGGTTTGCTTCGGGCCACACCGCAAGCTGATCTTCAAGAATATTGGGATTATAATCACTGCGCGGGAGTGTCAGAGAGAGTGGAATTTCGTATTCGTAATAATTATACTGGAAATCAGATCCCAAACGCACAAACAGATAGAGATCATCATCTCGTAAGGATGTTCCGACCATTTTTTCGGCATGCACCTCGAGCTTGAGTGTCTTATACCTGCGCATATCGACCTGCATAGACTTGTAAGCACCACGAGCGTCACCGGGTTCCAGATCGGTAGCTCTTAAGACCATCGACTGCTCATTCAATTGGATAAGCTGTGGATTCGATGGGTCAATTGCTCGGCTTACACCCGGAGGAACGACATAATTAATGGGTTTTCTATTACTATTCTCCTCCACATTAACAGCCGACACATCAAATTGGGTCGTGAGCTTTTTGGCACTATTATCCTCCGTAAGATCCTGATCGTACCTTCTCCAGTTGGCACGTACCAGATCGAGAGATGCAAATCGCATAACCACAGGTTTCTTCCACCCATTTAAAAACATTCGGATAAAACGTATTGATCTAAAATCGCTAATCGACCCATACACTTTATCTGGTGAGCTTACCGGAATACGATATTGATACCAGGTAATCTGCGACTTGGCACCACTTAATAAGGTAACATCCGACTTCTTGATATCAGCAATATAATTCTGTCCTATTGACATATTATTCCGATCGATTTTCAGATGATATTGATAATAGGCCTCGGTTTCATTTAATGTGTTATCGTCATTAATATCTTCAACATCGGGTATCGAAGTTGCGGCGGTGGGGTAATTCTCGGGCGACTGAGCGGAGGTAGGGGAGTTTCCCTCATTTTGGGAATAATTTTTATACCGCTCCAGGACCGTTTTTTTCTCCTGATCATAATCGCGTCCACGGAAATAATGGTAATCATCACTCGAAGGATCTTTGTCCGCCTTTGCTATCGCCGAAGCATCAACAACGCCTGAAAGGGTATTCAGATAGCTGCTAAAAAAACTCTTCTCTTGCACTGAACTCAATCCATCAAGACCCACATCCTGATTAATACGCGCTTGAGGGGAATTATCGAATGCTTTAACCAATGACTGCTGTTTTGATACCCGTCCCCAAACAGTTTGGTCGGTAGTGGTCGTCGATCCATCGGCAGGTAACCCATGTTCAAATGATTTACGCCCATCACGTAAGATATCTTCTGATACATTTCCAAGATTAAAATAGAGATCACCTCCCGGATTTGGGTTGTTAGTTGAGTCCATTGCAAAAGGGTCCATCAGCCAGAACTCGATATATTCGACATTGGCAGTTTCAAAATCGGATGTCTCGATCTTGCGCATAATACCACCCCACCGATTTTCGGGTGTTCGTAAAAGGCCATTTTGATCAACACCGGCAGACTTATCGGTGGGCAATACATCATAATTATATGGGCCGCGCTCCGTAGGGTAATAGGCTAAATCAAGGGTTGGGATATTGGTTGGCTGACCAGCAGGGGTCTGCCGGTCAGGAAACAGCTCATATTGAAATACTTCACGGATACGGTGGTCATCAAGTTTTTTATCCCCAATCAGATAATAGGGGGCAGTACTGCGCTGCATATACGGATCGATAATATACCAGGATAGATGGGCACGATTGTATCCATTCGACAGATCATTAATTAATTTACCTTCCGGGAATAACTCATTCAACTGAGGCGTGCTAGCCATCGTCCATCCGATAAATGATTTTAGGCTGATGGGTGTTTTAGCCCCTTCAAAATCATCGATATAAACAGCACCCTCTTTGGTAATGGCTTTCGAATGACCTGGAAGCAATTTCGCATATTCGGCCTCTACAGCAATCTTCGACTCTTCCGTGGTTTTGTGAAATGGCAATGAATTAACCAGCTTGGTAATCATTCCCGATGTGGTGGTATAGGTGCCATTGAGCCCCAGCATTAGGTTTGAGATAGGATCCTCACCATAATTAACTTTCTGATAAAGTGGCTGCTCATGGAGATACATGATGGTTGAACCAATGTTGAAATTTTTTGCAATCTCATAATTCAGGTGAGTCCCAAGCATGGTTTTTTGCTGCATACTAAAAAGATCCTGGCTCTCTGTTGAGATCGAGATTGGTGTTCCCGATTCAAGCAAACCCTGATTGATAATCTTCACCTTACCCTGGGTGTAGTCAACCATAAAATCGACATCTTCCTGGAGCTGTCTACCGCCTGCCAGCACTTTCACCGATCCCCGGGCAATATTGATTGCATCGAGAGAGATTTCAGAATTTGAGGAGCCTTTATAGCTACCGATAAGTTTATATTTATTCTTCTCTGCATCTTGAATCGCCACTGTTTTTGTATTGGCATAGAGGCTCTTAAAAACATACTTATTAATTGCAGCGGCATCGCCATTTAGCTGACGCTCGAGATTCGAACCAAACGGTTCAATAACGGGAAATATTATACGGCCGCGCTGTGAATTAATCGTGATTCGCTCCATAAAATCAAAAACACCATCGGCATAAGGGTCCAGTTGTTTATTTAAATGGTCGAGGTTCATCACGCCGAGGAGTATTTTCTCTTTGAGCGCGCCATCAGGGAGATAAGTCATATTTATCCCCGCGGCATCATTTCGATAGAACACATCCATTTTAAATTCATCGGCTGACACCCTTTGGCTGTTGATGTTATAGATGTTTTTCATCATCAGCGACCAGTTTTTGAATACCGGGTTTAGATTTGTCCCTTTAAGGAGTTTTAACATCAGGGTTTGTGGTGCAGCTATCCCATCTGTAGAGAATTCCCCGACCTGAAATTTTTGGCCATTGGCAGTATATTGATAGGCAACGGCAAGAATCTCATCAGTATTTAAGGCCTGCACCAACGAGATATATCCCAATTGACGATTAACAGTATATTCGGTGGAGTCTAATTTTCGGGCATTTTCCATCTTTTCATAGTCGCGGCCTCCGACAAAATCACGCATTGCCAGCGGATTTAAGGCCTGTGTAATACCTGATATTGATCGGACGCCCGGATAATTAGCATTCAACTCTTTGTAGATTCCATTTATATCATTCCCAGGATAGGTATTAAAAGGAAATGAGAGGCCAGGAGTATCTTCAAAGCCCGGAATGCTTTGGTTCTGCCGGTTATTTCCTCGCTCTCCGAGGTCCATGAGGGCCAAAATATTTCGAGATTCCTGAAACCTGCTTGATTTATTGGTCACCCAAACCTCAATTTTATTTATCGTCACTGAAGATCTGATTATAGGAAGCTCCTGAAGTGCTTTATCATAATTTTCATAAAAGAAGTGGCCCAACAAGAAGTGTCGGTTGGCATCATAATCGGTGGCATTTACCTCAAACTTTGATTTTGAAGCCCCTCCTTCAGTGCTGATCACTTTGGTCTCCCCTTTTTGTTGGGAGAAGACGGTAGAGACCGATAATTTCCCGAATTGGAGATCTGTTTTTATCCCAAAGAGATTCGTGCCACCCCTAATCAGTGTTCCCGATAGCGGCATAGAGACATTTCCAGCCTCCACATTTTTCACAATATCATCTTCGTTACCTCCGAAATTAAGCTTGATTTTATTTTCGAAGTCGAAGGTAGCATCGGTATTGTAGTTAAACCTCATCTTTAGACGTTCACCTATCTGACCATCGAGATTCACATTAATCTTCTCAGAAAAATCGAATGTAGTATAGCGTTGCATCCTGACGGGAATTGAGGGGTTTTCAATTCGACTTGACTTAACACCCAGTGTCATCTCTACATATCCTTGAGGCTTGATATTAACGACATTAGAGCCAAATACTTTACTAAATGCTTCGCTATTGATTCGGAATTGAGGTATCAGCTGTGACTTTTGTTCGAGCGTATTTTGTGATATTCGATCACGCCAATATTTATCAATTGATTCGTGCAGGTCATTTTTAAGGAAATCACCGCGACGCATAGAAACCGGAAGGCGGTAATTCATCGTCCCAATTTTTTCGGAGATCAGGTAATCGCCGGAAACAGGATCATATTCGATGATGGTGTGAATATTAGAGGGTTTTTTCAGGTAGAGTGCCGAAGAATCGGGAGCCGTTGGTTTAGCAAAGAGGCTCTGGTCTTTAAATGGGTATGGAAGGGTTCCAATAGTATCTTGTGCGACAGAGTCAGGTACTGCACGTTGATCGACGAATAAAGCTTCCCTGCTTGATCGATCTCCTCCTGACCGGTCAATCGAATTGCCGGTTAATGAGGAAATAATCAACAAGGACAAAACTACACCCGTATTTAAGAGGACACGTCGCAATATATTAGATTAAAAACTTTTCAATGCAATCTTAAGCAACTGTTCTACTGTCAGATCGGGTTTCGATGCCAGGATTTGGTCTAACGAATTCTCAACTGCTTTTTTATTGAACCCAAGCATCTCGAGGGCACTTAACGCTTCATTACGAACAACAGAATTGCCCGATTTAAAGATCTTATCTGAAGCAAACCCTTTGCCTACTTTATCTTTTAAGTCAATAATAACCCGTTGGGCTGTTTTAGCTCCGATTCCCTTTATCCCTTTCAGAAGATTAACGTTATCGGTTAAAATAGCCTCAGTAAGATCATCGGGTAAATAGGAAGAGAGCATCATAATCGCTATTGCTGCACCAATGCCATTTACGGAGATTAGTAATCTGAAAAAATCGCGCTCCTCCTGATCCGAGAATCCATACAACAGATGGGCATCCTCACGTACTACCTGATGGAGGAATAATTTACTTTGTTCATTTCCTTTTATCCGGGAGTAGGTATTGACAGAGATGTGCAAAAAGTATGCCAACCCACCCGCTTCGACGACAACCCCGGCGGGAGTCAATCCCGAAATTGTCCCTTTGATATATTCGTACATAAAATTTCGTTAAAAGATTCGCGATTCAGCTATTCCCCACCAGATCGATCGATATCATGACGTTGCAACGGATTTTTCGAAAGCTGGCTATACCGCTTTCTATTTTCAAATAAATCGATTGCCAAGTAGAGCGCATTGCGAAACGACTCTTCAGAAGCTGTCCCTGCACCGGCGATATCGTATGCTGTTCCATGGCCGGGAGAAGTTCTGATAATTGGCAACCCTGCCGTATAATTTACCCCGACATCAAAGGAGATCGTTTTAAACGGAATTAAACCTTGATCGTGATACATCGCCAGCGTGGCATCAAATTTTTTGAAATCCCCCGCACCAAAGAATCCGTCAGCAGGATAAGGACCCAGAGCAATAATCCCTTCGTCGTTTGCCTTTTTGATTGCGGGGGCGATAATTTGCTCCTCCTCATCCCCGATTACACCTCCATCTCCAGCGTGCGGGTTCAGTCCCAACACGGCAATACGAGGTTTACGGATTGAGAAATCTTCGAGCAATGTTTTATGAAGAACCCTTAGATTATTTAAAATATTCTCCTTTGTTATTGATGCAGCAACCTGACTGATAGGAATATGGCCTGTTACCACGCCAATCTTAAGCGTATCACTGATCATCAGCATCACATAATTTTTTTCGCCAAACTCTTTGGCGAAATATTCGGTGTGACCGGGGAAATTAAAATTCTCCCCCTGAATATTCTCTTTGTTGATCGGAGCGGTAACGATTGCATCGATATCTCCGGCTTTAAGATCACGCACAGCAGCTTCAAGAGCAGCCACTGCAGCTTCTCCAGCTATTTTGGTAGATTTTCCTAATTCAACACGGATCTCTTCGCTTACACAATTGATAATATTGGGCCTCTTTGGATTTGCCTCTTTAGCAGAATTAATGGTATTAAAGGTAAAAATTTCATTGTCCATAGCCTTTCGGTAATAGGCCGCAACTTTTGATGAACCATAAACAACAGGGGTACACATCTCTAAAATACGACTATCCGCTAATGCCTTTATAATTATCTCATATCCAATGCCATTAATATCTCCGTGGGTGATTCCCACTCTAATTTTATGTTGCTCCATTCCAGCTCTTTTATAAGTTATTTAACAACCCGAATCTCTGCGGTTGACTTGTCAAATATAAGGTTTTAATTTGATAAATTAGACCGTAACTAATTGCCTCAGCTATGGTGAGGGTCACGGAAAGGATAGCTTGTATGGCGTTTTCTTTTAGATTACACAGCAATCTCTCTCATGCTAAATGGGTTATGAAATCAACGAGTAATCTTACCCCTGTTCCTGTGCCACCTTTGGGACGATAGTGGTCAGCAGTATTTAGGAATGCCGGGCCGGCGATATCGAGATGAATCCAGGGATAATCGACAAAATGCTCAAGGAATTTTCCGGCTGTTATTGCGCCTGCTTCACGCGAGCCTATATTTTTTAAATCGGCAATATCCGATTTAATAGATTCGCCATATTCATCCCACAACGGAAATTCGACAACTCGCTCATATACATTATCTCCAGACTGTTTGAGTGCACGAAAAGTAACCTCATCGGCATTTCCCATCCCTACAATACCTTGATGACCGATTGCCATCGCTGCAGAACCGGTAAGTGTCGCCACATCAATTGCTAATTGAGGTTGAAACAGTTTTGCATAACTCAGCGCATCGGCTAAGATCAGCCTCCCTTCGGCATCGGTATTTAGCACCTCAACACTTGTTCTGCTATGCATAACAATTACATCTCCAGGAGCATAAGCATTTCCATCTGGTCTATTATCAGTAGAAGGAACCAGAGCAATAAGCCGAACGGGCAGCTTGCATTTTGCAGCATAGTACATTACTGCTGCAACAACGGCCCCACCAGCCATATCACATTTCATGGCATCCATCGAATCTTTGGTAGGTTTTAAACTCAGACCGCCAGTGTCGTAAACAACCCCTTTCCCAACCAAAACGATCGGTTTACTGTTTTTGGCATTAGCTGGTTCCCATTTGAGGACCGAAAAAGTTGGGGGGTCGATACTTCCCTGATTAACAGCGAGTAATCCACCCATTTTCAGCGCCTTGATCTTATCCATTTGAAAGATCTCGGTCTCAAAACCGGCCGCGATTCCCATTGCCTCAAAAATAGCCCCAAGTTGTACTGAATTCAAATGAGAAGCTGGCTCATTAACAAGATCACGGGCCATAAAAACAGCCTCCATTAATGTTGTCAACTCTAGAATTCGAATCTGCGAAAACGCTGATCCAACGAAGTTAATCTGACTAAGATTCCAGTTTTTTTCTTCTTTCTTGGACCGGTATTTGAGGAACTGATAGCTTCCCAGGGTGATCCCCTCTGCCAAGGCAATCGCGGCTTCATCCTGATCTGAAATACCTATCAGATCGAGTTGGGTGCTATTTTCCTTGCGCAGCATTGCACAAAGCTCATTCCCTCGCTTGCGACACTGCTCGAGAAAGGCACTATTACTGTTCCATTTTTCACATAATGCGAATATAATCAATTCATTATATCTATTAATCAAAACCAGATTATTTTCTTTTAACTGATTTGTAAGGTAGATCTGTTCAACGTCGCTTAATAGCATTTGGGGGGTAAAATTCCGGTCGTGAATCAGACAGACCTTGGTGAAATTTTGCACTTCTGAACGTATTGAAAAAGTAATCTTCATAGTCGTGTGGATCAATTTTAAACCTCTTGGTTCTTGCAATTTTTGAATATCCAAAATTACTACCTTTATCGCAAATTCGGGGTATTTTTAAAATTTGATAGGAGAACCTCGTATAATTAGGAAAATAGCTACTTTCGTTGCGTAAAGTTCGTCTGGTTACGGAAGGCTAAGCACTTCAAAAATTGACCTTTACAAGGTCTTTTTTAGAAGAATTTAATGATATAATAGATTACATATCTGGTATTTACCAAATAAAAGGTTCATTAATGAGGAAATGGCGTATCGAAGACTCGGCAGAGTTATACAACATCAACGGATGGGGAATTAATTATTTTTCGATCAATGATAAAGGGCATGTTGTAGTAACACCACGTAAAAACGGGGTTGAGGTTGACCTCAAAGAGTTGGTTGAAGAACTTTCATTAAGAGATGTATCGGCACCTATGTTGATACGGTTTCCAGATATTCTGGATAGTCGGATTGAGAAAATGGCCAGCTGTTTTAAGATTGCTTCAGAAGAGTATGTCTATAAAGCCCAGAACTTTATTATCTATCCCATTAAGGTGAACCAGATGCGTCCTGTTGTGGAGGAGATTGTAAGCCATGGCAAGAAGTTTAATATTGGTCTTGAGGCCGGCTCAAAGCCCGAGCTACATGCTGTAATTGCTATTAATACCGACAATGATTCGCTCATTATCTGCAACGGTTATAAAGATGATGCCTACATCGAGCTTGCGTTGCTGGCTCAAAAGATGGGTCGTCGGATCTTTCTGGTTGTTGAAAAGCTAAGTGAGCTTAAGCTGATCATCAAAATTGCCAAGCAGTTTAAGATCAGACCGAACCTTGGAATCAGAATAAAATTAGCCAGTTCAGGGAGCGGTAAATGGGAAGATTCGGGCGGAGACGTAAGTAAATTCGGCCTCACTTCGAGTGAGCTACTTGAGGCATTAGATATCTTGGAAAAAAATAAGATGAAAGATTGCCTTCATCTGGTCCATTTCCATATCGGTAGTCAGGTTAATAAAATTCGCAGGATAAAAATTGCGATCCGTGAGGCATCACAATTTTATGTTCAGCTTCATCACAATGGGTATAACATCAGTTTTGTTGATATCGGAGGCGGTTTAGGAGTCGATTATGATGGCACCCGTTCATCCAATAGTGAAAGCAGTGTTAATTACAGCATTCAGGAGTATGTAAATGATGTAATCTCTACCATGGTAGATGTGAGTGACAAGAATAATCTTCCTCATCCCAATATTATTACCGAATCGGGGAGATCGCTCACGGCCCACCATTCGGTATTAATTTTTGAGGTCCTTGAGGCTACCAGTTTGCCAATATGGGCCGAGGAGGAAGAGATCGATGCGAATGATCATGAACTTCTTAAGGAGCTTTATTCGTTATGGAACACGCTGAATCAGACTAGAATGCACGAGACATGGCACGATGCACAGCAGATCCGCGAGGAGACTCTCGACCGCTTTAGTCTAGGGCTTTTGGATCTTCAGACTCGAGCCAAAATCGAGCGGTTGTTTTGGTCAATCGCTAAAGAGGTGCAACAAATGACAAATGGGTTAAAGCATGTCTCCGAAGAGTTGCTCAATCTTCCGAAATTACTCTCTGATAAATATTTCTGTAATTTCTCCCTCTTTCAGTCTTTACCCGACTCATGGGCTATCGACCAGATATTTCCTATTATTCCGATTCAGCGCCTCGATGAGAAACCCGATCGTTCAGCAACACTTCAAGATATTACGTGCGATTCAGATGGAAAAATTGACAACTTTATCTCTACACGTAACCTCTCCTATTACCTTCCTGTCCATTCCATGAAGGCAAAAGAGCCCTATTTTATTGGCGTATTTCTCGTAGGCGCGTATCAGGAAATTTTGGGTGATTTACATAATCTTTTCGGTGACACCAATGCTGTACACGTATCAGTTGATGACAAAGGGTATCGTATAGACCAGATTATTGATGGAGAAACGGTGGCTGAAGTTCTTGAATATGTGCAGTATAATCCTAAAAAATTAGTCCGCACTGTTGAAACATGGGTAACCTCATCGGTAAAATCGGGTATTATTACCACCGAAGAGGGGAAAGAATTTCTTTCGAATTACCGTTCCGGATTATACGGCTATACCTATCTTGAATAGACAGCAAGAGTCACTTTGATAGCACAAGTATAACCGAATCAACGTAACAATATATAATTTATTGCGATATCCTAGCTTTTTAGGCTATCATCAAAAGCTATTATCTTTTTTAAAACTGACTGCAGGTATAGATAAGTGATTTATTATTAGTTAACCCAATTTTTATTCTCATTAACTTAAATCCTAGAGTTGCGAAATGCTACTATAATTAAAGATAGTTATTTGTAAACTTAACATAAATCCCAGCACAGAAATATCCTAGAAAATATCCGGATCTAGGTTCTACTAAACAATAAAAACACAACGAATATCAACGAGATAATCCCCTATTCTCTGGCCCTATTACTTAAAAGATAACTTGTCATCGGAAACGTTATCCCACTAATCCGAGTGTGATTATAGTCACATTAATTTACACCAAAGAAAAAAAATTTTACCCTGAAACTGATTTCCCCTTTAATTGTGTAAAAATTAACCATAAACGTTTTATTTTTAACACTAAACGTCTTGTATTGGCAAGTTATTTTACCTATATTTGTATATTTCACTTATGAGAGTTTAATGGAATCTTCCTTTTTTAAGAGTAATCTTTTTTACAAAAAGAGTTCACCGGTAAAGAAAAATAAAGATTATAGTATACTAACGAAGTGGATTATCGGACTATTTTATATCACTAGATCATTAAAAAGGATAGTAGATATTTACTCTGAGTATTTAGAGAAGCGGATTTCGATCAGACTAAATAGGATAAACGCAACATAATTAGCCCCATCCATTTATTTATACAAATAAAATTGAGCGCTATACTTACTATATTAATTGCGGCTTTCCTTGGATATGGTAATCTACTATCGGGATTTGCAAGGGGAAATTCTAACCTTATTTCATCGGTATACAATTTTACCGAAACACAACACTCTCCATTTCTATATATAAACACTAAGATTCACATTCTAGTAAACAGTGAAGCTGGCTTAAGAAATTTACCCGCTCTTTTTATTGAAAAACCTCGAATCTTATGAGAATGCTATCCCACTATAAATTGGTTCTGATTACCGGGGTTATTTCTGTACTTCTGGGGTTAGCAAATCAATCCATGGGGGCAGCCAGAACAGCCAGTGTTTCCGGGAATTGGAATGCTACAGCTACCTGGGGCGGAGCAGCTGTACCAACCAATGCTGATGACATAACCATTAATACTGGGATTACTGTTACCATGAATGTCGCAGGCTCTAGTACGGTAATCACATCAATGGGAAACGGATCGTCAATTACAGGTGCGAGCATATTAACACTTCAGGCAATAGCAACAATTACGATACCGGCAGCAGCAACAGCCACAATCTCCTGCCCTGTTGCTGGGGCAACAACGAGTTTAACCAAGCTTGGAACGGGTATATTAATCTTATCTGAAACAAATACCTATACTGGTTCAACAACTATAAGTGCAGGAACATTGCAACTTGGAAATTCTTCTGCATTAGGAACAATCGCCGGCGGAACATCAATTACAAGTGGGGCTGTACTTGATCTTAATGGGCAGACATACAGTACAACAGAAGCCCTTACTGTAAACGGCACCGGGATTTCTTTAGGTGGTGCATTAATAAACAGCTCCGGAACGCCTGCAAGCTTTAGTGGAGCAGTTACACTTGGGGCAATAAGCAGCATTGGCGGGGCAGGGGATTTCACTATCGCAGGTGCTCTGTCAGGAAATTTTGCCTTGACAAAGGTTGGTGCAGGAGTGATAACACTTGGTAATAATAGCTCTACAGCAGCAATAACGGTTAGTGTCGGAACACTGAAGCTGGGGAGTACTTCTTCATTGGGTACAAACGGAAGTGGAACATCAATTACAAGTGGGGCTGTACTTGATCTTAATGGGCAGATATACAGTACAACAGAAGCCCTTACTGTAAACGGCACCGGGATTTCTTTAGGTGGTGCATTAATAAACAGCTCCGGAACGTCTGCAAGCTTTAGTGGAGCAGTTACACTTGGGGCAATAAGCAGCATTGGCGGGGCGGGGGATTTCACTATCGCAGGTGCTTTGTCAGGAAATTTTGCCTTAACAAAGGTTGGTGCAGGAGTGTTAACACTTGGTAATAATAGCTCTACAGCAGCAATAACGGTTAGTGTCGGAACACTGAAGCTGGGAAGTGCAACATCTTTAGGTACAAGCGCTGCTGGAACTGCCGTTAATACTGGTGCTGCACTGGATCTGAACGGACAAAACTATACTACTGTTGCTGAAGCGCTCTCGATCAATGGAACCGGGATTGCTAGCTTAGGTGCACTGAAGAACAGTTCGGCAACACCGGCAACCTATTCAGGGGATATAACTTTTGCAACGGCTGCCAGCATAGTTGGAGATGCTGGAACTATTGCTATAACTGGACTCCTAGTTAGTGGAACAACGACTATTACATTAGGAGGAACAGCAGGAGGCAGCGTTTCAACTGTTATTGCAGGAGCGCGTTCACTCGTAAAAGAGGGCACTGGCACTTGGATACTTTCAGGTGTTAATACCTATAGTCTTACAACAACAGTTACAGCAGGGGAACTCAGATTAAACCCTAGTGCAAATAGTGCCCCCGCATCACAGTTTCAGTTAAATGGAGGAATATTAAGCACAACCGGAATAACTTCAGGGAGAACAATTACGAGTTCATCGACCCTGTTGCTAAGTGATAATTCTTCCCTGACTTTGGGAGTCAATACGCATACGTTAACTTTTGCAAATAGTTCAGGTATTAGCTGGACAGCAGGAAAAATTTTAACTATCAATGGATGGACTGGCTCACCCGGGGTGACAGGCACCGCGGGTAAAGTATTCTTTGGAGCTGCAACAGGAACCTTAACTTCAACACAGCTATCCGAAATTAAATTTACCGGATACACAGGAACCCCAATTCTACTCCCTACCGGAGAGCTTGTGCCAGCAATTGCAGCAGTATTAGCAATTACAGGCACTCCAACCGATTTAGGCAGTTTGTGCATTGGAATAGCATCATCGTCAGTAACGTATACGATTACGAATACAAATGCTACGGCGACGGCTGTTTCAGTTACTTCAAATAATTCCCAGCTTGTTGTTTCCGGACTCTCCTCCACTACGATTAGTGGTGATGGTGGTACGGCAACTTTTGTGGTAACTTTTACGCCAACAGGTGTCGGAAGCCAAAGTGCAACCATTACTGCAACAAGCGCTTCAAGCAATTCTCCTACTATTTCGCTGACAGCCACAGGACTTGCTCTTCCAACTCCCCTGGTATTAACCGGAAGCACAATCTGTGCAACACCGGGTGGAAATGGAACAATTACCTCCACCACATCCGAAAGCGGCATAAATTACCAGTTATTTAATTCCGGCGGCACTGTTGTTGGATCGGCGCTGGCAGGAACCGGTTCGTCCATCACCTGGTCAAGTCTGCCGGCAGGAACCGGTTATTATGCAAGGGGGACCAATGCAACAACTTCATGTGTTTCGCTCAATAGTAATGTCGTTGATGTTGCTACAAATCTAAATCCAATAGCTCTTGCATTAACCGGAAGTTCAATCTGTGCGTCGCAGGCTGGGAATGGAATAATTACCTCCAGCACATCAGTGATCGGCATCAATTACCAACTCTATAACTCCGGGGCAATAGCCATTGGATCAGTGCAGGCTGGAACAGGATTAGGTCTTATCTGGTCAGGCTTATCGGCTGGTACAGGGTATTATGTTGTCGGAACAAATGCAATAACTACATGTGTTTCGATAAATAGTAATGCTGTTGATGTAGCTACAAATCCAAATCCAATCGCTCTTGTATTAACCGGAAGCATAATCTGTGCATCCCAGGGAACCAATGGTACGATTTCCTCCACTACATCAGAAAGCGGCATAACTTACCAGTTACTTAATTCCGGCGGCACTGTTGTTGGATCGGCGCTGGCAGGAACCGGTTCTGCTCTGACCTGGACAGGGTTATCTGCCGGTATCGGGTATTTTGTTATCGGAACAAATGGTGCAACTTCATGTATTTCGCCAAATAGCAATGCTGTTGATGTTACTACAAATCCAAATCCAATAGCGCTCTCGATAATCGGAAGTACCATTTGTATATCACCGGGTGGAAATGGAATAATTACTTCTACCTCATCGGTAATCGGAATAAATTACCAGCTATTTAACTCCGGAGGAATTGCTGTTAAATCGGCGCTGCCTGGAACCGGTTCAGGGCTCACCTGGTCAGGGTTGTCTGCTGGTATAGGCTATTATGTTGTCGGGGCAGATGCAATAACTTTTTGTGCTTCACCCACTAGCAATGCCGTTGATGTTGCGACAACTCTAAATCCAATAGCTCTTGTATTAACCGGAAGCTCAATCTGCGCAACACCCGGTGGAAATGGAACAATTACTTCCAGCACATCTGTGAGCGGCATAAATTATCAGTTAGTTAACTCCGGGGGTACGGCAATTGGAACGGTACAACCGGGAACAGGATCTGGACTAACCTGGTCAGGATTATCGGCTGGTACCGGATATTATGTAATCGGCACAAATACAACAACTTCATGTGTTTCGCTAAATAGCAATGCCGTTAATGTTACTGCAAATCCAAATCCAATCGCTCTTGTTTTAACCGGAAGCACAATCTGTTTATCACCGGGTGGAAATGGGACCATTACCTCCTCCACATCGGTAAGTGGTATAAATTATCAGTTATATAACTCCCTTGCTGCTCCTGTCGGAACGGCGAAGACAGGAACAGGTTCAGGACTTACCTGGTCAGGTTTATCAGCCGGGACCGGCTTTTATGTTATTGGAACAAATGCAACAACATCGTGTGTTTCGCCAAATAGCAATTCCGTTGATATTATTACAACTCCAAATCCAATCGCTCTTGTATTAACTGGAAGTTCAATCTGTGTAGTGCCCGGTGGAAATGGAACAATTACCTCCTCCACATCGGTAAGTGGTATAAATTATCAGTTATATAATTCACTTGCTGCAGCTGTTGGAACGGCGTTAGCAGGAACAGGTTCAGGGCTTACCTGGTCAGGTTTATCAGCCGGAAACGGCTATTATGTAATTGGAACAAATGCAGCAACATCGTGTGTTTCACCTAATAGCAATGCGGTTAATATTACTACAAATCCAAATCCAACAATCACTGGAATCCTCATTGTATGCGTAGGTGCCACTACGCAATTAACAGGATCGGGAACTGCCGCTGGTTCATCTCCGTGGGTTTCAGCTGCACCAAGTATAGCTACAGTAGATAATTCAGGATTAGTAACTGGTATTTCTGCAGGAACCTGCTTGATCACCTATACCAATTCAATTGGATGTGCTGGTTCGACTAATGTTACAGTGGATCCGGCTCCAATCGCACTTGCAACACCGGCCTTGCAAACAATCTGTTCAGGGACAGCAACAGCTATTGGGCTTTCAAGTGCGACCACAGGGACGACATTTTCGTGGACTGCGACCCTGACAACAGGAACGGCTTCAGGATTTTCGTCGGGGAGTGGAACAACTATCTCCCAGACACTGACCAATAGCACTTTATCGCCTGCGACTGTAACGTATACGATAACCCCATTAGCGAACGGATGCACAGGAACCCCACTAAATGTAGTGATTACCATTAATCCGTTGCCAACCGTAACGGCAATACCTACAACACAAGCATTTTGTACCGGAGGAACGACAGCAATTAACCTTATCGGGTCTATTGGCGGAACGGTATTTGATTGGACTGCCTCAGATCCTTCAGGTTCAACTTCAGGATATTCAAACGGAACGGGAACTATAATTGCGCAAACACTTGTAAATAATACCACTGCAACAACAACTGTTAATTACACCGTTACACCCAATGCCAATGGCTGCAGCGGCTCACCGCTTATCGTTCCGGTTATCGTAAATCCGAACTCATTTATTACATTATCATCCGCAGCAACCACAGATGCACAAGCTTTGTGCATAAATACTCCGTTGACCAATATTACTTATGCTATTGGGGGAAGTGGTACCGGAACCATAATCTCAAGCGGAGGATTCCCTGCGGGGATAACAGGAACGTATTCAGGTGGAATCTATACAATAAGCGGAACTTCAACTGAGTTTGGTACATTTTTTTATACCATAACAACTACTGGGCCATGTGTTCAAGCATCAGCGTCGGGAACGATAACATCGTATCCAACACCATCCGTTGACCCAATCGCGGACACCCCTTTCTGCAGTGGTTCTACCACCTCTGTTATCCCGGTCACGGGGCCTGTTCCAACTATTTTTAACTGGACCAACACAAATACGGCTATCGGACTAGGAGCAAGTGGTACGGGAGATATCCCATCATTTACGGCAACAAATCTAACCGCCAATCCGATCACAGGACTTATCACAATTACACCTTCTACAACCGGATGCTTACCTACACCTTTAACCTTTACCATCACTATTAATCCTACACCTACATTAAGCACGCCCCTAACAGCTAATTCATGCAGTGGCAATCCATTTAGTTATACTCCAAACAGCCCCATTACAGGCACTACCTATACTTGGACCAGAGCGGCAAAGGCAGGAATCAGCAATCCGGCCTCTTCCGGAACTGGCAATATCAGTGAGACTCTTACCAATATTACCACAAATTCAATAACAGTAACTTATATCTACACGTTAACGGCAAATGGCTGTCCAAAAGCACAAAATGTGCTGGTTACAGTAATTCCATCACCTATGCTAACCAGTACGCTAACACCTGCTGATATTTGCAGTAACTCAGCTTTTGTCTATACCCCGACCTATTCAATTACAGGAACTATCGGAACATGGAGTAGAGCAGCTATTGCAGGAATCAGTAATCCTGTTGGATCCGGAACAGGCACTATTAACGAAACGCTGGTTAACACCTCTGCTAACCCTATTGATGTTGTTTATGTCTACAGCTTAAATGCCTCCGGATGTGTCAGCACGCAGAATGTAACTGTCAGAGTGAAGCCATCGCCACAATTATCCAGTACGCTAACTCCTGCCGGAATTTGCAGTAATGTACTGTTTAGTTATACCCCAACGAGTTTAACTACGGGGACAACTTTTTTGTGGACGCGAGCATCCATAGCAGGAATAAACAGTAATCTACCTGGAGGTGGCACCAACGGTATAAGTGAAACATTGACTAATAGTACCGGAAGTACAATCTCGGTGGCTTATGTTTATACGTTGCGGGCAGCTACCTGTCAAATTACGCAGCAAGTCACTGTGCCGGTTAATCCACTTCCTACGGCAACGATTTCCGGAGTAACTACGGTATGTCAAAATTCGGCCAATCCTTCGATTACACTCACAGGATTAACAGGTACCGCCCCGTACATGTTTACCTATTCTATCAACGGAGGAGCGAATCAGACCATCACCACCACCTCGGGAAACAGTGTTCAAATTAGTGTTCCTACCTCTGCATTAGGAACATTAATCTATAGTTTAGTATCTATTTCAGATGCAAACAGTTGTTCGCAGGCCCAAGCAGGCAGTGCCACCGTAACCATCAGCTCACCTCCAACTGCCACAATTAGCGCCGCGGCGGCAGTATGTCAGAATTCTGCATCAGCACCACTCGTTACGTTCACCGGATCCAATGGATCAGCCCCTTACACCTTTACCTATACTATCAACGGAGGGGCAAACCAAACGATAGCAACCGCAGTCGGCAGTACAGTAACTGTTGCAGCACCTTCAGCTATAGCGGGGACTTTTATCTACTCACTTATCAGTGTTTCGAGTGCAGCAGGATGTTCACAGCCACAATCAGGATCAGCTACGGTAACAATAAATTCATTGCCTGTTTTAACATTATCACCTGCCTCAGTAACCATTTGTAACGGCGCAAGTACAACACTTTCAGTTAGTGGTGCAACCACCTATAGCTGGAGTCCTGTAACAGGATTATCATCGACTACCGGGGCAACAGTTACTGCCAATCCTACTACGACGACTACCTATACGGTTGTCGGAACAGACGGAAATGGTTGCGTTAACACCACTAATATTACAGTAACAGTAAACCAACTACCAACTCTAACGGTAACTCCGGCCTCTGCATCAATATGTGAAGGGTCCAGTGTTACCCTCACTGCTAGTGGTGCAGTGGGATACAGCTGGAGCCCGGCCACAGGGTTATCTGCAACAAATATTGCTTCCGTAGATGCAGACCCTATTGTAACGACAACCTACACCGTTGCGGGAACCGATGGCAATGGGTGTACCAATACGAAAGCTGTAACGGTAAATGTTAATGCAGTTCCTGAATTAACGAGCTCCTTAAATTTAGGAACAATTTGTGAAGGAGGAATAGTTTCATATTCTCCGACAGCTACACCGGCCACAGGAGTAACCTTTTCGTGGAGCAGGGCGGCAGTAGTAGGTAATCTTGCAGCCTCAGGAACAGGGGGCATCAGCGAAACACTAACGAATAACGGAACCACTTCGATTGGAACCAATTATATTTATACGCTAACTACAGCAGGATGTTCGGTTACTGCTGCAGTATCTGTCGTAATTGTTCCTGCACCTACCGTTACCGTAAGTGCCTCGCCTGCTACCGTTTGTTCAGGATCCACGGTTACGCTTACATCATCGGCAATTTCAACTGCCAAACCACCAATTTTATTAACCGAAAATTTTAACACCGCTGCTGCTGGGGTAACCACAGGCCCCAACGGATGGACAACAACCAATACATCGGCGGGAGGTACTCCTGCAAATGCGGCATGGACAGTTAGAGCAAGTAACTCTACATACAATACCACTACCTTTCGTTCTAATGACAATTCTAATTTCTACCTCTCAAATAGTATCGCTCAAGGAACGGGTGGAACGACCAATACAACATTAATAAGTCCGGCATTTAGTACCGTAGGATACAATAGCCTCTCATTAGATTTCTGGCATTATTATAGAGATACTGGAAATTCAGGCGACTTTGCTTATGTTGAGATATCTGTAGATGGAGGAACTAGTTGGACAACTGTAACAACTTACAATTCAACTTTAGGAAATTCGAATCCTTTTAATCAGAATCCTACGATTTCATTAGGTGGTTATATCGGGTATCCCAATGTTAAAATTCGTTTTAGATATGCCGCGACTAATGATTTTTATTGGGCAATAGACAATGTAACGGTATCCGGAACTTCGGCAGCTGTTCCGACAATTAGCTGGAGTTCGAACCCCGTTGGGTTATCTGCAACAACTGCCAATACTACGGCCGTAGTCGCAAGGACAACCACCTATACTGCTACCTATACCGATCCAACCACTAATTGCCCGGGAAGTGCATCTGTAACTGTAACCGCTATTCCACCCGCAGATGCCACCATTACGGCTGACTATTGTTCTGTTCCGGGGATGATTAAGCTTACAGCACACCCGGGTCCGACAGGATTTTCCTACCAATGGACCAGCAGACCTGAGACAACGCAGTCGATCAATGTGAATATCGTATCCAATTACACCGTATTGGTTACCGATCTGGGCACCGGATGTACCGGATTAGCATCCCTTCCCGTTTCTAATGAATTGGTTACCGATGGATCTTTTACGAATTTCAATGCTGCCTCACCCTCATTTGTTACTGAATATTCTCAAAACCAAGCTTATTGGAATCCTGCTGCTACTATTTATACCACAGGATTAGGACCAGAAGGACTTTATGCGGTGAATACTAGTGCATGGTACGATGCTACTATGCCGTTAGGTTACCACATTAGTTTTCATGGTAGAGACCACACAAATAATACAGTCGGTGCGCGTAATTTCTTACTGGTGAACGGAAGTACAACGCTGATATCATCACCGGCAAGGCAGCGCATTATCTGGCAACAAACGATTACCGTTAAGCCTAACAGTGACTATTACTTCAGTGCATGGGCGATGAATCTAAATCCTGCATCACCGGCTAGATTGCAATTCGAGGTTAATGGTGTACTTGTAGGAACAATAGCGGATCTAAGTACGGCCCCTCAGCCTGCAACAGAAGGGGCTGTGGCACTATCTAACTGGGTGAATTTCTACAGTAATCCCAAATGGAGTTCGGGGGCTGCGACGACAGCAGTTATTCGCATTCGAAATCTAAATACTACCGCAGGAGGAAATGACTTTGGATTGGACGATATCTCTTTTGGATCACTTGATCCCGCACCTTCGACGGTCGCTCCTACCTCGAATACCCCTGTCTGTGCAGGAAATCAAATACGATTATATCCAAATGTTACAGGTGGCAAATATCCCTATCACTTTAATTGGACAGGGCCTAACGGGTTTACCTCTACCGATTCAATTGCAGTAATTAACAATGCTGCAGCAGCTAATGCCGGCACATACACCTTATCCTTAACTGACGCTTATGGCTGTCCTGCCGTTACTGGAACAACTACGGTCAGTGTTAATTCATTAATGGTATGTTCGATAACAGGGGTTAATACGGCATGTCCAAGCACAACTGGATTATCCTTCTCGGCTCCTGCCGGTGCACTAACTTATTCATGGTCGGTTACCAATGGGACCATAACAGGAGCTACGAATGTTCAGAATGTAACCGTTAATACCGCAGCGTCATGCGCAAATGCAATGATACTAACGCTAACAATTACCAATGCAACTTGTACCAGTACCTGCTCTAAAACTGTTCCTATTCAGGCTGTCACAGCATGGACCACTGTTGCAGGAAGCCTAAACCGTTCTCTTCAATGTTCTGATGCTGCAGGACTTGCTGCCGCACAGCTTTTGGTTCCGGCTGCAACAAGCACTTGTACTCCGGTTATCACTCCGATAAAAACTAGCGGCCCATTTGTTGCAGGATCCTGTCCTCAATCGGGAACCTATACCAATACGTGGACTTTTAATGATGCATGCGGCAACCCATTCTCTTTTACTCAGGAAATTACGATTACCGACAACACCGCTCCTGCATGGACCACGGTTGGCACTGCATTAGACCGGTCTGTTGCCTGCACCGATGCGGTAGGTATAGCAGCAGCGTTAGTTCTGGCTCCTATTGCAACGGATAACTGTGCATCTTCAGTAACCTACACTGCAGTATCAGATATTACAACACCCGGATTATGTCCGGGATCCTATACCCGTACTAGGAAATGGACAGCCAAGGACAATTGTAATAATACGAGCACGATCTTTACCCAGACGATTATCGTTACTGATACCCAAGCCCCGGCATGGAACCAGGCGACCGGGGCACTCAATGCCACCTATAATTGTGGTAGCACGAGTGGTTTAGCCGCAACGCTGGCTGTAGCGCCAACAGCAACAGACGCCTGTGGATCTGCTGTCACTATCACGCTAGTTGCAGACAATACAACGACAGGAGGTTGTGCAGGTGCCTATACCCGGATTAGAGAGTGGACTGCAAGTGACGCTTGTGCGAATACCAGCGCAAGGTATATTCAGACAATAGTTGTCCAGGATAATACGGCACCGGTATGGAATACTCCTGCAGGTGCGCTTACTATAATTCTGGAGTGTAGCGACGCTGCAGGTATTGCAGCCGCACAAGCGTTATTCCCCGTTGCCTCGGATAATTGTGATGTCAATGTGACCAATATTGTAAAGACAACCGGTCTTTTTGTAGCAGGCACATGCCCTCAAGCCGGATCTTATACCAATACCTGGACAGTAACTGATGATTGCGGAAATATAAGTGCAGTATATACTCAGGTTATAACACTGGAGGATAATACTGCTCCTGTAGTTGTGCGCCCTTCGGACCAGTATATTTTATGCTCAGATCCATCAACACCCGCTACTACAGGCACAGCCACGGCAACAGATAACTGCGATAGTGCTCCTGCACTTACCTATACCGATATCTTTATTGCAGGCAGTTGCCCAGGTAACTACACGATTAACCGGACTTGGAGAGCACAGGATCAATGTGGAAATTCAACTACTACCCTACAGCGGATATATGTACAGGATGTGGATCCTCCGGTAATTACTTGCACGGTTTCCGGTAATCAATCGGTTAATTCAAATTGGGGAGTTGTTTATATCCATGCCGGCACCTCATGGGATGCCACTGCAGTAGATGGATGCAGTAGCTTAACCCTTGCAACCCTTACCGGAGCGACTGCTAGCACCGGTTTAACGACCTTAAATGGGGTATCGTTCAATAATGGAGTAACAACGGTAACATGGATAGCTATCGATGCATGTGGAAATAGTTCAAGCTGCTCATTTAGCATAACAGTTTTCTCCGGCGCTGATTTATCGATCACTAAAACTGCCCTTCCTAATCCTGCAATTTTAGGTCAGAATATGACCTATACCATTACTGCACGAAATCTGGGTCCTGGATCGGCATCGAACGTATCTGTTGCGGAGACTCTTCCCTCAGGATTAACACTAGTTAGCTTCTCATCAACTACAGGACTTTATAATGGAGTAAACACTTGGAATATAGGGACTTTACCATTTAATGCAGTAACAATTCTGACGATCACTGCTAAGGCTAATGAAAGTCATTGTTCAAGTTTTACCAATACAGCTACGATAAGCTCCACCTCGCCCGATCCTGTTCTAACCAATAACAGTGCCACCTTAATCACGCCGGTTAACGATAACACAAATCCAGTTATTACCGTATGTCCCGTTACGCGTTTGCTATCCGGATGCACCACGAGTGACATTACCTCGCCTGTATTCTCAACTACCCTTGCCACCTCGTCGTATGCCGAGTTCAGTAATGCCACCAATAAAGGGGTAGCGACAGATAATTGTGGTATTGTAGCTGTAACCTACCAGGATGTAGCAAGTGGATCGAATCCCATTGTGGTGATCAGAACTTGGACTGTCATTGATGGCACAGGAAATACTGCGACGTGTAACCAGCGCATCGAAGTCAAGGATTCGACGCCACCCACATTCACAGCACCTCCAGCATTTTCATTCTGTGTTGAGAATGTTGTATCGGCAGACTATCTCTTACACACTTTAACCGTCAATCCTGATCCCGATTATTACCTGTTCAAAAAAGGGAGCACCCTGTTCGATCTGGATCCTGTGGCCAATAATTTCTCTGATAACTGCTGTGCCACAAATAGCTTGGTGCTCCATTGGCGGTTCGACTTTGCCAATACACCAAACCCTGCGGCACCCCCTGCAATGCTCACCCATGCTTCTATAACCGGCACAGGTCAGCCTTCGACATATAGCACCGATATTCAAATCCCCGGTGATGGGGTAACCTTCACCAATGTAGTAAACACGATCTCTTATTGGCTTGTCGACTGCAACGGAAATGGTTCAGCAGAGAAATTGGTTACGGTTACGATTAAACCCAGGCCCGATGTAAAATAAAAAATTAGTTAAACACTTAATATAGAATAAAATGAAAAAACAACACTCAATTGAAAAGGGGACAGCGGAGAGATCTACAGAATGGATCAGCTCTTTACTGCCTCCAATCTACATGACCAGAGTCGAAAGATCAAATCTGGCTCTAGTTTCCACTTCTGAGAAGGTCGTTCAGCACGAGCTGAACATCTTTCTGATTCAAAATAAGGGGAAGGGTCCGCCTGGAGAGAGAGATGGTCCGCGGGGGGAAAATAGTCTGGAACCGGACAATAAGCAAAATCACAGCAAAGAGATTAAAAACAAACAACAAATAATTCAAAATAATAAACAACAATTTTTAAATTTTTATTCACAATTAAATTTTAGTATTATGAAAAAGTCACTATTTATCGCCGTTTTAGCGATTTTCGCTACCGTTGGTACCGCCTTGGGACAAGCACTTCCTGGATCTGCACCAACACCATTACTATGTACAACAGACGCTGCCAATCCAATTGCGGGCAGGCCTTATGATTATTCCGCTATTCTTGCGCCTCCCGGGGGAACCGCATTTTGGTATGCTACAAAATCGACTACGTTTACTACAGCTGGTGCCCGAGTAGCAACGATTATCCCTGCTGATGGAGTTGCAATTGCCACCGGAGCCACGAATTACAACACTACAATTACTCCGGCTTCTTCACCAACATCGACAACAGTAACATGGACCTCTACAGGTTTGGCAGGCGTTAATTTAACTACCAATCCATTATTTATGGTAGTTGAGTATACCGGGCCAACATGTGCGAATAATCTGAAAGTAATACAGATCAATCCAAAAATCGCCTTTACTGTAGATATCGCCAATATGGCACATCCTGTTGCTCCCGCTACCGTACCAACACTCTTAGGTCTGACTGTAGCTGAAAACCAGTGTTTCTCAACATTAACCTCAGCGTCCTTTGTCTCAGGAAATATCCTTATAGACTATGGCGTGAACACCATCTATTTCGAGGTTATTGCGGCTAATTTCTCCGGTTCATTCAAACCAACGTTGCGTCTTTCTGGTCTTCAGACTACACAAACAGCAGTAATGACATGGGGTTATACCCCTGCAGCAATTGCTACAGCAGCTGGTAGTGGAGCAGCACCTGGATTTGATTCTCCTCAACTTACCGCACTCGTTGATCCATCAGTAACCTCAACAGAGAACGGAGTATCTATCTATGTTAAAGTAGTCGTTAGCAATCATGGATTTGAAGGACTTACAGATGAAGCAATTACACTTGCAGTAGAGGCTGTAGACGCAGCAGGGAATGCTGATGTTGAAACAGATTGTACAACAACAGTTGCTTTTGGTGACCTAATTGCTTCAACACTCAATTTAAGGCCAACAGTTACAACAACTCCAGTTTCGTTACCACAAGTTCCTTAATAACAGAAAATTTGATTTGACTATATGATTTGTAAAACTACTGTTGCTACAACGATAGGATTTATTGTAAATACATCTGGAAGAATATCCGGGTCAATTTTACTTATCGCTCCTCAATTGACAAATAGGGTTATTAAAACGACAGATCAGTCAATTGGATAAAGGAGAGCAAAAATGGAAAGACAACATATAATTTATCACTTTTAATAATGAAATTCAATGACAAGATACCCGCACGGCCCACCCGGCTGGATGGTAAATTACTGTAAAAATACAGACAGTGATCCGCCAGACTGCAGAAGTGGCTTATTTATAGATCGTTGTGCGCATTTCGGATGCAATTGCAAGCTCTGACTTACCTGTAAAAACAGTGTTTGTCAGGATTTTTTGTTTCTAAGCGAAAAATTTTGATTCGTTGGTGTACCGTAAAAAGACGGAATTGCATCATCAATCGTTAACGCTCAATCAACAAAATAATGCAATGAAGCATAACCGAAACGGGCCAATTTGTGGGGTCTCAGGGGAAAATAATAATCCTCGGATCGACAACGATATCGGCCTGACCATTCGCGGCAGAGCACCTGCCAACTATTTGATATATTATTACTTAGCCGGGTTATTAACTCCGTATTGGGAGAGTAATGCCAACTTTTTAGCAGGCCAGGTGCAAAAGAATGATCAGTTAATGGTTCCGGATTAGTTGAATCCGGATCTTATCAGGGAGTCGTGGTCGAACGGTTTTGATAAACAGACAAAACCAAATAGATTATTATGTTCTGTTTATCAATGTGTTAATGAAAAATAGATTAAATGGATAACGTTTAAGAATGAAGAATGATTCATAATCGTGATAAGCCCGATCAAGCTTTCGCGAGATGTGAAAGCAGATCATTGGGTGACCAGGATATCGGTACTGCCTATGCGCTGAAACACCCTGTTTTAACTGGCTTTTTTAGTTCAGAATGGGTAAATACTGTCAAAATGGGTAATGAAAAAATAGTCTGTGAAACAAGTTAAAAATTAAATACTTGGACATAATTAAAAAGGGAAAATGGTCAATAAAAGAATGGTCAACGGCCAATGGTCAATGAAAAAAGTTGAACGTTAAAAATTAGAAATTTAAGTTTAAATAGTTGAATATTAATTAAATGAGTCGTCTATTACACGATATTAAACGTCTGGCGCTGGTAGTTCTGCTACCTCTGCTGATGGCTATGGCACCTGCCATGGCCCAGACTGTCGTGTACGTGGGTGATACAACACCGTTGAGCGTTGTGCAGGTTCCGGGAGATACCTACCAATGGGAACTGTACAATAACGGATCGGTAAACTTTGCAACTACACCGGGCAATTGTCCAGTGACATCGGCACTATTTACAGGTACCAGTTCAGGGGCTAATGTGAATGTAAAATGGCTCAAACCAGGGACTTACTTCTTCAAGATTGTTGCACGCAATAGCACAAATTGCACCAATAACCTTAAGATGGGAATAGTAACAATACTCAATGCGCTACCAACCGCAACAATCTCACCACCGGCAGCTATCTGTATCGGAGAATCAGCATCGCTAGCTGTTACCCTCACAGGCACAGGTCCGTGGGAAGTAACCTTCACCGATGGTGCGATATCGTGGACTGTAACTGCTATTACAACAACACCTTATCTGCTTCAGGTGAGTCCAAAAGCAACAACAAATTATTCGATAACAAAGGTCAAAGACCTCAATGGAACAAATTCAACTGGCAATGTGCCGGTCATGCTTCAGGTAAATCCGAAGCCCGCCAGCTCAAAAATATACTTGTATCAACCATAAATGTAAAGACGCAAGGCATTGCGTCTCCAAAATGTAAAGACGCAATTCATTGCGTCTCCAAAATGTAACGACGCAAGGCATTGCGTCTCCAAAAAGGAAGTAAAAAATTAAGATGAGAATGCTCAAATACATATACACGATGCTACTTCTGATAGCTGCTTTACAGGCAGCCGGTCAGTCGTATGTCATTGATAATGTATGCTTGGGCAC
>CAIVMQ010000112.1 GCA_903907075.1 uncultured Bacteroidia bacterium
GAAGATTTAAGTTATATCACGGTGGAACTTCTTGATAAATTTGGAACCAGGAATCCCAAAGCTGAGAACCTGGTGAAATTTGATATAGAAGGTCCTGGTAAAATCATCGGTGTCGGAAATGCCCTGCCAACTAGTACTGAAAGTTATCAGTTGTCTCAGCGAAAAGCCTGGCAAGGTAAATGTCTTGTAATAATTAAGTCCTGTGATTTACCGGGTTCTATAACGCTGAATGCAAAATCTCAAGGTTTAAAAAGTGCAAGAATATCCTTAAAAACAGAATAGTGATAATACAAATGAAATTAAGTGAATCTGCCAGATAATCTACCCAACCGGGCCAACAAAATGATCAGAATCCTTTGTAATAGTTGAGCAGACATTTAACATTGATTAATAACGATCTATTCCACCAGGCCTTGAGTTGGAAATTTATTCGGCGAGTCCAGCCATTGCTGACAACCAATAAATTTGACTGATTTTGTGTTTCAGCGTTCCACACTTTGCAGGATAGCAATTAGGATCTTGTTCGGGCATCCTAACTTTGCCGGACAACAATCAAAATATCATTTCAATATCTACCCTTTGCAGAAAAGCAATCTGTACCTTGTTTGGTTAATCACAACATTACATGAGAGCAATTAAGATCTTGTTTGGTTATCCAAATTTTGTAGGATAGCAATAAGGATCTTGTTTGGTTATCCACATTATGCAGGAGAGCAATAAGGATGATGTTTGGTTATCCACACTTTGAAGAAGAGCAAATCAGATTCTTTTGGGTTACCCCAAAAGAATTTGGAAAGCCTGCCAGATCCGTTTTGGCAGGCTGTTTTTTTCAGACTGCAATCATGTCCCCATTTTAATGGTTTTCAACTAAAATGGAATAAATGCATATATTTTGATAAAAGCCAGTGTTTTTTTTGTATGTGAAGATGTTTATTATTAAAAAAAACCAAATAAAGTCAAAATATTTTCGTATTATTGATTGTTCAGTTTTTTTAGTTTAATTTATTATATGCCCATAAAACACGTTTTATGAAAAAACTACCTTTTAGTCTGTTAAGCTCGAATGAACTTTTCACCACCTCCAGCCGCATCAATGAGGCATGCAAACTCTCTCTCAGCAGCGATATTTACGTTTCTAATTTGTGCTCTTCTATCGATCAGGGTAACAATGATCTTTCAAAAGGATTGGGTAAGTCGTTAAACAGTGATTTCACACCTTTACTGCTTGTCCAGGACCAGGTAAGAGACAATACCTTTATTGGGCTACGCGATTTCTTCACCTCATACAGTCATAGCAGCGATTCTGCTAAAGCAACAGCAGGGAGAAATCTTACTGCCATATTTGAGAATATTGGCAACTCGGCTTACCGGCTCGGATATGTCGTTGAAACTTCTAAAATAAACTCATTGATTGCTAATTTGTCCGTCCCTGCAGCAGTAAAGGATATGGAATGCGTCGGAGCTACAGAATGGTTCGCACAATTAAAAACCAGTCAGTCGGAATTTGAAAAAATATATAACGCAAAGATTGTCACAGAATCTGCAATTGATTATCCGCTTGTAAAAGATGCAAGGGAGCGGATTTCCAGATATCTGAAGGGATTAATGAACTATATAGAAATCAACACCGATCTTGATGAAGCTAAATTTGGGTCCACCAATGAGAAAATCAACGAAATTATTACGGAGATTGTCGCTATCATCCGTGCACGTGAAACACGTAGCGAAAATAAGAAAGAAAAACCTGACAAAGCTGCGGTCTAAGCTTTGGCCAGCAAAATAAAGTTGATGATTGTTATTAAAAATAGAGCTTACCAACCAGGTAGGCTCTATTTTATATGAATGCAGTTTGGGTTTCGCTTATAGCACTTTATACGGTTTTTTTGCTAATGTCGATTATGTTCCCCACCATTTTTGCCATTGGAATTAAGGATCCCGGTCCTCAAACCAGGAAAGGGGCTTCGATTATTGTGATGGCGATTGTTGGTGGGGCCGTATTTCCACCATTGATGGGGCACATTTCAGATCTGTATTCTATGTCTATAGGATTTCTGGCTCCAATTCCGCTGTTTATGTTTATACTTTATTTTGCAATGAAGGGACATCATGTAACAGATTGAGACCAAATAGAAA
>CAIVMQ010000113.1 GCA_903907075.1 uncultured Bacteroidia bacterium
CGTGAGCAATGAACTGATTATTGATGTATCGCCCTCACATGTTGAAATTGCTTTACTCGAAAACAAAAAACTGGTAGAACTTAACAGGGAAAGCAGTGACCTCAAATTTTCGGTAGGAGATATTTACCTTGCAAAGGTAAAGAAGATTATGCCAGGATTGAACGCTGCTTTTGTTGATGTAGGCTACGAAAAAGATGCGTTCCTCCATTATCTGGATTTAGGACCTCAATTTCAAACTTTAAACAAATTTCTTAAGCAGTCAAGTTCCAGGAAACTCAAGTTGACAACCGAATTGAGGATTCAACCGGAACCTGATATTCAGAAAGACGGCAAAATAACCGATATTCTTAAGAGTGGACAGACTATTCTTGTGCAAATTGCAAAAGAACCAATCTCTACTAAAGGACCACGGCTCACTTCCGAAATCTCTGTTGCTGGCAGAAACATGGTGCTGATCCCCTTTGGTCACAAAATTTCAGTTTCTCAAAAAATCGAATCGGCAGAGGAGAAGAGCCGTTTAAAAAAATTAGTTCAAAGCATCTGCCCCAAGAATTATGGGGTAATTGTGCGAACTGCCGCTGAAGGGAAACGTGTTGCGGAGTTGGATCCGGAACTGCGTAGATTGGTCGCAAAGTTTGAAAATGCTGTCGCTAAACTTGAAAAGCAAGTAGCTCCTTCACTAATCTTAGGTGAACTCGATCGCACAATAGGTATGATCAGGGATTTATACAATCCCGATTTTTCGAATATTTTTGTGAATAACGAAGAGATAGCTGCTGAGATTAAGGAGTATGTAGGAACTATCGATCCGGAAAAGAAGAAAGTAGTGAAACACTACAATGGCAAAATGCCAATTCTTGAGTATTTTGGTATCGACAAACAAATAAAAGCATCTTTTGGTAAAACCGTATCGTTTAGAAGCGGTGCCTATCTGATTATCGAGCACACTGAAGCTTTTCATGTCATTGATGTGAATAGCGGAAACAGGTCTAAGACCGGTGATCAGGAGACAAATGCCCTTGAGGTCAATCTCGCTGCTGCAGAAGAGGTTGCCAGTCAATTACGCCTTCGCGATATGGGAGGGATAATTGTTATCGATTTTATCGATATGCACGGTAATGAAAACCGGCAGAAAGTTTTCGAGAAGATGAAGGAAGCAATGGCTTCCGACAGAACAAAGCATAATATTCTACCATTAAGCAAATTTTGTTTGATGCAGATCACCCGTCAACGTGTGCGACAGGAGATGGCTATAGAAACGGCAGAAACATGCCCCGTTTGCAAAGGATCGGGTAAGGTTACGCCAACACTGCTATTCATTGAAGAGATCGAACAAAAGGTTCGTACTATCTTTGAAGAGTTACACAAGCAAAAATTAACCATTAAGCTGCATCCTTTTGTTGGAGCCTTTCTAACCAGAGGTTTCCCTTCAAAAGCGTTAAAATGGAGATGGAAATATCACAAACGTGTAAGGATCGAAGAGATTAACGCTATGAGTTTCCTCGATTCAAAGTTCTATGATGAGAACGCCGAAGAAATTATCTTTTAAACATTTAAAGCTCATGCCCTGAAAGCATGAGCTTTTTTGTAGTTTTGAATTTTGATGATTTTAAAATGAATAAGAACCATTTTCTCCTTTTTGTTGTTGTAGTCGGCTTGAACCTGAGCTCTTTTGCCCAGATTATTAAGCCTGTAACCTGGATTCTCGATCAAAAGAAAACCGGAAATAACGAAATAGAATTAACTCTTAAAGCTTCAATAGCGCCAGGTTGGCACCTCTACAGTACTAATCTCCCGGAGGGCGGACCAATTAAAACTTCTTTTATCTTCACCGCGGATTCGCTGAATTATATTCCATTAGGGGAACTATTTGCCTTGACCATCCCCTCAAAAGAACATGACCAAATATTTAATATGGACCTTGAGTTCTTTAGTAAAGAGGTTGTTTTTGTTCAGAAAATTAAATTGCTCTCTTCTAAACCGTTTGAATTAAAGGGAACCATAGAGTATCAAACATGTAATAATGAGACGTGTACTCTTGACGAACACGACTTTTTATTTGAAATCGCAGACTCTGGCGAACCATTAGATACCGTTTCAGGTACTGCAATTCCTCCGGCTAAGGGATCTGTTCAACACGGGTTATGGTGGTTTTTACTCTTTAGCTTCATCGCTGGTCTAGCTGCGATACTTACTCCGTGCGTATTCCCCATGATCCCCATGACAGTCTCGTTTTTTATGAATAGCAATAAGTCGAAGATACAGGCTAGAATTCAGGCATTTGTTTATGGTGGATCGATCATCTTAATTTATACCCTCGTCGGTACCTTAGTCGCTCTTACAATGGGAGCTGATTTTGCCAATTGGATAAGCACCCATTGGCTCCCTAATATCTTGTTTTTTATAGTTTTTGTTTTCTTCGCTTTTTCATTTTTTGGTGCTTTTGAGATTGTTTTACCCGGTAGCTGGGGAAATCAAACTGATCGGTTTGCTGATAAGGGTGGTGTAAGTGGTGCCTTTTTTATGGCGCTTACCTTGGTGCTTGTTTCGTTTAGCTGCACAGGTCCAATTGTAGGTGCTATCTTGGTTGAATCGGCTGGAGGCATGGTGCTGAAACCTATTATTGGAATGCTTGGGTTCTCGCTTGCATTTGCTCTCCCTTTTACCTTGTTTGCACTCTTCCCACAATGGCTTGTTAATTTACCCAAATCAGGTGGTTGGCTTAATTCTGTAAAAGTAGTTCTTGGATTTATTGAGTTAGCTCTCGGCCTTAAATTCTTAAGTATCGCTGATCAAACATACCATTGGCATATTCTTGATCGGGAAGTATATCTCGCATTTTGGATCGTGATCTTTACCATGATGGGATTTTATCTGCTCGGCAAAATGAAATTTGCACACGATAGTGATACCAAATATATTACTGTGCCCCGATTGATGATGGGTTTAGTAACGCTCACCTTCGTCGTTTATCTTATCCCTGGAATGTTTGGAGCACCTTTAAAGGCCATTTCGGGCTACTTGCCACCTATGACTTCTCACGATTTTGACCTGCATAAGATTGTCAGAGATGAGATTAAGCTGATTGATCGCCAGATTAGTAATAGTAACACTTCCAAATCCGATGTATCTCTTTGCGAGAAGCCTAAATTTGGTGAATTCCTTGAGTTGCCTCATGGTCTTGAAGGATATTTTGATTTTGAACAAGGTATGGCTTGCGCCAAAGCTCAGAACAAACCTGTCTTTATTGATTTTACTGGTCACGGTTGTGTCAATTGCCGGGAGATGGAGGCCAATGTATGGTCTGATCCGCGCGTGCTTCAACGTCTTAAAAGCGAATTTGTGATTGTTGCTCTTTATGTTGATGATAAAACAGTTCTTCCTAAAGAGGAGTGGATTACCTCAAGTTATGATCATAAAGTTAAAATGAGTATCGGCAAGAAATTTGCAGACCTCCAAATCTCAAAATTTGGAGTCAACGCACAACCTTATTATGTCTTACTCGATCACGATGAAAAACTACTTGTTAATCCGACAGCCAGGGACTTAAATCCGGATCATTTTATTCAATTCCTTGATCAGGGAGTGGCAGAATTTAAAAAGAGACATCCCCAGAAATAGCGTTGATATGCGGGGATGAATCTTATTTGCTATTTTGTTGATTTAGTATTCATTTGAAACATCGGTGAGCACCTCATATCCGGTATCTGTTACTAATACAGTATGCTCAAATTGGGCAGATAGCTTAAGATCGATCGTTCTGGCTGTCCACCCGTCTGTCTCATCGACCTTCACGCGAGGCCTCCCTTCGTTAATCATTGGCTCAATGGTAAATATCATTCCGGGCTTTAATAAGGGGCCACTATTTTTACGCGAAGCATGATCTACTTGAGGATCCTCATGGAATTCAATCCCTACACCATGACCGCAAAATTCATAAACTACCGAAAATCCTTGAGATGTGGCATATTTGGAAATAGAATAGCCAATATTGCCCAGGTAATTTCCTGGCTTAACTTGTTCTATCCCTAGATCAAGACAGTGTTTGGTTGCTTTTACTAATTTAAGTGCGGTATCCGATGGTTCCCCAATAATATACATCTTACTGGTATCTCCAAAATAGCCATCTAATATCGTTGTTACATCAATATTTAGGATATCCCCATTTTTCAGGATTATATCTTCAGAAGGGATCCCATGACAAACAACCTCATTTAACGAAATACAACAAGACTTTGGAAAACCGCTGTAATTTAGCGTTGCTGGTATAGCATTATGCGCTATGGTATAATTATGAATCAATTGGTCAAGATAACCTGTGCTTATACCTTCTTTTACAAAATCAGAGATATAAATCAGTATTTCACCCGCTAGTTTAGAACTCTTTCTAATCCCCTTAATTTGCTCCTCTGTTTTAATAATAATACTCATTTATGACTAATTTAATATTTTATCCCGCATTGGCGGTATGATTATTTTTGGCTGTGTGTAGTGATCAACATTGCCTTCTTAGAATTCTTATCCCTTTTTAACCTTGCTGTATTATTCTCTTTAATCCTGTATTTAAAGCCAATGAAACCGATTTGTTTAGTTTTACTTAATCTGAATTTATTTTTCGGAAATTATAGATGCTTTGGTGCTAATTTTTATCTCGCTGTATATCCTTTGAATCCAGGAGTTAACAGATCGATTCTACTAATAAAGGCCAAATAAATAGCCTGAAAAAATTATTGGGCAAATTAGTTTATTTTTGGGTAATTAAAGTCTTAAAATGAATTTAAAGCAATTTGCCATAGGTTTGTATCTTATCATTACTGGGATAGTTGGATCACCTCGTGAGGAGTGGATTCGGATTAAAAATTCCGATTATACTATTTGGCATATGATCTTATTCTATGTTGTGCCACTTTGTTTTATTACGATTTTAATCTCTTTTGTAGGATCTTATTTTTATCCGGATGAGCATTTTGACCTGCCTCGATTTCTGCTTATTTCCGCATTATGCCCTATATTGGTTATTATCACCTCTTTGGCGGTGTCATTTAAAATTATTGGGTATCTTTTTTTAGCTTTTGAAAATTCTGCCACATCTAAAACGATTGCTACGCTACTTTTTTTTGCCTTTACTCCAGTTTATGCGGCTATGGCACTATTTACCTTGTTGCCCTCCTATTTAGTGGCTTTTTTGCCCCTTCTTTATATTTTTTTTATCATGCGTAAAGGGGTTGATGTATTAACCAATATCTCTGTTGATCGGAAAACTGAATTTAGCAACCTCTGTTCATTAGTCGTTCTAACCATTTTTCTCGCTCTTAATTTGGTCCTTTCCTCTTTCTTTGGTGCTATTCACTAAAGAAGTTAGTGAAAACTTGAGGGTTTTATTAAATTTGCACACTCTTTACCTGGTGTAATACAATGACTATTCAGCAACATATTAATATTAAAAATAAAAGGGCGAGCTTTGATTATGAGTTCATCGATAAATATGTAGCAGGCATTGTTCTGTTAGGTACTGAGATAAAATCGATCCGTCTAAGTAAAGTTAATATGAATGATGCGTATTGCCATTTCATCGGTAATGAGCTTTATATTAAAAATCTAAATATTTCGGAGTACGATTTTGGAACGTGCAATAACCATGAGGTGCGTCGAGAGCGTAAGTTACTCATGAGTAGGCGTGAACTCAATAAATTAGAACGTAAATTAAAAGAGTCGGGACTGACCATTGTTCCGTTGCGGATCTTTTTAACCGATAAGGGTTTAGCTAAGATTGAGATCGCATTGTCAAAAGGTAAGGCAAATTACGATAAACGACAAAGCCTTAAATCAAAGGATGCTGAGCGTGAGATGGCACGGGTTCGTAAATAGAAAGAGATCAACTAAATTTTGATCTCTTTCTGATTTGGACACACTTTAAACCCTAACGGTTCATTTTTTAGCTTGTTTATTCTCCGTTTCGATCTGCTTTCTACTGAATTTCTCAAAACTTTTAAGATCCTCTATCTTGAAAGTTCCATAAAAAGATACCATGCAACTAAAGTTCTCGTCCTCATTATTACCTATTATTACATGGCACTCTCTGACTATTTCTAATTCTTTATCAATTCTAAACTCTATATGTTCATTTTTATTGCCTTCTGAAAATTCAATTTTTTTATAGTTTAGCTCATCGAATTTTTCACTTAAGCTCTTTCTTAACTTCTCTTTCTCCTGATTTTTCACCTCCGTTAAAATCAATATTCGGATCTCTTGTAGGTCTCCAGTGACTTTTTTATTTTCCTCATCGATATTTAAATTTACGGCATCGATCATGGCCTTAGAGAATGAGAAATAGGTATAGCCATCCTTGTGGACGTATTGATCATAGATTTTGTTTGACCGGCTTTGAGCTGAAGCGAAAACCGTTATGGCTAGGAGTGATACTGTGAATAAAATTAGTAATAGGATCTTCATTTTTTTGTCTTTTTAGGTATTTCTACGCGTGCTATTTTGCGTTGCGTAATCTCTAATCCATTTGGTTTCATCGTCCAATAATGGGTTCCCATATCTCCATCCCACATATCCGAGGTGTTTTGAATGTCGTGCAGAATCTTTACCATCTCACCACTTAGATAGATTGTTTTATTCTCTGGAACTTTTAATGTGATTTCAATTTCTTGTTGACGCCATCCTGATTTTTCAGGCATCATAAACCAAGGCGAAAAGGTGATGATTGAATCTTGTAACTCATATTTGTAATTTATTTCACGCGCATTGTTTTGTGCTTTATCCAGATCTCGTCCTCGTGCTCGTGATTTAATTATCAAACTAAAATCGTTGTTATCGCTCTTTATAATATCTAATGAAGGTGTCGTGAGCAGAAACTGTTTGCTATCAATTGAAGCAACCCTAAGACCCCCGAGATTAAAGTTAGAGTCCAGGTATTCGCTGAATTCATCTTTCCCGAGATTTACAAATAAGGTGTCTGATTTTGTTGTTATGGCCTCCTGCTTGGTTGTTGTTGATATGCTTTTAAAATCACTAAATGTTCTAACCGATATAAATATCAATAACAGTATTCCTACTACCCATAATGCGAAGGAACTAATTCCAACTCTTCCATTGCTCGACTTGAATCGGAAAATAAGCTTTGTTCCTAAATAGGCGATTAAAAGTAGTGGCAATCCGATAACGATGCCAATGGCAATCCAGAACCAGAAAAAATTAGTGCCACTCATTAGTAAATCCAGATATTGTGGAAGACCTTGGCCTAATGGTGTAATGCCAATGAATTCTTTGGTTATTAATAACGATGTTACTAAGGCAATGATTGCAAATATCCCAATAGCAATAAGGAAGACACCAAATATCACTGCTGCAACTTTAAGTATAGCCTTTAATATGGAGGTGATTATGTTTCCTGCTTTGCTCATTCTCTCACGTCCTTTGCCGCTGGACTTGAATTTTTCGTAATTCTCTTTTACCTCCTGAATCTCCTCTTTAATGTTTTTTGAGATATTCGTGATGTTTACCTCTTCTCCTTTCATCTCAAGACGTTGTGCCGAGTTTGATGCTTTAGGTACTACAATCCATAATATGATGTAGATAATTAAACTTGAACCGGCTCCCAAAAATATTAACAAGACGAATATTAATCGGATAATTACAGGGTCAAAATTGAAATAGGCCCCTAATCCACTGCAAACGCCACCTAGGACACGATCATCTGGATCTCGGTAAAGCTTTCGCTGGCGTTGACGTGGAGCCTTGATCTTTTCTGGCTCCCCCTCTTTCGCATCATCAAACGCTTCAGGCATTCCCATGATACGAATGATTTGCTCGACTTGCTCAATAGTAATTGCTTCATTCCTATCCCTTAAATGCTCCTGGAAAAGCTCTGAAATTCGTGACTCAATGTCCTCTACAATTTCTGTCGCTTCGGCATCAGATCCAAAATGACTATTTATCTTTAGAATATAGTTGTGTAGTTTTTCGTATGCATCATCATCAATATGAAAAACTGTTCCACTAATGTTTATTGTAAATGTTTTTTTCATGGTCGTATATTTTACTAAAGGTTATTATTTTTTATTTGATTAATCGCCTCAACAAGTTCTCCCCAAGCTTGATCCAGCTCATTAAGGAATAGCTTTCCCTGGGGCGTAAGCTCGTAATATTTACGCGGTGGTCCCTGTAGCGATTCCTCCCAGCGATAACTTAGATATCCGTCGTTCTTTAAACGTGTTAGCAACGGATATAAGGTCCCTTCAACGACAATCATTTGCGCAACTTTCATCTCTGCAATGATATCTGAAGCATAGGATGGCTTCTTGGATAGGTTCAGCAGAATGCAATATTCCAGAATCCCTTTCCTCATTTGAGCTTTTGTGTTTTCGAGGTTCATATGTTTTTTAGTTGTAAATAGTTAAAATTTTAAGCCTGTAATTTTGAATCATAGCCCTTCTGTTATTTTAAATCAAAGGAGCTTCCCTTAAGCTGCCTATCGTTATTGGTTTAGCTTTCAATTTAGTATCCACTTTGATAACTTTCTTGACCGTAATAACCTCTGTGTTTTTTTCATTCGAACGACTTAGTAAATAGTCAGATAGCTTTGTTTTTGAATATCTGTTAACCGAATTGGCAACTGCAGGTAGGGCATGATAGATTACATTTATTCCGATAATTGTATTACCTGTTGAAACTGGTTTACTGCACGAGTTAAATAGTAGAAACCCTGTCAACCCTATTGCGATGTAAGATCTTCTAAATGTTGTTTTCATCACTTGTCGTTTTTTATAATACCATTTTATACCATGAAGTATGTATTACAAATATATGTCTTTAGGATGGTACTATGCAACACATAGTACTAAATATGCAAGATTATTCTTATATTTTTTTTATATATCTTAATTATAGGCTATTAGAGTAAGTGGATGGTGGTGTTTCTATCTGTATTTTGATTAATATTGTCCCTTTTAAGTGCTTAATACGGTTTAAAGTTGAATTTCAGATATGCCGAAAACGCGTGTTTTTATCATTTTTGGTGAAATTGCGACCTTAAGACATTCGGGGAATAGTACGAATGGTATTTAAAGAAGAAACCCTTAATTTACATATAATGCAAATTAAGGGTTTCTATATATTAGGTGATTTTTTTCGTTAATCTGATTTTTTGGCTGATCTTTTTCGTTCACCTTCATTAAGGACAATTTTACGAAGTCGTATTGATTTAGGGGTGACTTCGACATATTCGTCTTTTTGAATATATTCCAATGCCTCTTCTAAACTAAACTTAATAGGCGGTGCAAGTCGTACCTTATCATCAGAACCGGACGCTCTCATATTGGTAAGTTTCTTTGATTTTGTCATGTTCATTACAAGATCACCTTCGCGGCTACTCTCGCCAATAACCTGACCTTCATAAATTTCCTCTTGTGGATCGATAAAGTATTTGCCACGATCCTGAAGTTTATTGAGTGCATAGGCGAAGGCGGTTCCTGTTTCAAGAGCTATTAATGAGCCATTCATTCGTGTTTCGATTGGACCTTTGTAGCGATCATATTTTATAAAGCGATGTGCCATAACTGCTTCGCCTTGAGTAGCAGTCATCATTGTGGTACGTAAGCCGATAATTCCGCGTGAAGGGATATGGAATTCAAGGTTTATACGTTCTCCTTTTTTCTCCATATTTAGCATTTCCCCTTTTCTGCGGGTAATAAGGTCGATAGCGGTGCCGCTAAGCTCTTCGGGAAGATCGACATGAAGCATTTCTATTGGTTCATGTTTTTCGCCGTTTATCTCTTTGAAAAGAACCTGAGGTTGTCCAACCTGAAGTTCATAACCTTCGCGTCGCATGGTTTCGATTAAAACCGAAAGATGGAGTACTCCACGACCATGAACATTCCATGCATCTGCTGAATCGGTGGTTTCGACATGTAATGCAAGATTTTTTTCCAACTCACGAATAAGTCTATCATGGATATGACGACTAGTAACTAATTTCCCCTCTTTGCCATAAAATGGAGAGTTGTTAATCGTAAATAACATACTCATCGTGGGCTCGTCGATAGAGATTGGATCTAATGGTTCCGGATTTTCGAAATCACAAATTGTATCTCCGATCTCAAAACCTTCTATTCCTACAAGTGCACAAATATCTCCGTTTGTAGCGCTGGTTACTTTTTCTCGTGCTAATCCGGTAAATAGGTGAAGCTCTTTAATCTTGGTTCTTGACGTTGTTCCATCGCGTTTAACTAATGAAACGTTCATCCCCTCTCTGAGCTCTCCTCTATGAATCCTGCCAATGGCAATACGACCCACATATTTTGAGTAATCCAATGAGGTTACTAGCATCTGTGGAGTTCCCGGATTCTCGGTAGGAGCGGGGATATGCTCGATAATGGCATCAAATAATTCAGAAATATTTTCGGTGCGTACTTTCCAGTCGTTACTCATCCAGTTCTGTTTGGCTGATCCATAAATCGTGGGGAAGTCTAGCTGCTCCTCGGTTGCATCTAGGCTGTACATCAATTCAAAAACCTGCTCGTGGACAATGTCTGGACGGCAATTGGGCTTATCTACTTTATTGATTACTACAATGGGTTTCAATCCAAGTTGAATCGCTTTTTGCAGTACAAATCGTGTCTGTGGCATTGTCCCCTCAAAGGCATCAACGAGTAAAAGTACACCATCAGCCATGTTTAGTACACGCTCCACTTCACCACCAAAGTCCGCATGGCCTGGAGTATCTATGATGTTTATTTTTGTCCCATTATAAACGACCGAAACGTTTTTAGCCAAAATGGTAATTCCACGTTCACGCTCCTGATCATTATTGTCAAGGATCAATTCTCCTGGATTTTGATTATTCCTGAAGATATTTGAATCCAGAATCATTTTGTCGACCAGTGTTGTTTTTCCGTGATCGACGTGGGCAATTATTGCTATGTTTCTAATGTTTTGCATCTATTTATTTTGAGCCGCAAAGGTAGTCAATTATTCGATGGTTTAACCTACCTATCACTTATCTCACTAATCTATTCTATCAATGGCATTTATAAACTTTATTGCAATCTTAATATTATGTTAGGAATCAAACAGTGTGTGAGGTTAACATGTTGTTTTTAAATCGGATATATCCGATTGGGTTGTTTTAGGCTTGTCGTTATATCTCTCTTACTGTTAGCCTGATAGTCTATGAATTTTTGAAGATCAATCATCATTGTTTCTTTCCTATTGTACGGATTGTGAGTTCTGATTTAGTTTTTAATACGCTACAGGAACTGCTATATTATTTTAATATTAATTAAAACTAATTTTTGCATCTTTAACGTGTCTGATCCACCTCTGTGGTCTGTTTTTGTATGACACGATTAATTTTTAAAGTGGGATTCAGGATTAATGATTATTCAGTTTTTATTTGCCATATTTGCGTACCATTCTTGACAGGGATGTTTTTAATTTTTCTTCCATTTTGAACATAAATATTTTCGCATGAAGTATATAGGTGCACATGTTAGTGCGGGTGGTGGCGTTGAAAATGCTCCGCTTAATGCCAAGGCAATCGGGGCTAAGGCGTTTGCCCTTTTTACAAAGAATCAAAAACAATGGAATGCTGCCCCTTTAACCGCGGCCAGTATCGCTGCCTTTAAACACAATTGCGATACGCATGGTTTTTTGCCTGAGATGATCCTTCCACACGATAGCTATTTGATAAATCTTGGTCATCCAGAAGAGGAGGGGCTTAATAAATCAAGAGAGGCCTTCAATGATGAGATGTTACGTTGTGAGCAACTCGGATTGAAAATGTTAAATTTCCATCCTGGAAGTCATCTAAATAAAATATCCCCCTCCGAATGTTTGTCTAGAATTGCCGAATCAATTAATATTGCGTTGCGGGCTACTCATGGTGTTTCTGCAGTAATTGAAAATACAGCAGGGCAGGGAACCAATATGGGATATGCATTTGAACATCTTGCTGAGATTATTAGCCAGGTTGATGATAAATCGCGCGTAGGGGTATGCCTCGATACCTGTCATACCTTTACCGCAGGCTATGACCTGCGGACAAAAGATGTTTTTGATCAGACATTTTCGAAATTTGATGAAGTAGTAGGCTTTAATTACCTGCGTGCTATTCACCTCAACGATTCCAAAAAAGAGTTAGCTACACGTGTCGATCGACACAACAGTATTGGACAAGGATTTATCGGAATGGAGCTTTTTGAGTTGATTATGAACGATTCCAATTTTGATCAAATGCCCATTATCCTCGAAACTCCCGATGATACGATTTGGGCAGAAGAGATACGATTATTATATTCATTTATTAGATAGTTTTATTGGTTATTTTTTTTGTTTAATTAATCAATTAATTATATTTGTAAAGTATATGATACTAAATAAGTTCAGCCTCCGGACTTTAATTCCATTCAGAAGTAATTTAACTGTTTATTGTTAAGGTTTAGGCCTGATTAGTATTGTGTGATTTCTAGCTTGTTTTTCCGATTTTCCAAGTCATTTATTATAGCTAAATTTGTATGGAAGATTATTTTTCTCCGGAAGAGATCCGAACTTTAATTAGTAGGTGTGACTCTGACCGTCAGCGAATTGTATTATTCTTACTGTATAATTATGGATTATCAGTTGCAGAGGCTGCCGAATTAAAGGCAGGGCAATTTATGCTGAAACCCGATTATATACTCTTTAATTTTAACCGGAAAATTACCGGTAAAAGCCATACCTACAAGATACAATCTGAAAATTCCCGCCTGTTTTACAGAGTGCTTAGCAAGTTGCAACATCACGAACCTCTCTTGCACAAAGATAAAAACCTTCCGGTTTCAGAGTCAATAATTAAGAAAGACCTGTTTGACCTTGCCATAACAATGAATCGCAAGATTATAGATTCTCAGTTATTTGAAAGTCATTTGTTTTGGTTGTTTCGTAAAGGTGTGAGTTTTGCTCAGGCTGTAGAAGAGTATGGGCTCGCTCTTTCGGGAAAACCATTTAAGATTTGGGAAAGTGCTATGCTTTCGGGACGACTATGGCCTGTTCTTTTGGATTAACCATTTAATTTTGGACAATTATTAATTTATTTAGTTATCCCCTTCCGAGAATCTGTTCTAAAGGGATTAGCCGGTAGACCTTCACTGTTATATAGGTTTAGATCGTCGGGGTTATCTGCCCAGCCATACCTTATTTCAGCAGGGTGGTTAACTTCATCACTAGAGATGCTTATCGTATTGCTCCCTGTGATAATAGCTTTGGCCCATTTGAATGGACCGTCTTTTGTTGCGATAGTAAATCCGGTGATATAACCATATTTACTGTTTGCCTGCAGTCCTTTGCCAACATGATCGAATGTTACCTCGATATTGCTTTGGGTGACTTTCATCCCTTTGTAGGTTGGTCCGGTATAGACCAGAGTTTCTCCATAGGCAACCTTTCTGGCAGCCAAGGAGAGTCGATATCCAACTGTTTGTTTATCGGTAGGATGAATATCAACCGCATCACCAACATCGATAATCGTAGCCATTCCTGTATTTTCTAACTCAAGTGTTTGGGTCTGCGCTTCCCTTAATTCTGCCCACTCACTTTCTGAGGGCTCGGGAACACTCTTTTTGAAATTAGCCAATTGAACGAACAAGAAAGGGAAATTTCCTTCTCCCCATTTGGTTCGCCAGTCTTTGATCATATTTGGAAATACCCGCTTGTATTGTTGAGCTCGAGAAGCATTCGATTCCCCCTGGTACCAAATAGCACCCTTGATTCCGTAAGGTATTATGGGATTTAGCATTCCATTATAAAGCAATGTGGGATAGCTGTTGGGATTTACTTTCCCACTACTCATATCAACACTTTTAAGTTTTTCTAACAAACTTGAAAAGTCAGGGTCTAAAGCGATCGCCTCAGGGCTCATCCATGTTTCTGCGACCGTTCCACCCCAGGAGGTATGAATAAGGCCAATCGGTACCTTTGCTTCTTCAGAGAGATTACGTCCAAAGAAATATCCTACAGCAGAGCACTCTGATACTGTCTGAGGTGAGCAGACAGCCCATTCTCCCTCCTCCAGATTCTCCTGAGGCTCCTTAGCGACTCTCTTTCCAACCGTAAAGAATCTGATCGATGGATAGTTAGCCGCTGCAATTTCAGCGGCGGCATTTTTTGTAGAGGAGACTTTAAATTCCATATTCGATTGTCCTGAGCATACCCAAACTTCTCCGATCAGAATATTAGAGATCGTTTTTATATCCTTGCCCTTAACACTCATCGTATATGGCCCTCCATAGTTCATCTTTGGAAGATCAATACGCCATTTCCCATCCTTGCCTGCGCGCGTGCTTTTTACACTCTTGTCGATTGTTATTGTGATCTTTTCGTTTGGTGAGGCCCATCCCCAGACAGGAATAGCGATTCCCTGCTGAAGAACCATGTTATTACTGAAAAATGGGGGCAGTTTAATCTGTGAGAATCCTGCCATCGTTAACAAAAGCAGAAATAATACGAGTTTAGTTTTCATTAGTGTTTCTTTTGTTGTGAGTGTTTAGTTTGATTAGTATAGTTTTATTTTTATTCTTTTTTAGTGAATAAGCAGCTCTAAATTAAAGACTTAAATTTAATTAATTTTTATTGTTCCTGTTAAGTAAGTAGTTGCTTCACCTGATATTAATACGCGATCGTTGAGAAGCTCACATTCGAGTTTGCCACTTCTCGAGGAGAGCTGCTGAGCTTTAAATGTACTCTTTCCTAATCGAGCTGCCCAGAATGGAACCAAGGAGGTATGTGCAGATCCTGTTACAGGATCTTCGTTTATCCCAACAGCTGGTGCAAAGAATCGCGAAACAAAATCACAGTCTATTCCTGGCGCAGTAACTATTAGTCCACGCGCATCAATATTCTTTAAAATGCTGAAATCTGGGCTGAGTGATTCAATATCGCCCTGTGATGAAAAGTAAAGTAGGTAATCGGTTTTCCCTTTCCAAAGTTCTATTGGTGTTTTCCCCAATCCCTCAAAAAGATTCTCAGGGGCCACTGCAGGAGCAAGATGATCAGCAGGGAAATTTAAAGTAAGTACCGTTCCACTTCTTTTTACTTCAAGTATTCCGCTATGACGAGATTTAAAGAGCAGCTGATCATCCACATAATTTAGATGATTAAAAAGGATGTGGGCTGCGGCTAAGGTTGCATGGCCGCATAAATCGACCTCTACAAGTGGGGTAAACCATCTAATCTCGTAATAATTCTCCCGTTTAACAAAAAAGGCCGTCTCTGAGAGATTATTTTCAGTCGCTATATTTTGAAGCAAATCATCCTCGAGCCAATTTTCCAGTGGAGATACCGCGGCTGGATTTCCCCTGAAGATTTTCTCCGCAAAGGCATCTACGGTATATATTGGAAGATTCATAGCGAAAACTTTTCTTTTTAAAGAAAGGGTGTTTATTTTTCAAAGGTAGCATATCAATTGTAAAATCACAATTCGTTCATTTTAGACTTAGTTTTATTATTTTAGGACTTTAATTATATCCACTTAATGCGAAACTATATTCTTTCAGAAACAAATTGGAAGGCAGTAAAACAGACAGACTTTCAGCTGGCTGTCTTACCATGGGGAGCCACCGAGGCTCATAATTACCATCTTCCATATGGCACCGATACTATTATTGCAGGGCGTATCGCAGAGGCGGCGGCCCAATTAGCCTCTAATCGTGGTGGAAAGGTAATCGTCCTGCCCACAATTCCGTATGGAGTTAATACTGGTCAGCGTGACATAACACTCGATATGAATTTAAATCCGAGTACTCAACTGCTTATTCTTAAAGATTTAATTACAGTATTAGATCGGCAAGGAATATTTAAGTTGGTGATTCTAAATGCGCATGGGGGAAATGATTTTAAGCAGATGATTAGGGAACTAAATCTTGAATTTCCACAAATGTTTATTTGTCAATGTGATTGGTTTAAAATTTCGGGGGCTTCAGATTATTTTGAAGATATGGGTGAGCATGCCGGTGAAGTTGAGACTAGTTTCATGCAGTATTTAACCCCTGAATTGGTGTTGCCACTTCATGAAGCCGGTGATGGTAAGGCAAAGGTATTTGCAGTTAATGCGCTAAATGAATCATGGGCATGGGCTGAACGAGAGTGGTCCAAGGTTACTAAGGATACTGGAATTGGCAATCCGGCTAAGGCGAATAAAGAGAAGGGGGAGGCATTTTTTACGTTTGTAGTTGCCAAAATTGGGGAATTTCTCTTTGAGTTAACTGTAATAGACTTATCAGCAATGTACCGCGACAAGTAAAAGTTTTTAGGTATTGGCATAAAACACAAATGGGAACTACTCTTTCAAGTTGTTCCCATTTCGTCGCTGATAAATTGCTTTATCTGCGGCGTCAGACTACGGTTATCATGGTTGGCTGCTTTTTACCGCTTTCCTGCTTACGCATTACAGCGATTACTTTCGCAACCCATCGCTTTTGGATTCGGCTGTTTAGAACCTTACCCTCTTGCTGTTCCTTCGGTTCCCCTTGCGGTCGACCTTCCAGAACGGAGTGCCTCTAGATATGCAGGGTGGTTCATCTCTTTCGATCTGCCTTCTGCTGCATGAAACATATCGGCCTTACAGCCTCTTTGTTTCTCGGATTACCTTACAAAACTTTCGTTCCTTGTCTCCTCCGACCTTCGACTCAACCTTCTAATGAACGACTAGCGTTATTTCCGGCTGATTGTCCGATTGGATCACCTCCTCTCGTTCAACCTCTGACTCCTCTGATGCGCAAACCCTAAAGTTTGACCGATCCGGATCCTTACTCAACTAAGTGTCTCTCTCCGTCTCCACATCTTCAAAGTAACCTTTTATCGCTTATCTGATATTTCAAATATACTACAGATAGTACCCCGAATGCAACTATTTCATCATTTTTGTATCAACAATGTATCAACCTTTAATTAACATAAATTATGAACAATTGTTTATACTGTAAATCCATTTAAGTATATGCAAATAAGGAGCTAACGATTTTTTACTTCGGATTATTTTAATTGCTGCTTCTTTCTGGTATTGCAGATTTTAAAAATAACAGTAGATAAATAACAATCATCAGGAAGATTTGGATCTTTTAAAATGCGCAATAAACCATAAGCGACAAGATAACCGTACAACTGAATCTGAGATGAAACCTTGTGAATGCTTACTCAGTAGATATATTTCCTACCGGAGCATACATTCGAACTTCATCACGTGTTATTGATTTAGTACACAAAATAATTAACCGTTCAATTACATTGCGAAATTCTCTGATATTTCCCGGCCATTGATGGTTTTGTAATTCTTCAAGAGCTTCAGGTTCGATCTCTTTAGGGGGTTGGCCGTATTCGGAGCAGATCATCTCAATAAAGTGTTGTGCCAATAGGGGGATATCTTCTTTTCTGCTTTCAAGCGAGGGGACTTTGATAAGGATTACACTTAGACGGTGGTACAAATCTTCGCGGAAATTACCATTGCGGATCTCTTGATTAAGATCTTTATTCGTGGCAGCAATGACCCTGACATTAACTTTAATGGGGCTATCGCTCCCTACCCGAGTTATGATATTTTCCTGCAGTGCACGTAATACTTTTGATTGTGCCGAATAACTCATGTCTCCTATTTCATCCAAGAAAAGTGTCCCGCCATCAGCTTGCTCAAATTTGCCTTTGCGTTGCCTGATTGCTGAGGTGAAGGCCCCTTTTTCGTGCCCAAATAATTCACTCTCAATTAATTCAGAAGGAATAGCCGCGCAGTTGACCTCTATAAATGGGGCCTCCGAACGTGCAGAGAGCTGATGCAGTCGACGCGCGACAAGCTCTTTCCCTGTGCCATTAGCACCCGTAATAAGAACTTTGGCATCCGTGGGGGCAACGCGATCGGTCATCTCAATCACTTTTTTTATTGGCAGTGATTCCCCTATGATCTCATACTGTTTGTTGATTTTTTGTTTTAATACAAGGGTCTCTTTAACCAGCAGCGTTTTATTACCCGCATTTCGAATGGTAATTAATAATCGGTTTAAGTCAAGAGGTTTAACGATAAAATCGAATGCCCCCTTTTTAATTGCCTCTACGGCTGTGTCAATATTCCCATGCCCCGATATCATAACGACTGTTGTTTCTGGCTTGAGCTCGATGATCTTCTCAAGCACCTCTATCCCATCCATCTCAGGCATTTTAATGTCGCAAAGGATAATGTCATAATCTGTTGCTTTTGCCATCTCAAGTCCCAAAGCCCCATTCTCTGCAACCTCAACGGCATACCCTTCAAAGCCTAAGATCTCCTTTAAGGTATTTCGGATGCTCCGCTCATCATCGATAACCAATATCTTTACCATCTTTAAATATTATATTTTTTACCAATTAGTTGATCCATAACTCCCTCTTTGAGTGAATTATGGGTGTGGATAAGTCTGTTGATCTGTAATTTCCCAAGTAAAAAGTTGGTGAAGATTGAAGCAATTACAATCATTTCGACACGCATAATCTCCATCCCTTTAAGTGTACTTCGTGATTGATGATTTGAATCAATAAGCTTTTTGTGGATCACGCTATAGTCGGCCAGGGGAAGTTCTGATACGGTTCTTATTTTTCTGTCGGGCTCCTCTTGTTCATAAATATCCATAAATGTGTCAAAGGCACCCGAGCAACCTACGAGTGTTTGTGGCCGATGTTTATTGCTTACTTCCCAGAGCTCAGAGAGGTGGCTGTCGAACCAATTTTCAATAGCTGAAATTTCTGTTGACGTGGTTGGATCTGACATCGGGACTACTTCTAAAACTCGGGCTATACCAATATTGACGCTTCGCTTCCAGATTATCGTGTCGTCCTCAGCTAGAATAAACTCAATGCTTCCACCTCCAATGTCAACGATAAGGTATTTACCGATTCGAGAAGGCAGTGCAAGGCGAACTCCTCTGAAAATTAGTAATGCCTCAGTCTCCCCATCGATGATTTCGATCTTCCATCCTAACTTATCGGAGCTCTTCTTTAGAAATTCATCTCTGTTTAAGGCTCCTCGCAGAGCCGATGTGCCAATCACGCGTAAAGGGATATCCCCGTATTTCTTTAAGGTAGTAGCATGTTGCTGAAGTGCTCCGATGCCACGTTCCATCGCATCTGGAAGTAATATCATGTTATTTATACCTCCACGACCAAGTTTAACCGGCAGCTTTTTATCGTATACCGTGCGGCATGAGCCGTCTGGCTCAAGATACGCTATTAGTAAGTTGCAGGTATTTGTCCCAAGATCTATTACCGCATAATGGTTCATCACACTAAATTAGATTGGTGTAAAGGTAATTCATAACTTGTTTATTTAGATTCTCACGAGGTAATTTTGCACGATATAGGTTATCGCTCCGGCAAAATAGCCTAGTGTGGCAATTAGCGATATTTTTCTGAGATACCAGAAGAAACTTATTTTCTCCATCCCCATAGCGGCAATACCTGCTGCAGATCCTATTATCAGTATGCTCCCTCCCGTGCCAACACAGTATGCCAGAAACTCCCATAAATAATGGTCCGTAGGATAATTTGTAAGATTAAACATTCCTTGAGATACAGCAACTAATGGAACATTATCTATAACTGCAGATATGAGTCCTAGTAATATAACAATCACATTCAGGTTGCCAATTTCGGTGCTCATCCATTGGGCTAATTCAGCGAGTATTCCTGAGGATTGCAGCGCTGCAACACTGATTAGAATGCCGAAGAAAAACAAGATGCTTGAGGTGTCTATTTTTCGCAGCGCCTGGGCTACGGAGAATCGGTGCCTGATGGACTCCTCTTTTTGTTGGTGAATGATCTCCGTAATTACCCAGACTATTCCCAACCCCGCCAAGATCCCTAAATAGGGTGGGAGGTGGGTAACCATTTTAAAGAGTGGGACTAACATTAAAATGAGCACTCCCGAGCTAAAAACGATTAGCTGGTGTTTTTTCGAAATCTCAACTTTTTCAGTCAATTCAGTTATTAAAGGTTTGGCAATTAAACCTTTAAGTTTTACTGATACAACCAATAGCGGGACAATCAAGGCTATAAGACTCGGGAGGAATAGCTTAACCATAATATTTGTCGTAGTTATCTGCCCTCCAAGCCAAAGCATCGTCGTAGTTACGTCGCCAATTGGGGTCCAAGCACCCCCGGCATTTGCCGCTACAACAACAATTCCTGCGAAAAATAGACGGTCTTGCTGGTGTTTTATAAGCTTCTTGAGCAACGAAATAACTACGATTGTGGTTGTCAGATTGTCTAGTACCGCAGAGAGAAAAAAAGTGAGTAGTGCAATAATCCAAATTAGCTTTCGTTTGTCGGTTTGTGTTATTCTACGCGTGATTAGGTCAAACCCGGCATGGGCATCAATTAATTCTACAATAGTCATAGCTCCCAGCAGGAAAAACAAGATTCCTGATAGTTCCCCGAGATGTTCTGTTAATTGGAGATTAACAAGTGTTTTGTCTGCAGAGAATAGGCTGTATATAGTCCAGCACAGGACGCCCGTAATCAGAGCAATGGCCGATTTATTAATTTTAATACCGCTTTCAAAGGCTATCAGGAGATACCCTAAACTAAAAACGATTATCACAAGAATTATCATTCAGTAGTTTTATATTTTAAAATTTAATAGGATGCATGAAAATTAAAAGATTAAATCTGCACTACGATTTAGATCTATTTAAGAGGGGTAAATTTACATATCTTATTTTCAAACCACACAATTCGTTCAGATAATCTTATTCGAAGAAAAAGGCAGGCGCCATGTGAGCTTCCTGCCTTTTTATATTTAGGCATTCTCCTAAATATTCCTGGTAGATCTGTTATGATTTATACATCAGCCATTTTCCGAGTTCTTTCCAGGATGGTTTTTTGCCGTACATCAGTATTCCGGTGCGGTAAATTTTTGCCGTTATCCACACCATTGCCACAAAGGTTATTATGAGTAAAAACATTGAAAGAAGTAATTGCCAGATAGGTACGCCAAACGGTATCCGAGCCATCATAACGATTGGAGAAGTGAATGGAATCATGCTGAACCAGAAGGCAATCGGGCCATCGGGGCTGCGTAAGGCACTTACCATTACCATGATAGACACGATAATTGGAAGGGTGATGGGAAGCATGAACTGCTGGGCATCTTCCTGGACATCAATAGCCGAGCCGACAGCAGCAAACATAGAGCTATAGAGCAGATAACCTCCAATAAAGAAGAAGATAAAACAACCAATAATAAGTGGGAAGTTTATTGTTCCAACCATAGCCAGCAGATCCTGAATTTTATCAAGCTCAGGTCCTCCAGCCTGTTGCATGGAATCCTGCTGCTCGATTACATTTTGCATCTGGTGAGCTTGTGCTGGGCTGGGATAGAAGCTTTTTGATGCTGTGAGGATTGCAATTCCAAGAATTACCCATAAAGCAAATTGGGTTAGTCCTACCAAGGCTATACCTACGATCTTACCCATCATCAGCTGAAAGGGCCTAACACTGGATATTATAACCTCCACAATACGGCTTTGCTTTTCCTCCATAACCCCTTGCATCACCATTGTACCATAAATAAATATAAATAAATAGATCATAAACCCAAAAATGTATCCCAAAACCATTCCAATCTCGGTAGAGCTTTTTTCTACCACGCCTCCATCGCCTACCTTAATGGTGTCTAGATTGATATGGGTTTTTGTCGCTGCAAGTTTCTTCTCCAGATCCGGTATTGCTGTTTGCCGAACCACCTCAGCCATCTTATCTTTTTCAATTACCCCTTGTATCTTATCCTTAATTTGTGATTTAAGATCAAAAGCGATGTTGTTTGCAGACAAAACCTGAACAGTTTTGGTTATGAGAAAATTGGGTTCAATATCTACAAGGGCATAATAGTTTGAATTCTTAATGTCGCTTTTTGAACTCACAAATTCATCACGTGGAATAAACTGGAATTTTGTGAACTCTGAGTTTTCAAGTCTTCCCAGAAAAACTGCAGACCCATCATATACTCCGATAGTTCGCGTTTGTTCATCACCCATAGAGGCAAAATAGGCGGGTAAAATAATTAATGCAGCCATTATTACCGGCATCAGCAAGGTTAGAAAAATAAATGATTTTTTCTGAACACGTGTGGTGTATTCCCTTTTTAATATCAATAGAATTTTATGCATGAGATGTATGTTTTAGGAATTTTGTTTGACAACTTTAATAAATACTTCGTTCATACTTGGGATTACTTCATTAAACGAAATAAGCTCAACTTGCTCAACGAGATCTTTGATAAGTTCTCGTGAGCTGCTGCCATCTGGGTACTGAATACTAAGCCTATTTCCGTGGCCATTCTGTTCGTGTTTTATTATATTGTATTTATTTGCAAGATCATGACTTTTCAGATCGAAAGAGCCCCGGTAGGCGATGTCATATATATTCGACTTGTATTTCTCCCTGATTTCCTGCGTAGGGCCATCGAGGATCTTTTTAGATTTGTCTATTAGTGCAATATGATCGCAAAGTTGTTCTACTGATTCCATGTTATGGGTTGAGAAGATAATGGTGGCACCATCTTTTTTCAGCTGCAGGATCTCGCGTGTTATTAGATCTGTATTGATGGGATCAAATCCACTGAAAGGCTCATCGAAGATCAGAAGTCGTGGTTTGTGAAGTACAGTACATATGAACTGTACTTTTTGCTGCATCCCTTTGGAGAGCTCCATAACTTTCTTATCCCACCACGAGGTGATCTCAAATTTCTCAAACCAAATCTTTAATTCTTTCATCGCATCATGGCGCGACAACCCCTTTAGTTGTCCTAAATACAATGCCTGCTCTCCCACCTTCATCTTCTTGTAAAGCCCCCTTTCCTCAGGAAGATAGCCGATTTGACTAATATCGCCGGGCTTTAGTGGTCGGCCATCAAGCCATACTGAGCCACTGTCAGGCGCTGTTATCTGATTAATAATTCGGATAAGGGTGGTTTTACCAGCTCCGTTTGGACCCAATAAACCAAAAATCGTCCCTTCCTCAACCGAGACGGAGACATTCGTTAAGGCCTGCTGACTCGAGTAGGTCTTAGAGACTTCTTTTGCAGAAAATAATTCCATAGCTCTAAATGGTTTAATAATTATTTGTAATCCTCATCCTCATACTCGTCTTCAACGTATATAGCCAAATCATCGGTTATCGGATAGTTCACTTTAAAGAATAGATAAGTCCATCGTGGCCATTTAAATTTCTGTCGGGTAATATAGAGAAACAATAGTGACATACTAATAAGTGCAACAATATTTAGTTTTGGGTTTAAACGAGTAATTTGGAATAATGCGGACATGTGAACCTCGCTGGAATCCTCAATAAAGAAAAGAGAAAAATATATAGTGTTAATAGCATGCACTCCAAGGGCCATTTCAAGCCCTTCGTCCATAAGGGTGATAATTCCAAAAAAAATCCCATACCAGATATATTGAGGCAGTGTATTGAATGGTTCAATAACGTGTTGTTCCAGATTTGTAATTTGGATGGCTCCAGAAATTAGAGCGGTCACTAACAAAGTTAACCATTTAAATTTAATTATTTGTGAAAATCCTTGCATCAAATATCCTCTGAAAAATACCTCCTGAAATGCTATTTGAAGTGGGATAAGTGCAAGCAAATAAAGTGCTAAAGTAAAGAAATACAGTAAGTTGAATTGAATTTTATTTTCTTGGATACCTATAAAGGAGATAAATAGTGTGTAAGAGGCAAGGAGCATCAACCATAATCGGGCACCCCAGAAGAAATTTTTCCAGCGAAATGAGGAATAGCTTGTTAATACAGATAATGGTGTTCGTTCGTGAATGGACTTAATTAAAAGCAGCAGGGTAATTAACCCAACGATATAAGGTATGCTTGACAATAATAGAGCTTCGAATACTGAGATATTAAAGGGTGAGAGATCCAGCGCGTTTTCAGGATTTAGCTCAATATCGGGATTTTCCTCAAGCTTTAAAAAAGTAAAAATTCTAATCGGCAGATAGCCTATGATTTGAAATACGGTTGCAACTATTAAAACCAATGCGATCCATCGTCCAATCTCGTTTCTCCCTTGTGTCCCTTGCTCCAAAAACATGTAGCATTATTTTTATTAAGTAAACTACTAAATTTACACTAATTCTGGAGAAACGTGTATTAATCGTCTGCTTTTTTAGTATTTAGGTTTAGACCAAATTTCTCAAGTAACTTTTGCTCCCGATAAATAAATATCTCCTCGAGTTTTGCGCCAATAATCACCTTGTTTGCCAAGGCTCCTAATATTCCAAAGGGAGGTTGGTAGTCAATAATATCGGTCATTAGAACTCCCCCTTCCACGGGTTCAATCAGATGTTGGTGGTGCCACATCGTATAGGGACCATAGCGCTGTTCATCGACAAAATATTTCTGATCGGTTACCTGTGTGATCTCTGTCACCCAGGTAGTTCGGATGCCCAGTAAAGGCTTTACATGATAGGCAATGATCATTCCCGCGTACATTTTTTCGGGAAGATCGGCAGTGATCACGTCAAATCCCATATACGGAGGGGTGATCAATTTTAAATTGCGGGGAGATGAGATGAAATCCCAAACCTCTTCAACTGAAGCCGCAATGAATTGTGTTTTACGAAAGGTGTAAACCGGCATATAATTATGTTTTAGTAGATTAATTTAAAAACCAGATATATCCGTTAAGTACTGAAGCAAAAGTTACCCACAGCAGGTATGGGATCTGAAGATAGGCTGCAGTTTGATTAACTCTTCTAAAAATAAGTATCATACATACTATACTTAGCCATATTAGGATAATTTCAATAAAGGCAATACCCAGGAGATTGAATTTAAAAAAGAGAAAGCTCCAGAGGAAGTTAAGGGAAATCTGAATGGTGAAAATTACCAGGGAGTTGGTGCGCTCTTTTCCCGGTTCTGCTCTCCAGATTAGAAAAAGCGATATTCCCATCAGCAAATACAGGAATGTCCATACCGGACCGAAAAGATAATTAGGTGGATTGAAGGATGGTTTTATTAAATTCAGGTACCACGATTTAATTCCTGCTGCAGTGGCATATCCAGATACCCCTCCTATAATCAGCGGAAGAAGTAGGCATATTAAGAGGATGAGAATTGTTTTTATCGTCTTCATAATTTAAAATTGCACGAATAATGGAGGTTATTTATCCGAATTGGCAATTGCTTTGATCATACCTTTAAAGATATAACCATGAAATGGCAAGACCGAATACCAATAGAGCCGTCCCCAGATTCCGAGCGGTCTAAATGTTGCTGTTTGAATTAATTCGTTGTCATTCTGAATTTTAAATTCGAGCCAAGCCTCTCCAGGAAGTTTCATCTCGGCGTAAAGCAATAGGCGTTTCTCACTCTTATTTGCCAATAAGACTCGCCAGAAATCGAGCGATTCACCTGCCGATATCTCTGATGGGTTTTTCCTTCCGCGCCGAATACCAACGCCTCCTGAAATTCGGTCCAAAGCACCTCTGATCTCCCACAGCCAATTGGCATGATACCATCCCCGTGTTCCTCCAATTGACCATATATTTTGCAATACCTGATCCACGGACTTCGTAATTTTAATCTTTCGCTTGTCGATAAAGCATCCAAATTTAGGTACTTGTATATGAGAGGATATTCCGTTGAGTAGAATTGAACTGGTAAGGGCGTCTTTCCAGCTCGAGACCACTTGATTTTGCTCTATCTTACCAAAGGCGAGCTGAATAGCCTTATTATATCCGATAAGTTGAATGCCGCCAATGAGTTCATTGAGATTATTCTCCTTGCAAATAATCTCTACCTTCATGCTATTTACAAGGTGGCTTGCCAAGGAGTAGGAGGTTGAGGTGACAAAATAGAGCCAGTAGGAGGATAGTCGTGGTGTCATTACAGGTACAACCCATATCATTCGCTTTAATCCACGGACCCTTGCAAACCGAAGAAGCATCTCCTTATAGGTAAGTACCTTAGTCCCTCCAATATCATAGCTTTTATTAAAAGTCGGCTTATTATTCAGTACCCCAACTAAATATTGAAGTACATTTCTTATTGCGATGGGTTGTGATCGGGTGTTAAGCCAGCTGGGGGCTACAATAATTGGTAATTTCTCTACCAGATCACGGATAATTTCGAATGAGGCACTCCCTGATCCAATAATTATACCGGCTTTTAATGTTGTCAGGGCGTATTTTTTTGATTGGAGGATCTCCTCTACATTCTTACGTGAAATAAGATGTTTGGAGAGTTTTGCCGTATTGGTAATTCCACTTAGGTAGATTACCTGGGTGGCGTTAGTCTGCTCTATTCTGGCTCTGAAGTTGCGTGCCGAAACACCCTCTAATTGAGCAAAGTCACCTAATCTGGTGGCCATCGAGTGGATCAGGTAATAGGCAGCGTCAATATCGGCAGGTATTTTCTGAAGGCTCTTCGCTTCCAGGAAATTAACCTGTATAACTTCAATGTTAACCGAATTATAACGCTCATGATTAAATCGCGAAATGTCGCGAACGCAACAAACCACCTGATGACCATTTTCCAATAATACAGGGAGGAGACGCTGAGCAATATATCCGGTAGCTCCGGTAAGGAGAATCTTCATGATGGATTAGTTGAAATCGAAATGCAAAGTACTCAATTTTTCACGCAACACTATTTGCCATCCATATTAAATAGACTACTGGTTACTTGTATTCGTTCCAGGCTTTAATCGAGATATTTTCCAGATCAAGCTTACAGATTGAATAAATAAATGCGCTGGCTACTCGAGCATTTGTAATTAACGGAATGTTAAAATCGATAGCATTTCTTCGGATATTATACCCATTTGATATTTCGCGGGTAGTATGATCTTTAGGAATGTTAATTACCATCTCAACTTTTCTGTTTTTGATAAGATCTAAGGTGTTAGGTTGTTTATCATTCTCGTCGGGCCAGAATACCTGTTCGGTCTCTATTCCGTTTTCCTGAAAGAAATGATGTGTTCCACCTGTGGCGTAGATTGTAAACCCGCGCTCTTTTAACATTCGGGCACTCTCGAGCAGTTCTATCTTACCTCGTGTTGGCCCCGAAGAGATAAGTATTGTTTTCTTGGGTATCCGGTAGCCCACAGAGAGCATTGATTTAAGTAATGCTTCATAAAAATTCTCCCCAATACACGCCACCTCACCTGTCGAAGCCATGTCTACGCCGGTTACTGGATCGGCATTTAAGAGCCGGTGAAAGGAGAATTGAGGAGCCTTAACGCCTACATAATCAAGCTCAAAGAGTGATTTGTCAGGCTTTTCAAAGGGAACATCTAGCATTGCCTTAGTGGCGATCTCAATAAGGTTAGTCCGCAACACCTTAGAAACAAAAGGGAAGGAGCGCGAAGCACGTAGATTACACTCAATAACTTTTATGTCATTGTCTTTGGCAAGATATTGAATATTAAATGGCCCTGTGATCTCAAGAGCCTCAGCTATCTTACGTGATATCTTTTTTATCCTTCGTATAGTTTCGATATAGAGTTTTTGGGGTGGAAATACGATCGTGGCATCTCCCGAGTGGACACCTGCAAATTCGACGTGCTCGGAGATGGCATAAGCAACAATTTCACCATTTTTCGCTACTGCATCAACCTCGATCTCTTTGGCATTCTCAATAAATTCAGAGACTACAACTGGATGCTCCTTCGAGACATGGGCCGCAAGGGTAAGGAAATGGTGTAGCTGATCTTTGTTCGAAACAACATTCATCGCAGCTCCGGAGAGGACGTAGGATGGCCTGATCAATACTGGAAATCCAACTTCATCGACAAAGCGATTAATATCCTCTATTGTTGTTAGTTGACTCCATCGTGGCTGATCTACATCGAGCCTGTCAAGCATGGCCGAAAACTTATTGCGGTCTTCGGCATTGTCAATTTTTTCTGCCGTTGTTCCAAGTATTGGGACACCTTGCTTATGAAGCCTCATTGCCAGATTATTTGGAATCTGTCCTCCCATCGAGAGGACTGTTCCCAAAGGCTGTTCCAGATCACAGATGTCAAGTACTCGCTCCAGAGTTAGCTCATCAAAATAGAGCCTGTCGCACGTGTCATAGTCTGTAGATACCGTTTCTGGATTATAGTTAATCATAATGGAGCGGAAACCCTCTTTGCGTATTGTATTTACAGCATTAACAGAGCACCAGTCAAATTCTACAGACGAACCGATGCGGTATGCACCTGAACCCAACACGATCACCGATTTGTTATCGTGCTGAAAAGTTACATCATGCTCTGATCCATTATAGGTGACGTAAAGGTAATTTGTTAAGGCAGGATATTCACCCGCTAATGTATCTATCTGTTTGATTACCGGGACTATTCCGAGGCTTTTCCGATGTGCCCTAACCTTTAATAAATCAGCCTGAATTGAGGTATCAGGATTTTTAAGTACCAATCGGGCAATCTGAAAGTCTGAATATCCTTGTTTTTTGGAAAGTAATAATAAATCTACAGGTAACTCGGCGAGGGTATTAAATGGCGTAAGTTTATTTTTAAGTTCGTAAATATTGTGAAGCTTCTGAAGAAACCATTTGTCAATACGGGTGATCTCCCAAATTTTTTCTACTGAATATCCTTTTTCCATCGCCTCTGCAATAGCAAAAATACGCCTGTCTGTAGGATTATGTAACTCACCCTCGATGTCGGTAATCTCCATCTCTGCTTTGTTGCCTACGAATCCGTGCATACCACCGCCAACCATTCGAATCCCTTTTTGAATAGCCTCTTCGAATGAGCGACCAATGGCCATAATCTCACCCACCGATTTCATACTTGAACCGAGTGTTTTTGATACCCCTTCAAATTTATTTAAGTCCCAGCGCGGAATCTTTACCACCACATAGTCAAGCGCTGGTTCGAAACAAGCAGTGGTGACTTTTGTGACTGAGTTTTTAAGTTCATGAAGGCCATAACCTAGTCCAAGCTTTGCCGCCACAAAAGCGAGTGGATAACCTGTCGCTTTAGAGGCTAATGCTGATGAACGCGATAGACGTGCATTGACTTCGATAACCCGGTAGTCTTCGGAGTTTGGGTCGAGAGCAAACTGCACGTTGCACTCACCAATTACACCAATTTTCCGGATAATCTTGATCGATAAGGACCTTAATTTATGGTATTCAGCATTCGATAAGGTTTGAGAAGGGGCAACAACGATTGACTCACCGGTATGTATTCCGAGTGGGTCAAAATTCTCCATGTTGCAAACGGTGATACAGTTGTCGTAAACATCGCGTACAACCTCGTATTCAACCTCTTTCCATCCTTTAATCGACTCTTCTACAAGTATTTGAGGGGAGTAGCTGAACGCATTTTCGGCCAATTTATTTAGCTCTTCTTCATTGGAACAGAATCCTGATCCTAATCCGCCAAGGGTATATGCTGCTCTGATAATTAACGGGAAACCAAGTTTTTTAGCAGCTTCGCGTGCTTTTTCTATCGAATCACACGCTACACTGCGCGGAGTAAGCACATCGATCTCGTGAAGAATATCAGAAAATATCTGTCGGTCTTCGGTATTTATTATCGACTGTACTGGTGTGCCGACTACTTTGATATTGTGTTTTTCAAGAATTCCCAGTCTAAAAAGATCTACGCCACAGTTAAGAGCCGTTTGTCCGCCAAAAGCAAGCAGGATCCCATCCGGTTTCTCCTTTTCAATAACTTTTTCAACAAATGTTGCAGTTACAGGGAGAAAGTAGATCTTATCGGCAATCTCTTCAGATGTTTGTATCGTTGCTATATTAGGATTGATAAGGATGGTATAGACACCCTCTTCCTTTAACGCCTTCAGCGCCTGCGATCCGGAATAGTCAAATTCTCCGGCTTCACCGATCTTCAAGGCCCCTGAGCCCAGGACAATTACTTTCTTTATGTCTGTGTTAATCATTTACCTGACTTATTTTTTTTTACACTTTCAATAAAATCATCAAACAGGAACTCTGTATCTGTTGGTCCTGATGAGGCTTCTGGATGGAATTGAGTAGAGAAAAAAGGTTTCGAAGTATGTCTAATCCCCTCATTGGTATTGTCGTTAACATTTACAAACAGTGATTCCCACCCTTCTGAAAGTGTCTCGTCTGCAATAGCAAAGCCGTGGTTTTGTGAGGTTATAAAGCATCTGTTAGATCCTTTAAGAAGTACCGGCTGGTTATGGCTGCGATGACCATATTTTAATTTGTAGGTAGAGGCACCCGCTGCAAGTCCAAGCAACTGATTTCCCAAGCAGATTCCCATGATTGGCTTCTCCTGAGCAATCGCTGTTTTAATATGCTTCACCGTGATCGTACAAATCGCGGGATCACCCGGTCCATTGGTGAGAAAGAGTCCGTCGTATTCGAGTGTCGTAAAGTCATAATCCCATGGAACGCGAATCACCGTAGCATTACGATTTATTAGGCAACGGATAATATTGTTTTTTACTCCGCAGTCAACCATTACAATTTTATATGCTCCCTCACCATAAGTCTCAACAGTGTCGGTACTGGCTATGGCTACCAGATTTAAAAGGTTTGGATCAACGAAGTCGATCTTTTGATCCTCAAATTCAATTTTCCCAAGTAAGGAACCTTTTTCACGAAGTATCTTTGTTAACAGACGCGTGTCGATATCATAAAGACCAGGTATCTGCTGAGATTTAAGCCAGTCACCTAGGCTCATCATCGCATTCCAATGACTAAATCCAACAGAATAGTCAGAAACGATTAATCCGGTTATATGAATTTTATCTGATTCATAATGCTTATGTATTCCATTTTCTGTGTGATCTGCAGGAACACCATAGTTCCCAATTAAGGGGTAGGTCGAGACTAATATTTGACCCGTATAAGAGGGATCTGTAAGACTTTCGGGATAACCGGTCATCGCAGTATAAAATACTACTTCTCCGGCAACCGATTTTTCATAACCGAATGATTTTCCTTCCAATACTGTTCCATCCTCAAGAATCAGTTTTACTTTTCGCATTACTAGGCTAATTTATCGCGGGTTAACTAACTATTAAACATTTAATTTTCAAAAAAAATGCGTTTTCACTACCTTTTATTCAGTAGTAAAAACGCATTTTTCGGCGTCCTGTTCATCGATATTCTTTAAGTGATGTCGCACGGCTGCAAATGTAATTTATTTCTTCCGAACTCGCAAAGCTATTCGTTGATATTTATAAATATTCATATAAATTTTATAAATCAACCAAAAATTAAATAAATATGCGTAATTTGCCTTTTTATTCATTTTTTTTGCATAAAATTGCACTCTTTAATAGAATAAATATTCATTGATGTTTTGATCTATGAAAAACAGGTCCCAAAGAATTGTGTTGATCAGGAAGATTATTTCGGATGAAGTAATCGGCAGTCAGGATGAGTTGCAAATTAGATTACAAGAGTTGGGGTGTGAAGTAACACAAGCCACACTCTCGCGCGATTTAAAATCGATGCATGTAACTAAGGCTAGTGACGATCAAAACGGATATGTTTATCGTCTTGCCGGAAATGAACAAGTATCTGGAGAATCTGCATCAGCTCTGCTGCAGCGTGATTATATGGCAGATGGAGTTGCGGGGATCGAATTTTCATCAAACCTGGGTGTGGTAAAAACACTTCCGGGTTATGCCAATAGTGTTGCCATTTTGATTGATAAGGTTAATCCCTATGAGATTCTGGGCACGGTTGCCGGTGATGATACGATTCTGCTCATTATGCGGGAAGGGATCGGGCGCAGTGATGTGATTCAAGTTCTTAAATCGATCATGCCAAAACTGGAAAATAAAATTTAGTAATTGTCGAATTTGTAAAGCTATGATATTTAACAAAAAGGGAACTGAACCTGAAAAACCAACTATTCGGGTTGAGATTGCAAATGAGAATCATTTGCGTTATGTTGATCAGATTAACGATACCATTGAGAAAGCCTCTCTTGAGCGCGGAACAGGTATTGCTCGACGAAGTCATGAATATATTGCATCAAAGATATCTGAAGGGAAAGCTATTATAGCCATTGATGGAGAAACCTTTGCCGGTTTTTGCTATATTGAAACCTGGAATGATGCTAAATATGTCGCGAATTCGGGACTGATTGTTCATTGGGATTATCGGGGTCACGGACTGGCTCGCAGGATTAAGCTCAAAGCATTTGAACTCTCACGGCTGAAGTACCCGAATGCTAAACTCTTTGGACTCACTACGGGGTTGGCAGTAATGAAAATTAACTCTGAATTGGGCTATCGACCCGTAACCTTCTCTGAACTAACTGATGATGAGCAGTTCTGGAAGGGCTGCCAGAGTTGCGTGAACTACGATATTCTGTTGCGCATGAATAAAACGAAATGCCTGTGCACAGGGATGATTTATGATCCGGCATGGGAAGCCAAGAAGCAGAAGCCAAAGACTCCGTTTAAAATTTACAAGGAGTGGCTCGAGAAACGGAAGAATGAGAAATTGTCCTTTTCGGCTATTGACTGGAAAAAGATGATCATTTTAGGGCGTTAACAGATACAACACTCTTAATAACGGTGTCACAATAAATTAAACATTAAAAAAATATTTTTCATGAAGGAAAAGGTTGTTCTGGCATTTAGCGGTGGATTGGATACCTCGTTTTGTGCAATATATCTCTCTGTAGAAAAGGGGATGGAGGTACATACCGCAATTGCAAATACCGGCGGATTTTCGAAAGAGGAGTTGGCTCTAATTGAGAAAAAGGCCTATTCATTGGGAGTTAAGTCGCATGTTACGATTGATGTTACGTCGGAGTATTACCAAAAAGGGATCAGGTATATGGTGTATGGCAATGTGCTTCGCAATAATACCTATCCGATTTCGGTAAGTTCGGAACGGATATTTCAGGCACTCGCAGTGATCGAATATGCCAAGAGCATCGGTGCCACTCATGTAGCTCATGGAAGTACAGGAGCCGGAAATGACCAGATTCGGTTCGATCTTGCGTTCGAAGTTTTGGCTCCTGAGATAAAAATACTTACCCCAACACGTGATCTTGAGTTGTCGCGCGATGCTGAGATTAACTATTTGCGTGAGCATGGCGTGGTGGATAATTTTGAAAAAATGGCCTATTCTGTTAACAAAGGACTTTGGGGAACCAGCATTGGTGGCAAGGAGACCTTACAGAGTGATAAAACACTTCCTGAAGAGGCTTATCCAACCCATTTGCAAAAAGAGGGAGAGGAAACCATAACCCTGGAGTTTTTAAAAGGAGAAGTTAGTGGTGTTAACGGTAAAAAATATAACGATCCGGTTCAGGCGATCAATGAACTTGAACGACTAGGCTCTGCCTGGGCTATTGGCCGGGATATGCACATCGGTGATACCATTATCGGTATTAAAGGTCGTGTGGGTTTTGAGGCTGCTGCCCCAATGTTGATCATTAAGGCCCATCAGATGCTTGAAAAACATACCCTTACCAAATGGCAACAGTATTGGAAAGAGCAGCTCGGTAACTGGTACGGCATGTTCCTGCACGAGGCCATGTATCTTGAACCAGTGATGCGCGACATCGAAAAATTCCTTGAAAACAGTCAGGAAAATGTCACTGGCAGTGTGATCATAAACCTTAGGCCCTACCATTTTCAGCTTGTTGGTATAGTATCGGATCATGATCTGATGAAATCTGAATTCGGACAATATGGAGAGATGAATAAAGGGTGGACCGCAGATGACGCAAAAGGATTCACCAAGATTCTGGCGAATCAAATTAAGATCTATCATTCTGTAAATCAAAAATAATGGGTGTCTCAGGAAAAATAAAGGTCGGAATTGTTGGTGGTGCAGGATATACTGCGGGTGAACTAATCCGTATTCTCTTGTATCATCCGGAGGTTGTATTGAAATATGTTCAGAGTGGAAGTAACAACGGAAAGGCACTCTCTTCGATTCATACAGACTTGCTTGGAGAGTGCTCGATGATCTTTACCGATATTGTACTCGAAGATACAGATCTCTTGTTTTTATGCTCCGGTCACGGTAAATCGATCGAATATCTAAAGAGCCAGATTATTCCCAGACATGTTAAAATTATTGATTTAAGTCATGACTTTAGATTAAAGCGGTCCGGCAACGACTTTATATATGGATTACCAGAGTTAAATCGGGACCAGATCATCAGTGCATCACGTATTGCGAATCCAGGTTGTTTTGCTACGGCAATTCAATTGGCGCTTTTACCATTGGCTGCTTCCCATTTATTGGTTAACGAGGTGCATATTAATGCAATCACTGGCTCCACCGGAGCTGGTCAGGCACCTACCAAGACTTCCCATTTTAGCTGGAGAGATAATAACCTCTCAGTTTATAAAGCCTTTGAACATCAGCATCTTGGTGAGATTGGTGAGAGCCTTTTACAGGCTCAGCCGGGTTTTGATAAAGCGGTAAATTTTATTCCCGTTCGCGGTAATCATACCCGTGGCATATTTATGTCTGGTTATACAACGTACAATGGATCATTGGATGAAGCGAATGAACTTTTCACCTCCTATTATGACACCCATCCGTTTGTAAATATGGCTCCCGCGAATCCAGATCTGAAACAGGTTGTTAATACCAATAAAGCAATTCTTTATCTTGAGAAGCATGGAGATAAACTGATGATAATATCCTGTATCGATAACTTACTGAAGGGAGCTTCGGGGCAGGCGGTTCAAAATATGAATCTGATGTATGGACTCGACGAACGGTGTGGACTAAATCTCAAGTCGATTGGATTTTAATTAAACAAATGAAATAAGATTTAGACGATAAGAAAATTGAGTTTCTTAATTTTCTTATCGCGTTTTATTACTTGATAATTTAATTTTTTAATACAAATAAACAGGTTCAATTTGATCGGTTTTAATTATACGTAATTTCAATAAAATAGCTCTTTAAATTTATTTACTTGGAGCAAAAATATATTCGCACATGAAACTATTCGATGTATATCCCCTTTTTGATATTAATCCAGTCAAGGCAAAGGATTGCTATATTACAGATGAGCACGGGATTGAGTACCTTGATCTGTACGGAGGTCATGCTGTAATCTCTGTAGGGCATACTCATCCCTACTATGTACGGAAGATTTCGGATCAGCTTGAGAAAATTGGTTTTTATTCCAATTCAGTTCAGAATCCGATGCAGGAGGAGCTTGCCCTAAAATTGGGCGAGTTATCGGGCTATACTGATTATTCTTTTTTCTTCTGTAATTCTGGTGCCGAAGCGAATGAGAATGCTCTTAAGCTTGCTTCTTTTCATACTGGGAAAGATCGGATTATTACCTTTGAAAAGGCTTTTCACGGTAGAACATCCGCAGCTGTAGCAATAACTGATAATCCCAAGATTATCGCACCAATTAATGATACGGTAAAGCGGACTTTTTTGCCTTTAAACGATCGTGTTCAATTGGAGAATGCTTTAAAAATAGGAGATGTTGCTGCTGTGATTGTTGAGGGGATACAAGGAGTAGGGGGATGTTGCGTCCCTGATCCTTCGTTTCTTCAGGCTGCATCTGAATTATGCAAACACTATGGTGCATTGCTAATCCTCGATGAGATACAATCGGGATATGGTCGGAGTGGTAAATTTTTTGCACACCAATATGCACCTATTAAACCTGATATTATCTCTGTTGCTAAGGGGATGGGAAACGGATTTCCTATTGGTGGTATCTTAATAAGTCCAGAACTTAAGCCGTGGTCGGGTATGCTTGGTACCACATTTGGCGGTAATTACTTGGCATGTGCTGCCGGGATTGCAGTATTGGATATTCTGAAAGAGGAACATCTGATAGAAAATGCTTTTGAAGTGGGTAATTACCTTTTTTTAAGACTCTCAAAAATCACTCAGATTAAGGAACTTCGTGGTAAAGGATTGATGATTGGAATGGAGTTTGATTTTCCAATTGCAACCCTGCGTAAACAGCTCTTGTTTGAGGAGAAAATATTTACCGGTGTTACTGGTACACATGTTATTCGGATTCTTCCACCGCTTACTTTAACCAAAGATCAGTGTGATCTTTTTGTTCAAGCACTGGAAAAGCTGCTGAATTAATTGTAAATTGCATTTTACTATAACAGGCAAATTGATATTTCATGGAAATTAAGGATTTAAAAATTGCGATCGTTGGAGGGGGTAACCTGGGTCGATCAGTGGCTGACGGTTTTCTAAAAGCGGGCATTGCGGCCCCTCAACTTACAGTGACACGGCGTCGTGTTCAGCTATTGGATGATCTGGCAGAAAAAGGTGTTCGTATTATTAAAGATAATAATGCTGCTGTGGCTCAAGCCGATTTGATTATTATTGCTGTAAAACCATACCAGGCTGTTGAGGTGATTTCCGAAATCAAATCAACCCTTAAAGCGGGTCAATTAGTTGCCTCGCTGATGACAGGTATAAGTATTGCCCAAATGAAAGAGCTGCTCCCCAATGGTGTTATCCCGTTACGGGTGATGCCAAATACAGCTGTAGCGCTGCAAGAATCGATGACGTTAATTGCTGCACCCGACTGCTCCCCGCAAGAGATAGCTCTTGTCCAGGAACTTTTTGAATATTTGGGTAAAGTGATAATCATTAACGAAGAGCTGATGGCTGCAGCGACTGTTTTGGGAGCTTGCGGTATTGCCTTCGCACTGCGATTTATCCGCGCGGCCATTCAGGGTGGTGTGGAGATAGGTTTTGGTGCGGATGTGGCTCAGCAAATTGTGGCACAGACTGTGAAAGGGGCTTCTGAACTTATTTTGCAAACAGGCCATCATCCGGAACAGGAGATCGATAAAGTTACTACCCCCAAAGGGATTACCATATCTGGACTTAACGAGATGGAGCATCAGGGTTTTTCATCATCCTTAATCCGTGGACTTCTGGTATCGTACAATAAAATAAATAATTCAAAATAGGGTTGTTTGCTGTTTATTGCTTTTAGTTCAACTTCATCCGTTTTCTATTCAGGATAATTTTAATAATCAGAAAGTTAGTATATTAATTTTACGCTTTCTGAAATATTTTTTTTATGTCATTATTATACACAAAAATAGTTGTTAAAGTTGGAAGTAACGTGCTTACCAGTGAGGATGGAATGCTCAACATTCGCCGGATGGCTCATATTGTTGATCAATTGGCAACCTTACGCAAAGCCGGTCTACAGGTGATTCTAGTCACCTCTGGTGCTGTAGCTGCCGGGCGGGCAGAGGTTGATTTACAACGTAAACTTGATCCCGTTTCGAGTCGTCAGCTTTGGTCCGCAGTGGGTCAGGTTAAGCTGATCAATCAATATGCCGATCTGTTTCGTGCCAATGGAATGATCTGTGCTCAGGTTCTTACTACAAAGGAGAATTTTAGTGATCGTCTGCATTATCTCAATATGCGTAATTGCATGACCACCTTACTCGAAAATGATGTGATACCCGTTGTTAATGAGAATGATACAATTTCGGTGACCGAATTAATGTTTACTGACAATGATGAACTTTCAGGTTTGATTGCTTCAATGATGGATATGGAGGCACTTGTTCTGTTAACCAATGTTGATGGTGTTTTTACCGGTTCGCCTGATGATCCGCAGAGTCGATTAATCGCTTCGATAACCCATGGCGAGACTTTGGATATAGAGGCTATTTCAGGAAAGAGATCCAACTTCGGCAGAGGAGGGATGCTTACTAAATATCATATTGCCACTAAACTTGCGGGGCAAGGGGTTTCTGTTCATATTGCAAATGGATTAAAAGATAATACGTTATTTAATATATTGACTGACACGAATGCCGTGCAGACTCATTTTAAACCTTCAAAAAAAAGATCTACCGGGGTGCGCAAATGGTTATCTCATTCGGATGATTTTGCTAAAGGTGAGGTGGTAATTAATAAGGGAGCTGCAGAGGCACTCTTATCTGATGATGCTATTAGCCTGTTGCTTATTGGTGTTGTTGGAGTTACCGGTTATTTCAAAGAGGGAGATATTGTTCGTGTAAAAGATTTAAACGGCGAATTAATAGGACTTGGAAAGGCTTCCTATGCCTCGGAGGAGGTTGTAAAGGAGATGGGTGGTAAGATGTCGAAACCATTTATACATTATGATTATTTATATCTGATCTAAAAATTAACTAGTATGAATTTTAATCAGCAATTCGAAAAAACATTAATTGCCAGCAGAGAGTTAAATCTTTTGGGCATCAGTAAAATAAATGAGGTTCTTTTAAAAATCGCCGATGCGGCAGAGAAGAGTACTGCGTTTATTTTACGTGAGAATCAGAAAGATTTAGCCAGGATGGAAGACTCTGATCCGAAGTACGACAGATTAAAGCTTTCGGCAGATCGGATAAAAAATATTGCTGATGACATCCGTAATGTTGCCTTTTTACCCTCACCCGTAGGTAGAGTACTCTCTGAAACCTTGCGTCCAAACGGATTAAAAATATCAAAGGTGTCGGTTCCATTTGGTGTAATTGGAATTATTTATGAAGCACGCCCTAATGTTACCTTTGATGTCTTTGCCCTCTGTCTGAAATCAGGAAATGCCTGTGTATTAAAAGGGGGAAGTGATGCGTTTAATTCGAATCAAGCAATTGTGAGCGTTATTCATAATATATTGAAAATTAATAGTATAAATGAAAACATACTCACTTTCCTCCCTGCAGGAAGAGAGGCAACTTCAGAATTGCTTAATGCCAGAGGATTTGTCGATTTAATTATTCCACGAGGTAGTCAGGGGTTAATTGATTATGTTCGTCAGCATGCCAGTATTCCAGTTATAGAGACCGGTGCAGGAATTTGCCATACTTATTTTGATGAATTTGGTAATCTTGCCAAAGGGATTGAAATTATCAACAATGCTAAGACTCGTCGCGTAAGTGTTTGCAATGCCCTCGACTGTCTGGTTATTCATGAATCGCGCTTGTCACATCTGAAGGATATCACTGAAATTCTAAGTAAGAGTGATGTTGAGATATATGCTGATAAGGCTGCTTTTGATACCCTTGATGGGATCTATCCTGAACATTTATTACACCCTGCCACCGAAGACTCCTTTGGTACAGAATTTTTATCCTATAAGATGTCAATAAAGACTGTACCTTCTATTGATGAAGCGATTGTACATATTGCCAAATATAGTTCCAAGCACAGCGAAGCCATAGTTTCCGAAAACCGCGAAAACTGTGAGCTGTTTCTTAAGGTTGTCGATGCAGCGGCCGTATTTGTTAATGCAAGTACGGCTTTTACCGATGGTGCTCAGTTTGGCTTAGGTGCTGAGATTGGCATTAGTACACAAAAGCTTCATGCCAGAGGTCCAATGGCTCTCGAAGAACTTACAAGTTACAAATGGTTGGTTGAGGGTGACGGACAGATACGCTCCTAGATTAGTGTCACCAAGATTTACGATTAAAAATATTATTAGTGATTATGCGACATTTTACTTCAGTTTATGATCTTCCTAATTTGCCCGATGCTATAAAAGCAGCGCAGGAGATAAAGAGTAATCCTTACGGTTTTCAACATCTGGGAAAGAATAAAACCATGGTTTTGATCTTTTTTAATTCTAGCTTACGGACTCGCTTGAGTACCCAAAAGGCAGCAATGAATCTTGGCATGAATACGATGATATTAAATGTTAATCAGGATGGATGGCGCATGGAGAGCGAGCTTGGCGTGGTGATGGATGGTGATAAGCCAGAGCACATGCTTGAAGCAATACCTGTTATCGGGAGGTTTTGTGATATGATCGGTGTACGTGCCTTTGCCGGCTTTGAGAATAAAGATGATGATTATTCGGAGAAAATTCTGAATCAATTTATAAAATATGCCGGGGTGCCAATCATAAGTATGGAAGCCGCAACCCGTCATCCATTGCAAAGTTTTGCCGATCATATGACAATCGAAGAGTATAAAACAAAGCCTAGGCCTAAGGTTGTACTTTCATGGGCACCTCATCCTAAGGTACTTCCGCAGGCAGTTCCGAACTCTTTTGTAGAATGGATGCGGCAGACTGATTATGAGCTTGTGGTAACTCATCCTAAAGGGTATGAGCTGGAAAAATCCTTTATAGGTAATGTTAAGGTCGAATATGATCAAAATAAAGCCTTTGAAGGTGCAGATTTTATTTATGCCAAAAACTGGTCCTCCTATGCTGAATATGGCGAGATTTTATCGATGGATAAATCATGGACTATAACCACAGAAAAGATGGGGTTAACCAACGATGCAAAGTTTATGCACTGCCTTCCTGTTCGTCGAAATATGATTGTTTCTGATGAAGTTCTTGATAGTCCATCATCAATTGTTGTTGATGAAGCAGAAAATCGCGTATATTCGGCACAGACAATATTAAAACTGATTTTGGAAGGGTAGTATGAGAGAACATCTGATAATCATTAAAGTAGGAGGGCAGATCGTTGAGGAGGAAACCTCCCTGCGAACGCTACTGAAGGACTTTTCACGCATTGCAGGGGGTAAGATTCTTGTCCATGGTGGTGGAAAGGGCGCTACTGCTCTGGCTGAAAAGCTTGGAATTGAAACAAAATTAGTCGAGGGACGTCGCATTACCGATGCAGAAACCCTCAAGGTGGCTACAATGGTCTATGCAGGACTTGTAAATAAAAATATTGTGGCAGGATTGCAGGCATTTGGGAATAATGCTATCGGAATAACAGGTGCTGATCTGGATATTATCCGCGCAGTAAAACGTCCGGTTGGTGCTATCGATTATGGCTTTGTCGGCGATATAAGCTGGGTAAATGCGCAGGCTTTAGTCGACTTGATCGGCAACGGTGCAGTTCCCGTTATTGCCCCTCTTACCCATGACGGAAAAGGATCCTTATTAAATACCAATGCAGATACGATTGCGTCTGAATTGGCTACTACATTATGCTCAAGATATGAATTACGGTTGATCTACTGTTTTGAAAAACCGGGTGTTCTTATGAACCAAGCTGATGATAAAACTGTAATACCTGAAATTAATCCTCAATTATTTGAAGAGTTAAAGGCCCAAGGTGTAATTTCTGATGGTATGATACCTAAGCTTGAGAGTGGATTTAATGCACTCCGTCATGGTGTTACTGCAGTTGTTATTACCAATGCACAAGGTATCTCGGGAGGATTAAAAGGGACCAGATTAGTACTTTAAACCTATGAATAAAGACCAAATCATTTCAGAAAGTGTAGCGCTTTTAAAAGCGATGATTGAGATTCCTTCGTTGAGTCGCGAAGAGAAATTGGTCTGCGATTATCTCGAAGAAAAATTAACTTCTTGGGGATTAGCTATTAATAGAAGCGAAAATAATATCTGGATACGCAACGCCAATTGGTCGGACGGTAAACCGGTGATCCTATTTAATTCTCATGTGGATACCGTTCATGCCGGAAAAGGGTGGACCTACGAGCCTTTTAAAGCTTCCGTAGAGGGTGACAGAATTACTGGTCTTGGCAGTAACGATGCCGGTGCATCTGTAGTGGCTCTGCTTGGGGCGTTTCGCTATTTTTACGATTTCGAAAATCTTCCGTTTAATCTAATTTATTGCGCCAGTGCTGAAGAGGAGATCTCGGGAGACCATGGAGTCTCTTCGGTAATCGATCAGTTTGGAGATATCGATCTTGCAATCGTGGGTGAACCTACTCAGATGCATTTAGCGATAGCAGAAAAAGGGTTGATGGTTTTAGATTGCGAAGCTAAAGGAAGGGCAGGTCATGCTGCTCGAAACGAGGGGGATAATGCTATTTATAAAGCTATTCATGATATTCAGATTCTTGAAAACTATAAATTCCCATTGGAATCCCCAGTTTTGGGACCGGTAAAAATGACTGTCACACAAATTGATGCAGGGCATCAGCATAATGTAGTGCCTGATTCTTGCCGTTTTGTGGTTGATGTGCGTACCAATGAGTTTTACTCGAATGAAGAGACATTCCGCGTTATTGTCGGATTAATTCATTCTGATGTGCATCCACGCTCATTTAAATTAAACTCTTCCGGAATAAATCCTGATCACCCTTTGGTAATTCGAGGAAAGGAAATGGGGCTCGAGACCTATGGCTCACCGACAACTTCCGATCAGGCTGTTATCCCTTTCCCTTCGATAAAAATTGGTCCGGGCGATTCGGCCAGATCCCATACCGCTAACGAATATATTATGATCTCGGAACTAGAAAAGGGTATTAACACATATATCACCCTGTTGGAAGGGTTGAGAATTTGAGTTTTTTGATCAGATAATTAATTAAAATTTAATATTTCGTGAGCGTATTTTATTGATTTTATCTGATTTTTAAGTAATATTGCAAGATCAATATAATTATGACAATAATAAGTATTCATACCGGCCATCATCATCACTTACCTTAAGGTGAGCTTGCGTTGGTGCGTCCAGAATCATATGACCAAAACTCAGGCTTACCTTTTTAACCAGGTGGGCCTTTTTTAATTTTAAAAGAATGAATTCAATTTTAAGAATTGCTGTACAAACTAAGGGGCGTTTAAATGAAGATTCGATGTCGTTACTTACTGAAACAGGGATTAAACTGATATCCAGTAATCGAAGGCTGATCTCTGCTGCAAAAAATTTCCCTCTTGAAGCATTATTTCTGCGTGATGATGATATTCCACAGTGTGTAGCCGATGGTGTTGCAGATATTGGCATTGTTGGCAAAAATGAGGTCATGGAACAGCAACAAAATGTAAATATCATCAAACACTTGGGATTTAGTAAGTGCAGACTCTCTATGGCTATTCCTAAGGATATAGATTATAAAGGATTAGAGTGGTTTTCTGGAAAAAAAATTGCGACCTCGTATCCACGGATACTCAAAAAATTTCTGGATGAAAATAAGATAGAAGCGAATATCCATTTTATCGCCGGATCGGTAGAGATCGCTCCTGGTATTGGACTGGCAGATGCCATTTTTGATATCGTTAGTTCCGGAAGTACGTTGGTGAGCAATCGTCTGAAAGAGGTCTGTACAGTAATGGAATCCGAAGCAGTGGTTGTAGCAACACCAAATCTGTCGATTGAGAAGCAGGCAATTCTTGACGAATTGATTTTCCGTATCGAATCAGTCGAGAAGGGGAGAGGTAAGAAATATATTTTACTTAATGCTCCTAATGATAAACTTGATCAGATCATTAAAGTTTTACCAGGAATGACTTCTCCAACCATTATGCCATTAGCCAGATCGGGCTGGAGCTCACTACATTCTGTAATCAATGAAAGTGAATTCTGGGTGGTTATTGGCAATCTTAAGAAAAATGGTGCCGAAGGAATTTTAGTCCTACCTATCGAGAAAATGATATTCTAAAAATTTAAATCATCATGCAAATCTACCGTTATCCCCTGTTTAATTCGTGGCCGGATATTACCAAACGTCCTTCAGCTGATTTCTCAGATAAACTAGAGACGGTTCGCAATGTGATGTCTAAGATTCGCGCTGAGGGAGATGCTGCAATTCGGAAGTTCACCTTGCAATTTGATCATGCAACGATTACTGATTTTAAGGTCTCTGCCGCTGAAATTGAAGAAGCTGAATTGTCCCTTTGCCTTGAATTAAAAAATGCGATTCAAACTGCAGCACAAAATATTGATATTTTTCATGTAGCTCAAAAATTCTCACCCAAAGTTATTGAAACAATGCCTGGTGTGAAGTGCTGGCAGAAAGCTGTTCCCATTGAACGGGTCGGATTGTATATTCCCGGAGGGTCAGCACCATTATTCTCAACAGTTTTAATGCTGGGTATTCCTGCTATGATTGCCGGATGTCGGAATGTTGTTTTATGCACGCCACCTGGCCGTGATGGGAAAGTTCATCCTGCCATACTTTTTGCTGCTTCCTTGTGTAAGATCTCTGAAATTTATAAAATTGGTGGTATGCAAGCTATTGGGGCTATGGCCTACGGATCAGAATCTGTTCCTAAGGTGGATAAAATATTTGGTCCGGGTAATTCATGGGTTACAGCAGCAAAACAATTTATTGCAAATACAGAATGCGCCATTGATATGCCCGCTGGACCATCAGAGGTCGCTGTGATGGCTGATAGTACTGCGAATCCTGCCTTCGTTGCTGCCGATTTATTATCTCAAGCTGAACATGGTCCTGATAGTCAGGTAATTCTTGTTACTACAGAAGAGCAATTGATTAAAGATGTGGTAAAAGTTATGGGAAAGCAACTGAAAGCTCTTCCGAGGGCCGAAATTGCCGCTAAAGCATTAGAAAATAGTCGGGCTATTCTTGTTCGGGATGTAGAAGAAATGGTGGCTCTGATAAATTTCTATGCCCCAGAACATTTAATTATAGCAACCAAAGATGCCGGAGAACTCGCAGAACAGATCACGAATGCCGGCTCTGTATTTATTGGGAATTACACCCCTGAATGTGCAGGAGATTATGCCTCAGGGACTAATCATACCTTGCCTACAAATGGTTGGGCAAAATCATTTAGCGGTATCGGATTGGATAGTTTTTGTAAGAAAATAACCTTTCAGGAGATTACCAAAGATGGAATGGCCCTTTTGGGTCCTGTCATTGAGGTGATGGCTGAAGCAGAACAACTTTTTGCCCATAAAAATGCTGCAACTTTAAGGATGAAAAATTAGTTAACTACTGTTGCCAGGAAGTGCATTTAATCGAAATATGAATCAATGAGTATAGATATTACCTTATTATTACGCGAAAATATTCGTAACCTAAAACCTTATTCCAGTGCACGGGATGAGTTTTCTGGTGATGCGGCAGTATTTCTTGATGCCAATGAGAATCCATTTAACACTCCGTGGAATCGTTATCCAGATCCTCATCATCGTCAATTAAAGGAGCGGGTTTCTCAAATTAAGAAGGTGTTGGTTTCAAAAATATTCCTTGGTAATGGGAGTGACGAACCGATAGATTTACTTTTTCGTGCCTTTTGCGAACCGGGTAAAGACAACGTAGTATCTATTAATCCAACTTATGGAATGTACCGTGTTGCCGCTGATACGAATAATATCGAGGTGATCAATGTTCCCTTGGGTATTGACTATCTCCTCGATACCGAAGCTGTTCTTAAGGCTGTTAACTCAGATACCAAGATCATTTTTTTGTGCTCCCCCAATAATCCTACTGGTAATGCTTTGGATCATAAGTCTATGATGCATATTATCACTGAGTTTAAGGGTTTAGTTGTTGTCGATGAGGCCTATATCGATTTTTGCCCTGAAAAATCTCTCCTTCCGTTACTTGATCATCATAGTAACCTGGTTATTCTTCAGACTTTCTCCAAAGCATGGGGCATGGCAGGACTCAGACTTGGAATGGCATTTGGTTCACCTGAAATTATAGAGGTCCTCAGCCGAATTAAATATCCGTATAATCTGAATATTTTAACACAACATAAAGCTCTTGAGCTTTTGGCTAACGAACAGATTAAATCAAAGTGGGTAACTACGATACTTAAAGAGCGTGACAAAATGGTCAAAAACTTATTAACCCTTCCTTTTGTCATAAAAGTATATAATTCGGATGCTAATTTTATACTTGTAAAAATGGATGATCCACGCGGTATCTATAATTATCTTGTAGAAGAGAAAATTATTGTCAGAGATCGCTCTTCGATTGCACTCTGTAAAGGGTGCCTGAGAATTAGTATCGGTTCGCCTGAAGAAAATGCAACACTAATTGAGGTGCTCGAGCAATTGGTATGATTAAAGTACTGTTGATTAGTTTGTTTTTAATATTTTTAAGTGTTTTTAAATTAGTTTTATAATACGATTTTTCTGGTGGCGATTTCTTATCTTTAAAAGACTGAGATTTTATAGTCCCCCTGATTTTATGTTAAAGAGAAATATCAGTTAAAGATGAAGAAGTTACTTTTTATTGATCGCGATGGAACATTGATCGTTGAGCCAATCTCGAATATGCAGGTTGATTCACTAGAGAAACTCGAATATATTCCCGGTGTTTTTCGGAACTTATATAATATTCAAAAATATCTTGATTTTGAATTGGTGATAGTTACCAATCAAGATGGATTAGGAACTCCTATATTTCCCGAAGATAGTTTCTGGCCTGCACATAATGCAATGCTTAGAGCCTTTGAAAATGAAGGTATTAGCTTTACTAAAATCCATATCGACGAAAATTTTCCGGAAGCTAACTCACCTAATCGCAAACCGGGTACAGGAATGTTGACTGAATATTTTTCATCGGATTACGATCTAGCTAACTCTTTTGTTATTGGTGATCGATTGACAGATGTCGAATTAGCTAAGAATTTGGGATCTAAAGGTATTTATTTTATCGCTGAAGAAAATGCGAGTAAATTAGTAGACAATGGACTTGAAGACCATTGCGCCATAATTACTGATAGCTGGGATGTGGTTTTCAATTATTTGGTTATGCGTGAGCGAACAGCTACGATAAACAGAAAAACTTCTGAAACAGATATCTTTATTGAGTTAAAGCTAGATGGAACAGGTAAATGTGATATTCATACCGGGTTATCATTTTTTGATCATATGCTTGATCAGATCGGACGCCATTCGGGATGCGATCTAACCATTAAAGTGAATGGAGATCTGGCTGTAGACGAGCATCATACTATCGAAGATACCGGAATCGCTTTAGGTGAGGCAATCCGTAAAGCACTCGGTGATAAGCGAGGAATTGAACGCTATGGCTATTGTTTACCTATGGATGACTGTTTAGCTCAGGTGGCGCTTGATTTTGGAGGAAGGCCATGGATCGTTTGGGATGCGGAATTTAAACGTGATAAAGTTGGAGATATGCCTACCGAGATGTTTTTCCATTTTTTTAAATCGTTGTCTGATTCATCGCTCGCTAATTTGAATATTCAAGCCCAAGGAAATAACGAACATCATAAAATTGAGGGCATCTTTAAAGCATTTGCCCGTGCCATGAAAATGGCGATACGAAAAGATCCTTTCGTACAATCACTTCCAAGTACCAAAGGGGTACTCTAAATTTAAGTTAGACTTTCAACATATTATTTGAGAAAATGCAATCGATACATACCAATACAGGAGTTACTAATACTGCTATTTTACTCATTTATTGTCAGGATAAACAGGGTATTTTGGCTTCTGTGACTGAGTTTCTAAATGAAAATCATGGTAATATTATTTATCTAGATCAACATGTCGATCATGAAGAGGGTTTGTTTTATATGCGCGTTGAATGGGAATTGGATAAATTTGCAATTCCTCGGGAGAAAATATCAGACTATTTTGAAACACTAATTGCCCGTAAGTTTGGGATTAAATTCGCACTCCATTTCTCAGATAAAAAACCTAGAATGGCACTCTTCGTATCTAAAATGTCGCACTGTCTCTTTGATATCTTATCGCGATATATCGGTGGTGACTGGGAAACAGAGATCCCCTTGATTATTAGTAATCATGAGACCCTTAGACCTATCGCAGCCCGTTTTGGAATTGATTTTCATCTGATTCAAAAGAACGAAAAAAATAAGGCTGATCAAGAACAGCTCGAACTTGATCTACTTAATGAATACGCAATTGATTTTGTAGTTCTTGCTCGTTATATGCAAGTACTCTCTGATCAGTTTGTTTCTAATTATCCGAATAGAATTATCAATATCCACCACTCTTTTTTACCGGCGTTTGCAGGTGCAAAACCCTATCATGCGGCACATCAACGCGGGGTTAAGATTATTGGAGCTACAAGTCATTATGTAACCGCAGATCTTGATGCTGGTCCTATAATTGCCCAGGATGTTGTCAGAATCTCGCACATCGATTCTGTCGAGAGTTTGGTCCGCAAAGGGCGCGATCTGGAGAAGATTGTACTTAGCGAAGCTGTATATAAACATCTTCAGAGAAAAATCCTGGTTTATAATAATAGAACGGTGGTTTTTAATTAAAAATAAAATGTATGAAAAGCCTTTTACGAAATCATGCGTTGGCCGGTTTCCTGGGAGTACTGCTTTTTACAAACCTTTTTGCACAATCGTCGGTGGAAATTCCAAAACAGGAAATTCCTCAGGAATATGAGTTTACTGCTAAAATTGGAGATGAAATACCGGAATTTACTCTTACCCTATCTAATGGTAAGAAAGTCTCCTCAAATGAATGGAGAGGCAAAGTAGTTATGCTTCAGTTTACAGCTAGCTGGTGCGGTATTTGTCGAAAGGAAATTCCTTTTATACAAAGAGATATCTGGGCGAAATTTAAACGAAATACTGGTTTCTTACTCTTCGGCGTAGACAGAGATGAGCCTCTCGAGAAAGTTAAAAACTATCAGAAAGAGATGAATATCGATTATCCTTTGGCTGTGGATCAAAATGCAGAAGTTTTTTCTCTTTTTGCTGATAAAAAAGCCGGGGTAACTAGAAATATTCTTATTAATAGGGAAGGGAAAATAGTTTATATGACCCGACTGTTTAAAGAGAATGAATTTAGGGAGATGGTTGAAATGATCGGACTACTGTTGAAATAATTCCAGTATCCTGATAAATGGGTAAACAACAAATTTAAATGAAGATTGTAATTATAAAATACAACGCCGGAAATATCCGGTCGGTAGACTTTGCGCTGCAACGATTAGGTGTTTCTGCACTTATATCTGATAATGCTCAGGAGATAAGAAGTGCCGATCGGGTTATTTTCCCAGGAGTGGGAGAAGCTTCAACGACTATGGAATTTCTTATTCATCATAAACTAGATACCCTGATCCGTGATTTAAAACAACCTGTCTTAGGGATTTGTCTGGGACTTCAATTGATGTGTACCCATTCCGAAGAGGGAGACACATCGTGCCTGGGTATCTTTCCGGAAAAAGTTAAAAAATTTGTTAGTCTCCCTAATCAATTATCTGAATTGAAAATACCACATATGGGATGGAATAACCTAAAGGAATTAAAATCTCCTCTTTTTAAAGCTATTAACGAGGAAGATTACTTCTATTTTGTTCACTCTTTTTACGCCACAACCGGTGTTGATACAGCTGCTATTTGTGACTATCTAATCCCTTTCAGTGCAGCGCTGCAGCGTGATAATTTCTATGCTACACAGTTTCATCCCGAGAAAAGTGGTAAGACAGGTGCAAAAATTCTTGAAAATTTCATAAACTTATAAAGCTGATATTTAAGATGATCGAGATTATTCCCGCTATAGATATCATTGATGGAAAGTGTGTTCGACTGAGCCAGGGTGACTACGAGCAGAAAATTATTTACAATGAAAATCCGTTAGAAGTAGCCAAGATGTTTGAAGATGCTGGTCTTAAACGATTACACCTTGTCGATCTCGATGGAGCAAAAGCTCATCATATTGTTAATCAGGATGTTTTGCATTTGATTGCCACAAAAACAAACCTGATTATTGATTTTGGCGGTGGACTAAAATCTGATGAGGATTTAAAAATTGCATTCGAATCAGGAGCAACGATGGTTACAGGAGGTAGCATTGCCGTAAAATCTCCTGAAGTTTTTATGCGATGGATCGAAAAGTATGGAGCAGATCAAATAATCTTAGGAGCCGATGCCAAAAATGAGATGATCGCTGTCTCAGGATGGCAAGAGTCGACAGGAACTGACATTTTTACTTTTATAAATGAATGGCATTCCAGAGGAATATCGAAGATTATTAGCACCGACATTAACCGCGATGGAATGTTACAAGGGGCGTCCACAGAATTATACATTAAGATTTTAAGTGCTTTTCCGGATACTTATCTTATTGCCAGTGGAGGAGTAAGTTCTATGATAGATATTGTGGAGCTTCAGAATGCAGGAATACCTGCTGTAATAACAGGAAAGGCAATCTATGAAGGTCGGATATCAATGACAGAAATAGAAAATTTTATCCGCGGGTAGAAGAGATGAAAAAGGTTTTACGATTGTTCAACTTTTTTAATGATGAAAGCCTACCGGCTTCTTACTTATTTATTCTTTCTTAATATGCTTGCAAAACGTATAATACCATGCCTTGATATCCGAGACGGCCAGACGGTTAAAGGGGTTAACTTTGTGAATATTATTAATGTGGGGGATCCTGTTGAGCTTGGAAAGCTATACGCGGAACAGGGAGCCGATGAATTGGTCTTTCTCGATATCACAGCAACTCACGAGGGTAGAAAAACTTTTGTGGAACTGGTGAAGCGCATAGCTCTTAATTTAGATATTCCTTTCACTGTAGGCGGCGGTATCAGCGAGATTCGTGATGCTGAGGCTCTCTTGGCTGCAGGTGCTGATAAAATCTCGATTAACTCCTCTGCTGTGCGGAATCCTCAATTGATCGATGATCTTGCCCGTAATTTTGGTAGTCAGTTCGTTGTTGTGGCTATTGATGCTCTTGAGACTGATAGTCATTGGACTGTAACTGTTAATGGTGGGCGTATACCTACCGACAAAGAACTTTTCTCATGGGCAAAGGAGGCCGAAAATAGAGGAGCCGGTGAAATTCTGTTTACCTCAATGAACCACGACGGCACGAAAAATGGTTTTGCCAATGAGGAATTAGCTCTCCTGTCCGAAAACTTGACAATTCCTCTCATTGCTTCTGGTGGGGCTGGAAGTATGGAACATTTTGCAGAGGTGTTTACCTTAGGAAAAGCGGATGCTGGTTTAGCAGCTAGTATTTTCCATTTTCATGAAATTGCCATTCCCGATCTAAAGCATTACCTTCGCGATCGCGGAATTTGTGTGAGATAAGATACTCAATCCCGAATAAAGTCTGCTCTACCATCCTGTGTTAGGGGTTGCAGACAGGGCCGAAGATTTCAATGGCGATATGTTAGCTCTTAATCTGGAGCATACTGGTTTCGCTAAAGAGGTTTTATAAGTTATTAAATGATAATTTAAATCATTACCCCTGGTAATTAAAAATACGATTAACGATATGGAACTTAATTTCAATAAACTGACAGGCGATCTTCTTCCTGCTGTTATTCAGGATAATACAACAGGCAAAGTTTTGATGCTTGGGTTTATGAATCGCGAAGCTTACGATAAAACGGTAGCTACGAACTTAGTTACCTTCTTTAGTAGGACAAAAAATCGGCTTTGGACAAAGGGTGAGGAATCTGGTAATTTTCTAAACGTTGTTTCTATTCAGTCAGATTGTGATCAAGATACTCTTTTAATCAAGGTTAATCCCGTAGGTCAGGTTTGCCATACTGGTACAGATACTTGTTGGGGCGAAGTGAATAAAGGAGAGGATATTTTATTTCTTAAACAACTTCAGGATTTTATCGATCAGCGTAAGCGTGAAATGCCTAAAGGTTCCTATACAACCTCACTTTTTGAAGATGGGATATCAAGAATGGCTCAGAAAGTTGGTGAAGAGGCTGTCGAGACAGTTATTGAAGCGATGGCAAATAATGATGAGCGTTTGCTTTACGAAGCCTCCGACCTTGTTTACCATCTCATTGTGCTTTTGTCTCACAAAGGGTATCGGATTGAAGATTTAGCTCGTGAGCTAAAGAAAAGACATAAATAAACGTCGACTTCAATTCGCAATTCAATAGGTTTTCTAAAACCTTTTTGTCTTGATCTTTATGGATTCAACTTTTACCAGTAATCCCACTATTTAGTATGATTAAATTTAGACTTTTTGTAAATCTGGGAGTGGCGGTCTCCATAGTCCTATTCCTATCTGCTTCTGATTTAATAGCTAGTGTTCGTATCACCGATAACGATAAATCGTTACTTCAGGATAAACTGAATAGATTTTCAGCTAAGGGAACCCTTCCAACAGCTGCTCTATTCCTTGCTGTAGGTCTTGATTTTATTGGGACTCCCTATGTGGGTAAAACGCTCGATCGCACTATGGAAGAGAATCTTGTGGTTAATCTGCAGGAATTCGATTGTACAACTTTTGTTGAGAGTACTCTTGCAATCACACTTGCACTTAAGAGTGGCCACCCCACATTGGAAAATTTTCTGGAACAACTGCAGAAGATTAGGTATCGTAGTGGTTCACTTAATGGCTATACTAGCCGTTTGCACTACTTTAGCGAATGGATGACCGACAATCAAGGCAAAGGTTTAGTAAAGGATGTTTCTTCACTTCTGGGTGGAGTTAACATTCCGATTTCTCTTAACTTCATGGGTAATCATCCCGATTTCTATCCGCAGTTAAAAGATAACCCAACACTTATAAGTCAAATTAAATTGATTGAGAAGAATATCTCTTCTCATAATTATTCGTTTATTCCGAAGGAGCAGTTAAGTTTTTATGAGGATAAGCTATTAGACGGAGATATTGTAGCATTAACAACTCGTATTTCGGGATTAGATGTGTCTCATCTTGGAATCATTTTTAAGAAAGACGGGAAAACATTTCTTCTAAATGCCTCCTCAGTTTTGGGGAGTGTGTCAATAACCCCAAAATCTCTTGGTGAATACCTGAATGGCTCTAAAAATGTTACCGGAATATTCGTCGTTAGGGTCAACTAAATATGGGGGTTTATTTGAACAGTCCATTTTAATTAACTTTTATTTAATATACATTTCAAAACTATTTTTAACGATACGTGTAGTTAGATTAGTTATTAATTTAAAAATCAAAAAAAAGATCACATGGATATTATTTCTCGTTTGAATACTCGTTATGCAACGAAAGCTTTCGATGCTTCTAAAAAAGTTCCTGCGGCTGAGATGGATCAGCTTTTGGAGGCTATCCGTCTCTCTGCCTCATCTTACGGCTTACAACCCTATAAAGTGTTGTTGGTAGAAAATCCTGAAATCAGAGCTGAGCTGCGTAGTGCTGCTTATGGTCAGTCACAGATTACTGATTCTTCTGCAGTGCTTGTATTTGCTGCCAATACAGCTATTAACGTAGAGACCATAGATCAATTTGTCAATATGGTTTCTGAAATTCGCAATGTACCTAAGGAAGCTCTATCTTCTTTTGGTGATATGATGAAAGGTTCTCTGCAAAATATGAGTGAGGATCAGATTGAAATATGGGTTTCTAAACAAGCCTATATTGCCCTTGGTTACGGACTTGTTTCTGCCGCTGTTCTTGGAATCGATACTTGCCCAATGGAAGGCTTTAATGGCCCTGAATTCGATCGGATTCTGGGTCTTGAAAAACTAGGACTTAAATCTAAAGTTGTCCTTGCTGTTGGTTACCGCTCAGCAGAAGATCAGTATCAGCATCTGGCTAAGGTAAGGTATAAAAAAGAGGATTTATTCCTTAAGTTTTAACAAAAAAGGACCGGTCAGCTGACCGGTCCTTTTTTATATACCTTATACTAGTTTTACGTTCTATTGCATTACATAGCTGTGAATCCGTTTTGCCGCATCACGTCCAGAACGAATAGCCCAAACTACAAGACTAGCTCCTCTTGTGGCATCACCTCCAACAAATATCTTATCCAAGTTAGTTGCATTATCGATCGCTTTTACATTGCCACGCTCATCGTATTCAACTCCCAGGCTGTCCAGAAGACCGCTGTGAATAGGCGATAGGAAACCCATTGATAACAATACGAGGTCTGCTTCGATGATCTTAATGGTACCGGGAAGCTCTTTCATAATCATCCGGCCGTTTTCACGGATCCACTCAACCTCTACAACTTCAACACCTGTAATCACGCCATCTTTTCCGATAAAACGCTTTGTAGCCAAGTTCCATTTGCGTTCGCAACCTTCAAGATGAGAACTTGATGTTCGCAGTGTGTTAGGCCAGTACGGCCATGGGTTATCATCGTTTCTTTTAAGTGTTGGTTTTGAAAGAATCTCAATCTGTGTTACAGAGGCAGCCTTCTGTCGGATTGATGTCCCTACACAATCAGATCCGGTATCTCCTCCTCCAATAACTAATACTTTTTTGTCTTTAGCAGAAAGACGTATCTCTTCGGAGATTTCCTGACCGCTGATCACTTTGTTCTGTTGGCGAAGGAATTCCATTGCAAAATGGATCCCCTTAATTTCACGCCCCTCTGCGGGTAAATCACGCGGCTCCATCGCGCCACAAGCAAGGCAGATTGCATCAAAATCTTTCATCAGCTTATCTGCAGAGATGTCAATCCCTACCTTTGTATTTACTTTGAAGTTAATCCCTTCTTTGATGAATAAGTTTATTCTACGGTCAATGACCGCTTTATTAAGCTTGAAATCTGGAATTCCATAACGCAATAAACCCCCAACCTTATCATCCTGTTCAAAAACTGTCACAGTATGGCCGGCTTTGTTAAGCATATCTGCTGTTGAAAGGCCTGCCGGTCCAGAACCGATAATCGCTATTTTTTTTCCTGTTCGGTGAGTGGGTATTTGCTCAACAACATGGCCTAAGTCAAAGGCTTTTTCAACAATCGAACATTCATTCTCACGAATAGTTACCGCTTCGTCATGGATAGCTAGTACGCATGATTTTTCGCATGGTGCAGGGCACACCCTGCCGGTGAATTCAGGAAATGAATTTGTTGCTGCGAGTAGATCATAAGCCTCATCCCATTTGCCACGATATACAGCATCTTGCCATTCAGGAATGTTACTCTCAACTGGGCACGAGCTATGGCAGAATGGTATCCCGCAATCCATACACCTTGAAGCCTGATCCTTGCGGTCAGTCTCATTTAAGGTCTGCTCTACTTCACCGTAATCAAAAATACGCTCGGCTGCGGGGCGGTAACCACCCTCTTTGCGCTCTATCTCTATAAAACCTTTTGGATTTCCCATCTTATTATCTTTAATCGTTGTTCGCGTTAAACGTTTTTTTGCATTGGTAAGTTACTCCCGTCTATCTGGAGCATCTTCGGCCAATTCAAGTTTACGTTTTACCTCTTTTAATTTTAATTCGTTTAACACTTTCTTATATTCCAACGGAATAACTTTGACAAATTTTGGAAGATATTCTTCCCAGTTTGTTAATACTTTACTTGCTAACGGACTTTGAGTATGAAGGAGATGTTTGCCTATTAAATCCTGTAATTCTGAGATGTCAGCTTTATCCTCAACTGGTCCTAATTCGACAAGTCCGGTATTGCAATAATATTCAAAATCGCCATTCAAATCGAGTACATAGGCTATTCCACCTGACATACCTGCAGCAAAATTTCTACCCGTGGTCCCTAATACAACGGTACGACCGCCTGTCATATATTCACAACAATGGTCTCCGGCACCTTCTACAACAGCCCGCGCTCCTGAATTACGGACACAGAACCGTTCTCCGGCAACTCCTTGGATATAAACATCACCACTAGTGGCTCCGTAAAGGGTGGTATTTCCAACAATGATATTATTCTCTGGTGCAAATGTAGATCCCGTAGGTGGAAGCACAATAATCTTGCCCCCTGAGAGCCCTTTCCCAAGGTAGTCATTCGAATCACCTTCAAGTCTAAAGGTTACCCCCTTGACTAAAAATGCTCCGAAACTCTGCCCTGCTGTTCCAGTAAATTTGCAGTTAATGGTATCTTTAGGAAGTCCCTCTTCGCCATATCGTTTTGATATTTGTCCTGAAAGCATCGCCCCAACAGTACGCATCGCATTATGTATCGTATATGAAAGCCAAACTTTTTCACCACTCTTAATCGCTTTGTTGGCATCCCGAATCAACGTTTTGTCAATAACATCATCCAGGTTCTTCGTGTTCGGATGGGTATTGCGAATTGGATTAAGTTTTGCCTCCTCAGGAAGATTAAGAAATTTGGATAAGTCGACATTCTTCATCTTCCAGTTTGTCACCTCATGGTTCTGCTCAAGTAAATCAACACGTCCAACTAAATCATCAAAAGTACGTACTCCAATTTCAGCCATATATTCACGAATCTCTTCGGCAATAAAGGTGAAATAGTTGATTACAAATTGAGAGCGTCCCAAGAAACGCTTTCTAAGATTCTTGTTTTGGGTTGCAATACCTGCCGGACAGGTATTCAGATGGCATTTACGCATCATGATACATCCCAGGGAGATTAATGCGCCGGTAGCAAATCCGAACTCTTCAGCTCCAAGCATACCCATGATCACAACATCACGACCGGTCTTCAACTGACCATCTACCTGAAGTTTAACCCTGCCACGAAGATTATTCATCACCAGAGTCTGCTGTGTTTCAGCAATTCCAAATTCTGCGGGTAACCCTGCATGTTTGATTGAGCTCGCAGGCGATGCGCCTGTTCCCCCTTCACAACCACTGATTATAATAATATCTGAAAATCCTTTTGCCACACCTGCCGCAATAGTCCCTACGCCAGATTCGGCAACCAGTTTTACTGAAACTTTAGCATCTGGATTGACATTTTTCAAGTCGAAAATTAACTGCGCCAAATCCTCAATAGAATATATATCGTGGTGAGGAGGTGGTGAAATCAAGGTAATTCCCGGTGTTGAATGCCTAAGTTTTGCAATAATTTTATTGATCTTAAACCCGGGTAGTTGTCCGCCCTCGCCAGGCTTAGCCCCTTGCGCAATCTTTATCTGAAGTTCCTGGGCGTTAATTAGGTAGTTATTTGTAACCCCAAAACGACCGGATGCAATTTGTTTGATCTTTGAGTTTTTATCGGTGCCGAAACGACCGGCATCTTCACCACCCTCGCCAGTATTACTTCTTCCTCCGATCATATTCATCGCAACAGCGATCGCTTCGTGCGCCTCTTTCGAAATTGAGCCGTATGACATGGCACCAGTAACAAACCTTTTAAGGATCGATTCCGCAGACTCAACCTGATCGAGAGGTATCGGATTCTTCTTCCATTTTAATACTCCGCGAATAAACGCCGGCTGAGCATTCTGATCATCAACGAGTTTACTGAACTTTTTATAAACGGTATAGTCATCCGATCTTGTTGCCCATTGTAATAGCGCAATACTTTGTGGATTCCAGGCATGGAACTCCCCATTGTTACGATAATGATATTCTCCAACGGTGGAGAATGTAACTTTTTTCTCGGGATTCTTGAAAGCATCGTGATGAAACATCATAGCCTCTTTGAAGATCTCCTCATAGCCAACACCACCAATACGCGAAGGTGTTCCTTTAAAGTAGTTTTCAATTAATTCATCACTAACCCCAACTGCTTCAAAGAGCTGCGATCCATGATACGAACGAAGTGTCGAAATTCCCATTTTAGAAAGCACTTTAAGTAACCCTTTATCAATAGACTTGATATAGTTTTTACGAGCCTCCTCATAAGGTAGTTTAATTTCTCCTTCATTAACTAAGTAGTCAATTGCCGCAAAAGCAAGATATGGATTTACCACACTGGCGCCATAACCAAGAAGTAGGGCAAAATGCATAATCTCGCGTGGCTCGGCACTTTCAACAATAATGCCAACCTGCATCCTCTTTTTAGTCTTGATCAAGTGGTGATGAACGGCAGCAACACAGAGTAACGACGGTATTGGAGCCATATCCTCTGATACCTCACGATCGGTAAGAATAATAAAGTTTTTATGCTCGTCTACCGCCCTTTCGGCACTGTCGAGCATCGCTTTGAACGCTTTTTTAAACCCTTCTACACCATCCTTAACCGGGAACAACATCGAAATCGTCTCGTGCGTGAAGGTTTCATGTTTTAGATCCTTTATCTTCCCCAAATCAGTATTGGTAATAATAGGACTCTCAAACTTAATCAGATTGCAATGGTCAGGTATCTCATCAAGGATATTACTGCTTACCGATCCGATGTAGTTGGTTAATGACATCACAAGCCCTTCTCGGATTGGATCTATAGGTGGATTGGTTACCTGAGCAAAAAGCTGACGGAAATAGTTGAAAAAACGTTTTGGTTTATCAGAAAACACCGCTAATGGAGTATCGTTACCCATTGAACTGGTTGGTTCCTGAGCAGTCTCAGCCATCTCCTTGATGATGATCATCATCTCTTCCTTGCTGTATCCAAATACTTTGGAATATGGACCAAACTGATCCCCCATATTGGAAGAAACCCGCTGTTTTACTTTTATCTCTTCAAGTTCTAGCCTGTTTTCTTTTAGCCAGTTAATATAGGGGTTCTGACGACTTAATTCAGCTTTTACCTCTTTATCAGGAATTATAATTCCTAATTGAGTATCTACCAATAATAATTTACCTGGTCTTAATCTCCCTTTTTCTTTAATGTCGGCTGCAGGAAAGACCTGAACACCAACTTCAGAACCCATTACAATGAGATCATTTTTAGTGATCACATAACGCGAAGGACGCAGTCCACTGCGGTCGAGGGTTCCACCAATATAACGCCCATCTGAGAAAACCATTGAAGCTGGACCGTCCCACGGTTCCATAATGGTTGAATGGTATTCGTAAAAAGCTTTTAAACTCTCAGGTATCGGATTTTTCTCATTAAAAGATTCCGGAATCATCATACACAGCGAATGAGGCATCGTTCTGCCTGTCATATGAAGAAACTCTAAGGTGTTGTCAAATGATGCGGAGTCAGATTTTCCGGGCTCGATGATCGGATAAAGTTTCTCAAGCTCATCTCCAAAAAGATCAGATTCGAGTAACGATTCACGTGCATGCATCCATTGACGGTTCCCATTGATAGTATTGATCTCCCCATTATGGGCAATCATCCGAAAAGGCTGAGCAAGACTCCAGGTTGGGAACGTATTGGTGCTAAAGCGAGAGTGAACTAACGCTATCGCACTCGACATTGCCGGATTGGTGAGATCTTTGAAGTAGTCGCGTAATTGGCCAGGAGTAAACATCCCCTTGTAAATCATTATCTTACTAGAGAAACTAGGAAGATAAAATGCATCTTTTTCAGACAACTGAGATTCTCTGATAATCCGTTCCGCCTGTTTGCGTGCAAGATATAGTTTACGTTCGAGAATGTCTTGCTCGTAATCTCCCTTTACAAATATTTGACGGATCTGCGGTTCAGACTTTTTTGCTATCTCCCCAATTACAGAATTGTCAACAGGAACCTCTCGCCAACAGATTACTTGAAGACCTTCGGATTCAACATATCTGTTTAGTACCTCGGTGCAATAAGCTGCCTCCTCCTCATTTTCAGGAAGGAAAACTAAGCCTGTTCCATATTTTCCGGATTGGGGAACAGCAATCTTTAACGATACAAAAAAATCATGTGGCAACTGCATTAATATTCCTGCACCATCTCCGGTTTTATTGTCAGAGCTCGTTGCACCCCGATGATCCATATTTAATAATACGGTAAGTCCACGTTCAATAATGTCATGCGACTTTTGTCCCTTAATATGAGCCACAAATCCGATACCACAGGCATCGTGTTCATTGTTAGGATCATACAGCCCTTGAGCTTTTGGAAAACTATTTGGTTCCATGTGATAAAAAATTAGCAAAACTCCGTATCTTCAATCAGACAGGAAGTATTTATTATGATCTGTTGGTAAATATGCGATAAAAAGCCATAATCTGTAACAAAATGAAAGTAAATCACAGCTATTGCTTAAAAACTAAAATCAAAAGTACAATTTTTGCTTTAAATATAACTATTCATTTGGCTCTTAAATCAGTTTTATTTTCTCATAACCAGCAGTAGTGGTTAAATATGGGGTAAAATGAATTGATAATCAACCGTGTAGTTATAGATATTAAATAATCATTAAATATCTATAAGTAACATATAATAGTTTATTCTCGACAAAATGAATCTAATTTAACTAGATTAATGTTTGTTTTGCTTATTTAATCTCGTAAATATAATCTATTTAGTATTTTAAATCTTTCCGTTTAAAAGATTCTCAATTGCACCCTTTGCCTGTTTAAAGTTGAAACTGGTAATAATCTGCTCCATCCTCTGCTTCACCTGGGGATGACAAAGATTTCCAATACTTCCCTGATGGGTGTGGTTAATCTTTTTATTGGGATGAAAAGTGGCGGAATTAATCGATTCTCCAATCTTTCGATAAGCCTCTCTAAAAGGAACACCTTGAAGTACCAATGTGTTCACCTCCTCTACACTATATATATTCTCATACCGTATATCCTCCATGATCTTCTCGTTAACCTTTAGGTGGCTAATTGCAAATGATGTTATTGATAAACAGTTTTTTAGATCGTGAAATGATGGAACAAAGGCCTCCTTGATTAGTTGAAGATCTCGAAAATAACCGCTTGGTAAATTATTGGTCATTACTAATATCTGATTTGGAAGCGACTGAATCCGGTTGCAATGCGATCTGAGTAACTCAAATACATCGGGGTTCTTTTTGTGCGGCATAATACTCGAGCCAGTTGTTAACTCTTCGGGTAACGCAATAAAATTAAAATTTTGGCTCATGAAAAGACAAACATCATAGGCCAGTTTTGATAGGGTTGAGGCAATGGAAGCAAGGGCAAAGGCGATTATTTTCTCGATCTTTCCTCTTCCCATTTGAGCGTAAATGACATTGTAATTCATCGATTCAAAGCCCAGTAGATCAGTGGTCATCTGTCGGTCTAATGGAAACGATGAGCCATATCCGGCTCCTGAACCGAGTGGATTTTGATCGGTAATGCGATATGCAGCCTGGAGTAACAAAAGGTCGTCCGCCAGACTCTCCGCATATGCGCCAAACCAAAGTCCGAAAGATGATGGCATGGCAACTTGAAGATGGGTGTAACCGGGCATCAGGATATCTTTATTTTTTTCGCTTTGTGTAAGAAGGATATTAAAGAGGTCGTTGACTTGTTCGACTATTGCTCTGATTTCTTCTCTTGCAAAGAGTTTGAGGTCAAGCAGTACTTGATCATTTCGGGATCGTCCGCTGTGGATCTTTTTACCGGTGTCACCAAGTTTGCGGGTGAGCATAAGTTCGATCTGAGAGTGAACATCTTCACTTCCAGCTTCAATGGTGAAGCTTCCCCCTTTGATCTCAATGTAAATCAACCTTAACTCCTTGGTTAACGAATTAAGCTCTTCCTTTGATAGTAACCCTATTGATTTCAACATCTGTATATGAGCCAAAGAGCCAAGCACATCGTATTGAGCCAGGAAATAATCCATCTCAGTATCCCGTCCAATGGTAAATGTTTCAATAAGCTTATTTATTTCGGTCCCTTTGTCCCAGAGCTTCATGATCGTAATCGTTAAAATTTAGTGTAAAATTATTATATTCCCATTAAAAATCGATATCCTGCGATCGTTCTTCTGTTAAAATCATGAAAAATATGTTGTCTGTAAACCAATTTTACAATTTTTAAACCCAATACTTCTAATGTCAGGCTAGTAGGTTTATCGTTTAATTGAATTTGTTTTTTCTTCGTGTTTGAGCAGATTAGATTTTTTGACCGCTCTGCAGAACAATTTAAAGAGGTTTTATTCCTTGCTTTTTTCCCAAGCTCTCATTTCGAGTCTGTACTTTTCGATTTCACTCTTGGAGCTCTTTCGGATAAAATTCCCTGTAGGCATAAGAAATTTGCTTTCGTTTGGAGGTGCGTATTGTGTTATAATATTATTACCTAAGTGGTCTTTGTGTATTGTAAACCGATCGAAATTATCTCCTTGTGAGGTGTATGCTCCAAATTGGATAGAGTCATTGTATACATCAAACAATTGAAACATCGCAGTATTTGATGCCAATTTATCCATTTTGTCAGAAAAATTAATGTCGTATAGCTTTGGACTTGCATGACTTACGATATAGACAGGACCTTGTTTGTGATTCTGCTCGGTGGTGGGTATATGAATGGCCCGCCCATACGAATGATCATGCCCGGCCAGCACTAGATCGACATGGTATTGGTCAAATAATGACTTAAATAATGTGCGTAAATAAAAGTAGTCTCTTCCTCTGCTGGTCGAATACAAAGGGTGATGCATAAAAACTACAATCCATTTTTGGTGTGTCTGCTCCAGGACCGACTTAAGCCAATTGCGTTGTTCCAATGCTGAAGGGATCGATTGAATTCCGTTAGAATCAATGCTTATAAATCGTGTTTGTTTGAAATCCCAATAACATGACCGTCCCAGAAAGTTTGGTGGGCCATTTTGAGGTAAGGTAAGGTGGGATGTCCATCTTGGATCAAGCTTTTGGATAATTCCCTTGTAGTATTCATGATTACCCGGTGTCGCAATCACAGGGATTGTCCTGAAAAGTGTGCCTCCCGATCGAAACCATTCACCCCAATAGGCATCGTGCGGACGTTCGATCATATCGCCTACATAAAGGACGAATGAAGCATTGGGGCGCGATAATGAAGCCTCTTGAAGTAAATTCCCCGCTATCCCATTGATTGAATCCTGAACGTCGCCAAGGAATATAAAGGAGAAGGTGCTGTCAGCTTTATTTGCGATTTTAAAATCAGACCATTCAGACCATCGGTTGTCATTGGCGACACGATAACTGTAGGTTTGATCTGAACGGAGATTTTCAATTCTGATTCTGAAAAAGGCAGATGCCCCCCCCGAGGTTCTAATGATATTTGGCTTTGAGGTGAATCCAGTCGTGTCGCTTTGGAATGACTTACCTGCCAGCTGGAGTATGCCCTGTTTCGTTAAGGTATCCCCTTCCCAGGTTATATCACGAGAGTCAGAAAGGTTTCCGGAACATGTTAATAGGATACGTGATGGATTGATAGAGGCTTGAAAATGGGGTTCTGCCGGATTGTAAAACCAATTGTCCCATTTTAACCAAAGTACTAGGATGATCACGAGGGTAATTCCTGCCCAGATCGTTTTTTTTGTCGTGCGTTTCATTGTTGTGGACCTTTCCCCAAATTTAAACTTTATTCTTAGTATACAGATCTTCCTCGAGTATTGTTTATTATTCTTTTTTATTTATCGATTTCTCCAGAATCAAAAAGACAAATATATTTGCATTAAAATATCAAAAAGATAAAATTTATATTAAAATAAATCATAAAGTTATATAAATGGCTAAATATAGTTCAATACGCTCAAAATCTAACGATTAGCATGTTTTTGTTTCATTTAAACAGGGGTTGATTGTTAAATTAATGTTATTTTAATTAGATATTGATAAAAATATGGGGGTATGATTCTTATAAAACATAGATTTGTGTAGAAAATGATGTAAAAATTGGGGTTAAATTTAAAAATACATAAAAATTTAATTTTCAAGTAAAGAATAATTTAAGTCAAAATAGAAATAAGTATTGTTAATTTTAAAATCAAATCATTATGAAAAAAGTTTATTTAATTTTAATTGCAGCCTTCTTAATTGCCGGAACCTATTCAGGTTATTCTCAAGAGTCAAAAGGTGCCTGGACAACCGGAGCCGATTTTTACAACCGTTACAATTGGAGAGGGAGTGATTTTGGTAACTCACCCGCAATTCAACCAACTATTAAATATGTTGACGGCGGTTTTTCATTGGGTGCTTGGGGTAGTTATTCGTTATCGGGTGTCACAACTGCAACTGAAGCTGATTTATTTATGACCTATGCTTTTAAAAGTGGATTTAGCTTAACTCTGACAGATTATTATTTTCCTGTTGAACCTGGGAGTGTAGGTAACTATACGACATATAAGGCACCCCATATGTTTGAAATATCTCCGGGCTTTACCGCCGGAAAATTTAGCATCGTTGGGAACTATGCGTTTGCAAATGTGAATAACGATATTTATGTCGAAACTGCCTTAGCACTTAAAACTTGTAGCTTGTTTGTTGGTGCCGGAAATGAGCAGTACTCTAGTGATAAAAAGTTTAATGTTGTTAACATTGGTATTTCAACAACAAAAACAATCACTATTTCTGATAAATTTACATTGCCCTTAACAGGTAAAGTTATTTTGAATCCAAATAAGGATCAAATATTCTTTGTGTTTGGGTTTACTATATAATTTACACTTAAATTATCAAATCATGAAAAAAATTGAAGCTATTGTTCGCAAAACTAAATTCGATATTGTTAGAAAAGCTTTGCATGAGGCAGATATCGATTTTCTCTCCTGGTGGGAAGTAAAAGGGCAGGGTACTGCTAAACAAGGTTTGATCTTTAGAGGTGTAGCCTATGATGTCAATACAATCGATAGGGTCTATATCTCATTTGTAGTGCGTGATATCAATGTCGAAAAATCCATTAACGCGATTCTCAAATCAGCCTACACAGGCGAGAGTGGAGATGGACGAATATTTGTCACTCAGATTGAACAATCTGTCCGAATTAGAACCGGTGACCAAGGTGATCAATCGTTGTATGATAAAAAGTAGTTAACACAAAAAGATTAAAGTTATGATAATTAAATATCTCAAATATATTGGTTTACCCATTGGATTATCCGTGGTGTTACCTGTTGTTTCTTTTGCTCAGTCTGCAGTAGCCGCTGTTGCTCCTGTTGTATCGGCAACTCCAACTCCTTTTATCAGTGCGGGTAATACTGCCTGGATGATTGTTGCTTCTGCACTGGTTATGTTAATGACCATTCCCGGATTAGCTCTTTTTTATGGCGGTTTAGTAAGGAATAAGAACCTTCTTAATATGCTGATGCAGTGCTTTATTATTATGGCTGTTATTAGTCTCGAATGGATAGCTTTCGGATATAGCAATGCTTTCGGCTCCTCTACGGGCGCATTGGCTCCATATATTGGTGGCTTTGATTGGGCTTTCTTAAAAGGAATTGGGATTAACGATGTGAGTCCGTATTTTATCTCTCAGCCTACTGAGCGGATTCCTCATATTGTGTTTGTATTGTTCCAGTGTATGTTTGCTGTTATTACTCCGGCTTTGATTATAGGTGCCTTTGCTGAACGGATTAAATTCAGAGGATTTTTGGTTTTTACGATTCTTTGGGCTATCGTGGTTTATAATCCTGTTGCCCATTGGGTATGGTCAGCCGACGGCTGGTTGTTTAAATTAGGGGCACTCGATTTTGCGGGTGGAACAGTAGTTCATGTTAACGCGGGTATTGCTGCTCTTGTAATGGCGATAATGCTTGGAAAACGGAAACTTCCTAACGGGAATAATATTACCATTCCTCATAACATCCCTTTTGTGGTCATTGGTGCTGCTTTACTTTGGTTTGGTTGGTTCGGATTTAATGCAGGAAGTGGCTTGGCTGCTGATGGCCTTGCCGGAAGTGCTTTCTTAGTAACTCATATTGCCGCTGCTGCTGCTGCACTTTCGTGGGCTCTATTGGACTGGATCATCAATAAAAAACCTACCGTAATCGGTATCTCTACTGGTGCAGTTGCTGGTTTGGTTGCCATTACACCTGCAGCAGGCTTTGTTGACGTAAGTGGTGCTATTATTATTGGATTACTGGTCTCTGTATTCTGCTTCTTTATGGTCAGCGTTGTTAAAAAGAAACTTGGTTACGATGATTCTCTTGATGCTTTTGGTGTACATGGTATTGGTGGAATCTGGGGGGCTATTGCTACCGGACTTTTCGCAAACCCACTTATTCAGTCTGCCTACAGTGGAACATTCTACGGAAATTCTAGTCAGCTCGGAATTCAGTTGATTGCTATTGGAGCCACATTGGTTTACTCAGGCGTACTTACTGCAATACTCTTTAAAATTGTTGAAAAAACTCTGGGTATCCGTGCAACTGAAGAGGAAGAATATTCGGGACTTGATATTTCACAACACGATGAAATTGCATATAACGAATCAGAGTAGTTTGTTTTTATTTGTTTAGTTTTTTTATAGTTTTTCAACACGGAGCCGGTTCATCGCCGGCTCTTTTTTGTGCTTTTAACTGGTAGTTTTTTAACCAGTTTAGATTGAATATTCGCATAGCGTACCAACCAGTGCTTAAATTTTATAATTTTCCATTCTAACTTATGCGGGTTTTATAAACTGCTAAATTTAACTTTAATGGAATCAAAACAGGTTAATCCCGGATGGCGTGCCGGAACAATTTTTCTAGTCGGAATAGCCCTATCAATAGGTTGGGGCATAAGAGGTAACTTTGGACATGAATATGGTGCTGAGTTTGCCGGTTGTCTTGCCGCAATTGCTGTGGCACTACTCTCCGGACGTGAGGATTGGAGAAACAGGGTGCCATACTTTGCGTTCTTTGGAGCTCTAGGCTGGGGATTTGGCGCTTCTCAATCGTATATGCAGGTGCTTTCATACACAGAAAGTGGCCATACCATTACCCAATGGTATGGATATTTGGCCGTATTCTTTATCGGCTTTATGTGGGCTGCTTTGGGCGGTGCAGGAACGGCCTTCGCTGCTGTGGCTCCACGTGAAAAGATCGTCTCTATTTTTAAACCATTCCTTTTTATTCTCGGATCCTATTTTATATTATACCTTATTGAAGACCCTGTTGCCCGCTGGCTACAACCCGGGGCCGGTTTTGATACGAACACCTTTCGTCATAAGAATCCCCTTTATTGGTTTGATGCCTACTATTTACAGGCATTTTTTGCCCTAATAGGTTGCTCAGTTTACGATTTATACCAGCGTAAGGGTGTGAATGATCGGTTTTTTCTCCCCGTTTTTGCTGTTGTTGGCGCTTTGTGCGGATGGGTTATTCAACTACTGCTTGGAGTTGTTGGTCTTGACACCAAATTAGCCGGTGCATTAACATATCCTCAGGGTGATCCATCCTACGTTAATCCCGTTACTGGTCAGTTAGCTTTTGATCCCTCTAATTTTCTTAATAACTGGCCTCAATGGTTCGGAGATTATCCTCAACACATTGGTTGGCTTATTGGCTTAATAGCAGGAATTGCCATTTATTTCATCCGCTACGGAAAATTTAGAAATGGATCTTCCTTATTTGTCTATATGGCTTGTGGTTGGCTGATCTCTTTCTTGCTTTTACCTGTTCTAGGTGGTAATTTATTTGCAGATTATGGTGGAATTAGGATGACACCCCCTCGCTCAGACGACTGGTCCGGAATTCTTGGTGTCTTTATTGGCACTTCGCTCTGGATGTGGCGCAATAACCTTAAGCCTGTTGCTGTTGCTTCTTTGATTAGCGGAATTATTGGAGGTTTGGGATTTTCAGGAATTCAATGGCTCAAACATTTTATGCTCTCCTTGGGTAGTTCACGTATATTGGGATATAAGGGTGTCTTGCCTGGAAGTGATGAGTTTAATAGAATTACTTCGGCTTGGGGCAACTGGCAGGGGCAAAACTGGCATAGCTTTCTTGAACAAAGCTATGGATTTGTAAATGGCATTGCAATTGCTGTGGCTCTTGCATTTATTGCTTCACGAGTTAAGTTGCATTCGGATAAGGAAGAGAGAGCCGAGATTCCGAATAGTCGCTGGACTAGAGCATTCTCTGTTCTTATGGTTTTAATAGCATTAACTTATTTCAACATTGTAAAAAATGTCAGTGTTTGGGGTGAACAGTTAAATCAAAAAGTATGGACTCAGACCATCACCCATTTAAATGGGACAACAGAAGTTGTTCCTGCATCATGGGATATTCCCTATATTGGGCGATTACCAGGGATGAACTTTCTTAGTTTAACCCCCGAAAATTGGTTCACATTTACCTGGTTATTATTGGCTGCTGCCTGTATAGTTATTGTAGTCCATCATTATAAAGAGCCGCTGCCCCTAATACCAAAAAGCTCACTCGCAAAAGGTCAATTAATATTTCTGATCCTATTGTGGATTATGGTTATTGCAAATTTTGAACGGGCACTCACCGGATGGAGCCCTAGTCGCCTGCTTACCGAATGGGTAATCATTCTAAATGCCATACTTGCAACAGTATTAATGCTTCTGCTACCCCGAGAAAAAGAATCAGTTGTAATAAATGAACAAGAGAATTACCGTCCGATTTATAAGCGTCTATGGATTAGGGCTGTTGGCGCATTGGTAATCTCAAGTGTAGTTTTTTTAGTGACGAACCGAATGATCTATCACTATCCGGAATACGATAAATTAAATCATTCTCAGTATCATACTCGATTTGGTCCTGATGCTAGCTGGAGAACTAAGCCTAATCTGAAAAATGGGGAAGGACATTAACTAACCCCAACTAGCTTCATCGCAACAGACAGTAAAATCTAAAGCCCCTATAACAGCCATAGGTATTGAACTAGTAGAATAGCCCCGGTCTTTTATTCCCGATAGCTATTCTACTATTTTTTTAGGTTAAGTCTACTTTCAAAAATCGAGAAAATAACCCTTATTTTAATTCTAACAGTGTTTGAGATTTGATATTGTATCCCTCTGCGATTATCTCGGGATTTTTCTCTGCCGCGCTATTCCAATCAACCAAGATCTGTTTTTTCTCTCCAGGTATCAGCGTGAAGTAGCCATCAGAAAAATTTGCAGGTAGAATGATTTTTCCGGTTGCTGGATTTTTGAGATTTAACTTGAGCCCAATCGCAGTGGTGTTGGTTCGATTTATTAGGGTAAACGTTACTTTTCCGTCCTGGCGATGATCAATTCTCGAGGCTAATTTTAACTGTGGCAACTCATTAAATTCATTAAATGTACCTCCTTCGTGAAGACTTTTCCAATATTCATTGTGAGAGATTACCTGACGCCCTTGTTCAAGAGTTAATCTGGTTAAATAGATAGTCGGTAGTTTTGCCGCAATGGTAGCTACATTGCATTCCGTTAGGCTATTGGCAGGGCAATCTGTAACAATTGATTGGGAATATATTTTTTTACCATTAAGATCAAACAGTTCAATCTTTACTGTTAACGCAGATGCTGTTTTGAGGGTTGTATTGGCGACAACGATCTTGTTATTATTAAGATTCATCTGAATATGGATAGGTTCACAGGCTTTCTTTACTCCAAAGAATGATCCGAATGTTTCGTAATCCCACGAATAGGTCTGCCATACCATACTCGGCCATGCCGGATGACTCATCCACAGCAGAATTCCACTTGCTTTATTCCACATCTTACTGTTCCAGCTTTCAAACATCGCGCGATGGCTGTCGTAATTTACCAGCTGGGCTTTTTTGCAAAAGTCATCGAGATTTTCGCTCTTTCCGTATTTGGTCTCAATAGCTTTAAGATACTCTTTTTGGCCATCGTGTAAATCATGATAAAACCAGGTATCACTAATTGGCCATTGATCTTCAACAGGTATAAAAGAACGAATAGTAGTAGCAGTAGGGACAGACGGAGTACCCAACTCAGTTGAAAAACCTTCCGCTATACGTGTGTAATATTCTGTTGGATCTGCGCGGTAATTCCATGGGCCGCTGGGTCGTAGATTCAGATTGCGTGAGTTGGGCATATATAATCGGGTACCATCTTCAGCAGCAATAAGCGACTGCAGTTGAGGCTCAATTTGCAGGGGAGCATATCCTTCATTTCGTGGGCACCAGATTGCAAGTGAGGGGTGGTTTCTAAATCGCTTTATAACCTCGGCAGCATTAGCTACGAAGAGATTATTATCATTTACATTTAGGTTGTATCCTTCTGTCGATAGCCAGAAATCATTCCATACCAGCATCCCATATTCATCGCATAGCGAATAGAAATTCTCCTCTGTGTTTTCTCCTGTCCAGTTGCGGACCATATTGAAATTGGCATCTTTGTGAAGGCGAAAATAAGGTTCCAGTTTTTCGCGCGATCCCCTTTTCATCCCATCATCCATACCCCAGTTACCCCCTTTGCAGAATATGGCCACCCCATTTACTTTTAACGTAAGAAAGGGATTGTCGCTTTTTTTATTTAGGATAGTTAGTAGCTTAGGATCAGCATTTTCAGCTAATTTAGGAAGGAAAGTTCCGTTCCCAATATCTAAACGGTCGATGTTATTAAAAAGAATTTTACCAATAGCTCTTACCGGATTAAATTCAACTCGTTCCATCGCAGTCTGGGTTCCGGCTAACGCCAGTTCGTACGAAAATTCACGTACTCCAAATCTAACAGTTGCCTGATCAGAGAGACTATTATTTATAGTTGCTTCCAGATTAAGGTTGTATAATTCCTGACTGCCATATCCATTGGGCCACCATAGACGAGGATTTTTAAGGTTTAACTGTGAAAACTCATCAGGCGAGAAGAGTTCTGTTCTGCTTTCATTGGGTTGTAGTTCAACAGTTTTATTGAATTTTATTTTCTCAATTTGACCTGAGATGATTACTCGCTGGGTTTGATCTGAATTATTCCTTATTCCTGTTTTGACTGTAATTGCAACCAGGGTTGTATCTGGTATGGCAAGGTCTGTAATGACCTGAGGATCGGAAATTGATACCGCATTTGTGAGACGCAATCTCACGTCTTGCCAGATCCCAATATTCCGGTCTCGTATTCCCGGAACCCAGTCCCATCCCTCAGAAGAGATAAATGTAGGACCATCCAAACAGAGCTGCCCTCCGTTTGGACCTTGCCCTGCACTGGGTGACTCCTCTTGTGGAATTCCAGGGTTATGGGGTGGATAAATGTGTACGGCTAGAATATTACTTCCTGGAGAGTTTAATAGTGCAGTAGCATCAAAGAGTCCGCGCTCAAAGGCTCCTGCAATAGCGCCGAGTAGTTTTCCATTTAACCAGATATCGGCCTTGTAATTGATTCCATTAAAAAGGAGCCATTTTGTTTTTCCGGTGCTATTCTCGGGGAGTTTAATTGAGACTCGATACCACCACTCCTTTCGGCACAGCGAATCGGAAATCGATAAGTTATTCAACCCAAAATAAGGGTCCGGATAAACTCCTTGCTCAACTAAAGTTGTTAGCACTGTGCCGGGAACACTGGCATTGTACCATTGAGACCTATCCATGCTGGGATCAAACAGTGATTGAACAGAGGAGTTAACCAGATTGGCATCGGCCATTTCCCATCCTGTAGATAAGAGATACTCGTTATTTTGAACTTTTTCTAATGTCGGGTTGATAATTTTTTTTGCCTTACGAATCGTAATTGGAACTTTGGCGATTGACTTTGGAAGTGTAGCAGGGTTTTGTGGCTGGCTTAAACCGAAATTTAATTTACTTTGGGAATAAGCACTGACACTAATAAAGAACCCTATTCCAAGAATGATTAGTTTTGATTTCAAGATTACGGATGATTTTTTTTGCATTTTTTTGCCCGAGTTAGTGCCATAATCTGGCGAAGTTATTTAGCTAGTTTCGTATTTTAATTTCAGTTAAAGTTTCTCTTTTTGAAGAAGATGGATAAGAAATTAATTTACAATAAATTTCTTAGATTCCCGTTTCTCCCGATTAGTTAACTCAAAGATATAGGTTCCTCTGTTTTTTATAAAATTAATATTTATTGAATCCGATAACCTCGAGTCTTCATATTTCTTTTGCCATAGTATCTCTCCGGTGATGTTGTAAATGGTAACTACCGAATTATTCGCTGTGGCGGATGGAAAAGTTACGTTAAGGACCTCATTGGCAGGATTTGGGAATAGGACAAATAACGGTAATTTTAATATTGGAATTCCTGTTGGGATTTCAGTGAAATAATGATAATTAAACCTGCTGCCTGGAGCCACATCTCCATTGACATAAAAATCCATGATATTTCCATCTTCTTGCATATTATCGCTCCACTTAAATTCAAAATTCAAAAGTTTATCATCTGATACTCCAATTAAAGCTCTATTAATTTTAACGGCCAATATTCGTCCCTCTGCATGATATTGAGCATCGCCAACTTTAGTCCAATTCCAGGTGTTTACACTCTTCTCTATCGTTGCTGTACCAGTAGGACTAATCCGGTTAACAATGAAATCATACCCCTCCCAACCTGTATCTTTATTGCGATCAATGTCAATGAGCAAACGCATCCACTTTGGATCTGATTTGTCTGTAAGTGCATCCGCAGTTTTAACTAGGAAATAGAGGTAGTCATTATCGCGCGCCACTTTAGCCGAAATAATGTCATTTCTCCCTGTGGTATTGGTGTACAGAAGAGCGTTTCCTTGTCCAGCATGGTTGCGATGGGATACATTACCCGTATAGGAGAGGTATTCCGGTCTTACACTATTCCAGGATGCGGTATCTAATAAATCAATGGTTTTGACTACAGAACCAACTTCTTCGTCGGGCATACCTTTGAATTTTCGTATATTGCTGATTAGCTGCATGTAGTAAACATCTCCTTTATTGCCCCATGATTTAACAGGTTCAATATCTCTGCTTTTTTCTGCCGAATATTCATCCACAAAAGCAAATGGTTTCACATCCCAGTTAAACCAGCGTCCGGCAATCCATTCATTCCAACCAGTTACAAAAATAAGGTCAGGATCAATCTTTAGAGCACCATTCCACTGCTCCTGAAAATTAAGTCCCTTTAAGTAAGCTTCTGTAGTATTATTTTGCCCAGAAGCATGAGTATAGCTTCTTCCATAAGAGAGGGGCGTATTGAATCCAGAGGCGTGTCCACCACTGGCATCTGAGGCATTTTGAGCAACCCCTACAGTAGTTTGTTCAAATCCTCCGGCTGTTTTTGGGGAATAACCATGTTGTGGTGAATTTTCAAGCCATCCCCATTGGTCATTACGAGTTGGACCATTCACATAATCGGGTTGTCCAGGTCGGAATGTAAAGAATGCCTTCATTGCATTGGCTGCTTGCTGGTCAATAGATACTCCAACAACTTCGATCGCATCATGGGTAGTCCCGGAGGTGAGGGGACTGTAGCTGTAATCTGGATTATACGATATTTCACTCTCATACTTTCCATCAACCAAGAGACCATTAAAATAACTTATTGCCGGATTGACGCTGTCGGTCCATTTCCAAACACCCACTTGTTCTGTTCCATTACTTAATTCCCAAACATAATCGCCGGCTGGCTGTTGATCGAAGGTTAAACCGAGTTTAGCATTGTCGTTGAAGTTCTCAAAAACTTTAGTTGCAATTGGGGCAGCAGACACACTTTGAGAATAACTACCGATCCATTTATAGAGTGAAAGTTTTATATCCCCAATGTTGTTCCCCCAACTTGGACAAGTTGTTGTAATACCATAAAATGGATTGTTTGCATTAAATTTAAGTCCGGCAGTTGAGCCATTCTGAGGCACCAAGCTCTCCGGATAAGCCATTATTAAAGGTTTGCCATTCCAGTAAAACCATAAATCTTTGTAGAGCTGTGGTTTGTAGAGGTCGCTGTATAATTCATTGATAGATAGGAGTGAATTATTGCCTGGGCCAAAAGGGAGAAGGAAACAAATCTGCGGTGTTTGAACTCCATCTTTTCTGGCCTGTTCCCATACTTTTAGTAGAACCATATAGGATGATTTCCATGTTAGATTGCTATTGGTGCAATCAAAAAATACAACGTCGACACCTGCATCGGCGAGCATCTCTGCATGTTTTCGAAGCACCCATTCATCCGTAGTTCTATAATATCCAAACAACGGCTCGTCCCACCAGAAGATTCCTGGAGTTATCCCTTGCCATACAGGATGATTAGCATCTGTAGCAGCAGCAGGGTACTGTTTTAATATTTCGGTAATATTCATAACCGGTGAGAAATCAGCATTCCCATCGGTGTGCCAGGTCCAGTAGAATAGCCCGATTACTTTTTTATCACGCACAGGACCGGATTCTGTCCTGGTGGGTAATTTACGTCCAAGAGCATCTGTGGCAGGTAACCCATTTCCATAGTTCGGTGAGATAGCCTGGGCGTTCACCTCGAAGGAGATTATACATAGGGTAATAAGAGAAATTAAAATCTTCATGATCTTTAGCTTCGTTTGATTTTATAGAAATAGCGTAAAATTAATTTATTAGTAAATCTTTTGACTCCCTACTGAAAAGGTAATTAGGATGATTTTATGGGTAACTCATTTGCTGATTGCAATAAGATTCGGCTAGGTTATTTGATTTATTCGAACTCTTTTGCCTCTGATTCTGAATAGTTTTGAAAAGGAACTTTGTATTCCGGTTGGCTTAATGGAAACAATACTAAAGAGTACCCGATTAGATCTTGAGATTGATTTTTTGGATATGAAAAATTCCGTGCTATCTGTTGTGGTTAAGACTCGTTTTATATATCCTCCTTCTCGAATTGGTTCAAAGATCAGCACACTAAACTTATCGTCACGGTTTTTGGAGGACCTCGTATCATTCCAGGATAAAGTCCACCCCTCGTGTAATTTGACCACTGCTAATTGTTCAGGAACAATTAGATTCGTATCTATAACTAACTGATATCGTTGGTTTATTGAATCAGCAATTGATCTTTTATTCGCAAGTATGATTTGTTCAGATTGGTTTTGATTCAGTTTTAAAGCGGTAAGAATTGGATTTGGAATTTGGTTTTGTTGATGGATTTCTGCTGGTAATAAATCGTTGGTAAGATCTTTAAGGGCCAATTCAGAAAGTTTTACCAGATGTGAAGCACTATATAATGCAAAGCCACTTACATTTTCATATTTCCGCAATATCGTGATCTGTTCGCTGATCTCCTTGGGATTTACGAAGCTCTTTTCTGCCCCTGTTGATTTATACAATGCTTGACCAATATATAAATTTTTTCCACAACTATTTTCATTCCACCATTTTACCAATGACGCGAAATCTCCAAACCGGTTACCCTGCTCCCAGTATAATTGGGGGATAACGTAGTCAATCCAGTCGTTTTTAAGCCATTTATATACATCTGCATATAATTCGTCATACGAGGAAGAGCCTTTGATTCCCGGCGATCCGTTTGGGTCGTCTTTTTTGTTGCGCCATACTCCAAAAGGGCTAACACCTAATTTAACCTGTGGTTTTATCGCTTTAATACTATCGTGAAGAGCTTGAATAAATAGATTAATATTATTGCGTCGCCAGTCACTAAGCCTCTTGGGATAATACTCTTTTCCAAATTGCCGGAAGGTTTTGAGGTCTGGATAATTTAGTGATGCTATCGGATAGGGGTAAAAGTAATCATCAAAATGAATGGCATCTATATTATATTTTCGAACCACCTCCATAATAACCATGTTGAGATGACTTCGTACTTGTGGAATCCCCGGATCGAGGAATAATTTATGGTCATATTCATGCAAATACTGCGGGTGGTTGGCTGCAAAGCTTGTAGGATCGAGTTTGTAATAACCCGAATTTCGTACTCTGAATGGATTAAACCAGGCGTGCAACTCTATTCCTTTGGAGTGACAAAGTTCAATGGCATAACTCAGTGGATCAAAATTTGTTGAGGAGCGAACACCTTGTTTGCCTGCAAGAAAATAGGACCATGGCTCTGTATCTGATTGGTAAAATGCATCAGCTGCAGCCCTGACCTGAAAAATCACTACATTCAAATTGAGTTTAGAAACCCTCTCGATGAGCTCTGTTAATTCTCTTTTTTGTTCCTCTGCCGGCAACCCAGGCGCCGATGGCCAGTCGATATTATTAATTGTGGCGATCCATACCCCACGGAACTCTTTTTTTTGAGAAGGTTCTGCTCGAGAATTAAGGACAAGTAGAACAAAAAACAAGGTCGTTATTAGATGTAATTTTATTTTTTTAGCCATTTGCAGGGAAGTTTTAGTTGCAAAATCTCCAGTATTACTACACATGCAAAATGGGATATTTTTTGTGATTGATTTAATGTAACTAAAAAATATAAATGCTTTTATTTTATATCAGTAGATTAATTTTATCTTGATCTGTTCCTCCTTTTTAATGGGGAAAAGTAGCATTAGGGATAATATTTAACAAAGGCTTCCATAGCTTCATATTCGGCCATCCCAAGTTTATCGTATAGTTGGGCTGTAGCTCTGTTTCGCTGCTCAGCACGCTCCCAGAATTCACGATCATCTTCACCCATAAACATAGCACCTTCTTTTTGCGATTGGTGTCTTAGTATAGCTTCACGTTTTCTGTTTAATTCTATCGGACTAATTGGAACTGCCATTTCTATTTCGTCTGCTTCCCATTCGGCCCAGGCACCACGATAGAGCCAAACCCAGCAATTCTTCATCCATACCGTTGACTTAACCTGCTCCAGAGCAATGAAAATAGCATCCAGACAAACCCGATGGGTGCCATGAGGATCTGCTAAATCCCCTGCTGCAAATATCTGATGCGGCTCGACCCGATTTAATAGATTCATTATTATTTGTACATCCTCTTCACCTACAGGATGCTTGAGCTTCATTCCCGTTTCATAAAATGGGAGGTCAAGGAAATGAATATTTGTTTCGGGAATTCCAAAGTAACGCAGTGCTGACCGCGCCTCCATTCTTCGGATTAATCCCTTAACTTTTTTGAGCTCAGGGATATCAATCATATTCTCCTTTTTATTTTTAATGAAAGAGAGAACTATCTCTTTCTGCTCCTTTGCCATTTTGTTATTTTGATCGTAATAATCAATATATTCATAATGAAAATCGAGAAATCGAATTACATATTCATCAGAAACAGCAAAATTTCCTGAGACTTGATAAGCAACATGCACATCATGACCTTGCTCAACGAGTCTAAGTAAAGTTCCCCCCATCGAGATTACGTCATCATCGGGATGAGGGCTGAAAAGAACGATTCTCTTTTGTTCTGGTTTAGCACGTTCAGGGCGATAGGTGTCTTCGATACCTGGTTTGCCTCCCGGCCATCCGGTTATTGTATGTTGCAGATCATTAAAAACCTTGATGTTTATTTTGTACTGTGCACCCACGATAGCTAATAGATCACTTAGTCCAAAGTCGTTGTAATCTTTACCCGTAAGTTTTAGAATAGGTTTATTTGTTTGTCCGCATAGCCAAACTACAGCTTTTCGAACCAATCTGTCATCCGTCCAGTCAAGACTATCTAACAGCCAAGGTGTTCTGACTCTGATTAGTTGTGCTGAGGCACTACTATCAAGAATAAATTTGGCATTGGGATGGTATTGAATAAATGATGCAGGGATAAGACTATCTGGATCTTCCTCTATTGCTTTTTGAATAACCTTGGCTTTATACTCACCAAAAGCGGAGAGGATTATTTTGCGTGCTGCCAAAATATTGTCGATCCCCATTGTAATTGCGCGTCGAGGCACATTTCCGATGCCTTGGAACTGATTAGCATCCTCCTGTCGGGTAACGGTATCAAGGGTTATAATGCGCATATGGGTATTACGACCTGACCCGGGTTCATTAAACCCAATATGACCCGTTCTCCCGATGCCTAATAGCATGAGGTCAATCCCACCTGCGTCAACGATTTTTTTCTCATACTCGCGGCAATATTCATGAACTGTTTCGAGAAATATCGTTCCGTCTGGGATATGAATGTTTTCAGCTAGAATATCTATATGGTTAAATAAATGAGTACGCATATAATAATGGTAGCTCTGAAAGGAGTTAGAGGAGAGGGGGTAGTATTCGTCAATATTGAACGTGATAACATTTTTAAAGCTCAACCCTTCTTGTTTATGTAATCGAACTAATTCGGCATATATTCCAATCTGTGTTGAGCCTGTGGGAAGTCCAAGAACACACATCTCTCCTTTATTTTGCTTTTCGATGATCAGATTTGCAATTTCGGTTGCAATGACAATGGCTGCTTCTGAACTCTCTGAATAGATGTATGTTGGAATTTTTTCGTATTTAGTTAACATATCCCGATGTGTCAGACTTGTATGTAAAAATGACGAGGAATTGTCAAAAATAGGATTGTTACTTTGCAGCTTAACCGAGATGTCCATAATAATCTGATTTGTACGAATTCTAAAGTTACTAAACAAATTTATTTATAGTGCGAAACTAATAAATATTTTTTAATTAGTCTTGCTCAAATTATGGCATATTTGAATAATAAGAATATCGGCTAACCCTTTTATCGTATAGATAAAATCTTTGTTTCATCTCTAATTTTTCAGCTTCAAAGTGGTTGGCTTAGCCAGCAATATTTTCAGTTGTACATTAATTAACTTAGGGAACTGATTTCAAAATAGTTTATTCATTCATGGCTATACGATTTAATGAAATTAGTTTTATTTTGTAGTTAATTTGGGATTTGGAAATTCCTGATAGACGCGAGTTTTCAAAATGTTTTTACCACTTGGGCCCTCTAACTTTCATTCTGAGTCCATACACTGATTTAGAGGCAGTAATAAAAAGCAGATGTCTGTCTTTTGCTCCAAAACAGACATTTGCAGTCCATTTTTCTTCAATTGGAATTTTAGTAATCAGCACACCCTTTTTGCTGTAAACAGTTACCCCGTTTCCTGTCAGATATATATTTCCACGGTTATCGATTGTCATGCCGTCAGATCCTTGATCTGCAAAAAGCTTCTTGTTGGAAAGCTGCCCACCTTTACCAATGGTGTAGCACCATGTTTTTCCTGCTCTGATATCTGCAACATAAAGGAGTTTGCCATCTGGTGTGCCGATAATTCCATTCGGCTGTTTTAGATCTGATATAACACGTATTAGGGTTGATGCTCCAGGAGCGAGATAATAGACATGTTCTCCATCTTGTTCCAGCGTGTCGTAGTTCCACCATGGACGTTTGTAAAATGGATCGGTAAGATAAATTCCACCCTCCGGGGTAATCCATAGGTCATTGGGTCCATTTAATCTCTTCCCATTAAAATTTTTTGCAAGGATAACGATTGTTCCAGATGGTGATATTGACCAAAGTTCATTTTTTTCGTCAGAGCAGGTAATGAGGTTTCCATTGTGATCGAAATACATCCCATTTGCTCGTCCTGAATGGTCACTGAAAGTTGAAAGTTTATTATCTGTTGACCATTTTAATATTCGGTTGTTTGGCTGATCGGTAAAGTAAATATCCCCTTTTTTATCAGATGCTGGTCCTTCCGTAAATGAAAAATCGCCTGCCAGCTTTTGGATTTTTGATCCCTTTGCTAGTAATTTTTCACAGGAGGATTGTCCAAATGTCAAATTCTGACTGCTAATTAGCAAAATTATCAGATAGCAGATCCTGATGGCTTTTGGCTTGATTAGCAACATTCTAAAATTTAACCTAGCGATAGGTCGTTCAGGTCTCATCCTTTTTATTTATGGTTATCCAAAGTTGGCATTAATATTTAAATACTTTATCATATAATTTTTTTAATTTTGATTATCGAATATGATTTTGAAATTATAAATAATCAGTTTAAAAATTAAGGCTATGAGTAAAGAGAAAAGTCCTACGAAGGATAAAAATAAGAAAGAACCGGAGAAGAATTTAAAGGAAAAACGTGCGGAGAAGAAAGCTAAAAGGGATTCAAAAAGGTAATTTTTGCCTTCTAAGTTGATTATTCCTTGAGGTGTTGTATTCAACTCAGGGAATCGGTGTACCTTTGTCGCGAATTAATACCCGATACAGGTGATTTTTGAAGAGTTAAATTTAAGTACTCCCTTACTCAGGGCATTGGCAGATTTAGAGTTTGTTAATCCAACACCGATACAAGAAAAGGCTTTCCCGGTTGTGATGTCTGGGAAAGATCTTATTGGTATTGCTCAGACCGGTACAGGGAAGACTTTGGCTTACTTGCTCCCTTTGCTCAGACAGTATACCTATTCCAATCAAAAGGATCCTAGGATTCTTATTCTCGTTCCTACGCGTGAATTGGTAATTCAGGTTGTTGAGGAGATTCGTAAACTCACTACCTATATGTCCGTTAGGGTTGTTGGCGTTTATGGAGGTACAAATATCAATAATCAGAAAGAGCTTTTATATGCAGGATTGGATATCTTGGTTGCTACACCCGGGCGCCTTGTCGATTTGGCGATGACAGGACTCTTACGCTTAAAATCTATTCAGAAGCTTGTTATTGATGAGGTAGACGAGATGCTAAACCTTGGTTTTAGACCACAGCTAATCAGTTTGATGGAGATCATCTCTGCAAAAAGACAGAATCTCATGTTTAGTGCTACTCTAACCGAAGATGTTGATCGACTAATTTCCGATTTTTTTGCCAATACCAGTAGGATCGAGATTGCTCCACAAGGTAAGCCGGTAGCGAAAATTAGTCAGGTTGTCTATCCTGTGCCCAACTATTTCACCAAGGTTAATCTTCTTGAGTTATTATTAAATGAAAATCAGGAGTTCAATAGGGTTCTTGTATTTGTGAATACGAAAAAAACAGCTGACCGTTTGTTTGAAATTATTGAGGCTAAATTCCCAGGAGAGATTGGCGTTTTACATTCTAATAAATCTCAGAATTTTAGAATTAATGCATTGAAATATTTTGAAGATGGGATCTATAGGGTTTTGGTAACCACCGATCTTGTAGCTCGTGGTCTGGATATTAGCAATATTTCGCATGTTATTAATTTTGAGATGGCTGAGACGGCGGGTGATTATGTGAATCGGATCGGCCGTACAGGTCGGGCAGATAAAGAGGGAGCATCCATCTCTTTTGTTACTGAAAAGGAGAGAGGGAATTTGATTCTAGCTGAAGAGCTTATGAATATGAAAATTCCTCAACTTCACCTCCCCGAAAATCTGAGAATATCGCATGAATATACTGAAATAGAAAGTCCTACGAATTTATTCGACAAGAATTATCACAAATCAGGAAGTGCAATAAAAGAGTCTCAGGGTGCATTTCATGAGAAAAAGCTGAAAAATAAAAAAATAAATCTAGGTGGGCCAGGGACTAGAAATCCAAAATTTGGAGTTCAGAAAAAACAGCCTGTGGCGAAAATAATACCCCCTAAGTTTAAGTTCTGATTGTTTTCAAAATGAATAGGTCATGAGTGTTATTCAGAATAATAATCCATTGCACGGCATTACCCTAGAAGCCATATTAAATAAGCTGGTAAGTCAACTGGGTTGGGAGGTATTGGGTAGCAGGATTAAAATAAATTGTTTTAACAGTGATCCTTCAATCGCATCAAGCCTTAAATTTCTCAGAAAAACTCCATGGGCACGCTTAAAAGTGGAGCAGCTTTATCTGGAAATGATAACTGATTAATTCGTTCTCTAGTAGTTCATAATCTACTAGAAATACTGTGCCCAAGGATTTTATTTGGCAACTATTTTTAAAATTACTTATTTTACCCCCTTAAAATAAAATCATGGAACGGGCATATCTCGAAATAATCTTTTTATGCGGAATTGTATTGTTGCTGATTCTTCTACTTCCTTATTTTCAGTTTTTTATTGATAAAAAGCATCTTGAATATTTCAATAAAAAGGAGCGTCACTATCTTATTGCTTTAGCCTTTGTTTTCTTACTTCTTCCAATAATTTATATTTTTTCTACCTGGTTTTCATGGTTTGATTATAGTTTACCTAAATGGTATGCCCTTCCGGCAGCACTTCTCTATTTTTTCGGTCTTTGGATGTTATTTCGTACCTATTCAGATCTTGGATCATCATGGTCTTTAAGTATTAACCTGAATGAAGATCACCATTTAATAACTTCTGGTCTCTATAATTGGGTTAGGCATCCCATGTACGCGGGATTAGGTGCGATTGCAATTGCTCAGATTCTCATGTTGCAAAATTGGCTGGTAGGTCCAGCTTTTCTGCTTGTAGCAATCCCATTTTATCTCTATCGAGTTAAGCTTGAAGAGAAGATTCTAATCTCCCATTTTGGTATCCCTTATATAGACTATCGAAAGAATACCAATGCCCTTATCCCTAAAATTGAGCAAATTGATTTTAAAAATTTTGGCGCGAGATTAAAATTATTGATTCCTAAGAAACGAAATAACGCATCTAAAGGATTATAAACCAGAGTAGTCCAAGTCCGTTATTTTATGATTGCTTTAAGATCGCGGCTGGCTAGAGCTCTGCGCATAGGCAACAAGAAATTTTTTGACCCTCTTTTGACATCACATTTGCCTTTGTAGTGGATCAGGTAGGTGCACTGTGTGGCTTGAATTGAGTCAAGTTCGCAGATCTCAATTAATGAGGTTATCACATAGTCGAAGGTGTGATAGTCATCGTTATGAAGAATTAAGGTGCAGCTATTTTCTTTGTCAACATCTGTTGGTGAGGTCCAGTTTTTTTCTTTCTCTATACTCATAGTCGCGATTTGTCTTAAACCGTTTTTATTTTTGTGTAGTCTCTTTTACAACGCTTGAAACAGGTACCCGTTCTCCATTTTTAAAAGCGGCTAAAAAGGCCCCTTTTATCCCCTCCATGATCAGCTGATTTTTGAGTAAGGTCGCATCTTTGTAGACGGCAAAATTTCCAATAGTAAATATTTCAAAGTTTTTTTGATCCTTGTATTTGTCGATCTTCCGGAATTTAGATAATTTTTCATATTTGGCTTTAAATGCAGGGGTTAATTTCCCATTTAAAAATGAACCAATCTGAACCTTAAAAATGATTACATCATTTTTAGAAGATTTGATAGCGATATCTGAGGCGACTGCAGGTTCTCTATCTTTTTCTGGCGCAATGGTATCCATAATCGTTACCAAGGGTGGAAATAGTGAAACTTCTTCTTTTGGGACAATCTCAACCTTCTTTTTATCAGCCGCTAATCGGTAGGCTCTTAACTGTTCTTTTTGAGCAATTTCTTCAATAAAAGCAGTTAAGGTATCGCTACTGATCTTTTCCCAAAGTTTTGCCTCTTTTACTCTTGCCTGTTCGAAATATTTCTCTCTATCATGAAGTAGTTGATATGATTGCTGCTCAGCATCAACAATGCGCTGAACGAGTGAAAGCCTGGTTGTAACGTTGTTTGACTCTTCATGCGTTTTTCGAAGAATATCAGTATTGATGACAATAGAGTCGTTTTTACCTGTTGCAATCCAAGCCTTAGCGAATAAAATTCGTGCTGCCTCGCTCCTGAAGTCTATTATAGAATGATAGGTTAGCTGATCGTTAATTTGAAAATTAAACCATTCAGTTTTGAGGGAATCAGGGATTGGAAAGATTTTCTCATCAGGCTGTGGTGCCGGCACTTTAATCGTATCTGTAAATACCTGCTTGGTATCACCTGTATCTACCTTAAATGGATTGATCTTTTTTTGACACAAATTTACATATTTATCATACTCAAGTTCATCTCGCTCCTGTTTGTTTCCCTTGAACCTTTTATAAAAATCTAATGCTTCAGACCAATTTTCTAAGGCATGAAAATAGATACCCAAATAAAAATTGGTGTTTAAGGGCGTTTTATCTACAACAGCATTGAGTAAGGCCTCCTTTGTGGCTGTCTCATACTTATTGTTTTTCAATAAGGTTATGCCATAGTAATAGTTATACATGGCATTTTCGGGAGATTTATTGATCAATTCGGTAAATAGCGGTAATGCTTTTTCAAATTTTTTCTCTTTGAAATATTCAATGGCCAGATTTTCATCTACGGTTTGTTGTTGTGCCCACGAATAATTCGGTGTCAACAGACATAAGCAAACAATAAATAGGTAATATATTTTAGCGTGCAAAATGGTCATAACTTTCAACAAGTGATAATTCGGAGATAAAATTAACCATTTTACTCGATTGTTTCTATAAATAGTAAATATTTCTTGCGATAATTGTCCAATTTCGAGTCCCAATTCGTTATATTCCTATATTTGTATAATAATAGAATTTAATGGTTACAAAGAACTTTTTTTGATCCGTTAACTTAGGGTAAAAAAATAAAATATCTGGGGTAACAATTCGTTCAAACTTTGTGTTTAGTTAATTTGTTGTTTTAGTTTTAACCCAATAGCTTTATAAAAACTGATCATATCAACATAAAGGTAGGGATATAGAATGTATGTAAAAAATAAATTTAGTTAAAAATGAAACAATTAGAAGTAGGGATGGCGGCTCCTGATTTTTCAGGAATTAATCAGAAAGGTGAACGAATCTCGCTTGTTACTTTTGCAGGAAAGAAGTTAATCTTGTATTTTTATCCTAAGGATGATACTCCGGGATGTACTGCAGAATCTTGCAATTTAAGTGAGAATTACGACTATTGGATTTCAGAAGGATATGATGTTGTTGGTGTAAGTCGCGACAGTGAAGCATCGCACGCAAAATTTGCTGCTAAGTATGGTCTGAAATTTAACCTTATCGCAGATACAGAGAAGGTAATACTTCAGGATTACGGTGTTTGGGGTGAAAAAATGAACTATGGCAAAGTCTATATGGGGGTTATTCGAACCACTTTTGTTATCAATGAAGCCGGTGTTTTGGAAAAAATATTCAAAAAAGTGGATACAAAGGAACACACTAGTCAGATTATCAAAGAATTATTAATCAAATAAATTCCAATTAGATATGGCAAAGGAAGATGCGCAGAGAGTAAACAGTGAGAAGTTGAAGGCGCTGCAGTTAACGATAGATAAGATTGAAAAGAGCTATGGTAAAGGTTCAATAATGCGCATGGGAGATAAACCTGTTGATGATGTGCAGGCGATCCATTCTGGATCAATCGCACTAGATATGGCAATGGGTATTGGAGGATATCCCAAAGGACGCGTAATTGAAATCTTTGGCCCTGAGTCTTCAGGAAAGACTACCTTGGCTATCCATGCGATCGCAGAAGCGCAAAAAGTTGGAGGTATTGCCGCTTTTATTGATGCAGAGCATGCTTTTGATCCAACATACGCTCAGAAATTAGGGGTTAATATTGATGATCTTTTAATCTCTCAACCAGACAATGGAGAGCAAGCTCTTGAAATTGCAGATAGCTTAATTCGGTCGGGTGCAATCGATATTATCGTAATTGACTCTGTTGCCGCATTAACACCCAAGGCAGAAATAGAAGGTGAGATGGGAGAATCAAAAATGGGTCTTCAGGCTCGTTTAATGTCTCAGGCTTTGCGTAAACTTACTGGAAGTATCAGTAAGACAAAAACCTGTGTGATATTTATCAATCAGTTACGCGATAAGATTGGCGTTATGTTTGGTAATCCTGAAACAACAACAGGTGGGAATGCCTTGAAATTTTATGCCTCTGTGCGACTGGATATTCGCCGAATTGGTCAATTGAAAGATGGTGATGATGTACAAGGTAGTCATACTCGTGTAAAAGTCGTTAAGAATAAGGTTGCTCCTCCATTCCGCAAAGCTGAATTTGATATTCTTTATGGTGAAGGAATTTCAAAAATCGGCGAAATTATTGATCTTGGTGTTGAGATTGAGATTATTAAAAAGGCTGGATCATGGTTTAGCTATGGTGAAACGAAACTTGGACAGGGTCGCGAAGGGGTTAAATCATTGTTGAAAGATAATCCGGAATTAATGGATGAGCTTGAAGCAAAGATAATTGCAAGCTACGTTCCAGTGCTTGCAAAATAATTAAAGTGTTGGACAAAAGAAATCTGGACCGAAAATTTTAAGGTTCAGATTTTTTTTGGACTTTTGTGTGAACTATTGAATACTATATTCTTAAAGGGTATAATCACAATTTTAAAGGTTACGAATGGTTGTTCTCCCTACCAGAGAGCTTTTTTGAATTAATAATTTACGGATGAAAATATTGAAATTTGGAGGAACTTCTGTCGGTTCTGCTGAAAATATTAGGAGGATTGCCGAAATTGTTCTAAATCAACAAGAGAAAATTATTGTTGTGGTCTCGGCACTTGGTGGCGTTACAGACCTTCTTTTGTCGGTAGCCCGCAATGCAGCTGCAGGAAATAACGTTAATCAAGAGCTCCTAACAGTACGTGCACGTCATGAAGAGGTAATCTCCAGTTTATTTATGGAGACAAAAGGTACTCAGACAAACGATGCGCTTAAACCACTCTTTGAGGAACTCGAAAAAATTGTTCAGGGGGTTGCCCTGATCGGTGAACTTACCCCTAAAACATTGGATAAGGTCTTGGGCTTCGGTGAGCGGTTTTCTTCCGTTTTAATAAGTCATTTTTTGAATGTTCCTTTACTGGATAGCTTTTCTTTAATAAAAACTGATAGTAATTTTGGAAAAGCAAATGTTGACTTTGAACTTACCTATAAATTGATCTCTGAAGCGTGTCAGAAGATTACTCAATTTGCAGTAGCTCCTGGATTTATCTCCTCTGCTTCCGATGGATCGATGACCACCTTAGGTCGTGGTGGTTCTGATTATACAGCTTCTCTTTTTGCTGCTGCGATTAACGCAACACAATTGGAGATATGGACCGACGTGGATGGATTTATGACTGCAGATCCGCGGGTGATTAGTAAAGCCTACACTATTCCTATGCTCACCTATTCTGAAGCAATGGAATTGTCGCACTTTGGAGCAAAGGTGATCTATCCTCCAACGATTCTTCCTGTTTATCAGAAAAATATCCCTATTCATATTAAAAATACGTTGAATCCAAATGGTGACGGCACATTGATCAGTCAATCAGAGATAGTGAGTAAGGATCATCCGATTAAAGGGATCTCTTCGATTTCGGGCATTTCATTGTTTACAATTCAAGGATTGGGAATGGTTGGAGTAACCGGAATCTCGATGCGTCTTTTTGGAGCTCTTGCTATTAAAGAGATTAATGTAATCTTAATTTCACAGGCCTCTTCTGAAAACTCAATCAGCTTTGCCATAGATTCTCATTTTGCAGATATTGCTCATCAGGCCATCTCCGTTGAGTTTGATCGCGAGATTGCATCTGGTCGTATTAGTAAAGTAGCTTGCGAAAATGAACTCTCTATATTAGCCATCGTTGGTGAAAACATGAAACATTCTGCCGGTATTGCAGGTAAGCTATTTCATACAATAGGTAAGAATGGAATTAATGTAGTGGCCATCGCTCAGGGAGCTTCTGAGCAAAATATCTCCTGGGTTGTTAAACACTCAGATCTTAGAAAAACTCTTAACGTAGTGCATGAGGCTTTTTTCCTCTCGCCATATGTTGAATTAAATATTTTCTTGGTCGGCATCGGTACTGTGGGCCGCGATTTGCTCGATCAGATTGCCAGACAACAGGTAAAACTTAAAAAAGAGCACCGTCTTAATTTAAAACTTACAGGCGTTGCAAATTCACGAAAGATGTGTTTCGACCGTGAAGGTATCGATCTGTCTGATCTGAAAAATACACTTAGTCAATCAGATGTAAAATCAGATTTAAAACTTTTTTGCAGTACAATGGTTGAGATGAATTTATTCAATTCGGTCTTTGTCGACTGCACTGCCGATGATAAAGTGGCTAATCATTATCTCTTTGCTCTTGAGAATTATATCTCAGTTGTAGCCGCCAATAAGGTAGCTGCCTCATCTGAATATAGCCGCTACCGTGAGCTTAAAGAGATGGCAGCAAAACATGGGGTTAAATTTTTATTTGAGACCAATGTCGGTGCCGGACTACCTTTGATCTCTACCATAAATGATCTGATGCGTTCTGGAGACAGGATTGTCCGTATAGAGGCTGTTCTCTCCGGGACATTAAATTATATCTTTAACACATTAAGTAACGATATCCCATTTAGTAAAGCTGTTAAAATGGCTATGGAGATGGGGTATGCAGAGCCTGATCCCCGTATTGATTTAAGTGGTATTGATGTAATTCGGAAATTGGTTATTCTTGCACGAGAATCCGGATATATTCTTGAAAAAGATGATGTTGAAAATAACTCATTCATACCTTCAAAATATTTCAGTTCCTCGATGGATGAATTTTGGAATACCATCAGCGAGATGGATGAGGTTTTTGAAAAACAACGCCTTGTCTTGGAAGAGAAAAAACAGAAATGGCGTTTTGTGGGTGTGATGAATGAAGGAAAAGCCTCTGTTTCATTAGTTATAGTTGATCCAGGGCATCCCTTTTATGACCTCGAAGGAAGTAATAATATTTTATTGCTCACCAGTGAGCGGTATAATGAGTATCCGATGTTGATTAAAGGTTATGGAGCAGGTGCTGCTGTTACTGCAGCAGGCGTGTTTGCCGATCTGATCAAAGTTTCGAATATATAATAGGCAAGTTTTAGATAATGAAGTATATAGTTATTCTTGGTGATGGGATGTCTGATCAGCCCGAGATAGAGCATGATGGTTTGACTCCTTTGATGGCCGCTCATATTCCACATATCGATCAGTTGGCCGCAAAGGGCCGCTCAGGACTCTTGAAAACGATTCCCGAGCGTTTGCATCCCGGTAGTGAAGTGGCTAATCTTGCCGTTCTAGGATATGATGTAGAAGCAGTTTTTGAAGGGCGTGGTGTTATTGAAGCTGCCAGTATTGGAGTTACACTCGAAGAGGGCGATATGGGTTTACGGTGTAATCTTATTTGCATCTCTGACCAAAAGATAAAAAACCATTCAGCAGGTCATATCTCTACTGCCGAAGCTACTGAATTAATCGATGCCCTTAATGAGAATTTTGGAAGCGATACTGTCAAGTTTTATACGGGTGTTTCATATCGCCATCTTCTGGTAATTAAAGGGGGTGATAAAGCGCTTAGATGTGCACCTCCACATGATTTCGTTGGTGGTGAAGTAGCAGATTTAATGCCAGTTGCTTCGGATAATGCTGGTGAAGATACCGCAGCTCTGTTGCGCGATTTGATTCTTAAATCAAGATCCTTACTCGAGAATCATCCTGTTAATGTGAAGCGCAGAGAAGAGGGAAAAGATCCTGCCAATTCTATTTGGCCTTGGTCTCCAGGATATAAACCATCGATGAAAACCCTTAAGCAGATGTATGGAATTCAGAGTGGTGCTGTTATCTCAGCTGTCGATTTAATTCAGGGTATTGGCGTTTATGCCGGTCTCGATGTTATTAGAGTGGAAGGTGCAACCGGTCTTTATGATACTAATTATGAGGGGAAAGCAGAAGCTGCAGTGGAAGCCCTCAAGAGCAAGGATTTTGTTTATCTTCATATCGAGGCGAGCGATGAGGCGGGCCACGAAGGAAATTATGATCTTAAATTAAAAACAATAGAATATCTTGATAACAGAGTGGTTAAATATCTCGTTGCAGAGATCGCCAAAATGGAAGAGCCTGTTGCAATAGCTATATTGCCTGACCATCCGACACCATGGAAATTAAAAACTCATACACGCGATACGGTTCCATTTTTGATCTGGTATCCTGGAATCAAGCCAGATAACGTAATGCATTACGATGAGCTTTCAGCCAGAAAAGGTGATTATGGAACCCTGGAAAGCCAACAGTTTATGCAAGAGCTGTTGAACGCAGGAAAGTAACTCCAATGTTTTTGGTTAAAGCAAAATGCTTAAACTGGTGATTTAAATAATAATTTCGCATAAATTTAAAAATCTATAGTTCCATCGTTATCTAAGCAGACATTTATAATCAATAACGTCAAGTGTTGTCGGATCTATGATTTAGAACATCTCTCTTATTTTAATCGATGGATTAACTGGTGCAATTAAGTAACTAAAATGAAGTATTACAGTACCAATCACAATACCCCAGATGTAACCCTTGAGTTAGCAGTTACCCAAGGTTTAGCCGCCGATCGTGGCTTATTTATGCCAGAAAGAATAGAAACGTTGCCTGAATCATTTTTTAGGGATATTAGTTCAATGAATTTTCAGGAAATCTCCTTCGAAGTAGCGAAGAAATTCTTTGGTGAGGATATCCCTGAATACACCTTGCAAAAAATAGTCTTTAATACACTCACATTTGATACTCCGTTGATTGAAGTGTCAAAGGATATTTATTCTCTTGAACTTTTTCATGGTCCTACTTCTGCTTTTAAAGATGTGGGAGCCAGGTTTATGGCGCGTCTTTTATCTCATTTTTTAGGGAAAGAGAAGAAGATGGTTCATGTTCTTGTTGCCACTTCGGGTGATACCGGAAGTGCTGTTGCTAATGGGTTTTTGGGTGTGCCCGGAATAAAAGTTCATGTGCTCTATCCCAAAGGTAAGGTAAGCGATATACAGGAGAAGCAGTTTACAACTTTGGGGCAAAATATTACCGCATTGGAGATCGATGGAACATTTGACGATTGTCAGGCCCTTGTGAAATCTGCCTTTATGGACGAGGCACTAAAAAGTAAAATCACCATTACCTCGGCAAATTCTATTAATGTGGCTCGATTTCTGCCTCAGGCATTTTACTATTTTAATGCATGGGCGAAACTTGAGGATAAATCCCGTAAGGTTGTGTTTTCAGTTCCCAGTGGTAATTTTGGAAATCTTACCGCCGGACTCTTTGCCAAAAGGATGGGGCTTCCGGTCTCTAATTTTATTGCTGCAAATAACCTGAATGACATTGTCTTCAATTACCTAAAGAGTGGCATCTATTCGCCACGCCCTTCAGTTTCCACCATAGCTAATGCGATGGATGTTGGTGATCCAAGCAATTTTGCCCGCATTCTCGACCTCTATAAGAATGATCATCAAGCTATTTGTGCTGATATTACCGGCACAACTTATACCGATGATCAAATTAGAGAGACCCTTTTTGCTGTTTACAAGAGCACCGGGTATCTTCTTGATCCTCATGGAGCAGTGGGTTATCGCGCTCTCGAGGAAGAATTAAAAGAGGGTGAGACGGGAATTTTTCTTGAAACTGCACATCCTGCAAAGTTTACTGAAACTGTTGAGGCTATAGTAGGTAATGGGAATGTGCCTATGCCGCAGAAACTGCAGAACTTTATGAAAGGGGAAAAACTTAGCCTTGAATTTACATCCGATTATGCCTCCTTTAGAGCATATCTGAATGAGTTGGAATAGTCTTAGATCCCTTAATTACTTGGTTTTTTTGAGTTTCATTTAGTTTATTCTTTATATTACTCGCTTGCTGAGTTGAAATTTGGAATATTGATATCCTCCTTGTAAATAAAAAATACGTATAGTTTTTTAAAATATTTTCTATTCCAAAAGTAGTTTTAGCATTGTTTTTGTAGTACAAGTTTAAACATTAAATCGTTGAAGCTATGAAAACAAAAGTACATACTTACAAGGCAAGGCTCGTGATGTTCTTGCTCGCTGGTATCCTATTTTCCTCTTGTGTTAAAGACCATAATTACTATTCGGTAGGCGATTTCTACGAATCACTTGGCACAATTGAGCTGAAGAGTTCATCCCTAAATGATTTTGTAATCCATCTGGATGACGGCAACAATGTTATACCTGTTGCCACTTCACATCCTTGGCTGCAGCTAAAAGATAACCAGCGTGTGTTGGTCGAGTTTAATCCGTTTAGCGATACCAAACTTACTGATTCAACGGTTACTTATATTGCTAATATCGTTAACATACGGAGTATTCTTTTTAAAGATATTAAAAAGTATACCGAGGTTTCTGATGATAGTATGGGGCATGACCCAATTCTGATAAGAGAAGCGTGGATATCTCATACGGGTGGGATATTAACACTCGACTTGAAGTACTTTACACAAGGATCTGTCCACTACATTAATCTGATTGATAACGGTGAGGCTAATGGCATTTCAAAACCCTATATTTTGGAACTTCGCCATAATGCACGTGGAGATCGGATGGAGTATCCAGCCAGTGGTTTAGTGAGCTTTAGACTCGATTATTTAAAGCTCCCTGGGAAAAGTGAAACCAATTTCTTTATCCGCTATACCGATTATGAAGGACGTCGAATCGACTTGCCAAAAACGTATAGGTATTAAGGATTAAATTATTTAATGCTTTAACTTTTACCTACATCTTCGTAAAGAGTCATTCTGCTAATTTAATACTCAATAATTAACCCCATCTTATAATCACTATGATTAACTGGTGGGGTTTATTATTTGCTTTTTAGCGTAATGAATGGAATCTTAGATCTAGACGAATTAACTAGTCTATTTATTGTTCGCAATTCATCCAATTCGGTTACTTTTGCAGGAGAGAAAAATATGCGTCATGAAAAAATCACTTGCTTTTTTTGTTGTTCTGTCCCTTTTTTTATCTTGTATGAAACGTAATAATCCTATTCCAGTAAAATCCACTTACATTCCTCAGACACCTAAACTTACTTCCGATATTATGACTCCGGAAGTGCTTTGGTCATTCGGTAGAGTTGGAGGGACTCAGGTTTCGCCGGATGGCAAATCTGTGGTTTATGGTGTTACTTATTTCAATATCACAGAAAATAAGTCCTATCGCGACCTTTATCTCGTTCCTGTTTCTGGCGGAGATGCTAAACGACTTACTAATACTGTTGAGAATGAAAGTGAAGAGCAGTGGCGTCCCGATGGGCAAAAGATCGGATATATCTCCTCTGGTTCGGGAACTGCTCAACTCTGGGAGATCAATCCGGATGGGTCTAATCCGAAACAAGTCTCTAATGTTGCTGATGGGATCTCCGGATTTAAATATTCTCCGGATCTAAAACATATTATATACATTAAATCTGTTAAATTGGATAAGGATATCCACGATCTGTTTCCGGATCTCCCGTTGGCAAATGCCCGTCTCGAAACTGATTTAATGTATCGTCATTGGGATAGCTGGCATGACTATACCTACCAGCATATTATTCTGGCTGCTTATAGCGAATCAGGATTATCAGACGATAAAGATATTATGAAAGATGAGCGTTTTGATTCACCCCTAAAGCCGATGGGAGGAATAGAGCAGATCAACTGGAGTCCCGATGGTAATGTAGTGGCCTACACATGTAAAAAAATGGTGGGTAAAGCTTACACTGTCTCGACAAATTCAGAAATCTATTTGTATAACCTTGCAAGTGGTGTAACAACAAATTTCACAGAGGGGATGATGGGATACGATGTGAACCCAGTTTTTTCTCCCGATGGTCAGATGGTCGCATGGGAAAGCATGGCCCGCGATGGCTATGAGGCTGATAAGAATCGGTTGTTTGTCGCTAATCTTAAAACCGGTGCCAAAACAGATTACACAACAAAATTTGATTGCAATGTTAAAGGGCTAACCTGGACAAGCGATTCTAAATCAATCTATTTTGTCTCTGATATTCAAGCTACAGACGAAATTTTCAGACTCGATATTGAGGCGGATAAAATAACCCGGATAACAGATGGTATTCATGACTATCATGATGTTGCAGTAGCAGGAAACCATCTTGTTGCAACTAAAGTCTCAATGTCGCATCCGGCTGAGATCTATCGTGTCGACCCGATAACGGGTAAAGATGAACCTATCACTACTGTTACAAAGGGGTTAATGGATCAGCTCACGTTTGGAAAGGTTGAAAGTCGTTGGATTACCACTACCGACAAAAAGAAGATGTTGGTCTGGGTAATTTATCCTCCCCATTTCGATCCGGCCAAAAAATATCCGGCCCTACTTTATTGCGAAGGGGGACCTCAGAGTACTGTAAGTCAGTTTTGGTCGTATCGTTGGAATTTTCAGATGATGGCTGCCAATGAATATATTATCGTTGCCCCTAATCGTCGAGGCCTTCCCGGCTTTGGACAAGATTGGAACGAGCAGATCTCCGGTGATTATGGAGGACAGAATATGAAAGATTATTTAACAGCAATCGATACTTTAGCTGCAGAGCCCTATGTCGATAAAAATCGTCTAGGTGCAGTGGGGGCAAGCTATGGAGGCTATTCTGTTTATTATCTTGCCGGGCATCATCAGAAACGATTTAAGACTTTTATTTCGCACTGCGGGATATTCAACCTCGAATCGATGTATTCAACCACCGACGAATCCTGGTTTGTAAATTGGGATAATGGTGGTGCTTATTGGGATTTAACTAATAAAGTGGCTCAAAATACTTATAATAACTTCTCACCTCATAAGTTTGTACAGAACTGGGATACCCCAATTTTGGTTATTCATGGAGAAAAAGATTTGCGTATTCCTTATACTCAAGGGATGGGTGCTTTTAATTCGGCTAAATTAAAAGGGATACCTGCTGAATTTCTGTTCTTCCCGGATGAATCGCATTGGGTCTTAAAAGCACAAAATGGGATCCTTTGGCAACGTGTCTATTTCCAATGGCTAGATAAATGGCTGAAATAGAACTAAGCTATAGATTTATTCAAGGGATATCTGTGGATTTTTCGTTTATATTGTGATCTCTTGTGCCTATTGTGGTGAAAAAAAAATAGAAACACATAGGTACATAGGACACATAGTTTTTTTAGTGTTCTTTCGAATGTGGTCTCTTGTGCCTATTGTGGTAAAAAAAAATTGAAACACATAGGCACATAGGACACATAGTTTTTTTAGTGTTCTTTCGAATGTGGTCTCTTGTGCCTATTGTGGTAAAAAAAAATAGAAACACATAGGCACATAGGACACATAGTTTTTTTAGTGTTCTTTCGAATATGGTCTCTTGTGCCTATTGTGGTGAAAAAAAATAGAAACACATAGGCACATAGGACACATAGTTTTTTTAGTGTTCTTTCGAATGTGATCTCTTGTGCCTATTGTGGTAAAAAAAAATTGAAACACA
>CAIVMQ010000114.1 GCA_903907075.1 uncultured Bacteroidia bacterium
ATTTATTCTATTTTTAAAAGTATCCCTCAACAAATCCCGGACCTCCCCTGGCCCCTCCTGAGGAGGGGGGTAAAAAATGGTTGTCCGTTCCCTCAAAGTAATTGGGAGTATTGAAACTCCAGTCTCAATACAGATCACTTTGGAGAAAACTCAAATAAAAAAGGTACAGCGTACCGAAATCTGTGTAGCAACCGATATACAACCATTGTCGGGAGTTACAGCGTACCGTAATCTGTGTAGGACATCGTACCGCTAAATTTTGTAGCACAGCGTACCGTCAAATTTTGTAACCTACCCAATATCGGTAGTGCGCAATTATTTTGAATTGTGAAGTTTAAAATATTCAGTTGGCGTGTATCCGGTCTCCTTTTTGAACGCGATATTAAAGGTGCTTCGGTTTCGAAATCCGCCTTCGTTCGCGAGGTATTCGATGGTTAATATATTCGCATTCTGAGCATAAAGGGTTAAGAAATGGGAAACCCGGTAACCATTTAGATAGTCCCGAAAGCTTTTTTTAATGACCTGATTTAATAAATACGAACAGTGATGAACAGGCTTACCCATTAAATCGGATAACGACTGCAGATTAAATTCGGGGTCGAGGTAAGGCTTTTTATGCTTCATAAGGTTATCGAGCATTGTCAGCTGACTTTCGATCTCTTGTTCTGAGAGTAAGAATCTGGGCTCAGAAGATAATGTGTTCTCAAACGACAGCATGTCATTCTGAGCATTATCCACGATAGACTTGTTTTCCCCATTCTGCGCCGAGATAAGATTACCGTATAATATCCCCGGATGACGAAGTATCCAAAAGATGAAGGTTATCATAAATAAACTCACAATTGACATCAGCAGCAAATTGGAAAATAGTACTTCTACGGATGAATTGTTCAAAATCACTATAAACGCGCCTAGAAATGAAAATAGGCATTGGAGAGTTATCAACAATAAAAATAACTGCAACTGATGCTTCCCCTCCGAATAAAGCCTGTGTGTGCTGTCAGACAAAGCCTTAAAAAATAAATTCCAGGATAATAACAAATAGATTACTAAAATAACAGAACGGATAATAAACTGAATTCGAATAGGTACAAGAAGCACTCCAACAGAAAAGCCACTAGTATTAGTTAAAAGACTTTGATTAAAGAGTTCCTCTTTGATCGAAGTGGAAGCGAAGTAAAAAGGGAGCATATTTAAGAACGCAAGGGTCATCGGAATCAAATGGAGGGCATCTTTAACTCCAAGTTTTGACTGGTCATGAATAAATGCGCGAAGGTAGAGATAGACAGCCGGGGGGACAAGAAACATAAATACTGAAGTCCCACTAAAAAATGTAATCGCAACAAGCGAATCTTTTATTGAGATAAAAAAGAAGAAGAGATTTTGAAGTGCCCGCATAAGAAATAAAATCCCCAAGAGCTTATTAAGCAGAAGATTTCCTTGAGAATAGACAAAGAGATGCAACGCAAAAGTTAACATCAACATACTCCCTCCCAATATAATGAAATCAAATAAATTCATCTCACTCATTAAATTAATGTATTTAAGCCTGTTGTTAAATAATGATCTCCAACCTTAAGCGTGAACCTCATGGCCTTATTTAATCCGTTAAACGACAAAAAGCCTTAACCTTCAAGCGAATTATTTATCTAGGATATCCCAGTGATTCTAAACTATTTCATCCTCAATTTCAACTAATTCTCCGAAATATAGTATCCAAATTGATCGTTTATTCGGGCCTAATCAATAAAATTGGAAAATTTGCAATTTAAAACAAGTCTAAATTACAAAAAATCCTTCCCCCTATTACTCAATGCATTATAATCTAGCAATTTACAATACTAATTTACCGTTATAGCGATTTATTTACGTTTTTCCAAATATAGTGCAAATTAGTAAACGACAATCATCATATTTTTACCCAGTTATAATTTAATCATTATTTTTTTACTGCATCTAAACTTGGATAGCTTTGCCTTCAATTATTTTATCGGGGTTGGGCATGATCTCATATTATTGGGGGTTTATTTTAGAAATCTATAGATCTTGGTATTTGATGTTGATTCACTAAGTACAAAAGATTAATGTAGAGGGGCAGGGGATGAATGGATCGGGCTAAGAACACAGAGATACTCCCTGCTTGACAGAGATAATTTTGGAAAAAATGAAATCCTAAAACGGTACAGCGTACCCTAATATTTGCAGCACCGCGTAACGCAATATGGGTAGACGGAATCGTTGTTAAGAGTTATAAACTCGGAGCCATCAACCGCTCCCCGAAGGATCGGGGCAAGTAGTTACAAGCGAGGGGGATAACGCATAACGCAATATCGGTAGGGCGCAGAGAAACGACCTTCTCAAAACATATAACTTTGGAAAAATCAACTAAAAAAGGTTCAGTGTACAGCAATAAGTGTAGCACCGAAATATGTGTAGCATAGCAATATTTGTAGCACAGCGTACCGTAATATGAACAACCGGATTGCGTCGTTAAGGAGTTACAAAATCTGAGCCATCAACTCCTCCTGATGGATCGGGGCAATCGAGGGGGATAACGATTAAACAATCGGTAACCCTCACAAATCGAGATACTTTTAATTTAGATTAAATACAAATTATGCACTAATAATTAGATTTTAGACCCTATGCATTAAATTTTAACATCCAGTAATATTATTTTGCCTCCGTGCTTATTAATATACTTATTATCATGTTTTTATAATCCTTTCAATACAATAATTATATTTTTTGCTGTTTTTTATAATCCGGCTGTTTTTTATGCTATTTCTGACCTATTCTCCAATAGGGCTCAAATCCAAAACTTAAATCGGAAGTCTATAAGCTTTGCATTAAGCCAATTACGATTAATTCGCGCTTTCTAAATATACCGGTAATCAGATGCCGACTAACAATTTTAAACCCAGCTATCCCGAAAAAGAAGCCCGTAGATTATCTCAAATACCCCTATTGTTCAAATCCATGATCAAAATCAAGAAAATCACCTGAAAAAGAAGATCATATCATCACTAAGTATTGTTTATCAAATAGTTATTAAGATTACGCTTCTGCGAATAAGTCCAAAATCAGATCACTCAGAAGACAAACTTGTCTTATTTATAACCAATATAAATTCAGCAAGTTACCCTGAAAATACGAGCAGATTTTCAGAACAAGTGTACTTTTGTAACCAACACATAAAATCACCTTGCAATCCTAAAGTTTTCACTAATCGAAAATTAGTACCGCAAAACAGAATACGAGACTTTTAAAAATGACACAGTTATCCCATGCGTGATAGAAAAGCAAAAGTTGATCGTTTTTATAGACCGAAAAACAGAAAAGAATGAATATAATGTTTCTACTTATCGGAGTAAGTCTCCTGGCCGCTCTAACCTTTCTGCTCCTCTTTATCTGGGCAGTGAAAAGCGGTCAATACGACGACACCTTTACCCCTTCAGTACGGGTATTGTTCGATGACGACGATCCCACAGACTCAATGCCAATCGCAGAGCAATCGATTAAATCAAACACACCTTAATAAACACCAATTTAGATTCCCTATCCCTGATTATTTACTGAATAATATATAAATTTTGTTACTCTTTTAATCAACTAAACCGAAATAACAAACTATGGAAGTACAACAGTTTAATTATGATAATAAGATAGTTAAGTATTTTATTATCGCCACGTTAGTATGGGGTGCGGTAGCGCTGCTGGTTGGTTTACTGATCGCACTGCAACTGGCATTTCCGGTATTTAACCTGGGACTTGAATATACCTCGTATGGCCGCGTAAGACCCTTGCATACCAACGCCGTGATCTTTGCCTTTATTGGTAACGCCATGTTTGCCGGCATTTACCACTCGCTGCAACGGGTGCTCAAGGCCCGACTGTTTAACGATGTGATGAGCAAGATCCATTTCTGGGGATGGCAGCTGATCATTCTCTTGGCTGCCCTATCCCTGCTCGCGGGATTTACTACCGGTAAAGAGTATGCCGAACTCGAATGGCCTATCGATATCCTGATCGCAGGTATTTGGGTCGTGTTCGGTTGGAATATGATCGGAACCATCTTAAAACGACGTGTAAAACATATCTACGCATCGGTATGGTGGTACCTGGCTACCTTCCTGGGAATCGCAGTTCTCCATATTGTAAACAGCATCGAGATTCCAATAAGCCTATTTAAAAGTTATCCCGTTTATGCAGGTGCACAGGATGCCGTAGTCCAATGGTGGTATGGCCATAATGCCGTTGCATTCTTCCTCACAACGCCATGGCTTGGACTCATGTATTATTACCTTCCGAAAGCGTCTAATCGTCCGATCTATTCCTATCAGCTGTCTATCGTCCATTTCTGGACCCTAATATTCCTCTATATGTGGTCGGGTCCTCACCATTTGTTGTATCAGGCATTACCTGATTGGGTGCAGGCATTGGGGGTTACTTTTTCGATCATGCTCATCGCCCCTTCATGGGGAGGAATGGTCAATGGACTCCTTACCCTTCGCGGTGCATGGGATAAGGTGCGTGATCAGGCCGAACTGAAATTTATGGTCGTGGCATTAACAGCTTACGGAATGGTGACTTTCGAAGGACCGATGATGTCGCTTAAGAGTGTAAACTCAATTTCCCATTTCACCGACTGGACCATTGCCCACACCCATATCGGTGGCATGGGATGGAATGGCGGTATGATATTCGGTATGTTTTACTGGCTCGTTCCTAAACTATTTAGGACTCCACTCCATTCTAAAAAACTCGCTAACACCCATTTCTGGCTCGCCACATTGGGAATACTAATGTTTGCCATTCCACTCTATTGGGCAGGAATAACCCAATGGCTGATGTTGCGTCAATACAATCCAAACGGACTATTAACCTATCCGAACTTTCTCGAGACGACGGTTCAGATTCTGCCAATGTATCATATCCGAATCTTAGGTGGGCTACTATTTTTTGCAGGCTTCCTGGTCTTCTTCTACAATATGGCAAAGACGATTCAAGCTGGTAACCTTGTCGACAATGAGGCTGCCGAGGCACCTGTACTTACGGACTCTTCGGCACGCAAGGTAGGCGAGAAGATCCATCGTCTGATTGAACGTAAAGGGGTCCTCTTTTCACTGCTTATACTAATCGCCTTGGTTATTGGTGGTATTGTAGAGATTATTCCGATGCTTAAGGTAGAATCGAATATTCCAAAGATTGCTTCTGTAACCCCCTATACCCCACTCGAACTTGCGGGTCGCGATATCTACATCAGCAACGGATGTTACAACTGTCATTCACAACAAGTACGTCCATTACGCTGGGAGACAGACCGCTATGGAGAGTATTCCAAGATCGGCGAGTTTGTTTACGACCATCCATTCCAATGGGGATCGCGGCGCACAGGTCCCGATCTGGCACGCACAGGATGGGTGGGCAGCTCAACCTATAAGACGGCAATATGGCACTTTAATCACTTTACTAAACCCAAGGAGATTAATCCACAGACCATCATGCCGGCCTATCCCTGGTTTATCAAAAACAGCGTTGACTTAACCGAGATACCGAAAAAGATCAGGGCGATGCAAACACTTGGCGTTCCGTATGTCGCGAATTACGACCAGCAAGCTGTGACAGATTATCGTGCGCAGGCTGACAAAATCGTCACGGAGCTTAAAGCCTCCGGCGTTGAGGTGGCAGCCGATAAGGAGATCATTGCGATGATCGCATACCTCCATAAACTGGGGCGCGATATCTCGCCGGCAAATCAAAAATAGCTAACCTACTTAACCAATTTTACAATGAACTTTGTAGGTAACGTAATGCAGCATGTAGATGGGATAGCAACCTTCTACATCATTGGAATCTTAATCTTTATCTCACTTTTTGTGATTGTCGTTTACCGTACAGTGAAGATTCCCCCGAAAGATCTCAACGAGTTTAAATCGTCGATCTTTGAGAAAGAGGAGCTTGAATCAAATGATAAGAAGCTCAAATCTTAATGCACACCGGTATAATACTGTTATTAATTAGTTCGAAAACAAAACCATTACTCATAGAAAATCGTTGTTATGGCAAAAAAAATTAATAATTCATCAGAAATCGCCCCAGACCAGGATCATCATGATGATTTTGATGGGATCAAAGAGTTAGACAACCGGGCACCCAGTTGGATCGTCCTGGTATTTTTAGCGACGATAGGGTTTTCGCTCTTTTATACGATTCGGTACTTTGGCTATCCCGACAACGGGAAAGATCAGCAGAGTGAATATATTCAAAGTTCGGAGGCTTTTGATAAGGCTCATGCTGCTATGCCACAATCTGGAGATAAAAACGCCGGGATGGGAGAGGCTCAGATGATCACCGCAGGAGCACTCCTCTATACCCAAAAAGGGTGTATCGCCTGTCATGGAATGAAAGGCGAAGGGAATGTGATCGGTCCTAACCTCACAGATAACTATTGGCTCAACGGATGCACCGCGGAGAATATCAACCATATGATCACCGAAGGGAAGCCCGAAAAAGGAATGACACCGTTTAAGACGATGATGACCGCTGAAGAGATCAAACAGGTTTCGCTTTTTATCCAGAAGAAATTAGTGGGGAGCAATCCCCCCAACGCCAAAGCGCCTCAGGGAGCCGAATGCAAACTTTAATGGATAACCTGCAACCGATGATCCTTGTAAAACCAATATGGAATTAGAGACCCCACGGACTTTTCGCGACCGTCCGATAAACATCAATGAGCAGGGTCAACGGAAATGGATTTTTGCCAAGAAACCCAAGGGGAAGTGGTATACCCGTCGTACTATTGTGGCGTGGCTGGCTATCTCATTTCTTCTCTTTGCCCCGTTTCTAAAGATCAACGGAAATCCGCTAATGCTCTTCGATATTGCCAATCGGAAATTCTCACTCTTTGGTCAGCTTATCTGGGCTCAGGATTCGTACCTTCTTTCGTTGATTATGGCTACGACCGTAGTCTTTATCGTGTTGTTCACGGTAGTTTTCGGCAGGGTATGGTGCGGATGGGCTTGTCCTCAAACAATCTTTCTCGAGATGGTGTACCGTCGTATCGAGTATCTCTTCGAAGGAGATTATCGTAACGGAAAACCAAAGGAGCAGGAGATGACCTCCCGGATATTCTCCCGTAAGCTCGCCAAACATGGTGTATTCTTCCTGATCTCAATCGTGATTACGAATATCTTTTTAAATTGGATCATCGGTCCCCATCAGCTGTGGGCCATCATATCAGAACCAATTCACGATCATCTGTTTGGGTTCTTTGCTATGATTGGCTTGTCCCTATTCTACTATTGGATCTATGCCTTCTTCAGAGAGCAGGTTTGCACCATGATCTGTCCCTATGGAAGGTTACAAGGGGTGCTACTCGACTCTAAATCTATCGGGGTCATTTACGACTATAAACGGGGAGAGCCGCGTGGGGCCAAATCATCAGGCGATTGTATAAATTGTCACCAGTGTGTCTCCGTCTGTCCGACGGGTATCGACATTAAAAATGGCAGTCAGCTCGAATGCATCCAGTGTACGGCCTGCATCGACGAGTGCAATATCGTGATGAAGCGCATTGGGAAGCCCAAGAAC
>CAIVMQ010000115.1 GCA_903907075.1 uncultured Bacteroidia bacterium
CTTGAGGAGGGCGAATGGTCAAAATGCTCTCCAACTACGATACCCCGTTTCTCGGCAGTGGCCTATTTCTTTGGAAGAGAGCTCAATCAGAAATTAAAGGTGCCGATAGGACTAATTAACTCCTCATGGGGTGGAACGGTGGCAGAAACCTGGACCAGCGAGCAGATGATCGGTCAGAATCCAGACTTTGCCAATCAGCTTGCCCAGCTCAAGAAGGTCAATCTGGATGATTACGCGAAATCAATTGAGAAAGAGGTAAGAGACCGGGTTGGAGAGACCTCTACCGTTGACCTGGGAATGAAAGATGATCAGCCCGTTTGGGCGAATCCCGAGTTCAACGATTCAGCCTGGAAAACCATGGAATTACCCGGTTACATAGAATCAAACGGACTGCAAGGTGTTGATGGAATCATCTGGTTTCGCAAAGAAATTGAACTTACACCCGCCGAGGCCAGCCAGAAAACAACGCTTTATCTTGCCAAGGTTAACGATTCAGATAACACCTTTATTAACGGCAAGTTAGTTGGCTCGACCAAAATGCAGGCTGAAAAATCACGGATTTATGAGATTCCGGCAGGCTTACTGAAATCGGGGAAAAATAACCTCACCGTACAGATGGAAGATGTTGGAGGCATGGGGGGAATCTACGGAAATCCAAACACATTAAACCTGCAATGCGGTGAACGCACCATTTCATTAGTTGGCAACTGGAAATACAAGGTTGGCCTCGTCAAATTCAATACCGTTTTAAGTCCAAACTCGTATCCCACCCTACTGTATAATGGGATGATTCACGCATTGGTTCCTTACGGTATCCGTGGTGCGATTTGGTATCAGGGTGAGGGTAATGCCGGAAGAGCAAAACAATATCAGCGTGTATTTCCTGATCTGATCAAAGACTGGCGTAACCATTGGAACCAGGGAGACTTCCCGTTCTTCTTTGTCCAGCTGGCTAACTTTATGAAAGCCGATTCTCTTCCTAAGGAGAGTGACTGGGCTGAACTTCGCGAGGCACAAAGTATGACATTGGCACTTCCCAATACCGGAATGGCAGTCACTACCGATGTGGGTGAAGCACTTGATATTCATCCCAAGGACAAACAAACTGTAGGAAAAAGGCTTGCCCTTTCAGCGCTTAAAGTGGCGTTCAAACAAGATATTATCTATTCCGGGCCGGTTTATAAATCGATGAGCGTTCTGGGTGATAAAGTTACCCTCACTTTTGCCGAGACCGGCGAAGGGCTGAAAATAAACGATAAGTATGGTTATCTGAAAGGTTTTGCCATTTCTGGTGAAGATCATAAATTCTATTGGGGAAATGCTAAAATGACTGGAAAGAATACCATCGAAGTTTCGTCCACAGAAGTGAAAAATCCTCTGGCTGTCCGTTATGGATGGGGTAATAATCCCGACGATGCGAATCTTTACAACAGTGCAGATCTTCCTGCATCACCGTTCAGAACTGATACGTGGAAGGGGATCACGGAATAAAATATGAATTGATTGAGTTATAAAAAATCATCATGAATGTCATCCCAATGTAAGTAGGAAAATTGCCACCTTATAGTTATCCGTAAAAATTCAGGCTTAGATTGAATTGAGAAATTCAGTCAAGCCCATATCTTTATTAGTAATGTTAAATTTCTGTCTGATCCGGAAGCGTGCGATATCAACACTTCGCAGGGTTTGACCGGTGAGGCCGGAAATCTCCTTTGATGACATATTCAGACGCAGAAATGTGCACAGGCGCCTTTCATTTGCCGTGAGGTTATTACATCGAACATGAAGGTTCTTGTAAAACTCAGGATCAAACTCCCTGAACCGGGTTTCCAGATCCTTCCACACGGCATCGTCCTTTTTCTTCCCAAGATCCTGAACAATCTGCAGTATCTTTTCCCTGGAATCCTGTGATTGATCTACACTATTTAACTGAAGTTTATCCACCACCTCTTCGATTATTTTATTGCTTTGAAGCTTATAAATCACATCAGAGGCTAATTGTTTATTCTTGGAATCAATATCACTTCCCAGCTCTTCATTCTCATTTTTAAGACGTGATGTTTCCCCTTGCAAAAACTTATTATCGGACTTTATCGATTTATTTTTCTTATCGGTAATCCAAAACAGAAAAACAAAAAACAGGGAAAATAGGATAACACCGGTTAACACGATGACAAACCGAATAATTATCGTATTGTGAGTTTTCTCCTTCTCACGGTCTTTCCCGTTAAATACTTCATTCATTTCGGCTCTGGTCAGAACTTCTGCAGCCTTAACCTTTTTTATTTTTTCCTCGAAATCTTTTGAAACAGCAAGATACCTTAACACGGAATCTTTTTTTCCCAAATTTGAATACTCGTGAGATAATGCCAGGGCACTTTGTTTTCCAATTTCAACTAAATCCAATTGAGACGCTATAGTTAAACATTCCCTGTAAAATTTTAATGCCGCAGCGTAATCGTTGAGGTTATCATTCAAATTACCTAAACTTAACAGGCAGGCTGCCTGACCTCCTTTATCCCCAATCTTTAAACGAATCTGGTAAGATTCCTCCAATGACTTTCGTGCACCATCGAAATTACGCTTAACAATTTGGAGCTCCCCATAATTGTTAAGCATAATCCCCAATGATTGGCTCGATTGGGTTAATCTTCGGGCATTTTTAATCCCTTTTATAAGATACTCCTCTGCTTTTTGAATCTCTTTTTTCTTAAGATAAATAGCTCCAAGGTTATTATTTATTGATACCAGTTCCCATAACCGGATTGAATCATGTTTTTCGGCAGCATGCTCTGTCAGTAATCGAAAAGCTTCGAGTTGGTGATTTTCGGCTTTATCATAATCTTCCATTGCTTGCTCTACGGCTCCAAGATTACAATAAGCCCAGGCCAGATCGCGTTTACTTCCACCCTTCTCCTTGCTTACAGTAATGTTGCGGGTCATATATTCAGCGGCTCTATCGGGAAGGCCCAGATGCACACTGATCATCCCTGCATTTAAGAGGGAGGAGATCAGCACACCTGAAGATCCTGATTTTTCTGCGACACTAACTGATTGATCGGCAAAGTCCAGTGACCGTTTTGAATCGGTCTGATAAAACGCCAGAGAGAGTTTCAAAAGGAGTTTTGATTTCACCGAGTCGACCGTTGCATTGGTGAGTAGTAATTTCAACGAATCAATTCCTGAGTTTTGTCCTCTTCCATTCACCGGAGTTATTAAAACCCCAAAGAATAAAAGTATAAAATGAACACAAAATATTCTTCGCATAAGGAAATAAGTAATAAGCATAATTTGGTGCCGAAATTTTTTATTTGATTTTAACTACTTACTTCTAAGTGCCGTCTAAACCCATACAAATTTAAAAATAATTGTGCCATCCTGTGATTTCAGCTCGATATATCTTACCTGAAATTTAATTTTTCAGATTACAAACTTAATCTGTGATGACTTAATCTTAACGTTAAAATAACCTCTTTTAAAAGTCACAAATACGATATTTTCTTTTTTCTCCGCCATTTTAGGTCCATTGTGAAAGAATTGTGAAAGTGTTTTCATGCTTCTGTAAAGAAATTGTGCAATTGGATAAATTGAATAGTAAAAATCTCCTTCCTAACATTGTGAAATAATTTAACTCTTTGATTGCTATGACTAAATTTCAGTTTGTTTTATTGATTTCAAGTTTTCTTTCAACACTAAGTTTTGCCGGTACCCTGACCCCCGGCAACACAGGAAAAACACCTAAGCTTTGGCTTCGGGCCGACAAAGGGGTTACTCAATCTTCCTCAAAGGTATCACGATGGAATGATCAGTCGGGATCAGGCAACCATCAGTATCAGGCAACCGCTAAGAATAAACCAGATTTTCAAACAAGCGAAGCCAACTTTAATCCTACAATCTATTTCAGTGGAAATCAATGGCTGGCAGATCCTGATGGCATATTGGTAACTGGTGTTAAATACGATGCCACGCAAATGTTTGTGGTTCATAGGTCAGAACCAACAACTAACAGGGGGCTATGCGGACAGTATTTCTGGAATAATGACCTTGTTGAAAACGGTCGCTATATTGCTCGGGGAGAAGAGAGCGGAACACAGAATTTCGGAATAAAAACGAATGATAATTTATGGCTGTCGATATCTCCAGGATCGGAACAACTTAATTCCACTGCGATTAACACATATAATGTAGTAAAAATTGATTCCCTTGGTGGAACTCAAAATCTTTGGTTCAACGGCGGACTTAACACGCATAATTTAACATCTACTACTTATTTCGAAAACCCGGGTACCACTGTACCCTGGGTAACGGGTGCAGCGCCCGGCGAACCTTCATACACGACCGATTACAGTTCTCCAACATTTTATAAACAAGTAGGGACAATTCCGGAACTAATCGTTTACGATCAAACACTAACTGAAGTTGAGCGGCTAAAAATAGAAACCTATCTGGCAATTAAATATGGGACGACATTATTGCATAACTACTACAATACGCAATATGACGGAACCAATGCCGCTACGACAACTATTTATGATATATCGACCTACGGAAATAACATTGCCGGCATGGGGCGCGAGGATGCGGAAGATTTGTTCCAAAAACAGAGCTGTACTTCAAACAGCGATGTTAATTCGAGGATGGTAATCATGGGACTAAGCACTATCGCTGGCAGTAATGCAGCGAACTGGAGTCAGATCATCGACGACAAAACTTATCTGGTTTGGGGCGACGATAACGGAGCTGCTACCGAAACAACAGACAATATTCCAACAGGTACAGGCACTGTAAAAAGGCTTGCGCGCCAATGGAAAATCCAGGCGACAAATTCCATCGTGGCAGCAGACAGCATTGAGGTATATTTTGACCTGCAGAATGCAACCTTCTCGGCTACTTCGATATCGGATTTTAAACTGTTGTGCGACCGTGACGGGGATGGAGATTTCACTACAGGAACCATAGATACCTACGATGCGGACCCAAGCTCCTCAATATACGGCGTAACCTTTAAGAATGTAGAGTGGGACGGCGACTCAAACGGAACAGGACAGGATGTGTTTGCCCTGCAGACACTTGGATCATCAACTCCACCTCCACCATCACTGCCAACCCTGACACCGGGTAATACAGGAGTGCATCCTGCGTTATGGCTACGGGCAGATAAAGGTGTTACTCAGTCGTCAGGTAAAGTATCCCAATGGGATGATCAGTCAGGGTACCTCAACCATCATTATCAGGCGACCAGTGGGAATCAACCAGATTTTCAAACCAGCGAAGCAAACTTTAATCCCAATCTATATTTCAGTGGAAATCAATGGGTAGCAGATCCTGATGGAATAGTAGACAGCACTAATCATACCGGCGCACAAGTTTTTATAATACATAAAGATGAATCAATGCCCCAAATCAGATCGCTTTATGGACAGTATGTAACTGAACCTCCATTTAACTCATCCAACAAATCCTTGCGGTACATGGGCGTTGGAGAAGGCGATGGCAATCTAGTATTTGGAATAAGAACAGTTACAGGTGATTCTCCTGCAAATGAATGGTTGTTAATACCAGCAGGTTCGGATCGCATGAATGCCAATATTCTCAACACCTTTAACTTGAATAATGGAACCTTAAACCTCTGGTTTAATGGAGGAGAGAATGCTAACACACCATTTAATTATCCTGGTTTCACCAGCTTAAGCACTACCACCCCATGGACCGTTGGAGCAGGACCTGTTGAAACTTCCAACAATGATCAGCCGACTGGGTTTAAGCATACCGGGACGATTCCGGAACTAATTGTGTATAACCAAACGCTAACTGAAGTGCAGCGGCTAAAAATTGAAACCTATCTGGCGATTAAGTATGGGTCGACATTATTGCATAACTACTACAATACGCAATATGACGGAACCAATGCCGCTACCACTACCGTATATGATATATCGAACTACGGAAATAACATTGCCGGTATGGGGCGCGAGGATGTGGAAGATTTGTTCCAAAAACAGAGCCGTTCACAAAACAGCGTTGTTAATTCGGGGATGGTAACCATGGGATTAAGCACTATCGCAGCCAGTAATGCAGCGAACTGGAGTCAGATCATTACCGACGGAACTTATATGGTTTGGGGCGACGATAGCGTAGACGTTACCGAAACAACAAGCGATATTCCTACAGGCACTGCAAAAAGGCTTGCGCGCGAATGGAAAATCCAGGCGACAAATTCCAACTGGCCAGACAGCGTTGTGGTAAATTTTGACCTATCGAATGCAACCGTCTCCGCTACTTCAATATCGGATTTTAAGCTGTTGTGTGACCGTGACGGGGATGGAGATTTCACTACAGGAACCATAGATACCTACGATGCGGACCCAAGCTCCACATTGACCAGCGTAACCTTTAAGAATGTAGATTGGGACGGCGATAATAGCGGAAAAGATGTGTTTGCCTTGCAGACACTTGGAACACCATTGCCAACCCTGACACCGGGTAATACCGGAGTACATCCTGCATTATGGCTACGGGCAGATAAAGGTGTTACTCAGTCATCAGGTAAAGTATCCCAATGGGATGATCAGTCAGGGTACCTCAACCATCATTATCAGGCGACCAGTGGGAATCAACCAGATTTTCAAACCAGCGAAGCAAACTTTAATCCCAATCTATATTTCAGTGGAAATCAATGGGTGGCAGATCCTAATGGATTATTGAACACGAAAACCAAATATACCGGAGCACAGGTTTTTATAATACATAAAGATGAAACAATGGGAGCCATTAGAACACTTTATGGACAGTATGTAACTAATAAAAGGAATGTACTTAACCTTCCTGGAATAGACTCAACCGTATACAAACAATCTTTGCGGTATATGGGATGTGGAGAAGTTTACGGCAATGAAATGTTTGGAATTAGAACAATTACATATGAATCTCCGGCAAATGAATGGTTGACAATACCAGCAGGTTCAGACCGTATGAATGCTAATATTCTCAACACCTTTAACTTGAATAATGGAACCTTAAACCTCTGGTTTAATGGAGGAGAAAATGCTAACACACCATTTAATTTTCCTGACTTCACCGGCTGGAGTAATACCACCCCATGGACCGTTGGAGCAGGTCCTGCTGAAAGTGTCAATAATGATCTACCGACTGCGTTTAAGCATACCGGGACGATTCCGGAAATAATTGTATATAACCAAACGCTAACTGAAGTGGAGCGGCTAAAAATTGAAACCTATCTGGCGATTAAGTATGGGTCGACATTATTGCATAACTACTACAATACGCTATATGACGGAACCAATGCCGCTACAACGATGATTTATAATATATCGACCTATGGAAATAATATAGCCGGTATAGGGCGCGAGGATGCAGAAGACCTGAATCAAAAGCAGAGCCGCTCACAGAATAGTTTAGCTAACTCGCGAATGGTTACCATGGGGGTTGACACAATTGCCACCAGCAATACCAACAATGCGGGTACCGTTTCGGACAATGCTTACCTGGTATGGGGCGATGATAACGGAGATGTTACAGAATCCACCAGTGATGTTCCTTCGGCTGGCACCAAACGGATTGCACGGGAATGGAAAATTCAAAGAACAGGAACTGCCCCCGCAACTACCGTGGTAAATTTTGATTTATCAGGATTGACATTTTCCGGCACCTCCGTTTCTGATTATAAACTGTTGGTCGACCGCGATGGCGATGGAAATTTCACCACCGGGAAAATTGATAAATATAGTGCAGATCCAATGTCTACTTTAACGTCACTGAAATTTAAAAATGTGCAGTGGGATAAGGATGCCAACGGCCAGGATGTATTTACGCTTCAAAGCTATGCCATATCACTCTGTCCTGTGTTAACAATTACAGCAACACCAAACGATACCGTTTGCGCATGCAGTAAAACAACGCTGCAAGCATTTAACGATCTTGGAGGTGGAGTTCTGGCACCAATCGATTCACTATTGCTAAGTTCTAATCCATGGAGATCAGCGGATACAAAAATTGCTACGGTAGACAAATATGGCGTAGTAACCGGCGTAAAAGCAGGTGTTGTAAAAATTACCTACAAATTAAGTGCAACATCAGCTTGTCCTGATTCAACGTCAATTACTCTAACAGTGGGAGCCAAACCGTCAGATATCAGCACAACAGTAACCCAGCCAACCTGCGCGGTAACGTCAGGAACTGTTTTACTAAAGGGCTTACCTGCGGGACAATGGACTTTATCGACAGTATTCAATAGCGGATCTCCGTTATTTACAACTGGCAATACAGCTACAAACACAATAACAGGTCTCGCTCCCGGTAACTATTCGTTTAGCGTACAAAATAGCACAGGATGCTCTTCATCCACCACTAAGATAGTAATCAATCAGATACCATCACCACCTTCGGCACCCTCGGTAAGTGCCCAGAGCTTCTGTGTATCGGCAACAGTGGCCAATCTCCCACAGAGTAGCAGCACTAGTGTTTCAAGTGTTGCACAGAGTAGCAGCTCCGGCAGCAGCAGCGCTTATATCTGGTATGCTGCATCATTAGTGGGTTCACCACTTTCAGGTAGTGTTACTCTTCAGTCGGGAACCTACTACGTAAGCAGTATCTCGGGAGGATGCGAAAGCTCAAGAACGGCAGTCATTGTTACCATTAATCAGCTTCCTTCCATTCAGGTTACGCCACCATCGGCAACAATTGAGTCAGGAAGCAGCGTAGCACTCGTGGCTTCTGGAGCTTCAACATATACCTGGAGTCCAATATCGGGATTAAGCTCTTCAACAAGTGCCTCAGTTATCGCAAAACCGTCGGCAACAACAACCTACCGGGTAACTGGGAAAGCTTCTACAGGTTGTACAAACACGGCATCGGTAACGGTAATCGTAAATCCGGTAGCCACTTGCAATGCGACAGTCTCAAAATTAAGCTCTAAAGTTACCGGAACATCGGCAGCATTAAGCTGGACTTCATCAAATGCTTCAAGCTATAAAGTGGAATACAAACTAAATACATCATCTATTTCCGCCGGTTGGATCGTTGCAACTACTTCATCAAAAAGTCTAACCCTGACTGGATTGGCGAAATCAACTAAATACAGCTGGAGAGTAACACCAATCTGCGGAAGTGGAATTGCAGGAAATGCAGTCTCAGGAACTGACTTTACAACGGGCAAAACAACTACTAAATCAATTGAAATTGATGGTGGCACGTTAACCGTTAATGAGGCTGAACCGGAGCTAAAAGTCTATCCAAATCCATTCCGGGAAAAGCTAAACTTTGATTTTACTGCAGGGAAGGATTCACATGCTCTGCTTGAAATCTATGATGTAAGAGGTAGAAAATTAGAAACTATTTACAATGAAAAAGTATATGCCAATCAAAAGTATACCTGGGAATATTTCCCAACGGTATCCACAACGGGTGTACTCTTCTATCGCCTAATACTCGACGATCAGGCAATGACCGGTAAGGTATTAAGTCAATACTAAAAAAGCTGGAGGCTTACAGCTTAGTCTTCTGAAAGCTGCCGGAAACGTTGCCGAAAGACGCGTTTCCAGGATAAGTGACCTGGTAACTGTTCCGGATCCCGGACAGTTATCGGGTTATTATTTTTCCACAGGCGTTTTTCCGGCCATTGATGGTTCCACATCCAGATGGCATCCTATTATTTCGATTTATAAAGACAAAGAATACAAAAACAACGACTCATGAAAAGTATCCTAAAGAAAATTGCATGGGACTTCGATTATTATTTTGTCTACCTAATGTACAATGAAAAAAAAGTTGAACGTTATCATGAGTACATGCATAAAAAATGGAATTTAAATTACCCGAAGCCTGTTTATCAAACATGAAAAATTTTCTGAGGTTTAAATAAATGTAAAAAAACAAATTACCACACTACGACTAGAACTTTCGACAATGAGATAAAGGCCGAATTGGGATCAAATTAACCGTTTTTGATTTGCCTATGCTATCAGAGTTCAATATGGAATCTAAAGGAAAAAACGGAAAGAAACATTTTTTCATGAATAAATTTAAAAATCTGAATCAACAGATGGTCCATTAATTAGTATTTAAATTGATTTAAATACTAATTTTATCCTTTTCACAACCTTAGTATAGATTTTGGAATGACTCCAATACTATTTGGTTCATTCAATTTTTAAACACAGAATTTGCATTAAATTCCTAATAAGTGTGATTATGATAAAACCAATTCCTGCCTTATTCATATTTATTCTTTTTAGTTGTCTTCAAACAACTAAAACGTTGAAGGGGTCAGAAATTCAATCAGCCACGGTCCCTACAAAAGTCGAAAAAGCCTTTATCTCCTTCCGTATCGGCGTTCCACTTTGGATCTCTGAGAAACGGTGTAATGAGGTATTTAATCTGTTTGACAAGTATAAGGGGGTCACCGACGAGATCACCTTTTTCACTTCTGCCACCCATCCTCCACTCCCACTGAATGTATTTAAACAGAGGGCCGAAGTACTCAAAGTAAGGATGGCAGAAGCACGCAAACGCGGTTATAAAACAGGCATCAACATCCTCTCCTCGATAGGTCATCATAACGAAAACCTCGATAACTCCCTGCATGGTGATTTTATCAATATGACCAATATCGATGGCCATATTTGTAACGGCTCCTTTTGTCCCAATGGGGAGCATATGAGGGGATATATCCGATCCATTTATGAGTCCTCAGCCAAGGCCAATCCCGATTATATCTGGATCGACGACGATGTTCGCTTTGGTCATATGCCCATCGGCCTGGGATGTTTCTGCGACAATTGTCTGCAGATTTTTCATCAAGAGACTGGAGTAAAATACACACGAGAGAGCTTGAAGCGCGGGCTGAACGAAGGGTCGGTTGACGAGAAGCTAAGACTGCGCGAGCTGTGGCTTCAACATAACCGAAACACCATATCAAAGCTATTTCTCTTAATCGAGCAAACTGTTCATGCGATAACACCAAATCTAACTCTTGGCTTTATGACAGGAGATCGGTTTTACGAAGGATACGATTTTGATAATTGGGCTAAGATCCTCTCAGGACCTGATCATTCCCCGGTGATGTGGCGCCCAGGTGGTGGCTTTTACAACGACAATACGACAAGTGAATTAGTTGGAAAATCGCACGATATTGGCAGACAAGTTTCGATGCTCCCTCCCGAGGTGGTTTCCATTGAGTCTGAGATTGAGAATTTCCCCTATCAACGACTCAAGAAAGCAGCAAACATGGTAGCTTTGGAGGCCTGTTCGCATATTGCAGCAGGGTGCACAGGCGCTGCATTTAATGTGCTCTCTTTTTACGATGAGCCATTGGATGAATACGAATCGTTGATCGC
>CAIVMQ010000116.1 GCA_903907075.1 uncultured Bacteroidia bacterium
TTACCATCCCGATGCCACTGCGTATGAGGTTTTCGACCAGGATGGCTCGTTTCTATCGGTCCTTTATGTTGATTTCTTTCCACGTGAAGGGAAAAGTGGCGGAGCATGGATGAACGACCTGCGCCCTGAGAGTAAGGTAAATGGCAAGATCATTCGTCCACATATTACCATTGTGTGTAATTTCACCAAACCCACAGATACCAAACCATCGCTGCTCACCTTCAACGAGGTGACCACGCTACTGCATGAGTTTGGTCATGCCCTGCATGGCATGCTGGCAAATACAACCTATGGCAGTCATTCAGGCACGAATGTCTATCGCGATTTCGTAGAACTCCCCTCGCAGGTTATGGAGAACTGGGGAACCCAAAAAGAGTGGCTCGACCTGTTTGCTGTCCATTATCAAACAGGGGAGAATATCCCTGCCGAACTGGTTCAAAAGCTTATCGACGCTGAAAATTTCCAGGCGGGTTATGCCTGTGAACGACAACTGGGATTCGGCTTTAACGATATGGCCTGGCACTCCATCACCCAACCGGTAACGGAAGGGATCGTAGAATTTGAGCAAAAAGCCATCGCCCCCACAGAACTTTTTGAACCCGTAGCGGGGAGCTGTCTGAGCACAGCCTTCTCACACATCTTCGCAGGAGGTTATGCGGCAGGTTACTACGGATACAAATGGGCCGAAGTGCTCGATGCCGATGCCTTTTCAGTCTTTAAACAACGTGGCATCTTCGATAAAGATACTGCTACATCATTTCGAAAGAATATCCTTGAGAAAGGTGGAACGGAACATCCTATGAAGCTATATGTTGCTTTTCGTGGCCAGGAACCAGCTATTGAACCCCTGCTCGAACGGAGTGGATTGATAAATCCCTAGTTATTAATTTAGCTATTTCCAGTTGATATAAATTGATCATTAATCATTTTCATTTTGATAATTTTGATTAACTTCGTAGAAACTATTTGTAAATAAAAGCATTGATTATTGGCATTCTAGTAGTCCTTTCTCTTAGCGCAAGCACCATTGCTCAAGTACAACAGGTGCTTGTTCCTTACACACTTGCAGACAGAGACCGTGCCATTCTTACCGATTCCAAAATAAGCTCACTAGATTCGCGTATTGAGGTAAAATTTGAAAGCCAGCAAAGACAACTAGCTGATATAAAAGTTCTTTTTTACTGGGGTTTTGGAATTTTGATCACGTTACTGGTATTTATACTTGGATATATGATTTGGGACCGCCGGACTGCACTTCAACCGGCCTTAGATAAAGCGGTTCATGCAGATACAAAAAGCTCAAATCTTATCGGATCACTTCGCGAATACTCTAAAAAACATGCTGATTAAGCCGAAATCCTAAGAGCACATGGGATATTATAATTTCTTTGTGGAAAGATTTTAATACATCCTTATAAAATATAAAAAACAGTTTCAGCAATGGAGCTGCTTTTTTTGTTTCGGGGCGATGATTTTAAAGTTATTTGTAAAAAGATCTCCGGATAAATGGCTAATTATATTTTTTGTAGTTTTGCACTTCACAAAACAAAGATTGCAATGTTAACGCGGATCAAAGAGTTACAGCAGGAGATCGAAGGGATAGTTGCTAAATCAGTAGATGAGGCCGAAGAACTTCGTATTAAATATCTAAGTAAGAAGGGGGAGATCTCGAAATTATTTGAAGAATTCCGCAATGTGTCAGCCGAGCAGAAAAAAGAGATCGGACAGGCTGTCAATACGTTAAAAGAGTTTGCACTCGAAAAAATCAACTTGTTAAAAGAGGGTCTTCAGGAGGAGAAATCTGCCGTCTCAGGAATCGACCTTACCCTTCCCGGAGAACCCATGAAGCTGGGTACACGTCATCCCATATCCATTGTGAAGAATGAGATTCTCGATATCTTCAAGAAGCTGGGCTTTGTGGTCTCTGAAGGTCCGGAGATCGAAGATGACTGGCATGTATTTAGTGCGCTTAATTTCCCTGAGGAACATCCCGCACGCGACATGCAGGATACCTTCTTCATTCAACGTAATCCCGATGTATTATTAAGAACGCACACCTCATCGGTACAGGTTCACGATATGGAGACGATGAAACCACCGATTCGAACAATTACACCGGGCAGGGTATTTCGCAATGAGGCCATCTCCTACCGCGCACATTGCATGTTTCATCAGGTTGAAGGGTTATATATCGACGAGAATGTTTCGTTCGCCGATCTTAAGCAAACGCTACTCTATTATGCAAAAGAACTATTCGGCGAAGATGCCGAGATCCGCATGCGTCCCTCCTACTTCCCATTCACCGAACCTTCAGCCGAAGTGGATGTCTCGTGTTCGATCTGCAGCGGCAAAGGGTGTAATGTATGTAAATACAGCGGATGGCTCGAGATCATGGGCTGCGGCATGGTAGACCCCAATGTGTTGGAAGCTTCAGGTATCGACTCGAAAAAATATACTGGTTATGCTTTTGGGATGGGTGTTGAACGCATCGCAATGCTCAAATTTGGCATCAACGATTTACGTCTCTATTTTGAGAACGACGTCCGTTTCCTTCAGCAGTTTGAAGCAGCAAATTAATCCGATAGTAATTTCAGATTATTAATCCGCTTGTTAGGGTTTCTGCTCGGAAAGGATTCGTTTAGGGTAATAGATCGAAATTCATAATCACAGAAATAAATTAGTGTTATAAAAAAAGAGGGTTTTCCAGTTAACCGGAAAACCCTCTTTCAATTTATATGCAGTCGTAAGTTAAACTAACTTCCACCCTGCTCTATATTCATAATGTAGCTTTTTAGTTGCTTCACCATCGACATCATCGACAAAAGTCTCTGTTTGTGGATTCCATTTAATGGTCCGTTTGAGGTCGCAGGCGATATTACCCAGATTACAAAGCGTAGCAGTGCTATGACCGATCTCTACAGGTACTGCAGGATCTTTATGAGCGCGAACTGATTCGACGAAATTCACCTGATGAGGGATTTTAGTCTCGTATGGACCATCAGATTTTGGTTTCTCAGCAGGGATAAGTGCCGGATCGGAAGCGTTGAAATAGCCACGCGACACTTCAATCCACCCTTTTTCACCGAAAAATTTAACCCCTTTGGTTTTTTTCTCATCGAACGGCTCGGAGGTCATCACGATGCCATTGGCATAGGTCCAGGAGATATATTCTGAGCCGTCGCCAATTGGAGAGATCTCAACGGGACCATTGCGGTCCATGCCAAGACCCCATTGGGCAATGTCGAACATGTGAGCGCCCCAGTCGGTGGTGAAGCCGCCACCCATCTCTTTATACCAGCGCCATCCGCCCCAGGTCTTCTCTTTCACCTCAGGATCGAGAGAGATAATAGGATCCAATTCGGAGTTATAGTGAATCGGTGTAGGAAGTGGTCCTAGCCATAAATCCCAGTTAAGGTCAGCCGGAAGGGTCTCTTCAGGAAGATCGTAGGGTTTTGGGGGAGCTCCAACATACGCTTTTACATTGGTAATTTTTCCCAGCACACCCGTCTGAACAAGGTTAACAGCATACTGGAAGTTAGGATCAGAACGCTGCTGACTCCCAAGACCAAAGATACGTCCTGTCTCGCGAACCGTTTTACGAAGTTCCTGTCCCTCTTTAATCGTAAAGGTCATTGGTTTTTCAAGGTAAACATCTTTACCTGCCTTTAACGCTGCAATAGCGATATAAGCGTGCGAATGATCGGGAACGGCAATAACAACCGCCTTGATATCTTCGCGTTGAAGCAAATCACCATATTTCTCATACGTCTCAACCTTCACACTCTTGCCTGCCTTGGTATAAAAAGCGTTCACTCTGCGCTCAAAACGCTTCCGCTTCACACCATACACGTCACAAGCTGCGACTGCCTGCACTCCTGGAATCTGAAGGAAACCATCGAGTAAAAACATCCCTTGGCGTCCTAAGCCGATAAATCCAATCTTGAGATCGGTATCGGCTGCTGCACATCCTGTAACGACAGGCAATACAGCAAGCCCGGCCATTCCTACAGCCGAAGCTCCAAGAAACTGGCGCCTTGACCACCCTTTTTTCTGTTCTTCCATTTTTCTTTTTAGATTTTAGTTATTCTTATTATTTCAGATTCTTAATTCAAATGCAATTTTAGGAAATATTCTTGTCGATACATCCAAAGATTACAGAATAATTTAAGGTAAACTAAAAAGCCTGCTTACCGGAATAAACTTCAAGTAATTATCGGCATAGAAATCGACAAAAAACAGCGTAAAAAAACGAA
>CAIVMQ010000117.1 GCA_903907075.1 uncultured Bacteroidia bacterium
AATGCAACGCTTCTCGATGCACTCGCTTCTTCAGGCGATTTAACAAGTTTTGGTAACCGATCCAACATAAAAGTACTTCGGGGCGAAACGGTCTATTATTTAGACTTGACGGATATGAATGTGTTTAAATCAGATGGTTTTTTTCTGCAATCAAACGATATTATCTATGTTCAACCACTTCGCAAGAAAAGTGCCTTAGCTAATTTATCAACGTCATTAACAATCACCAGTTTTGTGTCTTTTCTAGTAACTTTAACCACCACTATAATTTTATTAACGAAATAAAAATGTTTGAAGAAGATAAAGTTACCACCAAGAATGTTGTAGATGAAAAAGACAATATTCGCCCCTTGATTAATTTAATCACGGGCAATCTATTAATGTTCGTTTCGTTTATTTTCGTTTCATTAACATTCGGCTATTTAGTTAATTATTACTCGATTAATCAATACAGCATTAGTGCTACCTTACTCTTAAAAGAAGGGGCTTCCCGCAGTGCCTCCGATGTAATTAAAGAGGATTTGGGTTTGCCCGATTCGAAACGGCCCCTCTCTACCGAGCTCAATGTACTCCGTTCTCGCAGTTTATATAAAGATGTGGTAAGCAAATTAGAACTCGGTGTTACCTACATTGCAATTGGAAGGGTTCAAGAATCGGAAATGTACCACGAAAATCCTTTTGTGGTTTCTGGCGAGCAACCCGATAGTGCGATTACGGGAAACTGGTTCTTCTTAAATCTTATTGATGATGAAACATTTGAGCTAAAGGTGGATAAGGATTTTGTGGTTTACAAATTTGGGGAAACTATAAAAGTACGAAACCTAGACTTTAAAATATTCAGGAATGATGCCGTGGTGCACCATAGTTTGAAAGAGGAGCAACAAAAGAATTTTAAATTTAAATTTAACAATACAGAGTCACTTGTGAAATTTTACAAGTCGGCTGTTCATGTTAGCATTATTAAGGAAACGAGTATTTTTGAATTTCAGATGAACGACCCGATACCTGAACGTGGTATTGATGTAATTAATAAAGTTTGCGAAACATATATTGATTATGGTATTAATGAAAAAAATCTAATTGCAAATAATACGGTTCGATTTATCGATGAGCAAGTAAAAAGCATTGCTGCTTTACTTACTATTGGTCAAGATAGTTTTCAACGGTTTCGTGAAATAAAAGGGGCTGCCAATCTAAGCGATGAATCAAAAACTTTATCGTCACAAGTAGAAGCTTTGGAAACAGAAAAGTATAAGCTCGTGACAGAACTTAAAATCCTTTCTTTCATCTATGATTATATTTTCGCCAATAAAGATCTTACAAATCTTTCTCCTTCTACCATGGGAATCGGCGACATTTCACTTTCATTGCAGATACAAAAACTGCATGAGCTTCAAATGCAACGTCAGAGGCTACGTTTTGAAAGCAAAGCTACCAACCCTCAACTCATTACCTTAGAACAAGAAATTGAAAGTGTTCGCGCCACACTGTTAAATGGCATGTATAATCTACGTAAGAATTATCAGATTCAGCTTTCAAGTATGGAAGAGCAGAGGCAGAAGTTTATGTTTTTGCTAAGTCGG
>CAIVMQ010000118.1 GCA_903907075.1 uncultured Bacteroidia bacterium
GGTAGCAATAGAAATTCATAAACTTAGAAATTAAATATGTCTGAATCAATATTTGTAAATACACTAAAGGGGGTAAAAACTGAGCGGCCGCCTGTTTGGTTTATGCGCCAAGCAGGGCGTGTACTCCCTTCATACCTCAAACTGCGAGAACAAAATACGTTCAGCGAACTGCTACAGTCACCTGAACTGGCAGCCAAGGTAACCTTACTTCCGATTCATGATCTGGGCGTTGATGCAGCAATATTATTCTCCGATATCCTGGTAATCCCTGAGGCGTTAGGTATGGATCTGGTCTTTACTGACTCGGGGCCAAAATTTGGAACAGCATTAAAAGACCTTAGTGATCCGGTGAGTACCTTACATCCGGATGCCTCTAAATTGGAATATATCTATAACGCAATCGACGAGGTAATTAAAACAAAACCTTCGGATACCCCATTAATAGGATTTTGCGGAGCCCCTTTCACGACGCTGTGTTATATGGTGCAAGGCCTCAGTTCAAACCACACCTTTCCGGATGCTGTTGGATTACTTTACAAGGATAAGGTTAGAGCCCATAAACTGTTAAGCCTAATTACCGAATTATCTATCGAATATGCGACCAATCAGGTTAAGCATGGAATATCGGCCTTTCAGATTTTTGAGACCCATGCCGGACTGATCCCATCGGATCTCTATTTTGAGATGATTATGCCGTATGTTCGAAAGATATCGGCTGCCGTTAAGCAAACAGGCTGTCCGGTGATCTTCCTTCCCAAAGGGCTTGGTATCGGAATAGCGAATATCACACCTGAGGATACTGACTACCTGAGTATCGACTGGCAAACACCTATTGAAGTAGCACGCAAGCTGGTTCATAGCGATATTGGACTTCAGGGCAATCTGGATCCAAGGTTATTAATGGCCGATCAGGCAACAATAAAAGCGACCCTTGAGAGGTATGTCGCTTTTGGTTCAAAAAATCACAATTGGATCTTTAATCTGGGACATGGCTTTATTCCCGGCATACCGTTTGAAAATGCCAAAATGGTCGTCGACTGGATCAAACAAACCGATTGGAAAAGAGACTAAAAAATGAGTGTAAGCAGCGATTTTTTAACTAAATATAATGTTTCGGGACCACGTTATACGAGCTATCCTCCCGCAAATTTCTTTACTAATACATTTGCTGTTTCTGATTATATCGATGAATTAAAAGCGTCTAACAGTCAGACTCCAAAAGATATCTCCATCTATATCCACATCCCATTCTGCCCGTGCAGATGTCATTTTTGTGGTTGTAGTACGGTAATCGCCCAGAAACAATCGGTTGTCGAACGGTACATCGCTGCGATGAAGGTGGAGATTACCAATGTCGCATCGCATCTTAACCTTAACCGTAAGGTAACCCAGATCCATTGGGGCGGAGGAACGCCGAACTCCATTGAGATGCGATTTATACGCGAAATCATGGATCACATACGGAGTATTTTCACAATAAGCCCCAAGGCAGAGATTGCGATGGAGTGCAGTCCTGCTTACCTCGAATTCAGCGATATCGATGAATTAGCAGCGATGGGCTTTAATCGCATGAGCTTAGGAATCCAGGATTTCCGCGAAGATGTATTAAAAGTTGTAAACCGCATGGGGCCCAAATACCCCGTTAAAGATATTGTCGATTACCTACGAACAAAAGGATTCCGGGGTATCAACCTCGACTTTATCTATGGCTTACCCTTGCAAACCCCTGAATCATTCATTGAGACACTCAAACAAGCGATAGCCATCAGGCCCGACCGCATTGTAACCTTCTCATACGCGCATGTACCTTGGGTTAAGAAGGCCCAAAAAGTACTCGAAAAAATCGGATTGCCCGGTCCCGAAGAGAAAATGGAGATGTTGGTTAACACCATAGCACAATTAGAAGAGGCAGGATACCTATCGATTGGAATTGACCATTTTGTCCTTCCGGACGACGATCTGGCCATTGCCTATCAGGAGAAAAAATTACACCGTAATTTCCAGGGGTATTGCACCCTTGAGACAACTGGTCAGGTTTATGGCTTCGGCGCCTCTTCAATAGGTCAGTTCTGGGGGGCCTATGCTCAAAACATCAAGGAATTCCCTCAATACATCGAGGCAATCGAAGCCTCAGGATACGCCATCGAACGGGGATACAAATTAAGCCGGGAAGAACAAATAATCCGAACTATCGTTAACAGTATCATGTGCAATGGGGTACTGGTATTCGAAGAAATTGCATCTCAATTTCAGATGAC
>CAIVMQ010000119.1 GCA_903907075.1 uncultured Bacteroidia bacterium
AGCGACATATGGCCGCCACCTGAACCGCCGACGAGGTAGATGCGGGAAGCATCGATGCGCGCGTCCCGGCGGGCATAGGCGACCGCGTCGAGGATGTCCTGCGAGGCGAGGTCGGAGGTATATTGTGGGGTAGAGCAGTTGGTAGCTCGTCGGGCTCATAACCCGGAGGTCACAGGTTCGAGTCCTGTCCCCGCTACTATAAAACCTCTGTAAACGCTATGTTTACAGAGGTTTTTATTTTAAAAATACAATCATATATAAGGACCAAATCGACTATATACTCCAAATATTGCTTCCGATACAAGCCTAAACAAAAGGAGATAAAGGTAAATTGAAATAGGTAGTGAATAAATAATCACTTCAGAACTATATCTTTGTAGGATAACTCTATTACGAACATATACTTTTCGGACTTTAACAATGCGTTGCCTGATCTCTACCAGTACAAATCCACATTTTAACCTTGCTGCCGAAGAATATTTCCTCAAAAACAGCAATGAAGAGTTTTTCATGCTATACATTAATGAACCCTGCATCGTAGTTGGAAAACACCAGAATCTACTCTCAGAAATAAACCACAAGTTCGTTATTGAAAATAAGATACTATTAGCCAGAAGAATATCAGGAGGTGGCACGGTGTATCAGGATTCAAATAATCTAAATTTTAGCTTTATACACAATTGTGAAAATAGAGAGAAAATTAATTTTCAAAAATTCACTGCCCCTATCCTAGAAGTTTTAACAAAGATGGGCTTTCCAGCAGGTTTCTCGAATCGAAATGACTTGATAATAAATAACAAGAAATTCTCAGGAAACGCAATGCATATTTATAAAAACAGAGTACTATCACATGGCACCCTTCTTTTTAACACTGATATATCAAGACTATCGCAATCGCTGTATAACCGAGATAATCGATACAATGATCGATCAATAAAATCGGTAAGATCTGAAGTAACCAATCTCTCTAACTTTCTACCAGTAGAGTCCGAACCAAATATTACTGAATTTACAAATAAAGTTTTTGAGCGAATCGTTAATAGCCTTACAAATTATACGATTAAAAAAATCACCAAAGAGGAAAAAGAATTAATAACCAATTTATCAGACCAAAAATTTAAAACCTGGGATTGGGTTTATGGTTATTCTCCCAAATATATATTTACCAACCAGCTCCACATCGACAATCTCAAATTATCCATTCAACTATCTGTAGATAAAGGTATTATACAAAATATTCTAGTTGATTCTAATGCGAATTTAGAGCAGATAAACCGTGAACTCACAAAGATATTGGTGAATACAAGGCATGATCTCGAAATAATAAAGGAGAAAGTAGCCGAAAATAATATCTTAAATTCACATATAACAACCACTATAACAGAATTTTGTATGCAGCTATTTTAAGATTAAGATAATACATGATAGACATTTCTATTTAGCTGAAAGGAATTCCTCTAAGAAAATTAAAAACCTTATTTGCCTTCGATTCACCAATTTCAATGGCCATTTCATCCAATGACACTAATTTAAGACGGGCTACTGTCTTAAATTTAACCATTAAGGCCTCTGTAGTCTTCAGACCTATCCCGGGGATTTGGTCTAATTCACTAGTAATAAATTGCTTAGAACGTTTGTCGCGATGGAATGTGATTCCAAACCGATGGGCCTCATTTCGCAAAAATTGAATAATTCGTAGTGTTTCTGAATTTTTATCGAGGTATAGTGGTATAGGATCATCGGGATAAACTATCTCTTCTAATCTTTTGGCTATACCAATAACCGCTACTTTACCTCTCAAATCCAACCTTTCCAACGCTCCAACGGCCGCACTTAGCTGTCCTTTTCCACCATCGATTACGATTAGCTGAGGAAGTTGACCCCCTTCCATTAAAACACGGTGATACCGTCGATAAACGATCTCATCCATAGAAGCGAAATCATTTGGCCCCTCCACGCTTTTGATATTAAAATGGCGGTACTCCTTCTTGGCAGGTTTTCCATCAATAAAAACCACACAAGCTGCAACTGGTTGAGCTCCTTGCATATTTGAATTATCAAAACATTCTATCCTTTTAGGTAATTCAAGTAACCGCAAGTCAAGCTGCATTTGAGTAAGAACACGCCCTACCCTATCTTTAGGAGACTTGTTAGAATTCTGTTTATGCTTATCGAGCTTATAGTATTTTACATTCCGTTCTGATAATTCCAAAAGTTTCCTTTTATCCCCGATTTGAGGAATAATCATTTTACAATCCTTAAAGTGAATATCTATTGCAAAGGGAATTAAAATTTCTCTAGAATTTAATAGAAAATTTTGTCTAATCTCTACAATACCTAAAGCGAGAATTTCTTCTTTTGATTCATCAAGTCTCTTCTTAATCTCAAGCGTGTGAGCTTGAATAATTGCACCATCGACAACTCTAAGAAAATTAACATACCCATAGCCATCGTCCTGATCAAAAGAAAATACATCTATATTTGAGATTGAAGAACTAACTATTGTAGATTTACTCTTATAATTCTCCAAAAATCCAATTTTGTTTTTAATTCGATCTGCTTCTTCGTACTTATAATCCAGAGAATATTTCTCCATTTTATTCTTTAAATGCAAAACAACTGTAGATAAATTTCCTTTTAAAATATCTTTAATCTGAGTAATGGAATCATTATAATCATCTTGAGTTTGAAAAGATTCGCATGGACCTAAACAATTGCCAATTTGATACTCTAAACAAACCTGGTATTCCTTTTTAGCTAAATTAGATGGATTAAGATTAAGATTACAGTTTCTAATTGGGTATAACCTTTTAACCACTTCCAAAATAGTTTTTACCATAAACGTAGAGGTATACGGACCAAAATAGAGGGAGCCGTCACGAATCACATTTCGAGTAAAAAATACTCTTGGGAAAGGCTCCTTTTTAATACAAATCCATGGAAAAGATTTATCATCTTTCAGCAAAACATTATAACGCGGTTGGTATTTTTTAATAAGGTTATTTTCCAGAAGAAGTGCATCCTCCTCAGTATCTACAACAATATGTTTTATATCTGCAATATTTTTAACAAGAATGGCTGTTTTGCGATTATCGTGGACCTTTGAAAAATAAGATGATACTCGTTTACGCAAATTCTTTGCTTTGCCTACATAAATAATTTTACCCTCAGAATTAAAGTATTGGTAAACACCGGGCAGTTCAGGGAGATGGGTAATTATACTTTTTAAATATGCATATGAAAAATTATCCACAGCCATCTTGGATTTTATTAATAATGAATTAGCGACCAGATTGACACAGAACTTGCTTGTGTAATTTTATCGCGACCTTTAAGAAAATCCAATTCAATAAAGAAATTAACAAAAATTGATGAAACTTTAAATTTAGAGACCAAATCAATTGCTGCGATTACTGTACCTCCGGTAGCGAGTAAATCATCATGAATCAAAACTACATCATTCTCTTGCAATGCATCTTGATGAATTTCTAGTGTATCGAAACCATACTCCAATTCATACGATTGACTGAATAATTCAGCAGGTAACTTTCCAGGTTTTCGTATTGGAACAAAACCCACCTTTAATTTTTCCGCAATAACAGCTCCCAAAATAAATCCACGCGCTTCTATTCCTACAACCTTTGTGATACCTGCATCTTTATACTTTTCGAAAATTGAAGCAGCGATAAAATTAAAAACCTCACCATCACGATAAGCGGTAGAAACATCCTTAAAAATAATTCCAGGCTTGGGATAATCGGGAATATCTCTAACAGAATTTCGGACTTGCTCTAAATTCATTTGGAATATTTATAAATTAGTCAATTGTTCCACGTGGAACGTTATCTTCCCATCATTACTAAAAGGACATTAATATCACTTGGTGATACCCCTGGTATTCGCGAGGCCTGACCAATAGTAACAGGTCTAATCGCACCTAACTTTTGTCTAGCCTCCGTAGAAAGGGATTCGATCCCATCATAATTAAATTTTTCTAATATAATGACATTTTCTAATCTTGAAATTTTATCTGCAACGACTGACTCTCTTTCAATATATCCCGAATATTTTAAACTAATCTCTGCAGCCTCAAAAACCTCATCACGAAGGTTATCTTCTATAGCATTATATAAATCCCCAAGGGGCTTAATAAGGGGGATAAAATCAAAAATAGACAACTGAGGGCGTTTAATAAGAAGCTCTAGTTTAGCGTTTTGACGAAGAACCGAAGTATTCTTGGCTCGAAGGAAATCATCAACTAAAACCGGCTTTACAGCGTATGTTTTACAAAACAGAATAACCTTATCTTTACTTTTAATCTTCACTAACAAACGATTATATCTTTGATTATCCACTAATCCTAGAACAAACCCCTTACGAGTTAAACGCTCATCTGCATTATCTTGTCTTAACAGTAACCGATATTCGGCTCGAGAAGTAAACATTCGATAGGGTTCATCAACACCCTTTGTAACCAGATCATCAATAAGTACACCAATATATGCTTCATTTCGGCTCAACATAAAAGGATCCTTACCAGAAACTTTAAGATGAGCATTGATTCCGGCTATCAAACCTTGAGAGCCTGCCTCCTCATAACCAGTAGTGCCGTTAATCTGACCTGCAAAAAATAAATTAGGAACTAATTTCGTTTCTAAACTATGAGTTAATTGAGTAGGCAAAAAATAATCATATTCAATAGCATAACCAGGCTTAAGTATTTTAGCATTCTCCAAACCAGGTATTTGATGAAGTGCATCATTTTGAACTTTCCAATTTAAAGATGAAGAAAAACCATTTAAATAATATTCCAAAGAATCAACTCCTTCAGGCTCTAGAAACAATTGATGTTGATCCTTATCAGCAAAGGTGATTAACTTAGTTTCAATACTTGGACAATAACGTGGACCAAGTCCTTGTATAGTACCATCAAATAATGGACTCTCTTTGAACCCTGACTCTATTATAGTATGAACTTTCGAATTTGTATAAGTGATGTAACAGGGGAGGAGAGGCAGAGAATTTTTTATCTCAGGTAAGAACGTAAATTGACTGGCCTTCTCGTCTCCATCTTGCCGAATTAATTTGGAGAAATCAATAGTCCTTCTATCGATGCGAACTGGTGTACCAGTTTTCATTCTTCCGGCAGAAAATCCTAATGAAACAAGTTGTTCGGTAATTCCCTTAGACGCGGGTTCAGAAATACGTCCACCAGTAACTTTATTATTACCAAAATGCATGAGCCCATTCAAAAAGGTACCACTAGTCAAAATGACACACTTACCTTTAAACCCTACACCAACTTCCGTAACAACACCAGAAAGTTGACCTTCTTCCATAACGAGATTAACAACCGTTCCTTGCCAAAAATCAAGGTTCAATTGTTCATCTAAAATCGATTTCCAAACCGCTGAGAATCGATTCTTATCACACTGAGCCCTAGGACTCCACATTGCCGGCCCTTTCGAGCGGTTTAACATTCTAAATTGAATTGAGGAAAGATCCGTAACAATTCCCATGTTTCCGCCAAGAGCATCAATTTCTCTAACTATTTGACCCTTAGCTATTCCACCCACTGCAGGATTACAGCTCATCTGAGCCATACGATTTAAGTCCATTGTAATAAGTAAAACCTTTGAACCCAAGCGAGCAGCTGCAACAGCAGCCTCACACCCTGCATGACCACCACCAACAACAATAATATCGTAACTATTTAAAACATCCATAATTCTTATCCCTAAATAACGCTAGAGCATTATTCTCTAATTCTCTAATAATTTTTTTCCCTTTATCGCTTTTATCCTCAAAACCCAAAAGATGGAAAAGACCATGAACGATGACCCGTAATAATTCAATCTCCTTAGGAACCTGAAAAATATCCGAATTATCATACACCCGTTCAACGCTAATATACATATCACCAGAAACAATATTTTCTGATGTATAATCGAAAGTTATGATATCAGTAAAAAAATCATGACTTAAGAAATTTCGATTAAGTTCAATTAAATAACTATCATCGCAAAAAATAACAGTAAGATCCCCTGGTAATTGATTATATTTAGAAATAATATAATTTAACCATTGAGATACTTCCCTACTCTTAAACTTTGGCCGTTTGACTCCTTCACAAACAAATAAAATAGACATTAACGATCAACTTTTATTCTTAAAATATTTCCTTTCCCCAGTAAATCCAAACTCGAAGAAAAACTCTTTATAAAAAAAAGACCTCGGCCTGACTCTTTCTTTAAATTTTCATAATCAATAGGGGAGGGAACATCATCAATATTAAAACCATTACCTTCATCCTCCACTTCAATAATAATCTGTTTTGAATTAACAATTACAGATACTGCAACACATAAATTAACTTGATTTTTATTACCATGAATAAATGCATTTTCTATAGCTTCCGATAAAATCGTCGTTAAAGCCAATTTCTTATCAAAATTTAAATTAAATAATTCTGATAATTCCTTAACAATAAGCAAATACCTTTCGGCGTCACGATCTAGTGTTGTAAAGTATAAATCCCTATGATACAATTTATTATACATACTAAAACGTTAATTACACAAAAAATAATTTTCTAATAATAAAATCAGAAATTAATATCCCTTTCTTGGTTAGCATTAAATTGTCACCAGAATTTATGATATACTGTTCATTACTTAATTTGAAAACCTCATCTAGAAAATAACTATTAATAGTATGATTAAAATAGTTGCTAATATATGATTTTGAGAGTCCTTCTACTGTACGTAATTTTAAAAGAACATATTCATTATATTTGTCAATCTCGGTTAACACCTCTACCTCATAATAATTTTGACCATTGGACAATTTTAGGCAATAATTTTTGGTGCTATTTACATTCCATTGACGAGATACTCCATTATAACTATGTGCTGATGGTCCAATACCCAGATAATGTTTGTCATTCCAATAAGAGGAGTTATGTCGTGATCTATAACCTTCTATAGCAAAACTACTTACCTCATAGTGAACATAACCATTTTCAGCTAATAGATCAATTGTCGAATTAAAATGAGTAATTACAACATCATCTGCAACTTCAGTTAACCTGTTTGTTTTTAATAATTTATAAAAGTAGGTGTTTTTCTCGATTGTAAGTGCATAAGCAGAAATATGTTGAACATTTAAATTTAAAACAGACTTAACCGAATTAATATAATTATCAAAAGACATTCCAGGAATGCCGTAAATAAGATCTAATGAAATATTGAAAAAACCAAAATTTTGAGCATTTTTAATTGTTTCTTCCAATTTTTGAGTGCCATGTTTTCTACCTAGAAAAAGTAATGTATCATCGTTAAAACTTTGAATTCCTATACTTAACCTATTAATTTTAGTAGATGATAAGCTTTTTAAATAATCAAAAGTAAGGTCTTCAGGATTTGCCTCCAAAGTAATCTCACAATCATCAGAAACAGTGTAATTATTCATAACTTCACCAAGAAGATCATTAAGTTGTGCTATTGACAGTATTGAAGGAGTACCGCCTCCGAAGTAAATAGTCTCAATCAATTGATTATCAAGGTAATTTTTTCGTAAAGTAAGTTCCTCTATTTCAGAATTAACTAATTGATTAACAGTTTTAATATTATTACTTTCATAAAAGTCACAATAATGACATTTACTTCTACAATAAGGAATATGAAAATAGATACCAGCCATTTATTTTAAATAAGGTTAAAAATATGAAAGAGAATAAATAGCCAATTAAACCTAATTAATAGGAATTTTAATCACCCGCTGTAAGTGTCTACCTCCATCAAAAACCTCAAATAAAAATATATCCACTATTTCAAGAGCCTCTTGTTCAGAAATAAATCTAGCTGGGATAGAACAGACATTAGCATCATTATGATGTCTTGCAAGGTCAGCAATTTTAGTATTCCAGCATAATGCTGAACGAACACTCTGATGCTTATTTATAGTCATATTAATTCCGTTTCCACTACCGCAAAAAACAAGACCTCTTTTAATTTCTCTATTATCTATAGCAGAGCCTAAAAGATGAGCAAAATCAGGGTAATCACAACTAACATCAGAGTTACAGCCAAAATCCAAAATAGTATAACCATTTAGCTGCAAATAGTCGCTAATAAAGATTTTAAGAGCATAACCAGCATGATCAGAGGCTAAACCTATAGTTTCCATAATTTCTCTAGTTGAAAGTTAAATACCTATTAATAAGAATTTTAACAAAAATATATTTTATAAACAAATGATGTTAATTAACTGTTTAAAATAAAGATTAATTATAATTAACCTAATATTAAACTGTCCTTGATAAAAAAATAAAAATATAAAACAATAAAAACTTTTCATTTTTAAAATCAAGATATAAAATTAAAATTGACACTAAATATATAAATAATTAGTCTTCAAATATTAAAAATTCACCCTATAAACAAGTTGTTAATAGTATATTAAAATACAACAAATTAGTGTTATAGGATGTTCATAGCATTGTAAAACAAGTTAAAAAGTAATTATTAAACAACAAACAAGCAAAAAAATTAAAACTTTTGAACACTATTAACACCCCATTAAAATATAAATAATTTAAAGTTTTTAAATAAACAATAATAATATATAACCGTTTTGAAACAATAAAAATTAAGTTGTACATTGAATTATAAGGTTTAAATTTGCCTTTAAGAAATGAATAAAAAATTGAGTTTTAAAATGAACGTAAATGACAAATTATCAATTCTTTTAGTTGAAGATAATGATCTAAACCAAAAGTTGATGCAATTAACTTTAGCTCGATTTAACTATACAGTTACAATAGCCTCAAATGGTATAGAAGGATTTGAAAAATTTAAAAGTCAAAAATTTGATTTGATTTTAATGGATATTATGATGCCCATTATGGATGGGTTTGAATCTACAAAATTAATAAGAGCTTATGAAAATAAAAATACAATAGTGCCTCATATTCCAATCATAGCTTTTACGGCTAATACAATAAATATTGATCGGCAAATGTGTATGAATTCTGGTATGGATGATATTATTGATAAGCCGTTTGATATAATTAAGTTTAAAGAAATAATAACCAGATTATCAAATGGTTAAGTTTATGATTTTGAACTTAATTTTTGCACATTAAGTCTATTAAACCTATGGATGATTTTATTGATTTACGTGGAAATAGTGCTGAAAATATTGATTATGAGTTTGACAATAAACTTAGACCTCTTAGATTCAGTGATTTTAGTGGGCAAAATAAAATAGTTGAAAATTTAAAAATATTTGTTCAAGCTGCTGTTATGCGGGGTGAATCGCTTGATCATGTTCTTTTACATGGACCTCCTGGATTGGGTAAGACTACTTTATCAAATATTATAGCTAATGAATTGGGTGTAAATCTTAAGTTAACCTCAGGACCTGTTTTGGATAAACCAGGTGATTTAGCTGGGGTGCTTACTAATCTTGAGAATAATGATGTACTTTTTATAGATGAAATTCACAGATTAAGTCCTGTTGTTGAAGAGTATCTTTACTCGGCAATGGAAGATTATAGGATAGATATTATGATTGATAAGGGTCCAAGTGCCCGTTCAATTCAACTCGATCTTAACCATTTTACATTAATTGGTGCCACCACTAGAAGCGGATTACTTACTGCTCCTCTGAGAGCAAGATTTGGAATTAATTGTCACTTGGAATATTATGATATTGATGTTTTAACAGCAATTGTAAAAAGATCAGCAAAAATTTTGGATATTCAAATTTATCAGGATGCTGCATTAGAAATTGCACGAAGAAGTCGAGGTACTCCTCGTATTGTTAATGCATTGTTACGTAGGGTAAGGGATTTTGCAATGGTGAAGGGAAATGGAGAGATTGATATTGAGATAACCAAATATTCTTTAGAGGCATTGAATATTGATAAATATGGTCTTGATGAAATGGATAACCGTATTTTAAGTACGATTATCGATAAATTTAAGGGTGGTCCTATAGGTATAACAACTATTTCGACTGCTGTTGGAGAAGATGCCGGAACAATTGAGGAAGTTTACGAACCATTTTTAATTAAGGAGGGATTTTTAAAACGGACTCCACGCGGCCGGGAGGCGACAGAATTGGCGTATACTCACTTAGGACGAGAACATTTTAGATCAAATGAAAGGACGCTATTTTAATTGTTATTTTTTAACTAATTCTATTTCAAATAGTTTAGGCCAAAGTTTTCCAGTTACGTAAATTTTATTTTTTGCATTGTCAAAAGCAATACCATTTAATACATCAATAGTTGATCTGGAGTTAAGAAGCGTTGAAGGTAAAAGTCCTGTAAGGTCAATTTCAGCAATGATTTTTCCTGTTTCAGAATCAATTTTAACAAGTGTGTCAGTTGTCCATAAATTGGCCCAAATTTGTCCATTAATGAATTCCAGTTCGTTTAAATTTGTTACTACACCGCGATTATTGCAAACCTGAATTTTTTTGATCTCTTTAAATGATTCTGGATCGATAAAATAAATAAATTCTGAACCATCTGACATAATTAATGATTTTCCATCATTTGTTAATCCCCATCCTTGTTCATATTTATAGTTCCAGGTTTTAATCATTTCAAAAGTTTCAGCATCTCGTACAAAACCAATCTGGGATTTATAGGTGAGTTGGTATAATTTACCATTTAAAATTGTAATTCCTTCTCCAAAGTAGTTTGAATCTAGTTTAATTTCTTTGATAATTTTAGCCGTTGAAAGATCTATTTTATAGATTGCCGAGCTCCCTTCTTGCCCCGTTCCTTCATATAGAAATCCGTTTTTAATTTCTAATCCTTCTGTAAAGTGCTCAATATTATGTGGATATGTGTTAATTATTCTATAGTTATATTTTTCAGGAATTAAATTGGAGAGCAGGAGGAAATCGGAAAAATTTTCTCCTGTACTGCCTTCACTTGTTGTTGCAATAGCTTTTAGAAAGTGAGTGCCAACTTTGAGTTTATCGGTCTGGATATTAAAAATAAAATCTGCTTTATCACTATTTAGTACTAATTTTCCATCAAAAAAGAGTTCCGTATTGCGGAATGTACCCTGTTTTATTTTGGTTTTAATGGTTAGTGAAATTTCGTCTCCTGTATGGAAAGGGCCCTTCGTGGTTAAATTTATTGAGGTAACAGGGGGTCTAACTCTTTTGGATGACTGTGCACAGTTAAGCATTACAAAAATTGGCAGAAAAGTAAAGAGAAGAATAATGGTAACCTGTTTCATAATTTAAAGTATCTGTTTTCTGACAAAAATTAGAGCGGTGAAATTAATAAAAAAACGACCCTGCTATTCATATGCTTATTAATTTTATTGAGAATTTATCTAATGATGGGTTACAGATAACATTTTAGAAAAGGTTATCCGATTAACCTAAAGCATTATATTTGTATCTTACTTTAAGATAGGATTTACTTTGAGTGTATTTAAGAAACTTGCCAGTGAAACAGTTATTTATGGTGTACCAAGTATTATTGGTAGATTTTTAAATTGGTGGTTAACACCTCTTTATGCATGGATGTTTTTACCGGATGAGTTTGGTATTTTAAGTAATATTCTTGCCTATGTTGCTTTTATTCAGGTATTTCTTACCTATGGCATGGAGACATCTTATTTCAGATTTGCCGGCAGAAGTGAAGTTCCTGAAAAGGTTTATACAACAACAATTGTCTCATTGGGTTTTACTTCGATACTCTTTATTGGATTTGTAGTGGGTTTTACTCCGGCTATATCGAGCTGGATTAGCTACGAAGGGCACCAGAATTATATCCTTTGGATGGGATTAACTGTAGCTCTTGATGCTTTATCTGCGATCCCATTTGCTAAGCTTCGATTAGAATCACGACCTGTACGGTTTGCCATTTTCAAAACAGTAAACATAGCCTTAAGTATTTTCTTAAATATTTTTTGGATATACCTATGCCCTAAGATATTACAATCAAATCCAAATTCTGTAATTGGTTTAATTTATGATCCTAAAATTGGAATAGGATATGCTTTCTTATCTTATTTGATTGCCTCTGTGGTTACTTTAATCTTATTTCTACCGGATCTTAAATTACGTATGTCAAATTTTGATTGGTCCCTTCTTAAAAAGATGCTAACGTATGGATGGCCAATATTAGTAATTGGAGTTGCCGGAATGGTAAATTTAAATATTGATAAAATAGTGTTACCTAAACTACTCACAAAATCTGCAAATCCCATCTTTGAATTGGGTGTGTATTCAGCGAGTGGTAAGCTTGCTATTCTTATGGCTCTTTTTATTCAGGCTTTCCGCTTCTCTTTTGAGCCGTTTTTATTTTCTCATTATAAAAATGAAGAATCAAAAGTTGTTTACTCGGTTATTATGAAATATTTTGTCATTCTTGGTCTTCTGATCTTTTTAGGGGTTATGTTTTACATGGATATTTTTAAATTTTTTATTGGCTCATCAACATCGGGTTATCATCAGGGGATAAAGGTGGTCCCATGGCTACTTATGGGAAATCTGTTTCTAGGGATCTTTTATACCCAATCTTTATGGTATAAATTAACGGATAAGACCCATTTCGGGGCCCGATTTGCTATTATTGGTGCTATAATAACCATTGTACTGAACATTATTTTAATTCCTGTTTTTGGATTTATGGCGTGTGGATATGCATTCTTTGTTGCATCTTTAGTTATGACTGTTTCCTCTTATTTTGTTGGTCAGAAATACTTTCCTGTAAAGTATGATTTAAAACGGATGGGAATCTATCTGTTGACTTCGGTGGTCCTATATTTGATTGAAGTCGTTGTGGTTATAGGAGATAAATTCTTGAAAATAGGATTTAATACCATTTTGCTCTTCCTTTTTCTTTTTATTGTTTGGCATTTTGAACAAGGTGATTTGAGACGATTATTTGTAGTTAATAACAGTCAAAAGAATTGATCTGAAGAGATTAAAATTCTTTAGTATCTTCGCATATTGAAAGAATTAAGTTAAAATAGGTTTAATTGTCTGGTTTCCTATTTCAATTGAAGGTTACCAATTTCTTTGAATGTATCACGTTTTAAAATTAAGGTTAAGATGAGATTAAAGGTTGTTAATAAATCATCAAACGATTTACCTGAATACGGTACTCAGCATGCTGCCGGTATGGATTTACGGGCAAATCTATCACAAGAGATTACTATTGCACCTATGGAGCGAAAATTAATACCGACAGGATTATTTATCGAGCTTCCGGTCGGGTATGAGGCGCAAGTTAGGCCCAGAAGCGGTTTGGCCTTAAAAAAAGGGATAACAGTACTTAATTCACCTGGAACAATAGATGCTGATTATCGTGGTGAGATTATGGTAATTCTTATTAACCTCTCTGCTGAAAATTTTGTTATCCAGCATGGTGAGCGGATTGCACAAATGGTTGTTGCTGCTCACGAAACAGTTAATTGGGAGAGTGTCGATATTTTGGAAGATAGCTCAAGAGGTGAAGGGGGATTTGGACATACTGGAAAGCATTAAATATTTGATTAAATTGTCGTTGGATTATATCTATTGGAATGATAAGTAGAGAGAGATTAGTTAGGTTTTTTGTGATTATTGGATGTTTAGTCGCTGTTTTTTCTTGTAAAGTTGCAAAGACTGCAATTCCATCGAGTCAAGCCAGTATTTCTCGGGATAGCTCAGAAGTTAAGTTAAGTGAGGATAATCGCAAAGAATTTGAATATCTTTATATTGAGGGGTTAAAACAAAAAACGCTCGGGAATTTTGATGATGCAATAAAGTTATTTTCCCGATGTTTAGAGATCGATTCTCGCTCTTCTGCTACGCTTTATGAAATGGCTACTATTCATGTTTCTAAGGGTGATTTTCAAAGTTCGATGTTTCTTCTTGAAAAGGCTGTTTTGAATAATCCGGAGAACCAATATTACCGTCTTCTATTAATTAAAGTTTATCAGCAAAATAAATTATTTGAAAAGGCCGCACAAGAATATGAGGCTCTTTCCAGGTTGGTTCCCGATAATCCCGATTACCCCTTTTATCAAGCGACCTTACTTGGGATGTCTGGAAAGCTTGCAGAGGCGATGTCGTTATATAATCGGTTAGAACAACAGAAAGGTTTCTCAGAGTCAATAGCCTTAGGAAGACAACAACTATATCTTCAACAAGAAAACAGAGTGGCGGCCTATACTGAGATTGAGAAATTAATTCAACACAATCCGTCAGTTTCTAAATATTACGGTTTATTAGCAGATATGTATCTGACAGATAATAACTTAGACAAGGCGCTTGAAAACTACAACAAGATTATCAGTATTGATCCCAATGATGGATTTGTTCACCTTTCTATGGCAGATTATTATCTGCAATTAAAGGATTCTGCCCAAGCATATGAACATATTATATTAGCCTTTAAGAACGTAGAGCTGGATTTTGAGACAAAAGCGCAGATGTATTATTTAATGTCAAAACCCGGCAGTACTAAAATTTCTGATCAACAGCAGTTAGAATTGCTTCATATTTTAATTGATACTCATGTCAATGATGAACGGCCTCGTGCATTTCTGGTTGATTATTATCAAGGAGTGAAGAAACCTGATGAGGCGCGTAAGCAGATTAGGCTTGTAATTGAGATGAACAAGGAAAATTACCAGTATTGGGAGCGTTTATTATTGCTAAACAACGACTTACAAGACTGGTCTTCAATGGTTGATGATAGCAATAAGGCATTAGCTTATTTTGTGGATCAGCCGCTAGTTTATATTTTAAAATCAGTTGGACTTCTTCAGCAAAAGCGATACACTGATTTACTGTCTGTGATAGATTCGGCTTCGGTACATGTAAAAAATGATCCTAAAATACTTTCTCAACTTTATACTTATCGTGCTGAGGCTTTTTATAATTTAAAACGATATGTGGAGGCTTATGATGTTTTTGATAAAGTTGTTGAGCTTGATCCGGAGAATTATATGGCCATGAATAATTACGCTTATTATTTATCAATCAAGGGTGAGCGATTAGCCGTTGCAGAGAAGTTAAGTGCTAAAGTTATTCAGGCAAATCCTGATAATTCGACCTATCTCGATACTTATGCATGGGTATTTTTTATGAAAAAGGATTTTCAACTTGCCAGATTCTATATGGAGACTGCACTTTCAAAGTCAACGGATGATAATGCTGTTCTAATAGAGCATTATGGAGATATATTATATTATTTGAATGAAAAGGATAATGCACTTATCCAGTGGAAAAAATCGCTTGAAAAAGGGAATATTTCCAAGACTCTTAAGTTGAAAATTGCTCAAAAGAGATACCTTGAAACAAAAGAAAACTAATTTTATGTTTAATTTTAAGCAGCTTATTTATTGCTTTTTAATTGCAATTATCTTTACATTTTTCTTTTCGGGATGCAAGCAAGTTCAAAAAATTGTTCTGCCTAAGCGGATCAAACATTATAGTGTAGAGAGAGTGATAAAATTAGTCAATGAGAAGTCGTTAAAATATGAGACCTTATCCGTTAAGAAAGCGACGATTTCGCTATCAAATGAAGGTAAAGTTACCTCTATTCGGGGATCTTATAAAATACGACGCGACAGTATAATTCAGATTTATGCTCAAAAACTTGCTATACCGGTGGCGAAGCTTGAGATAAACACAGACTCCTTTCGATTGGTTAATTATATTGATCAGCAATTATATTTTGGCAAAAATAATTATCTGACAAAATTACTCGGATTTGATCTTGATTTTAAAATTATTCAGGCTTTGTTAAGTAATCAGATCTTCTCTTTTCGTCTGGATGCCAAGGAGAAAGATTTTAAGGATTTTGTCTGCGATATAGAGGATAATATGTATAAGATATCTTCCATTCGGGATCGTAAAGTAAAGCGATTTAATAAAAATGAGGCGAAGCTTGAGAGATATCGTAATCGGCTGGAGATTGGACAATTAATAAAGCAAGATATTTATATTGATACCGATTCTTTTGTAGTTAAGAAGATGGTTCTTTATGATTTGGAAAATAATAATGGGGTTAGATTGGAGTTTTCCAAATTTGAAAAGGTAACGGAACAGTGGTTTCCCGGATTAATTGAGATCTCACTTCTTGGACAGAAAAAGATTGATTTGACAATAGAATTATCTAAGATAAGTCTGGATGATGAAAAGAATTATCTTTTTACTGTTTCTCCAAAGTATTCAAGGAAATTTGTTGATTAGTTAATTTTTTATTTTAGAATTTAGTGTTGATGGGTGATCCAATCCACAAGGTTATTAGCGTTATTTTTTTCCCCTTTTTGATGTTTATTGCGGTGAATCTCTCAGGACAATCACTCGAAGAACTCCGAAAGAGCAAGGAGAAGACTGCCTTAGAAATTGAATATATTAACAGTTTATTAAAGGAAACTAATAGTAAATCCAAGGCTTCCTTAAATAGACTTTCGGTACTTGAGAAACAGATTAGACTTCAGGATGCTTTGATTAATCACATTACAAGTGAGATTGGGTATCTTGATTCTTCTATTCATAAAAATTCAACCCGAATTGATTCCTTAAGTAATGACCTACAATCGGTAAGGATCAAATATGCCTCTATGATTAAGTATGCAGAAAGGAATCAGGATAATAGTAATCAAATGTTTTTTTTGCTCTCTTCAAAGGATTTTAATCAAGCTTATAAGCGTTTTATTTATCTAAAAGAGTATGCAGATTATAGAAGAAAACAAGCTCAGAAGATAGCAGAAATTAAGGGTTCAATTGTTACGCAGTTAACGGCGTTTAGTAAGCAGAAGGAAGAGAAGCATCAACTTTTGGTTACTAAGGTTAATCAGATAAAAATTGTTGAGCGTCAAAAGAAGCAGCAAAAGGACGTATATTCTGAGTTGCATAAGAAGGAGAAGGATTTAAGTAAAAAGCTTGATAATCAGCGTAAAGCGGAGCTAAGACTTGAACAAGAGATCGAACGAGTCATCTCTGACGAAGCATCTAAGGTTACGCGTAAATCAAATAATCAGAAGACTTTATCCTTAACATCTGATGAGAAGGCACTTTCTGGAGATTTTTCTAATAATAGGGGTAAATTCCCTTGGCCTGTACTGCGTGGATTGATAACGGATCATTTTGGTGAACATCCCCATGCTGTTTTAAAGTATGTTGTAGTTCGTAATGCCGGAATCGATATCACCACACAAGCCAATGCAAAGGTACGTTCCATATTCAAAGGAGAAGTAACAAAAATAGTCGCTATTCCAGGTGGTAATATTGCTGTAATTATAAGGCATGGTAATTACCTTAGCGTCTATTCAAACCTAAGTGAGGTTTTTGTCAAGGCAGGAGAACAGGTTGAGAGTAAGGAGGAGATAGGGACTGTTTTTACCGACAAGGGGGATGAAAATAAAACAGTACTCAAATTTCAACTTTGGCGTGAAAATACCAAGCTTGATCCCGAGGAATGGCTTAAGCGAATGTAATTTCGCAGTTAACTTCTAGCATTAGTCAGATTTGCAATTTTTGTTAGCCCCTGAATATTGATGATTTTTATTTTTCTCCCTTGTAACTCAATGAGGTTATCGTGTCTAAACTCTGAGAGTAGCCTGATTATTGATTCCGTAGCTGTTCCAACTGTATTGGCTAATTCCTCCCTTGTAAGCGAAATCTGAAGCGTTTTATCGGCATCCAGATCGAAGTTTTCTTTGAGGAGTAACAAGACCTCTGCGAGTCTTTCGCGGACTGTTTTCTGAGCAATATCTGTTATATACTCATTTGCTTCTTTAAGTTCTGCACAGATAATGCGAAGCATCGTGAGTGAAAACGAGGAATTCTTTTCAATCAGATTTAACAATGTCTTATATGGGACATGGCATAATATAGCATCTTCGATAATTTCAGACGTTGTGCAGGCGGTTTCCTGGCTTAGGAGTGAGCGATAGGCAATAATGTCTCCCTTACGTGAAAACCGGATAATCTGCTCCTTGCCATCGATGCCAGTTTTATAAACTTTAACGATCCCTTTGATAATGCAGTAAAATCCAGTTAATCTGCTCCCTTCTTTATAAATTATACTCCCTTTTTTAAGTGAAGTACAGGTTTTTTCATAATTTAGACTGGTAAGTTCTTCTTCGCTTAGGGACCTAAAAAAACGAAATCCTGATAAGGTTATATCGTCCAGTGATTCAGTTAAATTCTTCATAACTAATAATTAAAGTTAGGAGATTTATGTTTTGTAAAGATACAATATAAATTTTAAAGTTAAATTTAGAATCTTTTTAAACAAATAGATATCCTTTATTGTTACTCATTAAATTAAAACAAAAAAATTATGATGAATCACAGATTAGAATCAACCAATAATAGTATTAAAGCTACTATTTTAAGTACAGTTAAATTGTCATTTGCTATTTTAGCATTTATGGTAGTTGGTATTAGCTTTACTGCTAATGCTACAGATTATAATGTAGATAAATCTGCTAGTACTGTAAAATGGGAAGCAAAAAAGGTAACCGGACAACACAATGGAACTATCTCTTTTGCTAATGGATCAATTTCTGCGAAAAAGGGTACCATAACAGGCGGCACTTTGGTTATCGATATGAAATCAATTGTTGATGTTGATCTTACTGACGCAGGTTATAATGCAAAACTAATCGGCCATTTATCGTCGGATGATTTTTTTGGAGTTGAGAAATTCCCTACTGCAACTCTAGTTGTTAAAAAGGCAACTGCAATTTCGGGTGATGATTATAAGATTGCTGGAGATCTTACTATTAAAGGGGTTACCAATCCATTTGAGTTTACTGCTAAGGTTAAACAGAGTGATGATAACCTAAATGCAGAAGGTACAATGACCATCAACCGCGCAAAGTTTGGTGTTAAATATGGTTCAAGTAGTTTCTTTCAGGGTTTGGGAGATAAGGTAATTTATGATGATTTTACACTTGCGTTTAGCATAGTCGCTCAGAAGAAATAATTATTCGGGAAGATTTTAAAAAAAGGATGTTCCCAGGGACATCCTTTTTTATTGTTATCCATTTATTGCTTTAAATTTATCTAAACTTTAAGGTATGGCTAAGACAGCATTAATCACAGGCAGTGCCACGAGAATAGGGAGGGAGTTGGCAATTCATTTAGCTTGTTCCGGCTGGGATTTGGCTCTCCATTTTAACTCATCGGCAATTGAGATATCTGCTTTGGAGGGTGAATTAAAATCCCGCTTCCCCAATCTTCGTTTTCAACCATTTCAGGCCGATTTGGAATCTCTTGATTTTACTTCAAAACTTATTGGTCAAGTTATCACTTATTTCGGTTCTCTCGATCTGTTGATTAATAATGCCTCGATTTTTGAACCCTCTAATTTAAGGGAAACGTCAACTGATTTGATGGTAAGGCACCATACCATTAATTATTTGTCCCCGTTTATACTTATTCGTGATTTTGCAATTAACTCGAATACCGGTCTGGTTATTAATATCCTTGATACCCGCATTACGAATAATAAGTCTGATTTTCTGGCCTATTCGTTATCAAAAAAATCTCTTGGAGAACTAACAAAGATGGCGGCACTAGAGTTAGCGCCTGGTTTTCGCGTAAATGCAATAGCTCTCGGAGCGGTGTTGCCACCTATTGGAAAAGATCAAGCTTATCTTGAACAAATTGCCCTAAACACACCTATGAAAATACCTTCAGGAATGATCTCTATTTTTAAGAGTATTGATTATATCATTGATAATCAAGATTTAACTGGTCAATTAATCTGCTCTGATGGAGGAGGTCATTTACGTTAGTTCTCTTTATTTATTTTTAAAATTTGTATCTTTAAACTATCAAGTAAATTCAACGATAAGCTACCAATGGCAATAATCAGAATTAAAAATTTGCTTATATCAACTATTATCGGTTTTAATCCTGAGGAGCGGATTAATCCCCAGGATGTGATCATAAACATTGAAATTGAGTTGGATATCTCAAAGGCGATTAATTTAGACCATGAAGATTCCATTTATAATTATAAGACAATTACCAAAGCAATTATTGCATTTGTTTCTCAAAGCAACTATAATTTGCTTGAGAAATTAACTTATGAGGTTTTGCAATTACTTATGAAGGATGCTCGCGTATTAAGGGCGAAAGTTGAGATTGACAAGCCTCGTGCACTTCGGTTTTCAGATTCTGTTTCTGTTGAATTAGAACAACGTAGAAAATGAGCCACGAGTGTATAGTGGGTATAGGATCAAATATTGATCCGGAGCATAATTTTGCAGCAGCTCTTTATTCTCTTCGCGATGAGCATCAGGTACTTGCAGTTTCATCGAAAGTAATAACTTCACCTATTGGAATCATCGAACAGGCCGACTTCTTAAATGGTGCGGTTAAAGTTTCTACTCAAATGGATAAGTATGAGTTTGAACATTATTTAAAAGATCTTGAAGACAGGCTCAAACGCGATCGGAATGCCCCCAAATTTGGTCCACGAACAATTGATCTCGACATTATTGTCTGGGAGGGCATTGTGGTAGATGATGATTATTATGAACGAGATTTTTTAAAACTCGTGGTTGACGAAATAAGTTAGATTGGCTATTATTTATAACTTAGATTAGAGGGGAGGAATTTCTCGACATATTCGACAGCAACATTTTTCCGTTTTGCAAAGTCAACAACCTGATCCTTCTCAATTTTTTCCAATCCAAAATAGACTGCTTTTTGATGTGCAAAATATTGTCCGCAAACTGAGGCTGTTGGATACATCGAAAAATGTTCGGTAAGATGAATATCTGCTTTTTCAGATGCCCCAAGCATGTCGAATAATACTTTCTTCTCTGAATGTTCCGGACATGCAGGATAGCCTGCCGCGGGACGAATACCTTGATATTTGCAATTGATCAGGTCGAGTGCAGATAGATTTTCGTCTGGAGCATATCCCCAAAACTCTTTACGAACTCTTTCGTGGAGTCGCTCAGCAAAGGCTTCTGCAAGTCGATCGGCTAATGATTCAAGTAAGATAGCCTGATAGTCATTCCCTTCATTTTTAAATTTCTCGACCCATTCTGCTACGCCAATACCTGCGGTAACGGCAAAGCCACCGCAATAATCGGCAATCCCAGAACTCTTCGGTGCAACGAAGTCGCTTAGGCAGTAATTAGGGAGGTTTTCGCCCCTTTTTTGCTGCTGACGCAAGTGGTGGAAGGTTCCTTCTATCTCTTGGCGCGTTTCGTCTTTATAAAGCTCTATATCGTCTCCTATGGCATTCGCGGGCCATATACCCACAATGCCTTTAGCTGTGATCATTTTCTTTGCAATGATTTCGTCAAGAAAAATGTTTGCTTCGTCATAAAGCTTCTTTACCTCTTCTCCTTGTTTCGGGTCGTTGAAAATAGCTGGAAATTTTCCGCGGAATTCCCATGCAATAAAGAAAAAAGTCCAGTCGATATAGTGTCGTAACTCCTGAAGAGGATAATCGTCAAATAGTTGAACTCCTAGCTGAATAGGCTTATAGACCATCGATTGGTTCCAGCCCGGATTGAATCCGTTTGCACGTGCATTGGCAAGAGATAGATATTCCTTGGGTTTTTTAGCACTATGGGTGGCACGTAATTCGTGGTATTCACTCTTAATAGAATCGAGATAGTCCTGGTCATTGGCCAGGAGGCTCGAAACCACTTGTACCGCTCTTGAAGCATCTTTGACATAGACCACATCACGACTATATTGGGGTGCGATTTTTACCGCGGTATGGATCTTGGAGGTAGTGGCTCCTCCAATCATTAGAGGGAGCTTGAAATCGCGTCGCTCCATCTCATGGGCAACGTATGCCATCTCTTCGAGTGATGGTGTTATCAATCCGCTAAGACCAATGATATCTACATTTTCCTCGATTGCTCTATTTAGGATTTTCTCTGCGGGTACCATAACCCCCAGATCAATAACTTCGTAATTATTGCAAGCAAGCACCACGCCCACAATATTTTTACCGATGTCGTGCACGTCTCCTTTAACGGTTGCGAGGAGAATTTTCTTTTTTATTGTTGGTGCTTGTTTTAAATCGAGTTTATCTTGTTCGATAAATGGTTGCAGGTAGGCAACTGCTTTTTTCATTACCCGGGCCGATTTAATTACCTGAGGGAGGAACATTTTACCACTTCCAAAAAGGTCGCCTACTCTATTCATCCCATCCATAAGAGGCCCTTCAATAACCTGAATTGCACTTGTAAATTGAGGGAGTACCTCGCGGATATCCTCTTCTATAAAATCAGTAATTCCCTTAACAAGAGCATATTGAATTCGTTCTTTAACCTCTTGAAGGCGCCACTCTTCGGTCTTTTCCTCTTTTTTCCCACGTGCTTCGATATGTTCTGAGAAAGCGAGTATACGTTCTGTAGCATCAGCTCTTCGATTAAGAATTACATCTTCGACATATTCGAGAAGGTCTTTAGGGATTTCGTCATAAATCTGGAGCATTCCGGGATTTACGATACCCATATCTAATCCGGCGGCTATGGCATGATAGAGGAATACCGAATGAAATGCCTCTCTGATGGTGTTATTTCCGCGGAAAGAGAACGATACATTTGAGATTCCTCCACTTACTTTCGCATAAGGAAGGTTCTCTTTGATCCATCGGGTTGCATTGATAAAGTCTAGGGCGTAATTATTATGTTCTTCAATACCAGTTCCAACAGTCAACACATTAGGATCAAAAATAATATCTTGAGGGGGGAAATTGACCTCATCCACAAGGATACGATATGCGCGTTCGCAGATACGAATCCGTTCAGCAAAGGTAGCGGCCTGTCCTTGTTCATCAAAGGCCATAACGACAGCAGCAGCACCGTATTGTTTTATTTTTCTGGCGCAAGCTTTAAAGAATTCTTCCCCCTCTTTGAGGCTGATTGAATTGACGATCGCTTTACCTTGAAGACACTGGAGCCCAACTTCGATTACAGACCATTTTGAGGAGTCGACCATAATAGGAAGGCGGGCCATATCTGGCTCTGACATTAGCAGATGGAGAAAACGAGTCATCTCTTTTTCAGCATCAAGCATGGCATCATCCATATTGACGTCGATCACTTGTGCCCCTCCGTCAACCATTTCGCGTGCTATTGCGAGTGCCTCCTCGTATTTCTCTTCCCGTATTAGTCGCGCAAATTTGATAGATCCTGCTACATTACACCGTTCACCGATATTTATAAAGTTTGAATTTTTGTCGACGGTAAGAGGTTCTAATCCACTTAGGCGAGTAGCAATTACAGGAATAGTTGGTTTATGAGGCTTTGCCAATGCTGCCATATTTGCCAATTCACGAATATGATCCGGTGTCGTTCCGCAGCATCCTCCGATGATATTTACCATCTGGTGATCGAAGAAATCCTGAACATAAACGCCCATCATTTGAGGTGTTTCGTCATATTCTCCAAATTGGTTAGGCAATCCCGCATTTGGATGTGCGCTTATAAAGAATGGTGCTTTACGGCTAAGTTCCTCAATATAGGGTCTCATCTCCTTAGCCCCCAGGGAGCAGTTAAGACCTATTGTGAGTAAATTAATATGAGATAATGAATTGAGAAATGCCTCAACTGTTTGACCTGACAGTGTACGACCGCTGGCATCTGTAATTGTCCCTGATATCATTACATCGACAGAGATTTTCCTTTTTTCAAGCACCTCTTCAATAGCCATCATGGCAGCTTTTGCATTCAGGGTATCAAATATGGTCTCAACAAGGAGCAGATCTGCTCCACCATCGAGAAGTCCTTCTACCTGTTCTATATAAGACTCCCTCATTTCATTAAAGGTGATCGCCCTGAATCCGGCATCATTCACATCGGGAGACATAGAGCAGGTCTTGTTTGTCGGACCTATTGCACCTGCGACATACCTCGGTTTTTCAGGTGTTGAATAGCGTAATGCTGCCTGTAGTGCAATATGGGCCGATTGTTTATTGATGTTATAGACTTGCTCTTCCATCCCATAGTCGGCTTGGGAGACTCTGGTCGCATTGAATGTGTTGGTACAAACGATATCGGCACCTGCCTCTAAAAAGGCTTCATGAATATCCTGAATCACCGAAGGTCTGGTAATTGACAGCAGATCGTTATCCCCTTTTAAGGGCGATGTCCAGTTGACGAATTGTTCCCCGCGAAAATCCTCTTCAGTTAATTTAACTTGTTGAATCATTGTTCCCATCGCCCCATCCAGAACGAGGATACGATGTTTTAATGCTTCTCGTATATTATTTTTTGTGCCCATTTTTTTTAATGTAATCTAAAATAAGAATTTTCCAAAACATAGGAATCCTTTAAATATAACAACTAAGTAACCCTTTTGGATCTATAGTATGAACTTTTTTGAGAACTTTACAGACTCAAAATAAAACTACAAAGGTAATATTTACAGTTTGTTTAATTCAAAAGGGGAACTGAATTCGTAAGATTATGAATTATAATGCACTAGATAAGATTTTAAGCCATAAGAAAGCGGTTTTTTTTGATATGGATGGCGTCATTTATGATTCTATGGGCGCTCATGCCGATGCGTGGAGTAAGGCATTTTTACATTTTGGAATTGATTTTCCGCCTGAGATGGTTTATTATAATGAGGGGAGGACCGCCCATTCAACGATTAATCTTGTTTTTCAGGCTACTGAAGAGCGGGAAGCAACGGATAATGAGGTTGAGTCTATTTATTCTAAAAAGACTCAACTTATTGAGCTCCATCCGGATGCCGTTCCTTTTAAGGGTGTAATAGATTTAATGAACTATCTTAAGACTAATGGATATGTAATTTGGGTCGTTACGGGCTCTTCTCAAGATAAATATCTGGAAGCACTCTTGCGTGATTTTGATGGATATGTCTCTGCTGAACGGATCATTTCGGGAAAGGATGTGAAGAATGGGAAGCCTCATCCAGAGCCATATCTTACGGCTTTACTTAAATCGGGGCTTAGTGCGCATGAAGTTATTGTAATTGAGAATGCACCTCTTGGGATAGAATCGGCCAAAGGTGCAGGGATCTATACCTTGGCAGTAAATACAGGGATCCTTGCTGATCAGGTTTTATGGGATGCAGGAGCCGATGTGGTTATTAAAGATTTGAATTTGCTCGTGTATTAGCTATTGCTTATTTATCTTAATCGATACATCTATTTTAAAGGATAAATCTATCAGGGTGGGGATATTTATGGCAATATTAAAAAAGAGAGCGATTATATCCGGATTGGATAGAACCGCTCTCTTTTTTCAATAAAGAAAGGTTATTTTTTCTTTTTCTTCAAAATAGTATAACCGGCAGCTCCAATAGCGATTACTGCTCCACCGATTAACCAATAAGTGCATCCACATCCGTCTTGGGAAGATGGTTCTTCTGCTACGGCAGTATAAAATACCGGTTTTGCTGCTTTATCTGCATTTACAGAATCTTTTTTTGCTGCAGGCTGAGTCTGCGAAAAGGCTATACCTAAACTGCTCAGGACTAATATTCCTGCCATAGAGACCCTTAGAATTGTTTTCTTCATCTTTAAAGTATTAAAATTTATTATTTATACGAATTTGCAAGCTCATCATATTTTTTAGCCACTTCAGGATCTGATTTACGATAAGAATCGGCTAACATTCTGATTGCCGGAGTATACTTTGGATCGAGTATTAGACACGATTTAAGTAAAGCTCTGGCTTGTTTTACATCACTTTCTAAAAATAATTTGGACAGTCCCAAATAGGCCTCATCGTATTTTCTGTTATAGTCTAAAATTGTTTTATAATACCCTATCGCTTCATGCGGATTATTTTGAAATACCGCAATATTTCCAAGATACATAAGAGCTGGCTCATAACCAGGATTTATTTTTAAACCTGATTTAAGCATTGCCTGTGCGCTGTCAATTTTACCTTGATTAACAAGTACGGTGGCAAAATTATAAAAGATTAATTCATCCTGATCATTTTTTTTCAGTGCATCTGAAAAAAATTGAGCCGAAGTGTTAAAATTACCCATTTTTAATTCCTGATACCCCTGAAGATCGAGTTTTGTTTCACGTTTAAATATTGCACCTATAGGAACATTATCTGCATATAATACATGGATAGCGTTTTTGGGAGGCCAATTTTTATTTTGCAACTGAACTGCCGGAATATAGCTATTTGCCACCACCATATAATCCCAATCATATTGACTGCGCTGATCATATTGACAATAAATAGATTTAATGCCGGGGTGGTTTCTGAAATACCAATTGACAGAGAAGTTTGAAGCAACTGTTATAGGCCCCTCTTTCTTGGTTGATTTCAGATAATTCTTAAGCCATTCAGATCCTTCCCGGATCGTATTGTAATAGTAATCTGTCTCATAATTTCCATATGCTCCGTTCAGTCCACCCACTAATTGATTGTAATATAAATAGTAATAAGGATGGTTGAGGATCATAAATTTAAGCGGATGAATAGATAAAGCAATACTAACAATGACAAACAGATAGGTAAGTATCTTCTTCTTAAAGTAGGTGAATAAGTGGAATAACCCAATTGCGGATAGAATTAGAATGGAAGGGTAGATAAATAGGAAATGTCTCCATGAGCCGTAGAGGTTCGATTTTTCGTAGATCACGAAGATTATCGGGAAGAGTATGGAAAAGATTAGAAACCCATATTTTAATAGGGTATCGTGATTTGAGATGATTTTTTTAGCTAAAATTAGAAATGATGCAATTCCGGCAAACACCACTAATGGAATAGTGATAATCATATACTTTGGCAAATAATACCACGGCATTAGGTCTGACCATTCGGTTTTTCCTTCAAATAGTTGACGTATCGTTGTAGGGAATTGAGACATTACTTTATACGATATCCAAATATTACTCAATGGATTTTGTTGTCCATAAGGCCATAAGAGGATACTCAGACTTAGGGCTATGGCAGTAATAAGTAAAAGTCTTAAAAGGGTGTTTCGAAACTCTTTTAAATCGATTTTCTTCTCTTTCTGAAATCTTACTATTGCATGAAGGATAAAGAAGAGGAAAAGATAACAAATTAGTATTAACCCTCCCGATCTTATACTGATTGAAAAGGCAATTGCAAGTGTAAGAAGAACCTGATCATAGATTTTATTCTTCCCTTTATTAAGCAAGAGCCTTAGTGTGAAAAATATGGACGATATATAGCCCAGGGCAAAGGGGATATCTTTCAGATTATTTTGAGCATGACCCAGGAAAGTGGGTGATAGGGTAAAGAGTATCATCACCAGTATGCCTGCACCATAGCCAGAAAGCGAAATGGCAAAAAAGGAGGCAAATAAAATTGTAAGCCAGCCAATAGTCGAATTTGTTAAATGACGGAAAAGAAATATATCATAAATATTAAACCATTTTATAGCTATTGTGGTGAGGTTGTCAACTGATTGTCCATAATATTTAAGATGGGTATTAGGGGTAATTAGGGCGGTGGAGTCTTTTCCTAATGTTGTGAAATAATTATATACCGAAATGGACTGATTGTAATGCAAATATTCGTCGCCTGAAATTCCGGCATCTTTGCCACCTTTTAGCATCAGCAGGAGAAGGAGGGTGGCAAGACTGAAAAATATATATTTTAACTGCTTATTGTTCATTATTTTACGGGATTCCCATCGTAAAATTTCTTGATAAAATAGAGCGGTCTGTCTTGTGATTCTTTATAAATTCGATAAACGTATTCCCCTACCACTCCTAGCGAAACAAGTTGAATTGACCCAAGAAAATAGATGCTTAATAATGTTGAAGGCCATCCAATTAAGGCAAATCCTAAAATTTTGGCGATCAATACATAGATGCCGGCACACATAAATACGAAAGTTCCGATTAGTCCGAGTGTAAGGCACATGCGGATAGGGAATTTTGAAAATGAAAATATGGCATCAGCAGCAAGCACAAAGAGTTTGGCGAGGCTCATTTTAGGCTCACCCTCCCTTCTTTCTTCTCTTACAAATTCTACCGATCCTTGTTTAAAGCCTATCGATGATCTGAGTCCTGGCAGATATCTTACTTTTTCTTTCATTGTAAGCAAGGCATCAAGTGCATCGCGTGTCATAAGAGAAAAATTTCCAGTATTCTCCATATTCTTAATCTCGGCGATATTTCTAAATACCAGGTGAAAAAGGTAGGTGTAAAATTTCCGACGTGATTTTCCTTTTCTACCAATTCGTTTAGCGCTAATGATATCGAAATTTTCTTGGGTGATTTTTCGATACATCTTTTCAAATAGCTCAGGAGGATCCTGTAGATCACCATCCATCATGCCCACGATATCGCCCGCGGCATGTTCTAAACCGGCAGTAAATGCGGCCTGATGACCAAAGTTTTTTGAGAGTGACACTATTTTTAGTGTCGGATATTTCGTCTGGTACTTTAGCAGATATTCCAAACTTCGGTCTTCGCTGCCATCATCAACAAAGATTAGCTCAAAATCAGATGTGAAGGCTTCAAGGGATGAGATAGTACGTTGAACCAGATCATCTATTAAGCCTTCTTCATTGAATATAGGGATAACGATTGAGAGCATATTTTGGAAGATTACGGAATGTATAAACTTATTACCTACAAATTTAAAATAAATCAGTTAATCCTATCTCTTCTATTTATTGTATAGTTGATCATACTGTTTAATGATGTTCAGATGTTTTTCGTTTAGGGCATTGGCATGAAAGAAGCATATTCCTTTTGCACCATTGTCGTGTGCCTGCTTTATGGCTTCCTCAAAATCGGCCATATTTTCGCCATAATCGTCGGTAGCCACACCGGTAAAGAGGATGGCACCTGGTTTAATATCTCTTACCCCCTCTTTGGTTGCAAATCCTACCCAGTTTACATTTCCCTGATGGTCTTTTTTATAGGCCATAGGAAAAAATAGGTCAAGGCTCCAATGGCTCCAATCTTGTCTAACATATTCCCGAGCGAGCTCAGGGAAAGGGAACACTGCAGCAGAGGCTTGTGTGCCCTCTTGATGGCAGATTTGAATACACTCTTCAACGAGTGAGGTTATTGCATTCATCCGGAATTGTTTCCAGGCTGGATTCTCCTCTTTATCAGGTAAATCCATTGGATCGACACCGAATTTCTCTTTAAATTCTTTTCTTGCAAGGGGATGGTAATCGAAGTCAAATTCCGGAAGCAGTCTGTCCTGCATCAGCGGTTTTCCGTTTAGTTTATATTTTTTCTGCAAGTCGGCACCTAAAACGACATCTACGTATCTGATATAGTCGAAATGTACCGAGGCAAGACCCTTGATTTTGGCAAGTTCGCGAACCCCTTTTTTTACGTATTCCCGAGCTCCGGGTGAGAATGGACTAAGAAAACTATAGTAATCAACGTAAGGATGATAATCTCTGCAGCTCTGACCTAAGGCGTTTACAGAGTACCAATCGGGATGATCTCTGCACTCTTGGGCACCGCCTACGTTCATCATCCAATGCCAGGCATGTACTCTAATTCCATATTTATTACCTATCCGGATTAACTCTTTTAGCTGTTCAGCATCTCCTCCCGGAAGAATATCAGTGATTCCTGCATTCGCTAATTTAGCCATCCAAAGGGTTTTTAGATCTTCAGTTGCATTACCCGGATCACCCCAGGTAGCAAAATAGAATTTTTTTGCCGTATAGCTCTTGTCAATGGTTGTTTCAGGATTTGAAGCAAGGAGTTGAAAGGACTCAAATGATGCAAGAAATAAAATAATTAGGGATAGGTTTTTCATATCAATTCGGAGAATGTAATTAGACAAATTATACTAAATGCTCTTTGTAAATTGATGCCCAGGGCTCTCTCATGGTTCTGTGAAGCATAGTATTGGCAATGTCATTATTGATAAATTGTTCAGTTGTTGGATTCCAATCAAGGTCGGTTTGCAGTTTCATGGCGATATTTCCCAGATGTGACATTGTAATTGACCGATGACCGATCTCAGCGGGGGCGATAGTTTCTTTACGAGAGAGGACACAGTCAATAAAATTACGGTGGTGGTCATCACTTTTATAGAGGTGAATCTCTGATGGTGAGATTACTGATTCTTTGAGACTTTCAGGAAATACTTGATGGTTTCCGCGGTTGGCGCGAGCCCATCCTTCTGTTCCGCGGAAGGTTACTCCACCGGCTAATTGATCTGATATGATTAGTTTTACTCCATTCGCGTAGAGGCATTCAAAATAATACGCTGTTGCAGTATTCCAGATTGGGTGGACGGCCCATTGTGCTTTGGCGTTTTGAATTTTTACGGGACCGGTATGTTCTGTATCCATTCCCCATTGGGCGATGTCCGGGTGATGGCCGCCCCAGTCAGTAACCTGTCCTCCTGAATAGTCGAGTATCCAGCGAAAGTTAACGTGAGTTCTTGCAGGTGAATATGGGGCATCGGGTGCCGGTCCGAGCCAGGTATTGTAGTCGAATCCTTCAGGGACAGGTATTGAATTGGTAAGGCTACCCGTTTTGCCGTAATCGGGTGTTCCCGAAGGAAGGCCACATTCTACAGTAAGCAGTTTCCCTATTCTGCCGTTGCGCACTAATTCGCATACGCGTCGGAAATTTTCGTCAGAACGTTGTTGGCTTCCGGTTTGAAAAATTACGCCATATTTCTTCACCGCATTGGCCATCGCCCTCCCTTCAGGGATAGTTAATGCGAGCGGTTTTTGGCAGTAAATATCTTTTCCTGCTTTAGCGGCCATTAGCACGGGTATTGAGTGCCAATGATCCGGAAGGACTACTTCGACAGCATCAACATCTTTTCGGGCAATGACCTCTCTAAAGTCTTCAAATCCTTCACATCCTGAATATTTCTTACCCGTGAGCTGAGAATAATAGCTATTTACCAGATTTATTCCAATCTCCCTTCCTCCAACTCTCCCATCCCAATAGCCTGTGCTTTGTTTGTTGACGTCACAAATGCCGGTTATTTGAATTCGTTTATCGGTTATAAAGTCGTTAATGTCATTCATGGCTTGGTTACCTGAGCCGATAAACATTAGATTAATTCTGTCGGAAGGGGGTGTATGTCCGTTTCTGCCACGGGCACATGCTGAGATGATGGTTGGAACTGCAATTGCTGCACCCACAATGGCAGAGGAGCGTTGCATAAAATCGCGGCGGGTAAGTTTAGTCATTGAGTTAGTTGTTTATCCATAAAAAAGAATGGCGGAGTTAATTAGCATGTTATATAGAGGTTAAAATTTGCACCTCATGGGTCTTCTCAAGGGAGTTGCAAATTTTAAAATATTCATATTTAACACTAGTTAACTCCGCCAATGCGGCGTAATTTTGAAGGACTATTTTGTAGGTTGAAGACGAGCCAGAGCATATTCAGCAGCGTCTTTCAACGATTCAGATTTCGCCAATTCGTGGATTATAGGGATACTTAATTCAGATCCCATCCAGCTAATTTCGCGAAGGAGTAATCTCTTCCCGTCGTCTGTAGCTTCTTTGCTTTCAAGCACTTTAATCAGCTGTTTTTCGAACTGCTGGAATTCAGCGGCAGTTTTTGCTTCGTGACGAATGCGGCTCTGCAAATCAGTGAAATACTTCGTGCTTTTGGAGATATCATACTGAGCAATTTTTGCAAGATCTTCTTGAAGAGTAAGTTCTTTAAAGTCAGGTCTGTATGATGATCCTGCGGCTGTTGGAAAATCGTACGGTATTTTTTGAGTAACATTTCCGGTTGCTGCCCATTCAGCTCCACGCTGGAATGTTGTAATAAATCCTACGCATTGCAATGCCGGGCCGCCGTCTTCATCGGGGTGCCCTAATGTTGAGTGAAAAATTCGCCCTTTGCCATAACTGATTGTCATCAATATGGGTTCATCCCGGCCTGTTCCGTTTTGTGCGGTATCTGAGTAGGCAGATGCGATAATTTCCATGTTTTTGCCAGGTCCACGCAATTGAGCATATAGTTCATCGGTACCATGAACCCAACGTTGAGGAAGTCCTTTGGTTATCGGATGCTCTGTATTGCGGTTTCTAATTTCAAATTCATGTCTTTTGCCATGATTTCCGCCTCTTCCAGCAGAGGAGTCAGTGATCAAGGAATCATGTTTGAAATAAATATAGGGGCCGTCTTTTTCGGTACGGTCACCCCAACCGCCTAATCCTATCATTTCGTTGTATTCTTTCCATTCAGGGAAAGAATTATCACCTGCGTGATAGGAAACTACACCACCGCCATTCTTAACATATTCAACAAAGGCACTTTTGGTTTTTTCGGACCATGATTCTCCATTATAGTCAATGACGATTACATTATATTTTGAAAAGTCGGGATTAAAGGAATTCATATCACCCCCTTTTTCCGGTGATTTAGCGATGTCGGCAGTAAATAAGCCTGTTTGCTCAAGCAGCTGTTGCAGAATTGGAGAACTGGATTTCCAGTAATGATTATTTTGCCCTGTGACAATTAACGCTTTGTAGCTTGTACTTTTTTTCGGCTGACAAGCGTTAAAAACGGTTAGTAATCCGGCAAAAACCAATAAAATAAGATATATTTTCTTCATTTGATTTTCAGATTAAATTGTGGGTAAGCTCCAAGGTTGGCGATAAGGTCGGCTTAGTAGACGACTAGCTACGGGATTTCCAATGATCACCTCTTTTTCTGGATCCCATTGTATTTTCTGTCCGGTTGTCATCGCTATTTCTCCAAGTAAGGCAACAGATATTGCGCGGTAGGCGACCTGAATAGGTGCTATGGCTTGTTTGCGTGAACGGACACAATCAATGAAGTTCTGCCAGTGGTCATCACTTTTGTAAATCTGTATTTCGTTAGGTCCAATTACCTCTTGAAGTATCTTAGGATCAGAGGCTTCAATTCTTCCTCTATCAACATTAATCCATCCTTTTTCACCGTACCACGTAGCACCACCTCCGTGAACTAGGCGGGCACTATTGGCGACTCTCATTTCTATTCCATTTGCATATTTACAAAGGAAGTCGTATTCAACCGGAACATTATAGATCCCTTCTGTTGGATAAACACCTTCTCCTGAGATCTCTATAGGACCGGTATGTTCCAAGTCAGCGCCCCAATTTGCGATATCAATATGGTGCCCTGCCCAGTCTGTAAGTTGCCCGCCTGAGTAATCGAGCATCCAGCGCCAGTTCCAATGGCTTACACCCCGATAAGGGACTTTAAGCGCAGGTCCGAGCCACATGTCCCAGTTTAGTTCAGCGGGGACTTCTTTGATTGGAGGGGTACCAATTCCCCTACCTCCATTAGGTAATCCAACTTCAATCGTTTTAATTTTTCCGATTCGTCCATTTCTAACTAATTCAACTGCATGGTGGAAATTCGATTGTGATCTTTGCCAACTTCCAGTTTGCCAGATGATATTGTTTTTCTCAACAGCATTTACGATCGTCTGACCATCTTTTATGGTGCGGCAGATAGGTTTTTCGCCATAGACATCTAATTTCTTATTTGCTGCTGCACTATAAATAAGTCCATGCCAGTGATCCGGCAAGGCGATCGATACGGCATCCAATTTCTCTTTCTCTAAAAACTCACGATAATCGCCATAAATGCGGCAATCGTTACTTTTGTTTTCCGCGTCAATAATCCCTTTTGCATTGGCGGCATTTTTTGCATCGACATCACAAACAGCAACAAATTGGACCTGATGTTTATGTTCCAAAAAAGTTCTCATGTTACTTGTACCCTGAGATCCTAGTCCGATACCCCCCATTACAATTCTGTCGCTGGGTGGAAGTTTACCCCCCATTCCCAATGCAGTTGAAGGTATTATCTGGGGGAGGATCAATGCACCTGTAGCAACAGTTGCTGATCGTTTCAGAAAATCTCTTCGGGTAGATTTGTCTAACATTTTGGTAAATTTTAGTGATTAGTAAGTATGTAATTTTTAAACATGTGCATCGGTTCCCGGGATGGGTGTTTGGAAGACCATATCAACGGGTCCAAATTCTATTTTTTTAGGTCCCAGGTCCATATCCGATTTCATGATTGCATCCCAGGTGATTAGCTGACCGGTATATGCTGCTGTGCGTCCCATGATTGCAGTAAGGGTAGAAATGGCTGTTCTTTCTGCTTCATTCACATAATTTCCTGTTCTAATTGCATAAACAAGGTGCATGTGTTCTTGAACATAAGGGGAGATTTTTAAGGTATTCATGGTATTTCCGTTTTCGTCTTTTGGGTATTCAAACTTCCATTTCACACTCCCATCAAGATTCCATATTGTATTCATACAGTTGGTATACCCTTCTGTTCCATTAATTATTTCTCCGGTTCCATTGGCACAGCTATCTAACTCACGACACATACTATGAGAACTTACCCCATTACCGTAGTCGTAATCAATGCTGAAAAAGTCGTACTGATCTCCGGTTACCCTGCGAGCACGTCCGCCGTAGCCAATTGCTTTTTCGGGATGCTTACCCACAAACCAGTTTATAACATCAATATTATGTACATGTGTATCGAGAATATGGTCGCCACAGAGCCAACAGAAGTTATTCCAGTTTCTAATCATATACTCCATGTCATTCCATCCCTCTTCACGGGTTCTAAACCAAACATGCTCCTGATTCCAGAATGCTTTTGCCGATACTATTTTACCAATTGCCCCATTTGCAACCTGTTTATAGGTTTCGATATAATCTTCCTGGTGACGTCGTTGTGTCCCTGTTACCACACAAAGTCCAAGAGCTTCAGCTTTTTTTGCCGTGGCAATCATCATGCGTGCACCAACAGGATCAACGCATACCGGTTTTTCGATAAAACAATGTTTCTTATTTAAGACCGCTTCAAGGAAATGCTCAGGACGAAATTGCGGTGGTGTAGCCAGAATCACCACATCAATATCTGGCATAGCCATTAGCTTTTTGTAGGCATCAAATCCGACAAAGCAATTTTCGGCTGGGATAGGAAGATCAAATGAGGCAAATCTTTTACGGCAATTGTCTATTTTATCCTGAAAAACATCAGCGAGGGCAATGATTTCCAAATCAGGACCGGCGCTGATAAAATTAATTGCTGCTCCGGTACCGCGGTTTCCTACCCCAACAAGGCCGGCACGGAGCTTTCTCCCTTTCGGGGCGCCTTTGAGGATCGGGGGTAGTCCTAAAGCGACATGGTCTAATTTCTTTGAGCATGACGATAGAACAGCACTTGCGCCGGCAACACCTATTCCTGCCAAGACACTCGCTCCGAGGAATTTTCGTCTGTTGATATTTTTTGAATTGTTTTCCATTCCAGTATACTATTTTTATTCTTTTATTTCAAGCTATCGGCCTCGCAAACCACTCTAAACCCGTTATCTATACAATCGGAGTACCACCAGATACTCTTAGGCATTTGTGGATCGGTTGAGAGCCAGGCCTGAGTTTTTGTGAAATCCCTTGCTGCACTTCTTACATCTTTGGCATCGCTCTTAAATGACCCACCTCTTATCACATGCTCCTGTCCTGATTCAGGACCTTTGGGATTAATCACCAACCCAGTTCCCGTTTTGTAGGCATTAGGAGAGTAAAAATCGGAACAGAATTCTGCAATGTTTCCGGTCATATTTTTTAATCCGAAAGGATTCTCTTTTATAGATCCCGGATCTCTTGTCTTTGAGGAGCTATTCTCCATGTAAACAATATGTGAATTGATATTCGTTGTATCCGGACCAAAGACTTTCTTGAGAATTCCCTTAGAAGTGAATTTTTTTGGATCCCCTTCGAAGAAATAGGGTGTTGTGGTGTTGCCACGACATGCATATTCCCATTCAGCTTCGGTAGGGAGGCGATACTTTTTGCCTGTTACTTTGGTGAGCCACTCACAATAGGTATTTGCTGCACGCCACGACATCGTAATGGCAGGTCTTGTCCCTTTTCCCCAACCCTGATCGGGAGCTCCCCATGGAGGGGTTGGACCAGTAATAGCATCAACTTTTTTATTCACAAGAACTTGTCCTTCAGTCCTTCCCTGCGATGCTGTTGCCTGGAAGAATGCAAGGTATTCGTTCCATGAGACCTCAATTTTACCCATCCAGAATTTCGAAACCTTTACTTTTCGAACCGGACCTTCATCGGGTTTACGCAGAGGCTCATTATCCGCACTTCCCATATTAAAGGTCCCTTCAGGAATAGCAACCATATCGAATTCAACTGTTGTTCCAGGTATTTTTTCGGTGAAGCTCTCAAATTTTTCAACCTTCGTGGCACTTTGGAACTTTACCAGGCTTGTTGCGGCGTCAATCCCAAAATTGGTATCGTGTTCGTGTTTCGCGTTTCTATCGAAGTGACCCACATTTAAATGGCAGTTAATACAATTAGGCTTAAGCTCCTCTTTGGCATTGATATATCCAAGATGGGCATTGCTCCCATTTACAGATAGTGTTGCAGGGAAAAGATTTGAATGACATTTAATGCACGACTTCTCGTAGGTGAAACTTTTTGCATTTTCCAGCAGCCTTTTCGATTCCCAATTTATTTTAGCACTATCTTTAAAAAGATAGCCATAGATATCATTAGCCCCATGTTTTGCTTTGGCAAGGAGAAAACCCTCTCCCTTGGGGGGTAAGTGACAATCGATACATTGAATGGAGACACCGGTTCTGTTGTTATGATGCGGGGAAAGCTTCCAGCTCTCTTCTGCCCATGGATGGACATGGCACGACATACAGTAATTATCTGTTGAGGTGTAGGTCGATACCATATTGAAGGTGCTGATAAAGAGCAGAGCTGCAATGGCCCCGAAGGCCATTATCCAAATCCAGGCTTTCGGTCCATTTTTTGCCTGAAGGAATAAATTTTTGATATTCATTGTTATAACTGGATTCAATTCAAAAATACATCCAACAGTAATTCTGCTACTGTATTCTGCATGTTATGTCTATTGGCTATGATAATTCTAAAATTCAGATCTATTTAATCGACAAAGAACCAAATAATTATGGTATACTTAAACCGTTCTGATCCGTTCTGTAAACATAGGTGTTTTTTTAGTTAGCTCAACAACTGAATTATATGTTTTAAAACAGTAAAAACAAGAAGTGCCGGATCAATGGGCGAGCAGCCAGTTTTCGGCTGCATCCATCTCAATTTCTAGGGGAACAGATAGTTTAACTGCATTTTCCATCTCCTGTTTTACGATCTCTTTTACGTGCTCGAGTTCAGATTTTAAGACATCAAAATTTAATTCGTCATGCACCTGAAGGATCATTTTAGATTGGATCCCTTTTGCAGAAAATTGCTTGTTGATATTGATCATCGCGACCTTAATAATGTCGGCTGCAGATCCTTGGATTGGGGCATTAATAGCATTTCGTTCAGCAAAAGCTCTTACTGCGGCGTTGGCAGAATTGATATCGGCAAGATATCGTTTTCGCCCCATTATTGTTTCGACATATCCTCTTTCGCGTGCAAGGATGAGTTGAGAATCCATATAATTCTTGACCATTGAGAAGTTCGAGAAGTAGTCGTCGATCAGTTGTTTTGCTTCACCGCGTGGGATATTTAGCCGTTGGGAAAGTCCAAAGGCTGAGATGCCATAAAGAATTCCAAAATTTGCGGTTTTTGCTTTGCGGCGCATATCGGAAGTAACCTCTGTAATGGGGACTCCGAAAATCTTAGAGGCAGTAGCGGCATGGATATCTTCGCCATTGCGAAAGGCCTCTGTCATTACTTTATCTCCCGATACGGCCGCCATAATGCGGAGTTCGATTTGTGAATAGTCGGCAGATAGAAACAGATGGTTCTGATCACTAGGGATAAATGCCTTACGGATTTCGCGACCACTCTCATCACGGATAGGGATATTTTGGAGATTCGGATTGGTAGAACTTAGTCTCCCTGTAGCTGCAATAGTCTGATTAAATGAGGTATGCAATTTTCCGGTTACTGGGTTTATTAGTTTTGGGAGTGCATCGACATAGGTAGACAGGAGTTTTTTTAATCCCCTATGCTCCAGGATTTTATTAATGATTGGATGCTTGTCTTGTAGATTGACCAAGATCTCTTCACCTGTCGAGTATTGTTTTGTCTTGGTTTTTTTAGCCTTAGGATCGAGGAGTAGTTTTTCAAAAAGAATATATCCCAATTGTTTTGGGGATGAGATATTAAAATGTTCACCCGCCAATTCTATAATGCTATTTTCAAGTTCAAGAATTTGTTCACGTAAGATCACGGCATAATCTTCGAGTACTTTAGGATCAATCTTTAAACCTGAAATCTCCATTTGAACGAGTACTTTTAAGAGCGGCATTTCAACCTGAGTAAATAGATTCTTTACATTAGCTTTTACTAACTCCTGATCGAGCAATTCTTTGAGCTGAAACGTGATATCTGCATCTTCGCATGCATATTCTTTGATCTGCTCCAGATCTACTTGGCGCATGGTGAGTTGGTTTTTACCTCGTTTGCCAATCAGTTCTTCGGTGGCGACTTTTTTATAACCCAGATAAATTTCACTCAGGTAATCGAGGTTGTGTCGTAAATCAGGTTGAACCAGATAGTGGGCAACCATGGTATCAAAATATTCCCCCTTGATCTCAATATCGTAACGCGAAAGCATAAGGATGTCGAACTTAAGGTTTTGTCCAATTTTTAAAATTGATTTGTTGGCAAAAACGGCTTTAAACTCCTGAATAAGCGTTAAAGCCTTTTTTGCATCAGCAGAAATCGGCACATAATAGGCTTCACCTGCTTTGAAAGAGAATGACAACCCAACAATTTGATCGGAGTGGGTATCAAGACCGGTAGTCTCTGTATCAAAACAGAAAGCTTCTTGTTCACTTAATTTGGTAATTAGGGCAGTCACTTTCTCTGCTGTATCAGCTAATTGGTAGTTGTGTGATGTTGATCTGATATCAGAGTGTGATCCCTGCGTCTCTGTTTGAGTTTGCTCCCCCATATTGAATAAGGTACCCTGCTCAAATGCAGGTGTAGGTTCAGGAGTTTTTTGTGCAGATGGGAGAATTCTTTCTGCCAGAGTACGAAATTCAAGGTCTAGGAAGATCTCGCGCAGCTTGGTAAAGTCGGGCTGAGAGAGGAGGAGCTCCTGCTGATTGAATTCAACTGGTACATCGAGAATTATTTCGGCTAATTTACGAGACATCCGCACTTGCGCTTCAAATTGCTCCAGGCTCTCTTTTTGCTTCCCTTTTAACTTATCGATATTCTGATAGACTCCCTCAACACTTCCGAATTCGCCAACCAATTTCATAGCTGTCTTAGGGCCTATTCCTGGACAGCCGGGTATATTATCGGCAGAGTCACCCATAAGGCCCAGAACATCGATGACCTGCAACGGGTTTTGAATCTGAAAATTTTCACAAACCTGCTCAACGCCAAGAATCTCCATCTCATTGCCGAGTCGTTTAGGCTTGTACATAAAGATGTTCTTCGATACCAGCTGGGCATAATCCTTGTCGGGAGTTACCATATAAACCTGAAACCCATCACGCTCGGCCGTTTTTGCGATTGTCCCAATTACATCATCTGCCTCAAAACCTGCTTTTTCGAGGATTGGGATATGGTATGCGCTGATAATATCCCGAATATAAGGGATAGATTTACGTATATCTTCGGGCATCTCATCGCGATGAGCCTTATATTCCGGGAACATATCGTGCCTAAAGGTAGGCCCTTTCATATCAAAGGCGATAGCAATATGGGTAGGGTTTTCATTTTTAAGGAGTTGTTCAAGGGTATTTACGAACCCCAACATCGTTGAGGTATTCAGCCCTTTCGAATTGACGCGAGGGGCATTAATAAAGGCGAAATAGGAGCGATAAATTAATGCATACGCATCAAGAAGGAACAATCTGTTCATCGTGAGAAATTAATTAAGAAAGAATCAAAACTACGTAAATTTGGATAAAAAAAATCAACATTAGGCTCGGATTCAAAACTATTCCGGACAACCGATCTTCGAAATTGAGATACGGTGAATTTTAGCACTTATTTGGAGTCTTTTTTTGAGGCCAAATTTTTAAGATTAAAAAAACCATAGTTAAAAGAAATATAGCTACTTGAGCCAAGTAAAAGTGAATTTTTTTCTCTAAAACAGGGGGATTCTTCGAGGTCGAATATCAAAGTGAATTTTAGATTTATGAAGGGTTTTTTTCATTTATTTATGTCAATAGATTACTTCTGGCTCTTAAAATAAACGGAGTATTTGATTTCTTCATTCACATTATAAGCGATTGAATGGATATTTGCAATTTAATGAAGTAAAATTAATGGTTAACTTTGGCCGATTATTGATAAATCTTAAGAACCAAGTTTTAAAATTATGCCCTCTAAAGATCTGATAATTGCCCCTATTCAGCAGGAGCTAATTAACTTTGAGCCGTTTTTTCAAAAAGCGACTAAGAGTGATTTACCTCTGTTGAGTAATATTATCAATTATATCTTGCGGCGTAAGGGTAAACAGATGCGGCCAATGCTGGTTTTTTTAACGGCTAAATTAAATGGTACGTTCAATGAGCGTACCTACCATGCTGCCTTAACAATTGAATTACTTCATACCGCTACACTTGTTCATGACGATGTGGTTGACGATTCTTATCAACGACGAGGGTTTTTCTCAATTAATGCGGTATGGAAGAATAAAATTGCTGTTTTGGTTGGAGATTTTATTTTAGCCAAAGGTTTATTATGGTCGATTGATCATGGGGATTACGATATCTTAGGTCATATTAGTACTGCGGTAAAGGATATGAGTGAGGGTGAGATATTACAAATTGAGAAAGCCAGAAAGTTAGATATTACCGAAGCTGTATATTTTGAGATTATTCGTAAAAAGACCGCTTCGTTACTTGCCACAAGTGCCGCTGTTGGGACTTGTTCGGTTACAACAGATATTGAAATCATTGAACGGATGAGGCTTTTTGGAGAATATGCTGGTATGGCTTTTCAGATTAAGGATGATCTTTTTGATTATCAAAAATCGAATCTGCTGGGTAAGCCAACAGGAAATGATCTCCATGAGAAAAAAATTACCCTTCCCCTGATTCATGCGCTGAATCAAAGTGGATGCAAAGAAAATTCACGAATTCTTAAGATCGTTCGCAAACGGACTAAATCGACCGCTGATATTCGCGAGGTTGGTGATTTTGTGGAGTCGAAAGGTGGGTTTAAATATGCGGAAGGGGTGATGTTTGAATATGTTGAAAAAGCCATTAGTCAGCTTTCGGAATATCCTGAATCAGAAGTCAAGAGCGCATTAATTGGATATGTTAAGTATATCTCTTCCAGAGTAAGTTAATTAAAAGTAGATTTCTCTATTTCCTGTTAGAACAGAAATCAGATTATTTGCCAGTCGGCTAGCCCCAATTCTAAAGAGTTTGCTATTTAGCCATTCATCGCCTAAGACCTCCTTAACGATAGCTATATATACCAATGCATCAGCAGGCTCTGCGATTCCGCCAGCAGCTTTAAATCCTATTTTATGGTTTGTTTTATCGAAATAGGCTTTGATGGCGCAGCACATTACCCATGCAGCTTCGGGCGTGGCTGCCGGATCTAATTTTCCTGTTGAGGTTTTGATAAAGTCGGCGCCTCCTTCCATCGCGAGTAACGATCCTTGCCAAATATTGGAATAGCTCTTTAAGGCACCTGTTTCAAGAATTACTTTGAGATGTGCCTGATCACAAGCACCTTTTAGTGTCGAGATCTCATTTAACACTGATTTGTAATCTTGCGAAAGAAATGCCCCCAGGTTAAGCACTATATCAATCTCATCTGCTCCATTAGCTACTGCCATCATAGTCTCCAGAACTTTAACATCAAGAAAGGTTTGAGAGGATGGAAATCCTCCTGAGACAGATGCCAGTTTAACGCCAGGTGTAATAAGGGATTTCTTTACCGATTCAACAAGAGCAGGATATACGCATATTGCAGCAACATTAGGTAAATCAGGATAGTTTTCTGAAAACAGGGATACTTTGGTGGCTATTTTCTCCCCTTGCTCAAAAGTGTCTGTTGAATTTAGCGTAGTCAGATCGATGCACGAGAGAGCGAGTTCATACCACGTGCGATGTGAAAGCTCCTTGGATTTAAGGTTGATTTCTGATACTGCCTTCTCAATATCACTATCGTTAAAATCGGCAATTATCTCTGCTGATAATTTCATTTTTCTCTTTTTATCAAGTAAATTATTTTAGCTATTAGATTCAATAGCATTGAATTATTTTGTGCCCGATAATTTATCATTATTCAAATGCCGAGACTGGTCACGGGCAGTTTTTTTCTCCATATTTCGTGCAAAAGCATCTGTTAGATCAGTACCAGTTTGGTTAGCAAGGCAAATCAGCACCCACAGGACATCGGCCAGTTCGTCAGCCAGGGTCTTGTCACTCTCCCCCTTTTTAAACGATTGATCGCCATATTTTCTAGCCATTACCCGTGCAACCTCTCCAACCTCTTCGGTTAGAATCGCCATATTGGTTAACTCACTGAAATAGCGTACACCATATTTTTTAATCCAGTCATCTACTGTTTTCTGAGCATCTCTAATGGTCATGTCATCAATCATAATTCTTTATTTTTTGAATCTATAATTAGTGTTACTGGCCCATCATTGATTAACTGAACCACCATATGCGCGCCAAATTCTCCTGTTTGGACTTGTTTGCCTAAACTTTCGGATAAGTATTCTACAAATCTGTTATACAAGGGTATTGCGAGTTGAGGCCCAGCTGCGCCAATATAGGAGGGGCGGTTTCCCTTCTTTGTCTTTGCATGAAGGGTGAATTGGCTAACGACAAGAATCTCTCCGTTTATCTCTTTTACCGATAGGTTCATCACGCCCTGTTCATCATTAAAAATTCGCAACTGAACGATTTTTTTCACAATCCAATCCAGATCTTCCTGTGAGTCCTCAGCCTCGAATCCAACAAGGGTAAGCAGCCCCTGATGAATAGCCGATTTTATGACTCCGTCAATAGTTACAGAAGCTTCTGAAACGCGCTGAATAACAATTCGCATAACTTAAATTTGAAACCAAAAATAGTAAAATTAGCAGGTGTTTTGTTTACATGACCATTTTCATTAGCCCAACCACGACTAAATATCTGGCAATTTTTCCGAGTGCCATAAAAAGAATGGTAAAGAATGGTGAGATCCGGAAGAATCCCAAGCCAAGGATAACCACATCACCTATAATTGGGACAAATGACAGCGAAGCCGCCAGCGATCCATACCGGTTTAGCCGAGGAAGGATGGCATGTATCTTTTCCTGTTTTACCTTTCCGTATTTTTCAATCCATTCAACTTTACCCAGATACCCCAGGTAATAAATCGATATTCCTCCAAGTGTATTTCCCGCTGTTGCCACAACAAGAGAGCTGGTCACATCGAATCCCGAATAGATCAATAGGGAGAGTACCGATTCGGAATTAAAGGGGAAGATTGAGCCTGACAGAAAGCCAGCGAGAAAAAGTCCAATAAATCCGTAGTGGTAAAAGAAATCGATCATATTAGGGGCAAAGTTAATTGCTTAAAGTCAAAAAATAAGGGAAGCAGATTATACTGCTTCCCTTTAAGAATTTATATGACAGTAAATTAGGATAGAGCGGCGATACCGGATCCGATCATATTGGCATTTTCAATCTCGGCGATATTGACCTTGATCTTTTTATGTCCCATTTCGGATAATAGTTCTTTAAGGGTGCTTTTAACTAATTTATTATAGTCTTTACAGCCATTCACTTTACTCCAAAATAGACTCCCTTCGGCAGTAATTCGTACTTTTTTGATTGATTTATCGTGAGTCGCAAGTAGATCGATTAATCCAGCAAGTGATGCTGCAACCAGTTTAGCCGATCTTTTATAGATCTCCTTAGCAACTTTCACATGTTTTTTCTTGTGATTCTCGGGTTGATTAATGAGGTCTGTTAGGTCTTTGCCATCTGTTTGATCAGTAAATCCGTCTTCCGGAAATACCTCTTTAAGGATTTGTCCGATATACATTCCGGAGACCGCTTTTTCAAAACGCTGTGATCCTGTATTGTCAGAATTTTCATCCACCAGTTCATCATATTTTGTCATATGTGGCGGGATAAAATTACCCGATTCAAGATTCACCGGAGTAAGTCCTGTCCAGTTAAGATCAGGGTTTATTTTGGGTATTCTGTCTGCATTTACAAACGAAGCCATATTAGTCCCGGTACCTACAATTAGTCCAATATAAGCATCAAATTTAGGATTAGATAATCCTGCAAAAAGTGAAGCAACCGTGTCATTTATAACTTTAATACCAGTAAATTCAGCCTTGCCGGTATTATTCAGGTAGTCAAGTAATGGTTTGCCGACCGGATTTCCAATCATCTCTTTTATATCGAGTCCTTTGGTCCATTTAATAAGTTCTGCATCGCCGTTGGGTAAACATTCTGCGGGATAGGAGAAGCAATAGCCAATAGGTGCTTTGGCAGGTATTTCAATCTCATTAACAAATTCTGATTGCATTGCCAAAAGGTCATTCAGCGCAAAGCCCTTCGATGTGTTTGCCGAGATCTCCCTTCCTACACCTTTATTGGGAGAAATAGTTGCTTTACCATTCTCAATATTAATTACTGCTGCTCGGTAATTTGTTCCGCCCCAGTCTAAAACAACGGCCTGCCCCTGAGCACCTGAAGATAGTGGGTGAATATAGGTCGGAATACTTTTAACTTCCGTATTATCCTTTACTAATCCATTATTAATTTTCCCCCCAAGATTTTGTGCAATCTCCTTGAGCTGGGAATTTTTTAGTTTGAATACGTTTTTTTTCATTTGGAGGAATATTAATTTTTTCTGTTTAGTCAAAGGTATTAAAAAATAATGAAACTTGAATTTACTTTTTAAAATTTAGTTAGGATAGATTTCCAGTCTTTAAGTTTTAACTTCCAATTTATAGCATAGGCAGGACTTGTAGATGGCATAACCTGGATTGGGATATTGATATGTTTGAAATATTTGTGAAAATAACGGGCCGCCTCTTTTCCATTAAAATAGATTTTAGTTATGTTTGGATATTGTGAAAGAAAGAGGCTCAAATCATTAGGCTCTTCTGACTCGATATCGCTATCGAGACTTGTTGATCGGGCGCATAATTTCAATACATCCCAAAGGGCAATTCTGTTGGTTAAGAGCACCTCTCTGCGTATTTCTGGGTCACTTGAAAGCTGAAGACCTAATAATTCGAATATAATTCTCCAGAAAGAATTTTGAGGGTGTGCATAATAGGCATATTGTCTCACCGATTCTTTTCCGGGCATAGTTCCTAAAATAAGGATCCGACTCGAGGAGTCGACTATAGGTGGGAATGAGTATATGGTACGATCAATAAGCTCCATTATTATTTGCGATGTGTATTAACCCTTTTTTACCCTTGGATGAGGCTCAAAGATACCCTTTCACATTAAAAGATAATGGTCAAAAGCTTCAGAACCTGCTGTTTTTATTTAAATTTGCACCATTAAAGAGTTAAGATGGAACAATATTCAACAAGACAAAATAAGATTGGAAGATTAATTCAGAAGGAATTGAGTGAGCTGTTGAGGCGAGATACTCAGATTTTGGCCAAAGGGCGAATCCTTTCATTAACCATTGTGCGGGTTACACGCGATATCTCACAAGCAAAATGTTACCTAAGTATTTTCCCATCGGCAGGGGCAGAGGAGGTATTGGCTGACATCAAACTTCATAAGAGTAAATTAAGAGGTGAATTAGGGAATATTGTTCGATTTCAATTGCGGCATGTTCCGGAACTCGAATTTTATCTCGACGATAGCCTCGATTATATTGAGAAGATCGATAAGCTTTTACATTAGAATATCACCTTTAGCAGAATAACTATAGAGCCAAAGAGAAGTTTAGTATGGAATATGATCCGATAAAAAGGCGATTAGGGGCGGTGTTCAATCGAACCCCATTTTTACGAAAAACATTTTATTTTTTGCTTGATCTTCTCTTGCTGCGTGCATGGCATGTGAGAAAAGAGTTGAGCTATTTCAAGCGGACCTTCACAAAAGAACACATTTCCGTTCTTGATGCAGGCTCAGGATTTGGTCAATATAGCTATCGTGTGAGTAGAATCTTTCGAAATTCTATCATCAAGGGGGTCGATGTAAAAGAGGAGCAGATCGAAGACTGCAATAGGTTTTTTACCTCGTTAGGCATAAACGACAAGGTTCAATTTGAATACGCGGATCTCACAACTTTTAATGAACCGGACAGGTATGATTTGGTACTTTCGGTAGATGTAATGGAGCATATCGAAGAGGATGAATTGGTTTTTAGAAACTTATATTCATCACTTCGAAATAATGGAATGCTTCTTATCTCTACTCCTTCCGATCAGGGGGGGTCTGATACAGATGATCATAATCAGAATTCTGTTACTGGTTTTATTGAAGAGCATGTCCGGGATGGGTACGCCATAAGTGACATAACCGAGAAGTTGAATCGGGCTGGATTTACCTCCGTTAAGGCTCAGTATACTTATGGGAAGATGGGTTCTTTTGCTTGGAAATTATCGATGAAATATCCAATTCTTATGTTGGGAAAATCAAAGGGCTTTTTTATTATTCTCCCAATCTACTACCTTATAACTTTCCCTTTCTGTGCGATTCTTAATTCGATAGACGTATGGTGTAGTCACAAAACGGGTACAGGTTTACTCGTTAAGGCATACAAAAATGTTATCTAATCGACCAATAGCTTGAACCTCTCGTTATACATAGCGAAAAGATATCTATTCTCTAAAAAGAGGACCAACCTGATCAATATCATTTCAGCAATTTCGGTGGCCGGAATGGCTATTGGAACGATGGGTTTGATAATCGGATTATCGGGATTCAATGGTTTTGACAATCTGATTAAATCGTTGTTCTCATCTTTTGATGCCGATTTGAAGATTACTCTTGCAGAAGGCAAAAGTTTTGATGCCAGGAGCCACGAGTTTATTGACCTGCGAAATTCCACGGATATCCTGTTCTTCTCGGAGGTTGTTGAAGATAATGCATTACTGCGCTATAATAATCGTCAGGTCCTTGCAACAATAAAAGGGGTAAGTGACAATTATGCCCAAATGACCGGTCTTGACACGATGGTTATTGAGGGTAAATTTGAGCTTCAGGACGGAGAGAGGCAATATGCGGTAATGGGGCAAGGAGTATCATATTTTCTCTCTGCCGGACTTAACCTGATTGATCCGATAAATATTTATGTGCCACAGAAGGGGCGTCGATCGGGGCTGTCTATCGAAGGGAGCTTTAATCAGGGGTCGATTTATCCGTCAGGTATATTTTCTGTACAGCAGGAGCTTGATACTAAATATGTTCTTGTTCCTATCTCCTTTGCCAGAGAGATTTTTGAGATGGGTGAGAAGGCGAATTCTGTAGAACTAAAATTAAGAGATGGAGCCGATACGAAAAAAGTACAAGAGGCCGTCGCACGCAAATTAGGAAGCCGATTTATTGTTAAAACCCGTTATCAGCAACACGACTATCTATACAAGACGATGCAAGGGGAAAAGTATGCGGTTTATCTAATCCTTATTCTAATCCTGATTATCGCCTCCTTTAATATTGTGGGGTCACTTACGATGTTAATTATTGATAAGAAAGAGGATATTGCAATCTTGCAGAGCATGGGAGCCGATAGGCATTTAATCAGAAATATCTTCCTTTTTGAAGGATGGTCGGTGTCGCTGCTTGGGGCAATAATCGGTACCTGCCTGGGAGTTGCACTCTGTCAGGCGCAGATTAGTTATGGATTTGTTAAGCTTCAGGGAGGTGGTTCATTTATCATAGATGCCTATCCGATGAAAATTATCTCTCTCGATATTCTCCTTGTTTTCTGTTCTGTTGTTTTAATTGGGTTTCTGGCTGCATGGCTGCCCGTTAAGCATCTCTCCGGGAAATTCTTCCAGGAAAATAGTGAATAACTAAATATACGTGATTGATAAGCGATTATTTATCCAACTTCTTATCCGGTTATTCGATAAATTGGAATCCAATTCCGCGCACTGTCTCGAGAAAATCCCCTTCTATATATTCAGAAAGCTTTTTGCGCAGGTTCTTGATGTGTACATCGATATAATTGGAATTGTAATTCTCTTCGATAATATCACCCCATATATGTTCTGAAATCTGCAGTCGTGTTACTACCCTATTTTTATTCAGAATTAGAAAACTTAGAATATCATACTCTTTTCGTGTTAGGGTAATCAGAGTGCCTTGCGATGATACAAGTCTCTTATCCAAATCTATCTCTAAATTATTTATATTTAATATGTTAGTTCGTATTCCATGTTTGCGCCGCATCACTGCCATAATGCGCGATTTTAGCTCTAATAGTGAAAATGGTTTAGGTAAATAATCATCTGCTCCTACATTAAGTCCTTTAATTCGATCTTCGAGAGCACTTCTGGCCGATAAGATAATTATCGCTGCAGAACTCTTGTTGGCAATAGATTCTCTGAGTAAGTCAATACCTTCATAATCAGGCAATCCTAGGTCAAGGAGGAGCAGATCGTAAGTATTGGAGAATATTTTATCGGATGCTATTTTTCCCGTATGTGCCTCATCGCACGAAAAGCCCTCTTTCTCAAGGTAGCTTCGCACTTCTGCAGCAAGAGGGATTTCATCTTCAACAATTAAAACATGCATTATTCATTTTTAGTAGAGAATACAGATCAAACCTACATGAAAAATCTGAGAATTCACACTAAATCTAAGAATCGTATTGTATTTTTAGTGTTGAATTCACATAATGTTATCTTTGATGCTAAAGGGGTTAAAAATTTCAAGAGTAGAGCAACTATTTATAAAAGGTTCGTATTAAGAAGTTATATTTTTCAACATGAGACTTGAACTTAAACTAGCCTTAATTGGGGCACTTTCTAAGATCGTAATATTTTTCATTCTGTTTATTCTGATGCAGCAGGTTATTGATAAGCAGGCGTTGCGTCAAACCGATCGCGACCTGTTAAAGATGAAAGAAAAGACGATGTCGATTGTAGCAAAAATTGGAATTAATTCGTTCCTAAATATTGAAAAAGATAGTGTTTATGCGAGTTATAATATGCTTAAAGATGAGTTTATAACTATTGATCTGGATCCGCAAAAGCATGTTAGTGATCTTGTCTTTTCAGATGAGGCGCGAGATATCGAAGATGAAGAATTCGATTTTCGAATCTTAAACTATAGCTTTGAGATCAATAATCAGCACTATATTTTGGAGATTGGGAAAAATATTCAACTGATTAACTCTCTCAATAAAATGATGAGAAATATCTCGATAACGATTATTTTAATAGTACTGCTGATAACTGTTTTGGTAGATATAGGGATTAATAAATATTTGCTGAATCCGCTTAATAAGATGATAATCACGAAAGTAAAAACCATTACAAATCCAGAAACGTTTGATTTTTCAGAGCTTAAAAGCACTACTTCCGATTTTATTTATCTCAATAATGCCCTTAATGAATTGATGCATAAGGTAACCACAATATTAAAGAATCAGCAAAAATTTACAGCCGATGTTTCACATGAACTTTTTACCCCAATTTCGATCATGCAAAGCAAGCTTGAGAATTTGCTCTCTTCTGGTAACCTTCCAAAGCAATTTACGGCAAATATTCTGGAACAGCAGAATAATCTAAACCGGTTACAGCAAATTATTAAGGCGCTTCTTTTGATTGCACGCATTGAAAATGATCAGTTTGCAAAGGATGAAAGCACTAAATTTCGAGAATTGATTGATGAAATAATCATTAATATTGAAGACCGTGCAGAGATGAAAAATATCGTAATCGAAAATTTAGTTCACCCCAATTTTGATCTTACGAATGTTAATAAATCGCTGATCTATATTATGATGTTTAATCTGATCTCTAATGCGATTAAATACAATAGGGAAGGTGGTCATATTCGTATTGATTGTTCCGAGATAGGGGATAAATTTTGTATTGAGGTGATTGATAATGGAATAGGCATTGACAAGGACCAGCTTTCGAATATTTTTAATCGCTTTAAGAGAGCTGACCCTTCATCGGGAGAGGGTCATGGGCTTGGGCTCTCAATTGCAAGCAGTATTGTTCATTATCATAATGGATCGATAGATGTACAGTCGGTTAGAGGTGAAGGGTCGACTTTTAGGATTCATTTTCCGTTAAAAGATGTTAATTCACAGTTAAGGAGTTAATTCTTCACGATTCCTTCACGTTTGGTATTTTACATTTGATCCATAAACAATATTAAAATTCGCTATTATGAAAAAGTTACTCGTATTATTAAGTTTTGTATTTGTGTTAGGATTGATTTCTGTGAATGCACAAGATACCAAGAAAGTTGTTAAGAAAGCTCCAGCAAAAACTACTGCTGCTGCTCCTGCAGCTAAACCAGCTGTTGCACCTGCTGCTAAGCCAGCTGCTGCGAAAAAAGCTGCGAAAAAAGTTGCTGCTGCAAAAAAATAAGGAGTTAAAGGTTCTAAAAAAAGCCGCAGTTATTTAGCTGCGGCTTTTTTATATCCCTTTTAATGGGGTAATTCTGGTTGAGGGTTTACTTACCTAACTTCAGACCCATTCCGGATTGCAGTAGATGGGGATATAAAGATGAGCGATCCGTCAGCATTCTCACCCATCAGGATCATTCCCTGTGATTCAATCCCCTTAAGAACTTTAGGAGCTAGGTTTACTAAGATGGATACTTGTTGTCCGATTATTTTCTCGGGTTCAAAATATTCTGCTATTCCCGAGACGACTGTACGTGTATCGATGCCAGTATCGATGGTAAGCTTCAACAATTTTTTAGTTTTGGCAACTTTCTCTGCCGCAATAACAGTCCCAATACGGATATCTAGTTTTGCAAAATCCTCGTATTCTATGTTATCTTTTGCCTTACTAACATTAGCGGTTTCCAATTCATTCACTTTTTTTGTCTCTAAAAGTTTATTCACTTGTGCCTCTATCGCTTCATCTTCAATTTTCTCGAACAGGAGTTCGGGGGTATTGATTGTATGGCCAGCAGTAATTAGATCTGTGCGCCCGAGTTCTTTCCAATCCAGCTGCTTCATATTCATGAACTTTCGTAGCTTAGCCGCAGTAAAAGGGAGGAATGGATCAAAAACGATGGTCAGATTAGCGGTTATCTGAAGGGCAGTATTCATAATTGTTTCTACCCGTTGAGGATCGGTTTTTATAACTTTCCAGGGTTCCATATCTGCCAGATATTTATTTCCTAGTCGGGCCATATCCATTGCATTTTTTAGCGCCTCGCGGAAATGGTAGGTATCAATAGATTTCTCGACCTCAATTTTAAGGTTCGTTATTTCACTTAGTGTTTGTTGATCATATTCAGTTAATTCACCTCGTTGAGGAACCTTACCATTGTAATATTTATCGGTAAGGACCAAGGCTCGATTAACAAAATTGCCAAAGATGGCTACCAGCTCGCTGTTGTTACGGGTCTGAAAATCTTTCCAGGTAAAATCGTTATCTTTTGTCTCCGGAGCATTAGCGGTGAGGGTGTATTTAAGAACATCTTCTTTTCCGGGAAAATCGATGAGATATTCGTGTAGCCACACGGCCCAGTTACGGGAGGTTGAGATCTTATCCCCTTCCAGATTTAGAAACTCATTAGCAGGAACATTTTCCGGTAAAATATATGATCCTTCAGCCTTGAGGACGGTCGGAAAGATGATGCAATGAAAAACAATATTATCTTTTCCGATAAAATGAACGAGTTTTGTTTCAGGGTCTTTCCACCATTTTTCCCAATCCGGAGTCCACTCTTTTGTTGCTGAAATATAGCCGATAGGGGCATCAAACCAAACATAAAGAACTTTCCCTTCCGATCCTTCAACGGGAACGGGAATGCCCCAGTCAAGATCACGCGTAACGGCTCTCGGATTTAATCCACCGTCGATCCATGATTTACATTGTCCGTAAACATTTGGTTTCCACTCTTTGTGACTCTCCAGGATCCACTCCCGCAGCCAGGGTTCATATTTATCGAGTGGGAGAAACCAATGCTTTGTCTGCTTCATAAGGGGTTTGTTCCCGCTAAGGACTGATTTAGGATCTATCAGGTCAGTAGCATTGAGTGTACTGCCGCAACTTTCGCATTGATCGCCGTAGGCTTTTTCGTAGTTACATCTTGGACAAGTTCCTGTGATATACCGATCGGCTAAAAACTGTTTCGCCTCCTGATCGTAAAACTGTTCAGACGTTTGTTCTATAAAGGCACCTTTATCGTATAGGGTTTTAAAGATTTCAGAAGCTGTTTCGTGATGAACCTTTGCACTGGTACGCGAATAAACATCAAAAGAGATTCCGAATTTCTCGAACGAATCTTTAATCATTCCGTGATATTTATCCACTACATCCTGAGGAGTAATACCTTCTTTCTTAGCTTTTAACGTTATTGGGACCCCATGTTCATCAGAGCCACCTATAAACGCAACCTCTTCCCCTTTTAACCGAAGGTATCGGGCATAGATATCTGCCGGCACATAAACACCTGCCAGATGACCGATATGAACAGGACCATTGGCATATGGTAAAGCAGAGGTAATGAGCGTTCGTTTAAAATTCTTCATTAAATTGAATCTAAATTAGGTTTAATCCCTGCGATTAAGATGCAAAGATAATACTATCAAACACAAGTATCAAAAAACATTTATACCTTTAGCATTGTCTGAAAATACCTGAATCAGAAACCTAATTAAAGCTGTTCTGCTATGAATAAACTATTCAAGCTGAATGTTAAGATAGGATTTATTTTCATTGTTATTTGTCAATTAACTGCATTTAAGACATTTGCTGCAACTTCACTCGTGGCCTCACCGCCGTCACATAAATTAATCAATGTATTAATCTTAAGTGGAAAAAATAATCATGAATGGCAAAAGACGACTCCGTTATTAGTCCACATATTAAAAGAATCTAATGCCTTTAAGGTCACCGTAACTGAGCTGCCTGATACCCTTAATTATGAGGTATTAAGTAAATTCCAGGTTGTAATCAGCAATTGGAATACCTGGCCCGATAATAAGCTCCGTTTAAGTCCTTTATGGGAATCCGATCTTCTCAGGTATGTAACTGAAGGAGGCGGATTAGTGACTTTTCATGCGGGTGGAAGCTCGTTTTATGATTGGGAGGATTACCAACGGCTGGGTATTGGCAGATGGGGTAAAGATACAAAACATGGACCTCGTACATTGGGGCATGTGTATAACTTAGATCAACATCATCCTATCACAAAAGGAATGGCCGGCTTTTTTTTGATGGATGAAATATGGGAAAAGAGTGAGATAAACCCAGGCTCTTTGGCCATAGGATATGTATCGGCGAAAAGTGAGAAGGACGGCCATCTGATTGACGAGCCTGCAGTATTTGTTGGCCAAACAGGGAAAGGGAGGTGTTTTTTTACTCCCTTAGGTCATGATGAGCGTGCACTGTTAAATTCAGGATTTCAATTCCTCCTCCTTCGCGCAGCACAATGGTGTGCCGGAGAGGAGGTGACTATTCAACTGCCACTAAATCTATGTTTTAAGAATCAAGATCTTCCCCCAAAATATTTCTGGCAAAAGAGCGATACTGCGTTGTCGTTACAAAATAATTCGAGTCTAGTTTGGCAATATAACTTTAACAATCGTTTCGGAAAGCCTTATTTCCATCCGTTATCGGCTAATCAGACTTCCTTGACATGTGTTTCGCCTCCCGATCACACATGGCATCTGGGGTTGTGGTTCTCGTGGAAATATATCAATGGGGTGAACTATTGGGAATATCTACCCCAATTTAGTACCGCAGAATCAGGTTATAAATCGGAGGGAATCACAGAATTAGGGAAGAAAAGGTTTAGGCTTAAGCCTGATTTTTCTGCTGATTTGCGGATGTCCCTTCGCTATCATCCTGCTGGAGAGACGGCTGTCTTGGAAGAATCTCGTCGAATTCATCTTTCGACTCCCTTTGCCGATGGGAGTTATTATCTCGATGAAGAGCATTTATTCACCGCCTTGGCGGATACTGTTTTACTTGATAGGACGCCATTGGAGCGTGAGCCCGGAGGAAAATCATGGGGCGGTTATGCAGGGTTATCCATGCGATTTAATCAGGATTTCACAGGATCAGAAGTGTTTTCAAATCACGACAGCACGAATCTTAAGTCAGGCGATTGGGTTTATATGGTTTTCAATGGTGTTGATGGGGAAAAAGCAGGGTTGCTGATGATGAATAACCCTGCTTTCACGATCCCTACTTCGAGTTGGTATGTTATCAATAATCCTCAAATACCATTTTATTATTATAGTCCAGCAGTGCTTTATAATCAGAGCCTGCGAATGAAAAAAGGGCAAAAATTGCAACTTAAGTATCGTATTTGGGTGCTGCCAGGAATGCTTTCAACAGAACAAATCCAACAGAAATATGATCAGTATGTAAATTAAAACCTTGAAACTATGAAGGGAAAAGAGGCTGTCAAAGGGGGGATTTCGCGAAGAGATTTTGTAAATCGATCAGTAAAAGCATCTATTGGGGCAGCATTACTGCCTACAATTCTTGGATCTTGTTCGAACTGGAAGGGTGCCAACGACCGTATTGTGGTGGGTCATATTGGCGTTGGCGACAGGGGTACGGGCGAGTTAATGTCTTATTTTTTACCTCTTCGAGAGGCGATGAACTTAGCGGTATGCGATACATTCAAGGATCGTAGGGATATGGCGGCCTTAAAGATTAATCAGTTTTACAAGGAGACTAATTTCACTTACCTGCAGTGTAAATCGTATCTTGATATGGATGAACTATTGGCTCGTAAGGATATTGATGCTGTGCATATTGCAACTCCTGATCATTGGCATGTCCTTGCAGCCATTAAAGCGGCCAGGGCTGGCAAACATATCATGCTGGCTAAACCACTTGGTCTGAGTTATCCTCAATATATGATGTTGGCAAAAGAGCTTAAAGCGAACAAGGTGAAATTCCATTATGGTACGCAGCAACGTACTTTCGACCATCTGAAGTTAGGTTTCGATCTAATCAGATCGGGAACATTGGGAGAGATTAGCCGGGTTGATGTTTGGGCTCCCGGGAAAAATGATGTGAACTCACCTGTTTGTAATGAGGTGCCGGTGCCTGCTGATTTTGATTTTGACCGTTGGAGTGGTCCTGCTCCTCTGAGACCTTATTGTCCTGACCGGGTTACCAATAATAGTTCATGGTTTAACAACGATTATAGTATTGGTTTTCTTGCCGGATGGGGAGCTCATCCATTAGACATCCTTATTTGGATATTGAAAGAAAAGGTGAATGGACCTTATTCGTGCGAGGGTAGGGGGCAATTTTGGCCAGCCGGCGGATTGTATGATAATATTTTTTCGTGGGATGTGACTTGCAACTATCACAATGGTTTTGAAGTTCATTTTGTGAGTAGCGATGTAGCTTCAAGTGGCATGTTAAATCATCGAATCATGAAGGAGTCAAATGGGACTACTTTTTATGGAACGAAGGGTTGGATATCGCTAAGTCGTTCATCTGCTCAGTCTGATATTCCGGCTATTAATCAGCAATTAAATAACTTTCCTAAGAATGAAATTGGGCATATTAAAAGTGAGAATAATACTATGGGCCGGCGTTTTATCTCTGTTATCCAAGAGAAAGAGCCGGAATTATGCCCTCTTGATGAAGCGGTAATTTCTGATACCATTAGCCACATGGGTGATATCGCTATTCGCACTGGACGGAAAGTTACCTGGAATCCAAAATCTGGAGAGGTTGTTGGTGACTTAGAGGCGAATAAATTGTATCACCGGGAGATGAGGGCTCCTTTTACGACGTGATCTTAACCTCTTGTAAATACA
>CAIVMQ010000120.1 GCA_903907075.1 uncultured Bacteroidia bacterium
AGTCCTCAGTTTGCGTTTATGGCTAAGCAGATAAACGAAGGCAAATTAGGTAAAGTTGCTGCTGCCCATGCCCATTATGGCCACCTGGGACCAACATGGTCTGCCTTTTTTTATGAAAATGGAGGCGGTAGCTTGCCTGATCTGGGAGTATATAACCTTACAACACTTACGGGACTGCTTGGTCCTGTAAAATCTGTTGTAGCAATGACCAATATTCTTACTCCCGAACGAACAGTCGATGACAAAGGGAAGATAACCGTTGAGGCAGAGGATAATGCGAGTATTTTAATGGAGCACTTTAGTGGTGCACTATCGCATGTGATGTGTGGTTTTAATTATTTTGATCCCTATGGCCACCAAGGGAAAGGCCAGGATAAACCAACAGTCTCGATTGTTGGCACAAAAGGAGCCATGCACCTGATTGGATACGACTGGATGCCATTTGCCGTAGAACTTGCTACCATAGACCATGAAGAACCACAGCGATTTTCGACAGATCCCGGCTCTTATGTCTGGCAACAAGGAGCATCTGTGATCAGTGAAAGCATGGCAGAAGGGCACGAACCGCTAATAAATGTCGAACATTCTCTCCATATCCTGGAGATTATCGAAGCAGCACGAAGATCTCAAAAAGAGGGGATTCGAGTCCCGTTAGTGTCTAAATTCCCCTATCCTGTGGTGAGTTAATTAAAAAAACTTCTTCTTTTCAACCTTCTTTGTGTAAGGATAATTCTATAAATGGTTGCTAAAATCTATTTTTCGGAATTCTTTTATCATTAATTCAGTAGTCGCATAGTCAATCTGCAGAACCTAGCCTATCGCCGCGTTATGTTGAAAACATTTTAATAATCTTATCGAAATTAAAATATTAGCTCAACTGCATCCTTTCTATCCTCAAGGAACCCCCGTTTATATGTATAAATTAGAGGGGAAAATTTATGGCTATAAAAAACGAGATAGACAGCGCTTAAATGCTATAAATCTATGAACATTCTTCGAACTTGACTCAAGGATTTTCTTTTTCTAACCATCAGATTTTGTCATATTTGACTGCAATGATTCAAAGCTTATTAAACTCGTTGAAATTTGTAAAACTACAAATCACCGGCAAGAAGATCATGCCTGCCTCACAACCACGTGCAGGGATGAAAGCCTCTGTATTTCCGGGAGGGATCGTAGTTAAATAAACCTAGAAACGATCTCTTCGATGCGGTTATTTCCAGAAAGAAATCGAATTTTAATTCAGGTGGGTAATTACAGTTAATGCCTTTAAAATACTGTTTTAACAGCCATATTTCAATCAATTTAAAATCATTACTGCAAAAACCTTATTGATCCTCGATCTTAATCTTCCAATCGACAAACTCTACGGTATATTGCTTCTGATCGGGAGATCCTGCAGCCAATCCTAAATCTATTGCTTTCTCTATTCCCGGGATATCTTTGGTCTGCCGTTTTATGATCCAGTTCTTTCCATCCAAACTTATATAACCCGTGAAGCGATCCCCATGTCGTTCGAGCCTAACCCATAGTGGAGTTGGTGAGTTTTCAGGAAGGTTCTCACTAGATGCCTTGTGCATACAACCATTCCCAAATTCGTCGTATTCTATTCCCGCACGTCCCGGAGTGGAAAACATAAGCACTGAGCCCAAGCTTCCCCTGTCTACATCGAAGCTCTTGCTAATATCGTTTCGGACGAAAAGACCCGTCCTGTACCATTCGCTTGTGCGGTTACCGAAAGAATTAATTTTTGCCGTTGATACAAAGTCACCCTTTAACTTTTTAAGGTAAACAGTCGCATAAGCATCTTCAGCATGATAAAAATCCCATCCGCTGGCTTTTAAAATATACCGGTTCTCCTTCTGGATTACCTCGATATTTGAAGGTTTCGATTTTGGAGAGATATACGAGAACATCTTCTCCTTAGCCATATCGAGCTCACGGCTCTTCAATACCGTTAATTTTAGCTCCTCGCTATTGCCAATGCGAACCTGGTAGATTCCAGTCTGCGGACTTAATTCAAAGGTGACCTCTTTCGATTCATTCCCAGATAGTGTGATAGGCTGACTTTGAAACTCCTGACCATTGGCATACAAAACGATTGAAGAGTTAATTGCTCCGTCGAGTAAGTTTGTCGCTATTGCTGTTGCATGAATCGTCTCACCCGTGAGCATCCGTTCTTCAGACAATCGGATCTTATCATAAGCGACTTTAGGTTTTTCACCAGTTACTTCAATTGTCTGTGGCCTCGTTTCACCCACGGAGATCTCCTGACTCCCCGGTTGGTTAAGACGTAAATCGAACTCTACCGAACGACTATTATTCCGGATTACAGGAAATGGCTTTGAGGCGATTACCCGACGATCGGAAAGAACCTGCACAAAGGAGACTCCAGAGCTTCCCGAGTTTGCAATATCGGCTCGCACCTTAACTAATGTTCCCGCAGGAACAGGACCTGAAAGGGGCTTCCCATTAAGGGTAATTTGGAGATTCGAACAAGCGAAATTAGGATCTCCCTCAATAAATTTCTCCGGCAATGATTTTGGAGGCTCGATCAAGAAGTTATCCGAATAATCATTGTTGATTAAATAGGTGCCGCAAGTCTTCATGTCTCCTTGCTCGATATCAAAATAGACATTGTGTTTGACGGTCCAGTTACTCGACATATTATCGAACCAAAAAGCGACATTATCGCTGAAGAATCCTTGATGCACCCGATGGATAATATTATTTCGGATAGATGAATTGGTCGTCATTCCCGTTACTACGATAACACCTGCATCATCGGCATCATTCTGAACATCTTCAAAATGGTTATATTCCACGACCACATCGCCGGTTACCGTCCCCTCGAGGCCACCCGCACCGATATCCATTGTATAGGGTCTTCCCGATTTTGTAAAATAGTTATGGGATATGGTAGTATGGATAGTGCCGCCGACGCCAAGGGTAATACCCCCTCCAAATCCGCACGAAGAGAATATATTGTGATCAACCAATGTTTCACGATTAATCTGACTCAGTTTTCCGTTTTTAAGATCACCCGTGCCACTAATACTTAAAGCGCCCTGCTCTAACCCATCGAACGTGTTGTTAAAGATTCGCACCCCATAGCAACCAGAGCCGACTGTCATCCCTAATCCGCCACAGGCGCGCAATTCTGAATTTGCAAACTCACAATCGGTAGCGAAGTCGTAACTAATTGCAATACAGCCGTCAGTAACTTCATAATGGTGGGGAAAATTCCTGAAGTTTTCTTTAGCCCCTTCGAAAGCCAATCCGTAAAAGCGCAGGTTACGCACCGGCTTATCCTCCTCACCACGCACCTGTACCAGATGGTTAATCTGAGGAACAGACAAATCAGCCAGGTTCGGATCAGTAATGCCAGACTCCGGGATATAGTTTATTTCATGGTTTTTCTTATCAAAAAACCATTCACCGGGAGCATCCAAGAGGGATTTAATATTTTCCATATAATAACGGGGAGGAACAACCAATAACCCATTATTCTTTCCCGGGCCATCCTCCGGATCTTTGAGATAGGCGATTTGGGTTTTGGGGTCAATTTTCACCACCGAGTTATAGGCTGTTCGCCAGCGCAGTAAAATAACAATACGGTTATCTTCCATATCGGGCCAGACTTTAAGATCTCCAGCTTTAAAAGGAATTTCAGAGGTTGAGGCGGGAGTCTTACGCAGGGTAAAGTATCCCTGATTCGGATATCTTGCCAGCGTTTGGTTCTTTCCATTGGCATTTAATGTAGACACTTCGTCTCTTTTATAAGGGGCAACCCATGTATTTCCAACTTTCTTCCAGTTTTTAACCGGAAAAGCTCCGGAGATTACAGGCTTCTCGCCCGGATAGGCCGCATAAGTAACATAATTATCACGTAAATGGTGCCATTCAAAAGCTCCGGAAGGAAGGTTAGTCTCGACACGCTCGCCTCCATCCTCAGGAGTAAATACTAATGCTTCAGCGAGAGGATAAAATCCTCCACGGATAAAAACGACAATATCCTTCCCTTTTCCATAGATATGGGAACTTCCAGAATAACGAGCATCTATAGCCTTTCCCTTTGGTAGATAGACCTTTGATTTAAGTTCCCGAACAGCTACTCTGGCACGCGAAATGGTTGCAAATGGCCCATCGGTATTCAAGGCATTAGGTGCGTCGAGAGTCCCTGACCAACTGTCTTTCCCTTGAGGCGAAACAAAAAAATCGCCCGTTACTAAAGAGGCATCAAAAGGTTGCCACAATTCACTGCGCAGTAACTTACCATCTCGAGCTATCACTCCGTTATTCTTTTGAGTTTTCGGATTGGCAGAAAAGCCACCATTGGGGATCATTAATCCAGTAGAGAATACGATTAAGAATACCTGTTTATTGAAGTAGTTTAGAGCTTTTAATAGCATAAATAAATGGTCGTTAAGGAAAGAAATAAAGCTTTTTGAGGATCTAAGATCGGATCTTTAATCTCTCATTAAAGCGAGGCAAACGTACGAAACGAAAGACAATAATCCAAAATCTTAATTTACAAAAACAGCCTGTTATAAAAACTAGCTATTATTAATAACACCCTCCAATTGGTCTCTAGAAAAAAGAGCACATGAACTCACTAAAAGAGATGAAAACTTTACATTTAATTAACATTAATAATTTGGAAATCAACAACTACACCTCTATATTTGTAGTAGATTTTTTTTCATAAGTTTAGGTTTAGTTAGGTTAGTTAGTTTGGTTAGTTTTAGTAAAAGGATGGAGCCGCCCGGTTTCATCCTTTTCAATTATAGCCCATTCATTATTTAAGTTGAAGTCTAGAGCTATTTTTTTAACCTATCTATTCTTCCTGCGTGACTATTTCCGTCTAAGAATTCAAATTTTTAGAAATTAATAATGTTAAACCTATGATCATTCTTAAATTTGTTGATTAATTTCACACCCAATAAACTCACACAAGAGATTACGTAATATTTAAATAAAATAAAGATGAAAAGAACAGGATTAATTGTACTGATCGTAATAGTAGTTCTATTATTTTGGGGATTTCAATGGGGCGTTTCAACAGGAAACCAGATGGTAACTATGGATGAAGGTGTGGCAGCCTCATGGTCGCAGGTCGAGAATGTTTATCAGCGTCGTTCTGACCTTATACCTAATTTAGTGAATACAGTTAAGGGATATGCTGACTTTGAAAAATCGACACTTACCGCCGTTATTGAGGCACGTGCCAAAGCGACACAAGTTACCGTTGATCCTACCAAGCTTACCCCAGCCTCGATGCAGCAGTTCCAGGAAGCACAGGGGGGATTATCGTCTGCCTTAGGGCGTTTAATGGTTGTGATGGAGAAGTACCCAGATTTAAAAGCGAATGAAGGATTTTTAAATCTTCAGGCTCAACTCGAAGGGACAGAAAACAGAATCACAGTAGAGCGTCAGAAGTTCAATGAAGTAGCGCGTAGTTACAACACCTATATTCGTCAATTCCCGCAGCTCATTATTGCCTCGATGCGAAATTTTGAGAAAAAAGCCTATTTCGAAGCTGAAAAAGGGGCCGATAAAGCGCCAAAAGTTCAATTCTAATTACTGAGATATGAATCCCAAAGAATTTCTTGGCAAAGAGAATGAGCGGTTAATAAAAGCTGCTATTGAGGGTGCTGAGCACCATACAAGCGGAGAAATTCGGATTCACCTGGAGAGTTCATGCAAAAGCGAGGTGCTCGACCGGGCTGCATGGCTATTCAAAAAGCTTAAGATGGATCAAACCAATGAGCGCAATGGCGTGCTGATCTATCTCTCGGTTAACGACCGAAAGTTTGCAATTATTGGTGACGCAGGAATAAACAAAGTTGTTCCTGAAGGTTTCTGGGATGAGATCAAAGGAAATATGATCGCTCATTTTACAAAAGGGGAGTTTGCCGAAGGGATAATTGAGGGGATCGATCAAGCGGGCAAACAGCTCAAACACTATTTCCCATGGCAGAGCAATGATGAAAATGAACTCTCTGATGAAATTTCATACGGAAAATAATGAGGAAAATTACGTTCACTAAATACTCCGCACTACTGATTATCTTATCGGTGATGCTTTTCGTACAGAATGCCAGAGGAGAGAATGAGTTTCCCGTTCGGCCTGAGCCACCAATGCTTGTGAATGACTTCGCAGGTCTCCTCTCAGCCGATCAAAAAGCTTCGCTGGAGAATAAGCTTGTTGGGTTTTACCAGCGAACATCTACACAAATTGCTATCGTGACGATAAAAACCCTCTCGGGTTATGACAAAGCCGATTTTGCAATTAAACTCTCCGAACAATGGGGTATTGGTCAAAAAGGGAAAAATAATGGGATACTAATCCTGGTTAAACCCAAAATGGCCAATGAACGCGGAGAGGTCTTCGTTGCGGTTGGCTATGGACTAGAAGCCGTAGTTCCGGATGCAGTAGCTCGACAAGCGCTCTTGGGGGCAGAACTTATCCCGGCGTTTAAACAAAACGACTATTTCACGGGACTAGACAGAAGTACCGATGTGCTCATCTCACTTACAGCAGGTGAATTTACTGCAGACCAATATGTAAAATCTGTTCATAAACGCAAATCTGGACCGGGTGGCTTTCTTGTCATCATGATCGTTCTGGCAATTATATTCATGTTTCAGCGTAGAAGAAATGCCTATGGCATTAGCAGTGGGCAAGGATTTCTGGGCACTCTGTTACTAATGGATCTTCTTGGTGGTGGTCGAAGCAATGGATCCTGGAATGATTTCTCCGGTGGCGGATCATCAGGCGGCGATAGCTTCGGAGGATTTGGCGGAGGAAGCTTTGGCGGAGGTGGTGCTGGGGGATCGTGGTAAAACAGCCACCACTAAAACTAAATAATGGAAAGAGCTCATAGCCGGCATTTAAAATACACCCTATCGGCAAGATAAATCAGTCATTTACGGCACAAAAAAAACGAAGCTCATTCCCTTTTGAGTCCTAAAAAGAAATAAATCATAAAGTTATATTGTTCTGATTATTTCTATATTTGCATCTATTCAAAGATAGATAGAGGAAGTTTTTGTCTTTAATAAAAACACGAATCTTTATCTACAAGGAGAAAAAATGTGTAATCCCAAAGCGGTTACAAACCAACTAAGTAAACTAATTTTAATATTAACCAAGCTAAACACTTAATTATGGAACAAGTAAATCAAAAAAGATTATTTATTGCCAGTTGTCTTGCCCTACTGGTTACAGGCCTAACATTTGCTATCAGAGCAAAAATAGAGGGTGTATTTACAACCGATTATTTATTAAGTAAGGAGGACATTGGAAGAGCCTTTGCACCTGCCTTCTTCGGCTTTGCGATTGCAATGTTTGCCGGAGGATTTATCATCGACATCGTCAAAACAAAAACTATTGTTCGATTAGCTTTTGGTCTGCATGTAGTTGGAATTATTCTCTTGCTTTTGGCTAAAGATTTTACCTCTCTATTCATTGCTAATGTATTTATTGGATTGGCTAACGGTAGTGTTGAGGCTGCTTGCAATCCACTTGTCGCAACCCTTTTCCCCACTGAAAAAACAAAAATGCTTAACAGATTTCATGTTTGGTTTCCTGGCGGAATCGTAATTGGTGGAGTTTTGGCTTGGTTGATTATGGATTCATTTAACCTCCCATGGCAAGCTTTAGTTAGCATCCTATTTATCCCACTAGCTATTTATGGATATTTATTTTTTAACGAACGCATCCCTGAGACAGAACGTGTTACCAGCGGTGCAACATATAAAGATATGATGCGCAATGTAGGTGCACCATATACCATTATTGTTGCGGTATTACTTATGATACTTTCGGCTTTCATCCCTGCATTGAGTTTGAATTTCGATAGCGCTATCCCTTATATCATTATTTCCGTAATCGTTGTTTTAGTATTTATAGAAGGTCGTATGATTAATAAAATCAGTCTTTTATTCCCATTGGTACTATTTTGCATGTTGCTTACAGCCTCCACCGAATTAGGAACCAATCAATGGACCAATGCGTTACTAAGCACTAATGGTATAAACCCTATGATTATCTTAGTTGTGATGACCGGTATTATGGCGGTTGGTCGTTTTTTCGCCGGTGGATTGATCCATCGTTTAAACCCAACGGGTGTATTATTGGGTTCAGCAATTACCTCAACAGTAGGTCTATTATTACTTAGTGTTTCGTCGGGTGCGACAATGACTCTTCTTTCTGCTGCGGTATTTGCCATTGGGGTATGTTACTTCTGGCCCACGATGATTGGTTTTGCATCAGAATATGTACCGAAGAGTGGAGCGTTAGGAATGTCGATCCTTGGTGGAGCAGGATTTGTTGCAACCTCGATGGTATTACCTATTATGGGGAAATCGATTGAGACAGCAGGACCACAAATAACCCTGCGGAATATGTCGGTATTACCCATTATCCTAATCGTTGCATTTATTGGGTTATCGATATTAGTTAAGAAGAAATCTTCCGAGACTAATTAAATCCAAATCAATATATCGTCTTTAAATACCTGTGAGGATTCAATTACAAACCTCCAATTTATAACTGATACTATCTTAACCGTAAAGTTCTCCGTGAGCTTTACGGTTATTTTTTATAGTTCTATTGCTATTATTTCAGCAAGTTATCTCCTACAGCTGAAGAGATTAGATTAAGTAGAAACTGCACCGCCACAGGATCGTAAACAGGAGAATCAGCCTTATAGCGCCCCGGCATTTTAGATTCGTCGATCCGGCCATCAGTGATGAGCTGAGATATAATTAGCCTCCCTTTTCCAACTGCCGGAATAATCTCAACTACGGGATATCTTACTGGGTCTAACCCCGAAATAACATCTGCAATGATTTTAACCCCTGCCCCTTCAAAATTAAGCTGGGTTGCTGGGACAGAAAATCCATTTAATCCATTCCAAGTAATAGCAACCATTCTGTCAAGATTAAATGCAAATTCAGGGTTCTCCAATTTAAGCTCAAAACGTTGTTCTCCGGTTTTTAGAGGTATAAAATGTGCAGTAATACCAAATGGGACAAGCGTTCTTGATTCAATAGATAAGATGGTGTCTGATGGGGAAAAATCGAGAAAGATCACCGACATCTCGCGGTTAAGAGCCCGACTAATCAGCTGCGATACTTGGGGATCGCCTGCCATATACCGTTGATAGCTCAATTTACCGCAGAGTAGAACCTGAGCCCAGGAGAATGTTGGCGCCTTAATTTCCCATATTTTAATAAATTTACCTAGATCAACTTCAAAATCGGGCACAGTCACCAGAATCTTGGAGAGACGCGGCGACTTAAGAGGCTGAATGGCATAGAATACTATCTCAGGAATTATTCCCGTTCGCCCTTCTGACGATTCTCCAAGGGTCAAGATATAACGACCCTGATTTTTCGGAATTGGGATTAGCAAAGGAAGTTTAAGTTCCCCATTAGGAGAAAGATCTAAATTAAGAGTCGTTTTCCAAACACTCACTCCCAAAGAGTCAAGAATTTTAATTTCCTCACGAACAGGAGTAAGAATAGCGGTGTGATTTTTTAAACTGACCTCCAAACGGATTAAACTGCCAGGCAAAAAATTGGCGTAACATCCGCCAAAATTCACCTCGTAATTCTTAGGTTCAGAAAAACTACGATACATTCTCCCACCTGATGATTTTCCATGTGCGCTAACCATGGAAAAAAAGATAAGTATGATCAAAATTGATCGCATAGGGTCAACAAATTTCAGTTCAGCTCTCGACTAAGCGAATAAAAACAAACACCGGCTTTAGCAAATGCCAAATTAACGCTAAATTTTGATGAAATCAACTTTTAGGATCCGCCTCATAACTAGTCAAAAGATAAAAAAAAATCCACTGCTAAGTTTTACAAGGCAAACTCAACAGTGGAGATATTTTTCAATGAGTAGAAATACTATTTTGCCACCGATCTCATATATTCAAGAACCGATCTGGCCTTAGCCTGATTAAGTCCCGGATCGGGCATCTGAAGGTTATTGTACTCTTTTAATAACGCCTTCATCGTAGGATCTTCCTTCTGCATTTGGGCAGAATTGAGGAGTAAATTCATAATAAACTCAGGAGCACGCTGTTTTGTGATATTCCGAAGTGCCGGCCCAACTTTCTTCTGATCAAGATCATGACAAATAATGCATTGGGTATTATAAATCCCCTTGCCCTCATCGACCCATTTTTTATTTAACGGACCCATTTCGACCGATTTAACCGGACCTATTCCATGACTCTTTTCCTGAGGTGCAGAAGCCTGACTAGAAAGAGGACTACCAATAAAACCAAGAATTACAACTAGTAAAAAAAATAAAATGGAAAAAAATCTTCTCATAATTAATTATTGTAAGTAAAACTAAAAATTAAGCCAAACAACAAGGTAGAGTGTATTATTATCTAAAGCATTTCTCATTTCGCTATCATAATTTAATACCGTACCATCGAATTTATTGTATGCAACGTATTGCAATGCAAATTTAGTATTATACCAGGGAAGATATTCGATCTGACCAATAAAACCATTACTATCCGGTTTCTTACTCCAGCTATCAATTCTGGTATCTCTAGTCCCAACCGTATAAAAATAGCCACCTGTGAATCCTAGTCCATTTTTCAAATAGAGATTTGCATCAACTTTCAACGAGTTAAAATAATACTTGTTGTATATTTTACGCAGGATTTCACGAGATTCTTTTTCCTGAATCAGCGAAGAGTGAAATGTCACGGCACCAAAAGCTAAATTATGCTCATACTGGAAATCTATACCTAAATCTTTAATCTTATCGATATTGCCTGAGATACCACTATTAAATAGATTTGGTTCAATACCAAATGCACCGAGTTCAATATAATTATTATACCACTGATGTTGCAACGCTAACCGCCAGTAGGGTGCTACCCCTTTCACCACCATCTCATTAGTGACATCGGCCGGATTTGGAGCTCCCTGTTGAGCGGAACGATACACAGTTATTTCGGCGAATAGCAGATTATTAAATAAGGTATAAGCACCTAAACCAGCAACCTGTGACCCCAGATTCTCCATGATTGTAGACTTCGAAGGTGTTTTGGCCGCATCCGATCCCGCTGAGGGAAAGCGCCACGCAGGGGAGGTATTCCAAACATCCTGAACAGCCGGATTGTTATTTAAGGTAAGGCCATAAACCAAATTTCGCCCTGCAATTTTTGCCTGATTGGTATAGCGAATATCTACATTGTCCATGCCAAACGAGTGCCCATCATAAGTCATCTGGATAAAAGTTCCGATATGGGGAGTCACCTGTCCTGCATAAAAAACACTTAATTGCTGAGGTAAAGTAACTGAGTTATTTTGCGTCTCCGGAACATCCTTCGCGATATGGGTAAATGACGACTGAACCATCGCCGACAATGGAAGGTTGCTAAGAAGTTTCAGTCGCGTTGAACTACTGCTATCTTCTCGTGATTCAATGGTTGTCATTCCAGTTAATACATAACCATTCATCTTAAATTGACGGCCAAATGAATTAAGTTCCGGGAATGAAAAATGGCAGGCAGAACATGACATCCCAGTTTGCCTTGCATAACTCGGAACAGCTTTACTAACTCCAATATTTATCAAAACAAGCACAGCCAATAATATCAATCTAATTGAAATATTCGATCTTTCAGATTTCCGAAGCTCTGAAAAGCGAATCATCATGTTGTTTATACGTTGAATTCCTATTGGATTTTTCATATTGAAAGATTTAAATTGTGATTTTACACTTCTAAAAACTTTCCAAAGTAAACATATTTAACAATGACTTTTAGACAGAAACATCAATTTATATTCATTCTTAATCCAATCTAAGGCTTGAAATACCTGCTAATTCTGGGCCTTTAATCCCATAAGGTAGTTACATAATTTAGATTATTTATACGGAAATACTTCAGGCATAATCCTATTCTAAAACCGTATTCGCTTGCCAACTTGCAGTAGCCACTCGCGGGCAAGAATTTCGTGACCAGGCACTGTGGGATGAATTCCATCCCAAATCCAATACGCGGCGGGAGCTCTTAAGCATGCCTTATTCATCACCATTTGAAAGTCTACCAATACTGCATTATACCGATCAGCAAGTTTTTTAACGATTAATTGTCGTTCGTAAAGTTCCCGATTCCACACATCAAATTTCTCTTTTATAGTACCTACCGGTAAAATAAATGGCTGACAAAGGACAAAAATGATCTTCGGAAATTCGGCACATGCCTGCTCAAGGATTGAGGTATATACCGCTTCAAACTGCGCTACTGAGCCCCCCTTATTTTGAATCGTGTCATTAACATCGTTGATGCCGATCAGAATGCTTAGTAAATCTGGTTTTAGGTCGAGCGTATCTTTTTGCCAACGCTCAGCTAAATCCGAAACTTTATTCCCACTTATGCCCCTATTATAAAACACCATCTCTTGCTCGGGATAATCGGCTCCCAGACGGCTGGCAATGGTAAAAGCATACCCATGTCCCATAATATGATTTGGATCGGCTGTGCGCCCACGGTTTCCATCTGTAATTGAGTCGCCCTGGAAAAGATAAACCATCCCTTTTTTCTGTTCATTCTTCTTCGTTCGTTTTAGCGTGGAAGCATAAATCTGAGTGGCAGATGTTCCGGCAAGAACGATCCCCGTAAGGCCAACGCTCTTAAGAAATTTTCTGCGAGAAGTAAATGCATTGTGATCCATAACAAGAGGAATTTATTCGTTAGGTAAAATTAGTACGATTGATTATGATCACAAATATATTAAGAAAGTGGGACAGATAAGTAATCTTACCAAACCCTATGCTATACTAAAATCGAGAATTAAGTTGAATGGAATCTAGAATAAAATAAGATTAACCATAATTTTCCTATTAGAAGAGATTTAAAGTTGCCATTAGTGAATTTAAACTCTAATTTTGTTGAAAATACTCAAAAATGTCAAACGTTATTCTTCATACGGCTCAGACTCGTGGTCATGCGAACCATGGTTGGCTAAATAGCATGCATACCTTTAGCTTTGCCAATTACCACAATCCTTCGCGAATGCATTTTGGTGCGTTACGTGTTTTAAACGACGATACGGTAGATGCCGGCATGGGATTTGGTACCCATCCTCATGAGAATATGGAGATTATCTCCATTCCTTTGGAGGGCGACTTGGAACACAAAGATAGCATGGGTAATCTCTCGGTAATAAAACATGGAGACATTCAGGTTTTAAGTGCTGGTACCGGAATATCCCACAGTGAATACAACAGGAACAAAGATCGGCAGGTTAAATTTCTACAGATATGGGTATTCCCAAATAAAAAGAATGTAACTCCACGATACGATCAAATCACCTTGAATCTTGCAGACCGCCACAATCAATTTCAACAAATTCTCTCTCCCGATCCCAAGGACGCTGGTGTTTGGATTCATCAAAATGCCTGGTTTCATCTAAGTAAATTCGACAAAGGTTTCAGCTCCGACTATTCAGTTAAAGCTCAAGGAAACGGAGTCTATGCCTTTATTTTAAGTGGAGAGGCAACCATTAATGGGGAGCCTTTAAAAACCCGCGATGGTTATGGCATCTGGGATGTTGCCCAATTTTCTGTGCATGCTGACACCGAGGTCGAGTTTCTATTGATGGAGGTTCCAATGACATTTTAATTATTCTTAGAGAGAATTCTACACAATAAAGATGAAAAATATTATACGTCAGGGAATCTCATTTTTTCTACCCATTAAGGTTCTGATTTTGATTCCTCTAGTTCTTGAGAAAGACTTCATATTAAAGACTCCATTATCTCTCTCTATTGGCATCATCACAATAACTGCTGGGCTTTTTTTGATGGTAAAATCGATCACTGACATTAGCAACAAAGGGGATGGAACGCTTGCGCCATGGAGTCCTACAAAAAAACTAGTCGTAACAGGATTGTATCGCTATGTAAGAAATCCGATGATCATAGGGGTATTAATAACACTAATTGGGGAATCAATTTGCACCGGATCAAGGAAGATTTTTATCTGGGCGATAATCTTTTTTATCATTAACAATGTATTTTTCTTCTTTTTTGAAGAGCGGAATCTAGCGAAGAAGTTTGGAGAAGAGTACCGAAAATATAAAAAAGAGGTCCCGCGATGGATACCTAAATTCAATCTGCGAAAAACTGAATAACAGAAAGTATTCAAATTCAGAATGATATTATTGATTATATATCTCCCACTGGATTTTTCGGGGTTTTTAGAATCCGCTGATAAAATGCAAGGTCGAGCCACCGTCCAAATTTAAACCCAGCCTCATAAATAATCCCGTTTAATACAAATCCCTCTTTCTCATGGATGTGAATACTTACCTGATTCGAGGCATCAATACCACCAATTAATACGTGATAATCCTGTATCTCCGCAAATCGAATAATCTCTTTTAACAACTCAGAGCCGAATCCTTTCCCCCGCTGATCGACCCTGACATAAACAGAATGCTCAACAGTATATTTATAAGCCGGTCTGATGCGAAACGATCCGTATGATGCAAAACCTAGCAGGAGATCCATAGAATCAAAGAGCCCTATAATCGGATAATTTCCAAGCTGCTTCTCTGTATACCACTCATTCATGAACTCCATTGTTCGTGGTTTATAATCGTATAAGGCGGTCGAATGAACAATAGCCTCATTAAAGATCTCCATAATTTCGGGAAGTTGTTCTTTAGTACATAATCCAATTCTGAAATTCATTCGCAGTCATTAAATTAATATGCTATTTTTTGATTTTTTCTATATCCACATCCTTGAAATATTTGCTTAGCGTATATTCAGGCTGCCATTGGTCTGGGCGCTGATGCAAGATCGTATAGTCATATTCGAGTGGCAAGATGGTCTTCGGATTTAGTGATGCAGTATCATTAGACGCGGCATATTCGAGTCGCAGAATAGCCATGAGCTCGTCAATCTTAGGCTTTGAATCACTGGACTTAGCGAGATTGTTAATCTCAAGCGGATCGTTATCCAGATTAAATAGCTGAATGAAATTGCGTTGTGGATAATAGATCATCTTCCACTCCTTTTGACGCACAGCGCGCGCGGTATTTTTATACGCGGTATAGAGTACCTCACGTACACCAGATGATTCGCCATTTAGTATTGGCACAAGGCTTTTCCCATCAACTCCTGCGGCCGCAGGTAAGTCACATAATTTATTTAACGTTGGAAATAAATCATACAAATAAACAAAAGCTGAACTCACTTTATCCGTTGGAATCCCGGGGCCTGAGATCATCATCGGAACGTTGGTGCTATGTTCATAAAGATCCTGTTTGCCTAATAAGCCATGACTTCCAATTGCTAATCCGTTATCGGCAGCATAAACAATAATGGTGTTTTCAAGTAGCCCGTTCTTTCTAAGGGTTTCTATTATTTCACCTATCTTGGCGTCCATGTGGGAGACCAAGGCATAATAGTCGGCCAGTGATTCCTGTATTATCTCAGGCGTACGGGGCCATGGAGCAAGATTTTCATCTCGTACATCCAGGTCATCAAAGGCAAAAGGATGAAGTTTTTTAAAGTTCCCGGGAATAGGTATTGATTCGGGTGGATACATGCCGATGTAATCCTTGCGTGGCGAACGTGGATCATGTGGAGCGGTAAATGCGACGTAGCAAAAGAATGGATTTTCCCGTTTACCTTGAGCATATTCCGTAATAAAATCAATCGCTGCCCCGGCAAAAAGATCAGTAGAATAACCTTTAATAACCGGCTGTGTAAGTTTACCATCGGGCCCAATATCGCGACAAGGGACCTTATAATGATCGGACATACCGCCTAAGAAAATATTTTTACCCTTCTGGAATGAAGCTTCAAACATGGCTGGTTCATTATGCCATTTCCCGGTTCCGAAGGTCACATAACCATTATCCGAAAAGTGGATTGGCATCGTATGAATACCCATTAGCTTATCATAAACATGAAACAAGCTCTTGCCGCTCATCAGCATGGCCCGGCTGGGTGCGCAAATAGCGCCATGATTACCCCCCATAACATAACACTGAGTAAACCGCACACCTCTGCTGGCGAGAGCGTCTATATTGGGAGTTTGAATATACTTATTCCCTGATACACCCAGCGCATCAGCCCGTTGATCATCTGCAAAAAGAAAGAGAATATTGGGTTTTTGGGCATTGCAGACAAGTGAAAGGCCACAGGCCAGAAGGATTACCATCCATTTTGAATGTATTCTCATAGCCAAGTTATTCACTTTTTGCAAAAATTAATCAATCAACTTCTTTTTGCTCACCAGATCAGTAAAGCTTTTGGCAGCATTGGTAAATTCTGAAGGGATAAGAATTACCGTGGTGGTATTGTTATCAATTCCAATCTCTGAGAGCATTTGCATTCGTCGTAATTCGAGTGCTATCGGGCTTCCTTCCATCTCCTTGGCTCCCTGAGTCAATTTTATGGAAGCTTCCAATTCAGCTTCTGCCTTAACAATACGTGCTCTTTTCTCCCTTATGGCTTCGGCTTCTCGGGCCATTGCCCGTTGCATTGCCTCCGGGATTTCAACATCCTTCATCTCTACCATTTCGATTTTTATCCCCCATGGCTCAGTTGCAGAATCGACAATTTTCTGTAATGTACCATTGATTTGTTCTCGCTCTCGAAGCACTTCATCAAGTGTGTGTTGTCCTATAATATTACGAAGAGCAGTCACAGAAAACTGGTAAACTGCTTTATTGTAGTCAGCCACACGAATAATTGCCCCTTCAGGGTTAACGATTTTGAACCACAGCACGGCATTTACTTTAATGGTTACGCTATCCTTGGTAATGGTTTCCTGCTGTTCCAGATCGACCGTTTTAGTTCGGATATCAACACGCTGCTGCATCTCTATAAGCGGGATTATCCAGTAAAGACCCGGACCTTTGATCGAAGTAAATCGTCCAAGTCTAAAAATAACTGACCGCTCATACTCCTGTGCAATTCGTAATCCGGATAAAAAGATAACAATTAGTACTAAAATGAAAGGTAAGACTGCCATAATAGGTTAAATTAAATTGTTCGAAAAGTAGGTAAAGTAACAGGCTAAAAAGAATTCAGAAAACAAAGTTAGTTAAATAGTTAATGAATAGCTCATCGCTTTGATTAAAAAATAATAGCCAGCCTCTGACCTATATGTACAGAGGCTGGCTAAGAATTTAAGGTCTTGAAATCACCATGAAAAGGTTATTTCAAAAGTGCAATTTCGGGTTCACGATGATCGAAAACCTATTTTTTAGTCTTTCCGTATACCGGGCCATAGGTATCGCAGGCGCGGTAGTCAGAACCCTCTTTATCCATTCCAAAAGCGCTCCAGACAGCAGGGCGGAACACCTTCTCATCTGCGATATTATGCATTGAGACCGGGATGCGCAGCATCGCAGCTAGCGAAATCAACTCGCTTCCAATATGGCCATAGCTGATCGCACCGTGGTTGGCACCCCAGTTGGCCATAACGGTATAGACATCAGCGAAAGCACCACTGCCAGTAAGGCGAGGAGCAAACCACGTAGTTGGCCAAGTTGGATTGGTACGGGCATCAAGTGTATTGTGCACATCCTCGGGCAAGGTAACCGTATACCCTTCAGCGATCTGAATAACCGGACCAATCCCTTTTACCAGGTTTACGCGTGACATTGTCACAGGCATCTCCCCATCGGTTTTAAAATGGGAAGAGAATCCACCTCCACGGAAATATCCCAGGTCGGCAGCAGGCCAATCGGTAGCGTCGAGGCAAGCCTGTGCCTCAGCTTCGGTGATCTCCCAGAATGGTTTCATTGCCGGCGAACCATTTTTCTGCTGTTTTGCAGTCGCATCTAATGTAGTAGACCCTGAATTAATCAGATGGATAATACCATCTGCCGCTTTCCCGGTAAGGGCTTTACCCGTTACACGTTTCACCGCTTCAGGGCTCCAGTAGGTACGAACGTCGGAGAATATTTGTGCGGTATTGGTGAGCAGATGACCAAAGAGCATCACCACACCATTTAACGAATCATTTTCAGTCGCCATAATAAAGGCTTTGCGAATACCATTCCAGTCGAATGACGAGTTAAGAATTGCCTCCATGAAATCGCCATTTGGCAAATGGTCAGTCCATTGACGCTGTCCCTGGAAGCCCGCTGCGAGAGCATTATGACCCAGAGCCTCTTCACCAAAACCAAGTTCAGCAAGACGAGGATTCCCAATCATAAGATCACGGCAAATAAGGGTCATCTTTACGACCATCTCCCACTCCCAGGCTTTACGCTCAGCGGAGAGTTGTTTCTCCGGACTATTGAGATCTTTTCCCTCTTTACAATTTTTCTTTACCCAGGCTAGAGCTTTCTCGTATTCAATAGGATCATAAATACCACGTTCTGCTCGGCGGACGAGTTCTGACATGTCTACAACCTCGGTGCGCATTCCCAAATAGTCGAGGAAAAATTCCTGATCGACATAAGATCCTACGATTCCCATTGACATTCCTCCAATTGAGAGGTATGATTTATTACGCATTTGTGCTACTGCAAGACCAGCTTTAGCAAACTGCAACACTTTTTCTTTTACATCTTCGGGGATTGACGTATCTGTTGAGTCCTGAACTTCATGTCCATAGATACTAAATGCGGGCAACCCTTTTTGAGCATATCCGGCAAGGGCAGCTGCGAGGTAAACGGCTCCTGGACGCTCTGTCCCATTAAAGCCCCAAACAGCCTTAGGGATAAGCGGATCAGTGTCCATAACTTCGGTGCCATAGCACCAGCAAGGAGTAACGGTAAGAGAAACGCCAACACCTGCACGCGAAAACTGATCGGCACACATTGCCGCCTCGGCAACACCTCCAATAGTGCGCTCGGCAATAACACACTCCACCTTTTCCCCATTTGGGAAACGAAGATTATCGCTAATAAGCTTAGCCGCAGCTTTTGCCATATTCATTGTCTGAACTTCAAGCGATTCTCTAACCCCTTCAAGACGGCCATCAATCACAGGACGGATGCCAATCTTAGGCATCTCTCCAATAAGTCGGTTAATCATTTTAACTGTTTTTTATTAATTATTTAACTCTTAAAAATGCCCTAACGGATGGTAAAAATAAAACTTTCCACAATAAAATCAGACCATCAACCCCTATTATTTTCATTTTTATGACAAACCTGTGCAAAGCCGTAATCCATAAGCTCGATTCGATACTAGATCACAAGAAATCAGGTAAGTTTCGGCCTTATTCTTATCTAAAAAATTTCCCTCTATCATTTTTAAAATCAATGAGCACAATACCCTTTTTAAGACATAAGATTCCTAAACCAACTTAACCATTAGCGTTGTTTGATCTTATTGACCAAATCCCACAGGACAATTCCTGCACTAACGGCAATATTAAAGGAGTGTTTGGTTCCAAATTGAGGAATCTCAATGGTTTTATCACACCTATTTACAACATCCTGTTGAACCCCTTTCACCTCATTCCCAAAGATCAGAGCTAATTTTTCGTTTGGATCAGGTATGAATTCGTTTAAAGCGATACTCCCTTCTACCTGCTCAATGGCAATGATGGTATATCCATCTTTTCTCAGTTCCTCAACAGCCTCTTCGGTAGTCTGAAAATAAGACCAGGCAACGCTATTTTCGGCACCTAATGCAGTCTTATGAATCTCTTTATCTGGAGGCGTAGCGGTAATTCCACAGAGACAGATTTTCTTAATCAGCAGTGCATCGGAAGTACGAAAGACAGATCCTATATTATTACTGCTTCGCACCTGATCAAGAACGACAACAATTGGCATCTTATCTGCTTGCTTAAAACCTTCAACCGTGAGCCGGGAGAGCTCCTCATTATTTAACTTACGCATATATTATCAAAAACAAAAAATATAACTATCCAATTTAGAATTAAGCCTGATTAATCTGTAAGATCTGTATTTCTTCTCGGCAACGCAAAGGTTACACAATCCTATTATTACCAATCAACTTTCTCTCTGCTAATAGGCATTGTCATACATCGGGCACCACCGCCACCGCGAGCCAGTTCTGAACCGGGGATCGTGATCACAAGTTTAGAATAATCGGTATGATTTAGCCCTTTGGCAATAAATTCCTGGGCTCGAATTATCTCAAAGCCATGTTTATCCATCTCGTCGAGGGTATAGCTATTCCGTTCATAACCGATCACCTTGCCAGGGGCAAAAGCGAAGAAATTCGCCCCGCTATGCCATTGTTCACGCTCCATAATCCAGGGATCTGCCCTTCCACCACAAAAGACAGGTTTAAATTCAAACCCCACATGATGCAAGGCGTTCACGATATTTTTACGTTCATGGATGCCCGTAACAACGCCATTATCAATTGTAATATGTATAGTATGAAATTTTGTATTGTGTAATATCAGTGGCTCATAAATCAAACAAGCATCTTGATTCAGAAAGGTAAAGGTCATATCAAGATGGATAAATGATTCGGGACTATCCGGAAGTTCCTGAACGATAAGGTGCTTAAGTGAGGTTTTTTTTGATTTAATAACTTCAATAAGAAAGTCAATCCCCTCAGAAGATGTGCGCGCCCCTTTCCCAACAAGAAGAACATTTTCACTGGCAACCTGTACATCTCCCCCTTCAATAGTTGCATTAGGAAATAGGTGGGAACCGCCTGATGAAAATGGAGTATTTATAGTTTTTACGCCCAGCGCGGGATGATTTTTAAAGATGGTCTCCATAATCAGGGTCTCTCGTTCGCGAACCTTATTAGCCATTTTGCCTATAAGAACTTCGTCCCATAGGATCATTGAAGCGTCGCGAGTAAAGAGAAAATTGTGTAGCGGACGCATTGAATAGCGCTCTTTACTCAGAAAACGGGTGAGGTTATCCCGTTTGAGCACTACCCCTTCAATCAATTGCGTAGCCAACAGTTTAGCAGGCATTTGGAGCAGAAAATCGATCTCCGCAGTAGCATCTTCTTGTATCGTAATACTTCGAATAAGCTCTTCCTTTACAGCATCGTCAACCAAGGCGCTGACTAATAAATCTTTAACTTCATACGTTGCAGATACTTTTTCGAGAATTCCCTTGAGATGAGCATACTCTTTAGTCGCAACTGAGAGATTTAAAATATCGCTGTAGAGCGCCCGTTCGGCATGCTCGGGGGTCATATTCTCCACTTCAGGACCCGGAGTATGAAGGATTACACCGTTCAACGGTCCGATCTCAGAGGAAACCCCAACCTTTATTTTCTCCATTGTTATCGTGCTAACAAAAGGCCATAACGGTCTTTACCACAAAGATAAAGAATTAACCGTGGTGCGCCCCTTAAAATTTGAAATTTAATAATGTTAAAACATTCGCAGATACTGGATCGTTTATTAATTTTGCTATCTAATAATACAGCATCGGCAATGTTAAAATGGTTGAATCTTTGTTTGTTCGTATCGATCACCTTATCTTCTATAGGGCAGATCAAAGAGCTACCATCGTATAACTACGACGCGAAGGTTCTTACGGCAGGATCGGATTCGATATTTCATATTTTATTGCCTGAAATTCTAATTTATCCCCAACACAAAGACTGGTCCCGCAAAGCGCTTCATCAATATACTATTTTAGAGATGAGGGTTCTAAAAGTTTATCCAATAGCCAAAGTTGCCGCGATGAAGCTAAAGGAGTACAATAGTGTTTATGTCACTTTTAAGAGTGACCGAGAACGAAAGGACTATGTAAAGAAGATTGAAAAGGATCTCTATAGTGAATTTGAGTCAGAGATTAGAACGATGTCAATTGCACAAGGCAGAATCCTTATAAAGCTAATAGATCGCGAAACAGGAGAATCATCGTATGAGATCATCAAAGAGTTCAAAGGGGGTTTCAGTGCTTTTTTCTGGCAAGGTATTGCCCGGCTGTTTGGGCATAACCTAAAATCGGAATACGATGCAGCCAACGAAGATAAGATGATCGAATATATTGTGTGGCAGATTGATCAGGGATTACTCTGAAAAAGAGAGTCTAATTAATTTATCGATGCCGTATAAAATATATCCTAAACTATTGCTGTTCTATTAATTGCGAGCCTCTTCGGTTATCTCCGAATTTATTCTCTCCTTCAGAGCCTTCGGCACAAAGGAGGATTATTAGCCAAATGAGCCCAACAACAGGTATTAAGGCAACCAGAATAAACCACCCGCTCCTACCTACATCATGAAGCCTACGTATTGCAGCCGCACCAACGGGTATTAAAACTGCCAAGATGTAGATATAATTAAGGAGTCCATACGGGAGTCCGGCTGCGGTAACTCCGAGAACATTATCAAGCAAGATTGCAATTAAAATAAATATCAAGTTATAGAGAATAAATTCCCAAAACTCTTTTCTGCTTGTTCTTCCATGAAGAATATCGTACTTATGAAGAGCACGTAAATAGCATTTCATATTTTTTCTTTTTAAAAATTAAGCTGTTAAATAAAAACAGATTTACATAAAATCGATCAGTTAAAACCAGTTTAAAAAATGGATTTCCTCTAAATTTATCGTTTTTTTTCAGCTAACTATTTATAAAAACATAAAGATTTTAATTTATTAAACTTGACGGCAGCTATTATATCGATAAGGAATGAAAGCAAAAGTAAACTTTCAATATTGCAGAATAATTTCATTTATAATACATTTTGATAAAACTTATTCTGCTGATTAGGTTTGCAATTGCCCCTTCTGTATTCGAAAAGAGCCATTCATTAGTATATTGCAAGTAGATGCTTCGGTTAAAGAATCAAAGATTAAAAGTCTTAAGTCGTGATTGTAAATTGCCCCACTTTCTATAAATCCAAGTTTTCTAAGTAAATGTACCATTGCAGGCTTTCTGGTTGTTGCATAGATAGAGTTCATGCTGATTCGGATAAAAAATTCACTCAAAACATGTTGACAATGACCCTGGTTTTCAAAATCCGGATTGGTAATGATAAATCCCAATTCTTTGAGATAACGCTCTGAAAATCTTACTCCAGCGCTATTAAAGACCCTATCACGATAGCTTAGACATTGATTCTTCAATGTTGCTGTAGAGATTACTATTCCATCATGCTCCTTTAGTGCGACTAGGTCAGCCATGAGGATAATATTCTTTATTTCATTCTTCTCTCGTTTGATTTGACCACCTATAATAATAAGCTCAATTATTTGATCAAGATGATCTTTATTTAAATGTACCGGCTTGCAAATTCGAATCTCCATAGTATCGTAGTTTAGGGTTTTAAAAAACGACTTTACTGTTTCAACATGATTCCAATTAAAATACAATTCGGTTAAATTTTCAGATTTAGCTTCTTTAACAGGGTTGTTTCGTAAATCTTAAGAATTTGTAATCGGATTGTAATAGTTTTGGAATAAGTACATAACATTATTTTAAGATGTTTGTGTTTTAATACAATAAACAGTTTCTATAATTGCAAAAGAATGTTAAAAAGGAATTCTACTTACGCAGTTTTTGAAAAGCCCGGACAAGACTTTCACTTTAAAATAGTACCTATACCAGATCTCAAAGAGGGCGAAATCCTTGTTCGCAATACCTATTGCACCCTCTGCTGCAGTGATTTAAACACGTATACTGGCAAAAGAACAGAGAAATCACCAACTATTTTAGGGCACGAGATTATTGGCCGAATAGAAGAGTTTGGACCTAGTGCCCCACATATCGATTTACGTGGAAATAAATTAAAAATAGGTGACCGTATTACTTGGGCGATTTATTCAAGTAATCCTGAATCCTACTATTCTCAAATTGGAATTGCGCAGAAAGCATCCAATTTATTTAAATACGGTCACGAACAGATCACTGAAACGAGTAATCTACATGGCGGTCTGAGTGAATATACCATTCTACGCAAAAACACCCCCGTAGTCTCTATTGCCTATGATGTCCCTGATCCCATTGCTGCATTGATTAACTGTTCTATTGCTACTGTTTCTGGCGCAATAAGATTAGCAGGCAATCTTATTGGGAAAACTGTTCTAGTTAATGGAACCGGAATGTTGGGAATTATTGCTTGTGCGATGGCAAAAAAAAAATGGCGCAAAAAAAGTAATAGCGGCTGATTCTAACAGAAAAAGAGTAGATTTAGCACGAAAATTCGGTGCCGACGTTTCTATTTCTGGTGGGGATAAGGAAACTATTATGCGAGATATAAAAACAATAGATCCAAATTCAACAATAGATGTAGAAATTGTGTTGGAGTTTAGCGGGAATCCAGAATCTATGGAAAATACATTGCGAATTTTAAATATTGGAGGTGTTGCAATCTGGGTCGGAGCAACTTTCCCTCAGCGTGATGTATCTATAAATGGGGAGTATATGATTAGAAATCTGCTTACCATTAAAGGATTACACAACTACAACGAACAGGATTTAGTACTCGCTGCGCAATTCATTGAACAAAATCACAAATACTATGATTTTAATGCACTTGTTTATGACCATTTCTCATTCAAGAAGTTAAATGAAGCATTTGACTATGCTATTGAAGAAAACCCATTCCGCGTTGGTATAAACCTAACCTCAAAAGCTAAAGGATGAAAAAAATTAGCCTAGTTCTTTTCGACCTTTCGGGAACAACTGTTAATGACGACAATTCGGCAGCAAGGTGTCTTTATGAAGGAGCTCAATATTTTAGACTCCATACAACTATTTCAGATTTTGAAAAAACAATAGGAACCAATAAAATTAATCTCTACGAGTTTATGTTGGCCAGAGAACTTGGGGAAAAAGGTAAGTATTGAAAAATTAGAACAATATAGCTTTCCACAATACCACACAAAGGCAATGGAGATCTTTAAATACTACTCTATTCTAATGGTCGATTATTATCGAAACGAGGTTAAGGCCATTGAAGGTGCTGAAAAAGCCTTCCAATGGTGCCATAGTCAGGGAATCAAAGTGGTTACGGACACGGGCTTTCATCGAGATGTTAATCAGACAATTATGGAGGGGCTACAATGGAAAGAGCGGGGACTGATCGATTTTTCGCTAGACGTAGAAGACACAGACGAAATTGGACGTCCGGCACCCTTTATGATCTTTAAAGCAATGCAATTAACCGGAGTGCAAAGTGTGCACGAAGTCATTAAATTTGGCGATACTCCTGCCGATTTTTTGTCGGGTTACCTTGCAGGATACCGTGGAAATATAGGAGTGCTAAGTGGAGCAAATTCTATTGAAACATTACAAAAATATCCTCATACACATATTATTAATAGTGTGGCTGATCTTCGTGGATTAATAGAAAACAAATTTATTGCCATTCCAAATTAATTACATATAAAATGACTAAAACTACGAGTCCAAAACAAAAAATCAATGCCTCAGAAATTCGTTTTGTAGCTTTTGCTGCGGCTGCAGCCTTCATTACCTATTTGAGTATGTATGCCTTTAGAAAACCATTTACGGCCGCAACTTTTGACAATCTATCGCTATGGGGGATCGATTATAAGATTCTTTTAATCATATCTCAACTCATAGGATATACACTTTCAAAATATTTAGGGATAAAAATAATATCCGAATTAGATCACAAAAGCAGAATAAAAACGCTCCTAATCTTAATGGCGTCAGCTTGGGTAATGTTATTATTCTTTGCCATTATACCATTCCCCTATAATTTCCCTTTTTTGTTCCTTAATGGCTTGCCGCTAGGTATGATCTGGGGAGTGGTTTTCAGTTTCATCGAAGGGCGAAGGTACACCGAGTTATTGGGGGCTGTTATGGCTTCAAGTTTTATTCTTTCATCAGGAATAGTAAAGGCAGTTGGCCGATTTTTCCTAGATTCGTTGCATGTTAGCGAAATGTGGATGCCATTTTTTGTTGGGCTATCCTTTGTGCCCATTTTGCTATTAGGAATTTATATGCTTCATCAATTGCCTCCTCCAGATCAACAAGACATTGAGTTGCGCACCGAAAGGATTCCTATGAACGGAAAGAGCAGATGGGAATTTTTTATTCAGTTCGCTCCAGGAATTATATTGTCGATCATTGTATATGTAGGATTAACAATCTTTCGGGACTTACGCGATAACTTTGCTGTCGAGTTCTGGAAGGAAATAGGATTTACCAATACCCCACAACTTCTAATTCTTTCTGAAATCCCTATTGCCTTGACAGTACTAGCTATTATAGCGTTGATGATTATGATAAAGAATAATAAGATTGCATTTTACTCCAGTTTTGTTATTATCTTCATAAGCGGCGTTATACTTGTTGCTACAACGCTACTATTTACAATGGGTGTCCTTAATCCTATCGCATGGATGGTGATTGCCGGTTTTGCAATGTACCTCTCCTACCTTATTTATAATACCGTATATTTTGAACGGTGGATTGCATATTTTAAGGTTCGCAGCAACATCGGATTTTTAATGTATATCTCGGATGCAATAGGATACTTAGGTAGTACATCCGTTTTGTTGTTCAAGAATTTCAGTCATATAAAAATTAGCTGGGTCGAAGTTCTGAAAATCAGTGCCATATCGACCGGAACGCTAATGATTACAATCTCAATTTTTACCTTTATCTATTTTAGAAATCTAGAAAGTCGTACGTTGAAAAAATTTAATTTGTAAGTGACAATCTGTTTTTTCTTATAATGGTCAAATTGATTAATTAAATTTGCAGTAATTCTTATCAGGAATTAAGCTCATTATCTCTATTAAAGTTCATAACGATAGTTTATGCAAATGGATACATTCGGATCATTTACAGAAGGAGACATAAATATTACAGAAGAACGACGGAAATGGGATCGTCACCATTTAGATCCAAAAACGCTGGAGATTCTTAATGATGATGCTCGTTATTTCCTTCATCAGGCTATGTCGACACCTTGCCTCGATGTTCTGGAATTCTCTCAAGGAAGCGGCATGAAGACACTTGCCGGAAACTCCATTCTTGATTTCCATGGGAACAATGTTCATCAGCTTGGTTATGGGAATAAGGTAATAATAGAGCAAATAACAAACCAGATGCATCGTTTATCTTTCTCGCCACGAAGGTACACGAATGAACCAGCTGTCAACCTAGCGAAAAAGCTAGCATCTCTTTTACCCGGTAATCTTAACCGAAGCCTTTTTGCACCAGGTGGCACTTCAGTTATCGGAATAGCATTAAAACTGGCACGTGTTGTTACAGGGAAACATAAGGTAGTATCCTTAACGGATTCTTTTCATGGTGCCTCTCTTGACGCAATATCAGCAGGTGGAGAGGCTATTTTTAAAAAACATATGGGTCCCTTAATGCCCGGGGTAATAAATATTCCTCCTCCTACAACCTATCGTGGAATCTTTGGCAGCACTGAAAACGATCAGATTAAATACGCTGACTATCTCGAATATGTTATTGAAAAAGAGGGCGATATCGGGGCATTTTTGGTAGAAACAATTCGAAATACCGATGTTCAAATTCCAACTAAAACATATTGGAAAAGGGTTCGTGAAATTTGTGACAGACATAATGTGGTACTTATATTGGATGAAATACCTATTGCCTTAGGTCGCACAGGCAAGATGTTTGCCTTTGAGCATTATGATATTGAGCCCGATATTCTTTGCATTGGGAAAGGGTTAGGCGGCGGTATAATTCCTTTTGCAGCAATGGTAGCTCGCGATAGTTTTAATATTGCTACTGATGTGTCACTAGGCCATTATACACATGAGAAAAATCCACTCGGAAGTATAGCAGCATCAGCAACAATTTCCTTCATCGAGGAAAATAATATCTTGCAAAAAGTAGAACAGAAGAGCCAATGGATGAAAACTAAACTCTCTGAGCTAAAAGCAGACTATCCATTAATCGGCGATGTTCGTGGTATCGGTCTACTATGGGGTGTTGAATTAGTTAAAGACCACGAATCGAGAGAAAAGGCCTCACTAGAAGCGGAGCAAATAATGTATAGCTGTTTGAGAAATGGATTAAGTTTTAAAATTTCACAGGGGAATGTGCTTCAACTTTCTCCCGCTCTTACGATAACCGAAGGGGAGTTAGAAAAGGCAATGGAAATTTTATCTATTGCTTTCCAAAATGTGAAATGAAATTCCATATTTAAGGATAAACCAAATCTCGCCCTTTAACAATAAAAAATGAATAAGTTAAGTACTTAATTCGTCCTTAATCTTAATCTCAAGATCTAAATCAGTAAGGTTAAACGCTGGTTTTGTTATAGCCAGGCATTCTATTTTAGACGCAGTTCCGCTTAAATATCTTTTAATCTCAGGAATTCCCAAATCATTTTTAGCAGTAAACCGTTTTACGGGAAGAGTATTAAAATAATCTAAATCACATTGATCAGAAATCTTATGCAAGATCACTTTCCGTGCTATTGGCTGCCTGGTAAAGTTAAGACTTGAAAAAACCCCTCGCAGATAATCAATTTTTCGTACAAATGGAAGACTAAGAACTACTTGCAGGTATTCTTCAGGAGAATCATGATTCTCTGCCAACTGAAGAGTTAAGGTATGTTTATTATTTACCAATGCGATTCCGAAATAAATAACACTGCTCTGGTCATTTCCTTTGTACACCTCGACAATCTTCTCTAATTCATTCGGTTTAATAAGAAAAGGATCGCCTTTTAACTGGTCTGTATCAGATGATAAATAGTAAAAATAGTAGACTCCCTGAAGATGATTCTCTATATAACGAAAAGATTCCTCGGCTTGAATTCGAAGAAAATTCAAATAGTCGGGATTCACATTCTTATTAAAATCGTTATTTTCAAACCGTTTAGTGAGCTTTGCAATATCATCAGAAAGCCGTTTCTCGATCCTGGTCCGAGAGAGGTTATTGACCATTAAAAAGGCCTCCGCAATATTTGCCTCTAACTTTTCATCAGTCATGCCAGGATTAAGAGAAGCAATCGCGGGAAGGACAGTTTTTAAAAGACTCGACAATACTGGAGCCGGAATCTCCAATACACCGGCGATATCTTTTTTCTTGATCTCCGCCAACTTTAATTTATGACAAATTTCTAAAAAAGCGATTGACTCCTGAACAATAGTTTTCATATAAAAAGAGATGCTAATATCTCCATCAATAATTCATTATTAATTTTTATTAATTAATAGGATTACTGTTTTCAAATGTAAACTTTTGTACTGAATAATAATACTATAATTATGCGAATTTTTGCTTTAGGAGGTGCAGGAAAAATATGCAGAGAATCGGCATTTGATTTAGTCCAATATGGAACCTTTGATCAGTTAACCATTGGTGACACTAATCTTGAGGAAGCTAAAAAGGTGGCTCAATGGTTAAATCATCCAAAGGTCGATTATGCCCATATCAATGTAAAGGATAAAAAATCTGCTATTGAATTGTTAGCGAATTACGATCTTGTGATTGACGGAACGACAATTTCCCTCAATGGAGAATCAACAGAATGTATAGCCAATGCCAATTGTCATGGGATAAATCTCAATGGCTTTGGTGAGGAGTACAATTTTGATGAGATCTTCAAGGCCAATGGCAAAGTTATGGTTCCCGGATTTGGAATGACCCCGGGAACAACCAATATGATGGCGGTTTTTGCTTGCGATCAGATGGAGAAAGTAAATAGTGTGCGGGTTAGCCATGGAGCTTATCGCCCAATTGCCTTTTCAGGATCGATTACCGAAACGACGATTTATGAATACGATCCCAAACTTCCCGGACGAACAGTATACGAAAATGGAGAATTCATTCAGGTTCCACCATTTGCTCGGCCACGAGAAATTGAGCTTCCTCAACCGTATGGTAAAAGCATTGAATATATAATCCCTCATTCAGAAACATTTACACTAGCAAAATACCTTGAAAATAAAGAGGTTGAGCTAATAGAAGTTCGAGGAACATGGCCTCAGGAAAATATGGAACTCATACAAGCATTGTATAATTATGGGTTTATGAATAATCAGAAAATCACACTTAATGGTTCCGAATTTGGAATTATGGATGCGATAGGTGAATATCTGCAGAAATCAACAAAAGGTAAGACTACCGAGCTTTTCGGCTATTCACTTCACATTGAAGTGGAAGGAATTAAAGACGGTAAATTAGTCAGGCAAACACTTACTCATACCCATCCCACATCTGATGGAACTTATCCCGACTGGGCTGGACTGAGAGCTTACACCCGAAATGTGGGAATCCCAATGAGTATTGCCGCACAACTGATATTAAATGGCAAATACAAAGGATCAGGTGCTCTGTATCCGGAATTTGTTTTTGACCCCACCACATATTTTGAGGAGTTAGCAAAACGAGAGATCTATATTCACACTAATGAAGAAATTATAAATTAAAGACATGAACAAACTGGGAAATATTAAAGCCGTTATCTTCGACTGGGCAGGCACACTTATTGATTATGGATGCATTGCACCAACACAAGTATTTATTGAGGTATTTGAGCGCAGAGGAATTAAAGTCTCCGTTGATGAGGCTCGCGGCCCAATGGGTCTTGCAAAAAAGGATCATGTCCGTGCTCTATTAAGACTTGAATCGGTTGAGCAACAGTGGAAAAATAAATTCGGAAACTTACCAGCCGAATCGGATGTAGATGCCATTTATTCAGAATTAAACCCCGGACTTGCCGCTATCGTTAGAAATTTTAGCGATCCCATACCCGGAGCTATTGATTTAGTTAGCCAACTTAGAAGTCAAGGGATCAAAGTTGGAACCACGACGGGATATGTGGTTGAAATGATGGATAACATTCTTCCATTAACTGCTGCAGCAGGATTAATTCCTGACTCAGTGGTCAATTCATCTGAGGTTCATATTGGCCGTCCGGCACCCTGGATGATTTACAAAAATTGTGAAAAAATGGATGTTTATCCATTGTCGGCTATGGTGAAAATCGGCGACACGGTGGCCGATATCGAGGAGGGGAACAACGCCGGACTGTGGACCATTGGATTAACAAAATCTGGAAATGAAGTAGG
>CAIVMQ010000121.1 GCA_903907075.1 uncultured Bacteroidia bacterium
TTGATGGGGCACATTTCAGATCTGTATTCTATGTCTATAGGATTTCTGGCTCCAATTCCGCTGTTTATGTTTATACTTTATTTTGCAATGAAGGGACATCATGTAACAGATTGAGACCAAATAGAAAGCTCCCATTAGCAAAGTGTGGAATATTTTGTGATCAGGTATTATAAGCGACAATCGGGTCTTGCGGTTTTCAACCGCCTTCTTTTGTTAGTAATCAGAAGCTATTCTGACCAGGATCGAAATGAGGCTGAAAGAGCCAGTTAGACCTCCGGCAAACACAGATACATATGGAACAGAGATAATAGAACATCAAAAGATATGCGGATCACTCAAACATTTTAGTTATATTTGCCTGTGAAAAACTCTTTTTACACAAGCATAAAGGGTATGTAAATTGCAATGTGATCTAATATTTACCCTATGAAAAACACAGAAGTCTATATACCAAGGGGAATTGATCAGGCTCTGGCGAGCTGGAAATGCGAAGAGGACAGAAAACCTCTCTTAATACGAGGCCCCCGCCAGGTTGGCAAATCTTCTGCCGTGCGTCACCTGGCACAATCCTTTGAGTATTTCATTGATGTTGACTTTGAAGCACAACGAGATCTTCATGCACTTTTTAACGCTTCATTAAATCCTGGTGATATTTGCGAACAACTTTCCTTATATTATTCGGTCCCTATTATCGAAGGAAAAACACTTTTGTTTTTTGATGAAATACAAAGTTGTTTACCGGCCATTTCTTCGATACGCTATTTCTACGAGAAAAAGCCAAACCTTCACCTGATTGCAGCAGGGTCATTACTTGAATTTGCTTTACAAGAGCTGCCTTCCTTTGGGGTGGGACGAGTACGTTCACTTTTTATTCGACCTTTTTCATTCAATGAATTTCTAATTGCCTGTAATCAGAATCCTTTGGTTGAAGTAATAAAAAATGCGTCGGTCACCAGTCCAATACCCGACCTGATTCATAAAAAAATAATTGCGCAATACAAACGATTTATGGCCATTGGCGGAATGCCTGAGGTGGTAGCGAAATATGTTCACAGTGGTAATATGCTCGCCTGTATGAAAATCATTGACGATTTGGTCATTTCCTATCAGGATGATTTTGCTAAATACAAAAAATTGATACCTGCTACCCGAATTAAGGAAGCATTTGAAGCAGTTGTATTACAAATGGGAGGAAAATTTGTATATGCGAAAGCTGCATCGGCTGCCGATCCAAGGCAAATCAAAGGAGCTATTGAGTTGCTTATTTTAGCAGGATTGGTAATTCCAGTTACACATTCCTCGTCAAATGGAATCCCTCTTGGAGCAGAAATAGATCCTAAAAAAAGGAAAATGCTGGTATTTGATACAGGTGTTTTTCAGCGGTTGCTGGGCTTGAATATTGGTGAATTGATGATAAGCGATAGTTTTGAGGTCGTAAACAAAGGAGCTTTAGCCGAATTGTCAGTTGGATTGGAGCTGTCAAAATTAGCTTCACATTACCATAACGATCAACTTTACTATTGGCAGCGCGAAAGTGTGAGCGGAAACGCTGAAATTGACTATGTATTTCAAAAGGGCAGAACGATCGTTCCAATTGAGGTTAAATCAGGTGTTCGGGGATCAATGCAGAGTTTGCATCTTTTTCTAAAAGAAAAGAGAATACAACATGGGATTCGATTTTCGCTTGAAAATTTTGGCAGCTATCAAACTATTAAAACCATTCCCCTATATGCTGTATCCGGGATACTAATTTAACCGGAAGATTGATGTGCGTAACAGATGGAGGAATAAAAGGCGGTTTTTATTTATCCTTGGATGCGGTCTGGCAACCCTTGAAACTGCTGCAAATCCCTATGCGACCAAACTGGGGACCAGGGAGTCTGCAGCACAGCGAATTAATTTTTCGCAGTCATTCAATGGACTGGCATGGGTAATTGGACCACTAATTGGTTTATACATCTATGGCAACCAGGGTGCAGCTCCGGGTGAGAAACTGACCTCCATGATATTGCCGTTTACCTCAATCGGGTTGGTTGTACTGATCGTCGCTTTAATTTTCATGCGTCTTCCGCTCCCCGAAATTTCGGAGGAAGAATCTGGTCACGGACATGGCATCATGGAAACATTAGTTGATGAAAAAACATCTTATCATAAGCCCCTAATAAAACAGTCCCATTTTGTAACGGGTGTAATAGCTCAGTTTTGCTATGTCGCAGCTCAAACTGGCATCTTCAGTTACCTGATCAATTTTGTGACCGACAAAAACCAGAATCCCCGGTTTGATGTAGAAAATGGTCCCTACTTTCTTTCGATAGGTTTTGCTTTATTTATGATTGGCCGGATGTCTGGAAGCTATATCATGTCACGGGTTAAACCCGCCAGGATCCTGGCTATAAATGCCGCATTAAGCATCCTCTTGCTACCAGTGGTGAGCATGAACCTCGGATGGGTTTCGCTTATTGCACTATATACAGTGTTTTTACTTATGTCGATCATGTTCCCCACCAAATTTGCATTAGGGATAAAGGATTTGGGGCCACAGACTAAAAAGGGGGCTTCAATAATTGTTATGGCAATTGTCGGTGGTGCAGTGTTTCCTCCGTTTATGGGACATATTTCAGACCTGTATTCAATGTCGGTCGGATTTCTGGCGCCGGTTCCGCTGTTTATGTTTATTCTCTATTATGCAATCAAGGGTCATCACATTAAATCGTAATTTTTTAAGATTATCTACTCCGATGACAATCTTGCAACCTCAAAGAATCATAAACATCCATCACCTCACTTTCCTGTATTCCGGGATATCTTTTTGCCGTGCTTTTTGATCCGTGGTTAAAACGGATCATCATTATGATTACAGACTCTTCCGAATAGTTATTCAATCGAAGAACCCGGTTGCCGTGGGTGGCTGTCAGAGTTATTGATGATTGCCCAAATAATCAAATCGTCAAATCTAATATCGTTTGGTTATCCACACTTTGCAGCAGAGCAATCAGGATCTTGTTCGGTTATCCGAACTTTGCCTGACAGCAATCAACATATCATTTCAATATCTACCCTTTGCAGAAAAGCAATCTGTACCTTGTTTGGTTAATCACAACATTACATGAGAGCAATTAAGATCTTGTTTGGTTATCCAAATTTTGTAGGATAGCAA
>CAIVMQ010000122.1 GCA_903907075.1 uncultured Bacteroidia bacterium
CCTGAACTTCAGGTAAAGGTATTGGATAAAGCAAGTGATAGGCAGCAATATTATAAGTTTTGCCTCTTTCTCTTTGTAAGTCTGCCCCCATAATAGTAAGAACTTCCTGCTGAGGCAATCTTAATAAATCGAACCAGCGTTGCATTTCAAAGGCAAATTCAACCTGTCTTTCGTGCATTATTTTTGTAATAAAAGTACCCGGAGAATTCGCATCAATAGCCTGTAATCCGGCCCTTGTTCTTACCTGATTTACCAGTGTGTAGGCTTCAGATCCCTCACCAACGGCTTCAGCGAGCATAAGCAAAACATCAGCATATCGTAATACGATCCAATTAATATTATGGCCGCCAGAAGCAGCACTTAGATCCATAAATTTGCTGATATAAGCCTCACCATTAGCAGCGGAATGTGATACTGAGGCAGCCTTTCGCAAGTCACCGGCTTCATACGCATCCATAATATCCTTTGTAGGAAACTCTGTCAACAATGATGATCCACCCGCCTTAATTCCAAGCCTTAAAGCTTCTGTTGCGGGAATGAACGTTCCTGGCAACCCAAACCCGGTTTGGTTATCGGGTAAGAAATTAACCTCAAAAATTGACTCTGCAGTATTTTTATTACCTGCGGCCCATATACCCGAAAAGTTAGTCAATAATGAATAGTTACCGAGAACCTGGCGAAGTGCTGCAGCAGCGGCAGCTTTATTCCCAAATTGAAGTTCAACTTTGCCAAGTAAGGTTAAGGCTGCGAATTTAGTAGCTCGCCCTTTCTCATTTTGAGAAGTTCCGGGATAAGAAGCTGGCAGTGATGCAACCGCATCATTTAAGTCTGCTTTTATTTGATCATAGACTGCCGTTTTTGCAGACCTGGCCACAACGGTTTTGGTAAAATCAACGGTAGGGGTCAATCTAAGTGGAACATCTCCGAATAGGGTTACAAGCTGAAAATAGGTTAACGCCCTAATAAACTTAGCTTCACCAATACACCTGTTTATTAGTGTTGCATCCCCTTCTGCATCTTTCCCTTTTTCAATAACGCTATTTGCTAAGTTAATTGTAACATACATTGGAGTCCAGGTACTAAGCACATTCAAATTACCTGCGCTTTCTTCAAAGGTATCGTGTTCAATCCGTTCGGCCTGCTCAGTTGCAATCATTGCCACATTATCTGAACGAGATTCTATGATCATGTATGGACTTCCACCACCAAAAAGACTGCGTTGACTGGCATAAACACCATTTACGCTAATTACAACCTGATTTGCATCAGCCATAAAAGTTGTGGCATCTACCCGATCCAGCGGCGCAAGATCAATAAACTTCGAACAGGAAGATACAAGCAATATAGTTGCCGTAAGAACGAAAAAAATTGACGTATTTAGTGCGTTCTTTATAAAATATTTAATTTTCATTTCGATTAAATTTAAGGTTAAAATGTAAAATTAAGGCCTAAGGTCCATATACGTGGAATTGGCACCGATTGTGGTGAGGTAAGCCCAAGTTCCATTCCGTCTCCAACGCCCGATAATTGAGAACTGCCAATTAACGAAGGTCCACCAACAGAGGTTCTTCTACCTTCAGGATTGTTCCCGATAAATTTGGTAAAAGTGACTAGGTTCTCTATGGTTGTATATACTCTGGCACCTTTTATCTTCCCTAAACGTCTTAAAACAGATTCTGGCAAAGTATAGTTCAGTGTAATATTCCTGATTCTTAAATAATCGGTTTTCTGAACTCCAAACGTAGATACGGGAAGGACTCCATCACTTCCAGCTGCAGCTGCGCTGGGAGTTCTACCGTTCCCTGGCTGGCTTTCGGAAATATACCGGCCGTCATACCAGAAGGCTTTTGAAAGATTCACCAAAGGTTGTATTGGTGCTTGAACCTGAATCTGGATGAAATCATAGACATAGGCACCTGCTTGACCTGTCAGTAAGGCACTAAGTTCAAAATTTTTGTATTTTACGCTTGTGTTAAGCCCATATACCCAGTCAGGATTTGTATCACCATACAAGATTCCATCATCGCTTAAAAAATTACCAATTGATCCATTTTTATCTGCATCAAGGTAAACAACTTCTCCTGGTTTTATAGTTGGTTGCGCTGGATAAGTAACTCCTGGTCTGGCAACGCCAATAGCTTTTGGACCTTTCATTTGCTGAAGCGGACCTCCAACAACTCTCCTTAAGGCTCCGAAGAAATTAAATACTTCTTTGTCTCCACCCAAATTAAGGATCTTCTGGTTGTTATGTGTCACATTTCCTCCAACAGACCATGTAAAATCATTTTTTTCGATTACTCTTACAGTTGGGCTAAATTCAAAACCGGAATTTTGTAGACTTCCAATATTGGTTAGGAATCCTCCATAACCAGACGAAGGGACGAGATTCCGTGATAAAATAAGCCCTGATGTTTGATTGTCATAATAATCAAAAACCATATTAAAACGGCCTCCAAAAAGGGAAAGGTCTAGTCCAGCATCCAGCTTTTTTGAGAGTTCCCAGGTAAGGCCAGGATTCCCTGGATCACCTTGGTTTACACCAAAAACAGGAGTGCCACCAAAAGATTGATTAGTAGGAAAGTAGCTAGCCCTTGAAACATAGTCAGTTATATCATTGCTACCTGTTGATCCGTAAGAAGCCCGGAGTTTTGCATTATCAACAAAGCCAAGCTTCTTGATAAAATCTTCTTCTGAAAGTCTCCACCCTAAAGCAAACGAAGCAAAAGTTTTATAGCGGTTGTTTGCCCCAAATCTGGAACTTCCGTCATTCCTGACTGTACCGGTAAATAAATACCTGTCTTTATACGCATAGTTAACCCTGCCAAGGAGCGATACAATTGAGTTTTCAGCAATTCCATTGGAACCAACCAAGGTCTTAGAGTTTCCTATTGAAACTACTTCAGGGCCTATAATCTGTAATTCAGATACACGTGCTCCTACACCCTCGTAATGGTTTTTCTGAAGTGAAAAACCACCCACTGCATCAAAAGAATGTTTTCCCCAAGATTTTTTATAATTAATTGTATTTTCATTTATCCAATTAAACTGTTGATTTTGAGAGACATTAAGAAAGCTTGTTGAAGGCATATCAAACCGTGGTCCCGGAGAGTTATATAATACCTTATTTTTATCACTCCCAATATTAGCTGAAAGGGCTGACTTAACAGTCAAACCATCGAGAATTTGAATCGAAACATCAAGACCAGCCAGCATTCTAAAGAATTCAGTTCTATTGGAATAATCTTTTGCTGTTTCCAATGGATTCCCTATCGGATACATTCCACTAACATCGCCGCCATAAGCATAGGTGCCGTTGCTTCTTTTTACAGGAAGTGTTGGAGGTAATAAAGAGGCCTGAG
>CAIVMQ010000123.1 GCA_903907075.1 uncultured Bacteroidia bacterium
GTGCTGTTGACTAAAAGGAGCCGGCCGCGTGATTTCGTTAAACCAATTCACCTTATCGCTGTAAATATTTGAAACTTTGTCAGGGGCATAGGATTTTATTGCTGATGAAAATTCGTCAGCAGTCAGATTTTTAACCCCCAGAGGATTAACTTGAGACGAAAACTTGCCAGAATACTCCACCTGGCTTTGGCCTGATTTTGCGCGTTTAGTGGTAATAATAATCACCCCATTTGACCCTCGAGTTCCATAAATGGCAGCTGCAGATCCATCTTTTAACACATCGATAGATTCTACCTCTTCAGGACTAATGTCTCTCAAATCGGCACCCGCTACTCCATCTATAATAATCAGTGGTCCCTGTCCGGAAGTGAGGGTATTGGTACCACGTAGAATGATTTTATAACTCGCCATTGGGTCGGCACCATCCGGATTTACAATTGTTAATCCGGCTACTTTCCCTTGTAGTAACCCCATAGGGTTATTAAAAACACCTTTGTTAAAGTCCTTTGATCTAACAGTTGATATTGATCCAGTTACTTCCTTTTTAGTCGTACTTCCATAACCGACAACAACCACTTCATCGAGCGATTCAATCGTTGCCTTCAAATTAATCTGAATTGTTTGATTCTTTGAAACAATAAACTCAGAAGGTTCATATCCAATAAAGGAAAATACTAACCGGGTTCCTGGTTTGGTTGAAATACTGAATTTCCCTTCGGCATCCGTAACTACTCCTGCTGATGTCCCCTTAGGGATAATATTCACGCCAGGGAGTAATTCATTGGTTGTAGCATCCTTTAGAGTGCCGGTAATCTGTACTTTCACATCCGATTGAGCATGCAAATCAGGGGTACACAACATGAAGAAAAGAAGGGCCAATAGCCCTAAAAGATTTCCTCGTCCCTTATATTCACTAGAAGATTTCTGTTTCATAATTGTTCGGTTTTATAATTATTCAATTAAGGATAATTCAGAATAATAGGGGAGAGAACTTTGAGCACCCATACGTGTAACCGTAATCGCTGAAGCCTTCACCGCTAGCTTTACCGCATCTAGCAACGATTTTTGATTTGCCAAACCCACACAAAGGGATCCACAAAAAGTATCACCGGCGGCAGTTGTATCAACGGCTTCAACTACATGAGCAGGGACTAAATGATAAATATTCTTCTCCAATATGAGCGCTCCTTGAGAGCCAAGTGTAATTACTACATTATCCACACCTTTTTTTGAGATTATATCAGCAGCTCTCTTGGCTGATTTCGCATCAGTAACTTTTATTCCAGATAAAATTTCGGCTTCGCTCTTGTTTGGGACGATTATATCAATATTCCGAAGAAGTGAATTAGTTAAGGCCTGTGCAGGAGCCGGATTTAGGACAATCATTTTCCCCCTTCGAAGCACCAAGTTCAGCAACATATTCAACTGTTTCAATGGGTATTTCAAGTTGCATAAGAATGATGTCTGCAGATTCTATCGCCTTTATTGACTTATCAATATCTGCCGGTTTTAAATTACCGTTAGCACCAGAAGCAACTACAATACAATTTTCACCCCTTGAATCCACTGTAATTAAGGCAACTCCAGAGGGAAGCTTGGAATCGGAATAGATAAATTCGGTGTTGATATTCTCTGAATTATATAACACAACAGATTGCTTGCCAAATAAATCATTCCCTGTTTTTGATATCAACGTAACATCTCCACCCATACGGGCAGCCGCAACTGCTTGATTGGCTCCTTTGCCTCCAGAATTCATCAGGAATGTACCTCCCAGAATTGTCTCCCCAGGAACAGGAAGCCTTTCTGCTTTTATGACCATGTCGGTATTACAACTTCCTACAACAATAATTTTTTTTTGGTGCATCGTATTTACTTTTTCTTGTAAATATATAGACTCAAAAATTTGTTAAAACTCAATAATTGAAGTAAAACAATAATTATAAAAGAGTCTTTTATAAAGTATAATAATTATAATAAATTAATATTGTGATATATAACAGTAATTATTCTGTTAATAACTGGATTTAAAACAATAATTTCAAGTACTTTTAGTGAAAATCAATTTAGAATTTAATATTTTAACATAATTTGAATACAGTATATTGCTTTAAACAAGATTAATCCTAATAATATCACTTACTTTGCTATCCTGGAGGTTAAAAATCTTTAAGAAGGATTGAATATATTTTACAATTTCAAGCGGACAGATGTCAAAACTTCAATCACTCGTTTCCCTTATACATTCTATGTCATTAGGAGAGAAAAAGGCATTCAGGGTAAGGTCATTGGGGAATAGAGCCAGTTCGAATTACATTGTTTTATATGATATAATTGAGAAAAACAGTGTGCTCCCAGCTTCAGTATTGACATTAAAATTCAATAAAGAAAGACCACTTGCCTCTAGTGAAACTACGGTTAAATACCTCTATGAATTATTACTCGATTCGATGCTTGATTTGCGAAAAGAGCAGGATAGTTTCTACTCTTTATTTAATAAAATATTAAAAGCCAGAATCTTATTTGAAAAATCGTTGTTTGACGAGTGTTTCGATTTACTCGAAGATACTATCAAGTATGCTGAGGAATATGAAAACTTTTTTGCTTTGTTACTTGCCTTGCGGTTGGAGATGGATTATCTATTGGCACTTAATTTTCCAAACTTGAATGAAAAATCACTTTTACAAAAGCAGTTCAAGCTCAATGAGGCATTAAAATATGTAAGGAAGATAAACGAACAATCATCATTATACGAAAATCTAAAACATCGGATTGGGAATAAAGGACATGCACGTTCACAAAAGCAAAAAGATGACCTTAATGACTTAGTATATAGCGAGATAAGCATTGTTGCCTCGATGAACCTAGATAATTTTGAGATCAATAAACTTCACCAGCTTTTCCAATCAAACTACCTGATTAGTGTAGGAGATTATAAGTCTGCACTAAATTCATATATCGAATTAAATACCCTTTTTGAATTGAATAAACATCTTTGGAGCAATCCTCCAATATATTACGTTCAAACATTAGAGGGGGTACTTGAGAGCCTTAGGAGCATACATAATTATGATGGGATGGCCTATTTCATAGCCCAGTTAAAGGGTATTGAGAGCCAATCTGTGGATTTTCGAATTAACCTAACATGTATTACTTTCTTATATGAATTGTTTCCTTTTCTTGATCAGGGAAATTTCACATCAGCTTTGGCCCTGATGAATAATTATCAAGATACATTATATGCGAAGCTGGATGTTCTTAACCGGGCTCGTCAAGCCGAAATCTGCCTTTATACATCCCTAATTTATTTTGGGAACCACGAATTTCATAAGGCGCATAAATTTATTAATCAGATCATCCTTCGAGGGAAAAATTATTATGACCTTCCCTTGTATCGGACAATTCGGCTAGTCAACCTCTTGATTTTATTTAAGTTGGAAGACTTTGAGCTTATAGAAACAGAAATCAGGACCATGAAACGCAATTTAATGGATACAGCCCTTGATTACAAAATTGAACGGTTTCTATTCAAGTTTTTAAGTAAAAAAATGCCATCAAGTGACCAGAACCGTCAAAAATATCTGGATAAAATGATGATTGAAATCAATGAACTGCTTCACACCGGCTATGAGAAACAAATACTGAGAATATTCGATTTCACCGCATGGATAGAATCAATCATTAGAAAAATACCTTTGTCAGAAGTGCTTGGCAATCGAAAGAACTATGATACGGTCCAATAATCAATTAATCTTAATCGTTAGCCTGAGGCACAGTTTAACATCGTCATATTTGAAACTCAGAAAGAAACTTAATTCGTCAATCATTTTTACAAAACAACAGCCTAGAAATTTCACTCCCTAATTTTACTTTAATGAATAATCAAACCATAAAATCCTTTCAAGAATTCATCAGACAACACTCTTTCATCACCGAGGAAGATTGTTTATTATTTGAACCTTATCTTAAAGTCAAAGAAGTAAAAGCGAAAGAAAATATCTTGATTGAAGGGGCAAGGTGCAAAGAAATGGCATATGTTGTTAAGGGCGCATTTAGGACTTTCTACTTAATTGATGGAAAAGAAATTAACACCACCTTCTTTTTTGAAAATGATTTCGTTTTTGAATATGATAGTTTTTTAGAGGGGAAGGTTAGTAAATACTTTATTCAATGTTTAGAGGATGCCGAGATAATAACATTTAGTCAAGAGGTATTATTATCCAATTACACTAAATCAAAAAACTGGGAACGTTTTGGACGAATAATGGCTGAGGATTGTTATAAAAAAATAAACGACCGAATGGAGAGTTTTTTGTTTCTAAACGGAGACCAACGCTATAAACACTTACTGCAGAACGAACCTCACATCCTTGACCGTATACCACTTTACCATATTGCATCTTACCTTGGTTTAGAAAGAGAAAGCCTTAGCAGATTAAGAAAAAAGAGTGCTTCACACTAGAAGGTAACATTTGTTAATTTTATTGAATGCTTGATAAGGTTACTTTGCCTAAAAATACACAGAGATATGAAGAAGATACTTATCATTAATTGCAATCCAGTGCCTGGCAGCTTTTCAGATGCCCTTGCCGATACTTATAAAAAAGGAGCTCATGATGCTAATATTCAAGAGATTGTAATTCGGAATTTAGTTTTTAATCCTAATCTTACCAATGGATACCATAAAAGGACAGAGTTAGAGCCAGACTTGTTGTTAGCTTGGGATAAAATTAAATGGTGTGATCATATGGTTTGGATTCATCCTGTTTGGTGGGGCGGATTACCGGGGGTTACGAAGGGATTTATTGATCGGCTCTTCTTGCCTGGTTTAGCATTTCAATACCGGGAAAATTCGGTGTGGTGGGATAAGTTATTAAAAGGTAAGTCTGCCCGAATAATTACCACCATGGATCAACCAACCTGGTTTTATTGGTTTGCAAGTAGCGAGCCAAGTATAAATCAATTAAAAAAGACGGTACTGCAATTTTGTGGCGTTAATCCGGTCAAAGTAACAGCCTTTGGTCCTACCAAGAGCTCAACCGATAAACAAAGGCAGCAGTGGTTAAGTAAAGTCGAGCAACTTGGGACTAGCCAATCTTAATATCTTATGAATAAAATTCATTTGACAGCTGGTGGTACTACTGCTATAGTGTATTTCCACCTTGAAGATGAGAACTTTTTACCTCTTGAAAGAAGCTGAACTCCTTTTATCGTTCCGAAGATTCCAATTGCTGCAATTGGAATCGCAAATATACCTGTAAAGAGTATGGCCCCTAAATTACCTGAACTAATTGCGGATCCAATAATAGCTAATCCACCTCCGCTAGCAATGCCGCCCGGAACTGCAAGTACTAAGCCCCCAGGCATAGATAAAGATGTTTGAACGTATAATTGCTGAATCTGACTGACCAAAATGGTATCCGAATTAATAATAATTGCTTTATCGGATAGGCCTTTCAAATTACCCTTATATCTTTTACCATATTTATAAACAGATACTTTAGAGCCTTCACTTATATACTTAAACTGATTGCCACTATGGCTCATAAGTTCCAGACCACTTTTATTTTGGCCAATTACGGCAACAGAAGTAACTAGGAAAAGGGTTATAGCGAGATAAATTTGTTTCAAAATAAATATTTTTTAAGTTAATAAAGTTGGATCGGATTTCCTCCTAATTAAAAATGTGGTAGTTTATTATACTAGCTAACTATAATTTAGGATAGTTTGTCATCTTGCAAAAAACAATTATCCATATCAAGTTATTAGTAATAACGGACTAATTAGTTTCAAATATAACCAATAAAAAACTACACTTAGAAAAATAAAAAATATTATGTTAAATTTATTACATTTAATAAGCGGTTTTGTTCTGCTTAAACTTAGACGAATTTATCAAGGCTGCATTGTCGGTATCTCAGGCTCAAGTAAGGAAGAGGTGTTTATTGGAGCATATCACCCGAATCCAACTGCTTACTCACACTATTTAGTATCTATTTACACCTCTATTTGGTCCATATATAATCACCTTCACCCATCCATGTGGCGTAACTGTCCCAGCTAAACCCGCCGGAAATTGATGTTACAGTCCAGAAAATATAATTGGCTGCGGCCAGGTCGCCGGCCGGATTAAGCTTACGTGAGATTCCGAGATAGTTGTAAGATTCACAAACTCCGGGTAGTATGGTTTTAATCAGAGGAGCGTTGTATGACTGTACCAGGTCATATGCGAGTCCATAAATCTGAACAGCGTCGTAAGAAGTAAGTGCATAGGCATCGGCCTGCAATCCGGTTTTAGTTAAAATCTGGCCGGCCAAGGCATCAGCAGTTGCCGGAATCTTACCCGCCGTGCCAATACCCATAATAGGAGCAAGGAATCTCACATCCAGAGCAAATCTAGCAGCCACGGCATCAGCTGACACCGAAGCTCTTTGTGCATTAGCATCGCAGCCGTACCATTTCACCTGTGCGAGGCTGCTCTGAGTTGCGGCGGAATGAAGAAAATCGGAGGCTTCCTGGTAAGAGATCAGCAGAACTGACACTTTTGAGGCCCCATATGTTGAAATGGCAGTATTAGCCTGATTGGCCACAGAAGCAATCATCTCCTGATAGTTGAGCGCATTGGGTTTATAGCTGATACCGGGAAGCACTGTTCCTCCCATGGCCTCGAATTTTTGCTTTACAGTCTGATACAAGCCACTTCCGTATGTGTCGACTCTCCAAATGGGAATAATCACCTTCACCGAATCAAATTTCATCATGCTTACCAGAGCCTGTCCCTGCACATTATCGTCGGTGATGAGCCTGAAAATATAATCATTCGGGATTGCCAGCGAAGGAGAAGAGCTGAAAGAACTCAGCGATAACATTTGGTTTGCATCAAGAAATGCCTTTATTGATTTGAGTTCGGCACTATTGTTAGGCCCTGCCACAAGCAGTCGTATACCGTCGGCATACATAGCCTTTGCAGCCGTAAGGGCAAGAACGGTATCCATGTGTGTGTCGGCGTAAGTACATGAAAACCTAAGGGGCGAGCCTACTGAAGCATACCTCTGATTCAGGTTTGTTAAAGCCAGCTCAATCGCGGCTTTTCCCGTGAGACCTGCCTGTGAATAATCACCGGTAAGGTCCAGAATCGCACCAAGTTTTATTGTATTCGTTTGAGAGTTCGTATCTGAATCCTTTTTGCTGCAGGATAGCAGCACGCAGGATAGCAGGATGAAGGATAACAGAAAGATGAATCCTGAATACGGGAACCGGGATATGGGGGTAATACATAATCGTTTCATAGCTTATAAGATAGATGTTAATCATTCAGCATTAGAACGACAAAGATATATTTATTAGGGGAAAAGGGGGTAAGGACGTTTTACTTCCTAAACCATCTCTTTTCGGGGTAGGCACAGCAGGGAATAACCCTATAACCCTCTGATTAAAAGATGCTAAATTGTAGTTTCAGTTGGCATAATATCATAATCCATTAAATATAAGATAATTAAGAATGGCGGTGGCGAAACATCCATTCGCCTGACTCAATGGGTTTTTTGCCGCTGAAAACAGTATCGTTGGCAAGTACGACACCATCCGGGTCAGCATCCCATAATTTCCCGTTTTGCCCGGCGCGACAAGGGTTCTCGTAGGCAGTACCCTTAATCGTCTGCCAACCGCTATATTTTAATAAATATGCGATTTTTGTAGAGCCAGTAGCAAAAGTACCACATTGTAAACCACATACAAATACTGTTTGTAATATCTACTGTCAGGCTACCATTCCACGAAAACATCAACTTTGTAAATGGGGTAAATACATCCTTTACCAAAAAGGCTCCACCGATCTCAAAAAAAAGATAAATCGCGATACAGTTCATCCCAACGATAATAAAGAACTTCGAACTATCAACTAATAATTTTTTCACATCAATCACCCAGTAAAAGAAGCAAAGTGCCAGTATGGCCCATCCGCCACTGGCAAAAACAAAAGAGGAGGTGGCAATTTTTTTAATAATGGGGGTGATATTCATCCAGTCGAGCGAAAAACCAATGAGCAATGCAGCACAACCGGCAATCAGCATCAGCTGAATTTTCTTTTTTGCAGGCCGGTCGCTCATCAAAAGCTGACCGAATAAAACGCCCCAAACGGTATGAGCAATGGTCGGGATCGCATTAATAGAAGCCCAGACACTTGTTTTTTCAACACCTTCAATTTTAATATTCATCCATGCACCTAAATTATGATAAGCCTCCCACGGCTGGTTAAATCCAACGACGGGAAAGAATCGATATGCAAGATCTGACAGCAAAAGAATGATCAGCGTAAAAACAAGCTGAAAGGAGAAGCTTTTTCGTCGGATTAGAAACGCCACCAGATAGGTCACCGATAATTGTGCGAGAACATCCTGGAACCGGAACACGATTTCACCGGCTCCGATACAGTACAAACCCCAGCCAAGGGAAAAGAGCAACAATGAGCGCTTCAGGGCATGGTGCAAAATTTGTTTACTGGAATCTCCCTTTCTGACACGATTGGCAACGGCAAAAGGGATAGCCACCCCAACGATAAACATAAAGAACGGCTGGATCAGATCCCAGAAATTCAATCCGTGCCATTCGTGATGATGAAATTGAGTATTCAGAAATTGCATGATGATGCTCCCTTCAAAGGAGCCGAAATATCCATAGAGATGGGTGCTTTCCCCAATCAGGAGAAACATGGTAAAACCGCGAAAGAGGTCTATGGAGGTGACTCGTTCCAAAAAAACTGGTGCTGTATCTTTTGTCATTGGGTTTGTGTTGTATTTGGTTAACGGAAGTAAAAATACACGTTTGATTTTAAACGTCACGATTAAACAAAATATTTCTCAATCTCGGAATCCTGTTTATCGGGATTCCCTGTAATTATAAGAGGGCTGATTTATTCCTTTTAGAATTGCATTTCCTGATTATTAATAGTGTATAAAAATCTTTTCAATTTCGTATAATTGTAGAAAGATCGTGCCAACAATACTAAAAACAAAAGCTTATAGATTTTTCTTTTAATTAATAAGAAGTAAAAGATGTCGTAATTAATATTAAACCCTTAATTTGAAAAAATTCTTTTCGCCACCAAAACACCATCACCGTTCAGCAGTTTTAAGGCATTCCACTCTTTGGGGTTATGGCTGGCCGTGAGGATAATTCCGCCCTGGAGGTTGTAAAAGTATCATTTGAGTAGAACATCTTAAAAAATTAGGGTCGAACATGATGCCCCTTGATCGCATAATACAATATAAACATAAACAACGGAATCGGCGCCAGAAATCCTATTGACATCGAATACAGATCCGAAATATGCCCCATCAGCGGTGGGAATACCGCTCCGCCTACTACAGCCATAATAATTATTGAAGCCCCCTTTTTAGTCTGTGGCCCCAAATCCTTTATTCCCAAAGCAAAAATGGTGGGGAACATGATCGACATAAGTAAAAATACGGTATTACAAATTTAGTCGAATTGATCAATAATGTGCACGTTTTGGAAAAAACTGATGTTTCACATCATTGTTGTCTGGTAAAAATATAGAACCAAGTTAACCTTGGCAGATTAACCTGGTCTGGCTATATTTGAAGTTAAGAAGCATCAATTGAAACCAAAAGGATTGTAAAAAATACTATCCTTAATGAGCGGTTTAAACTCATTGGAATAATTATTCTTTCGCTAGTCCTTAATTTTTTACCAATTTATATAATGGCGAATGACAATCTAAATGTATCATAAACAGCAATTAGTGTAAAAAATACAGTTATAAATATAAATAGGTTTTATCAGTTGACACTGTGATAGAGTAGATCTTCGGAAAGACTTTGATAATCAATATATTCACTAGAGTAAGAAAGTTTATATCCAGATCCACCACCGTGCTGGAAATAGGTTGATCGGATTAAATGGAACCCTTTGCTCAGCAACGTTGATCCTTGTTGTTCAATCATCGCATGACTTCCATCGTTATCAATGATCTCTTCTCGGTCAATAAAAAGTTTGGCCCCGTCATCCGAAGTAAGTTTGAAATTATACATGCCAGCTTTATCAATTTTGATGTATCCGTAGAATTCGAGTCCAAAATTGTTGCCAATAATCTCTGATGGGATTTCCATACCAGAAACAATACCCTCTTTTACTGAATTTAAAGAATTGAAATCGGGCAATTTGGTCCATTCTCCTTTGAAGAGTTTATAGTTCAGTCCACGTGCTATATTTTTAAGGACAATCGATTTATCAGGAATAGTTTGATTTCCTAATACTTCAAGCATCACCACCGAATGTGGAGGCAGCTGAACATTAATTTTTTCTTTATAATAAGTAAAGTCCGAAAAAAGTTTAACAGACAAATTTTCGGGATTCTCAAAACTATTAAAGCTATTAATTTGGCTCGCAGTTAATAGCTGACCTGAGATTGACGATATGCTGAAACCTTTAAGATCGCAGGTTAACGGAACTGCTTTTACTGCATTAAGGTTACAGATTGAAATGTGCATTTTGCCGTTGTTGTCGATCGAAGTTGAGATATTAAGTGCAGGAATTTTCTCTCCCTTGAAAATATAATTTTCACATTCTAATTTTGTGGGGACCATTGTGGCGTCCTGGTGCACTTTATATAGGTCATAGACATAATAAGTTGGGGTTAGCACCATTTTTTCGCCTTTAGTAAGAATCACGGATTGTAAAACGTTAACAATCTGTGCAATAGCAGTCATTTTCACCCTATCGCAATGATTATTGAAGATATTGAGGTTAATACCAGCGACTAATGCATCGCGCAAAGAGTTCTGCTGAAAGAGAAAACCTGGATTCGTTCCCGGTTCGGTGTTATACCAGGTGCCCCATTCATCCACAACAAGAGCTATACGTTTATTTGCATCATAAGTATCCATAATTGCAGAATGGTTTGCAATTAACTCTTCCATTTTAAGTGTGCTTTTTAATACCTTAAACCACTCGTCTTCTTTAAAATTAGTGGCCGAGGCACCATGGTTTGTATAATAGTGCAGGGCAATGCCCCAGAATTTGTTGCCAATCTCCTGCATAACCTCTTTGGTCCATTTATAGTCGTCACCATTAGGTCCTACAGCGATTAATTTAAGTTGATTATCCCCGTAGTTTTTCAGGAAAGAGGAGTAGTTCAATGCCTTATCAGAGTAATAACCTGGTTTCATGCGACCGCCACAACCCCATGATTCATTTCCTACGCCCCAGAATTTTACGCCCCATGACTTTTCACGACCGTTGGATTGTCGAATTCCTGTCATCGGGCTCTCATTATCCGAGTTGAGGTATTCGACCCATTGCGACATCTCCTGTACGGTTCCACTTCCCAGATTACCACTAATGTAAGGCTCGCATCCTAATTGTGCACATAGCTCCATAAATTCATGCGTTCCAAAACTATTATTCTCAGTTACCCCTCCCCAATTGGTATTGATCATTTTGGGCCGTTGATTCTTTGGGCCAATGCCATCTTTCCAGTGGTATTCATCGGCAAAGCAACCTCCGGGCCATCGTAAGGCGGGGACCTTAATTCTTTTTAAAGCCTGAGCTACATCAGTTCGTATCCCTTTTATATTGGGGACAGGTGAATTCTCTCCCACCCACAATCCATCATAAATGCAATTTCCAAGATGTTCGGAGAAATGGCTGTAAATGTATCTGCTGATTTGATATTTGGATTTACCAGCCTCGATAGTTGCCACATTCATTTTGGATTGAGAGAATGCTGAATTGAGATGCAGAACTAAAAAAATAGTTGCAACCAAGGTTTTTTTCTTCATCTTGTTTTAGATAATCTGGGTTTGCTTAATATAAAACTGCCGGAGAATTATCCCCGGCAGTTAAAATGAACTAATCACACTCACTAACCATCACTATTAGTTAGATTTTTACGGTTTTCTTTCAAGCTATTAGTAGCCTGGATTTTGAACAAGTTTTGGATTATTCACCAGTGCACTTGTTGGTATTGGGAATATACGTCTGTAAGTATCACCATTTGTTTTAAACCCCCACTTTCCTTCAAATTTTCCGAATCGGATCACATCGTTCCTGTGCCAGCCTTCACAAGCCATTTCACGACTTCTTTCGGCAAAGATATCCTCAAGATTAAGAGTGCTTAATGCAGGAGAAGTTGTACGCACAGCTCTTAAAGAATTGATAAGCGACAATGCTGAAGCACCGCCAGTTGCAGCACCACCTCGTTGTATCGCTTCGGCCTTCATTAAGATGATGTCCGAATAACGTAAGATAGCCTGATCATTATTTTGGTTTCTATTTGATGAGGTGGCATCCGGATAAAATTTTATATTGCGATATCCCATACACCAGGCTACTTCGTCATTACCGGCATCGAACAAGTTAGGATCTTGCCTCAATATAATATCCGGAGTAAGATTTACCTGGAAAGTATAGGGAGAATTATCACCGGCATAAAGGAATTGATCATAGCCTGCTTTTGTTGTGGTTACTGTAAGTGGCGTAACACCATCAGGAAGATACTGTAATCCTGTAAGCCATTGTTTATTCCGGATATCGTTCGGGTCATTAAAGTTTGCATAAAATTCGGGCAAAGTACTTACAGAACCACTTGGATCATAAGGAAGATTAAAGTAGTTATAGCCTGCACCCGATGCTACATTTCCCATTGAACGGGGTACGTCATAACGAGCTTTAATGTTTACATTCCGACCGTATATACCGTTTGAATTTGGATCATAAGGGATTGCAAAAATAAATTCTTCCTTGCTACCCGGAGATGAAGGTCCATTAGAGGGATAAAACATCTTCAGATAATTTTCCATTGTGGCGAGGGAGAATTTGCCTGAAGTGATTACATTATCACAAGCGGCAATACATTCATTGTATTTTGCAGTCCCGGTATAATATTCTGCATTGAGGTATAATTTTGCCAATAAAGCATGTGCAGCATAGAGCGTTGGACGACCGTAAGTAGTAACATCAACGGTAGTACTTAAATATGGGATGCAAGATTTAATATCATTTACGATAAAATCAAATACCTGCATACGGGGTGCATTTGAATGCGGCGTAAAATCACCATAAAGGGTATCAATAGGCACATTTCCCCAACTATCCATCATCATAAAGTATGCATAAGCACGTACCATCTTTATTTCAGCGAGATTGGTGTTTTTAGCGGCTCCTGCAGGTTCTGCTGTATTTAGGATAGAAATGGTTTGATTTGCTGTACCAATAATGGTTGCAAGCCATCCCCAGTTACCATTTAGATAACCATTATCTCTGGTCCAGGTGTGATAATGCATCGTCATGTTATGACCTCCATCAAACCAGTTTCCACCTCTTGCTGGCATTATACCTTCATCGGTACTGAAACTTTGCTGAAAGAAATATTCCGTCGACCAGTTTCCTCTCAATGCGGTATAAACTGGGCCTGATGCTGAAATAAATTGCTCAGGAGTTTGCGGGAAAACACTCGGTGTTAACTGTGTTGTAATGGGTACATCCAGGTTATGACATGAATTTAATGAACCCATGAGCATTACAGGGAATATAATATGTACTAATAATTTTTTCATGATTTATAAATTTACGGGTTTAGTTAAAAAGAGATGTTTAACCCCAACATAATTGTTCTGGATTTCGGGTAAAAATTATTATAATCCACCCCCGGAGCTATACCGCCTTGATTTACCTCAGGATCTACACCTTTATACTTGGTGATTACAAAAAGATTATTTCCTGATCCATAGACCCTTAAACTCTTGATATATCTGTTTGCAATTTTAAAATTATAGCCCAAGGTCATATTATCCAGCCTTATATAACTTCCATCTTCGATAAAACGCGAAGAGTATTTATATGCATTACCGTCGGTTGGTATTTCATTGGCTGCATCGACAAGGATATTTGTACTCATTGCAGTACTTGGTCTGAATAAATCAGCACGTGTGGCATTGAAAATTTTGTTTCCAAACACACCTCTGAAGAATATATTCAAATCAAAAGCTTTATATCTGAATGTATTTGACCAGCCAACCAATAACTTAGGTTGTGCATCTCCTGCATAATGGTAATCACTTGTACCTGGAGAAGTTGTTAGCTGTCCGTCTTTACCGGTAAATTGTGAAATTCCGCTTGAATTCTTACCGGCATAGAGTAGGGTATAGAACTGTCCCAATGAATGTCCTTCCTTAAGCAACTGCAATGAAGAACCTGACTGACCCTGACCTTCAGGAAAACTTACAGGGATTGAATCACCACCCGCAAATAAAGGATTCCTTAGACTGGTAATTAGATTCTTGTTATGTGCGAAGTTCAAATTGGAAGTCCATGAGAAATCAGCGGTTTTTATTGGTGTTGCACTTAAGCTAAGTTCAACCCCTTTATTATTCATGCTACCTCCATTGGCTGTTATATTGCCGATTGGAATAAGCATTGGGTCAACACCATACCCAAAAATCATCCCAGTTGTATTCTTATCATACCAATCGATAGTTCCACTTAAACGACCTTTTAGAATGGTAAAATCTAAGCCAATATTGGTCGTAGCCGTTTTTTCCCATTGGAGATCGAAATTAGCAGCCTGAATTGGACCATAACCATTATTTAATCCCTGACCATTGTAATAGTATGTCCCTTTACCACCTAATATAAATTGAGCGGTATAAGCATTAAAACCAGTTGCATTACCGGTAACACCATGGCTTGCTCTTAATTTTAAATCACTGAAGATGGTTTGATCCTGCATAAAGGATTCTTTACTTATTCTCCATGCGCCGGCAAGCGATGGGAATAAACCCCATTGATTATTTCTTCCAAATACCGAACTACCGTCTCTTCTAATTGATGCCTGGATCAAATATTTTTCCTTGTAATTATAATTTACACGGGCAAAATCAGATATTAAACGTGTATGTTGATATGCTCCATTGCTGAAATACAAACCATTCCCGTATGTGGAAGGATTACTCAATGTTAAATTGTTATATCCGGTAATATCAACCGGGAAATTACTTGTGGTA
>CAIVMQ010000124.1 GCA_903907075.1 uncultured Bacteroidia bacterium
AAAAATGACTGCAATATCGGGGATACCGTATTAATAATGGAGACACGCCCACTGTCGAAACAGAAGGGCTGGAGATTAGTTAAAATTTTAGAAAGAGCGAAATAAGCCATGATACAGCAAGAATCACGTTGTACAGTCGCAGATAACAGCGGTGCAAAAGAAGCGTTGGTAATCCGTGTTTTAGGAGGAACCCGCAAGCGTTATGCCAGTGTTGGAGACAAAATTGTCGTAACTGTGAAAAATGCCATTCCCGGAGGCGAAATGAAGAAGGGGACGGTTTCTAAAGCCGTAGTTGTGCGCACCTCTAAGGAAGTTCGCCGTGCCGACGGATCGTATATTCGATTTGATGATAATGCCATTGTGTTGCTCAATGCTGCCGGTGAGATGCGGGGAACCCGTATTTTCGGACCTGTTGCCCGCGAACTACGTGACAACTTCATGAAGATCGTCTCATTAGCTCCTGAAGTACTTTAATCTATTCAGACTATGCAGAAAAAATTACATATTAAAAAAGGAGACACCGTAGTGGTAATCTCGGGCAACTCAAAAGGACAGCAAGGAAAAGTTCTCGAAGTTGTGCGTGAGAATGAACGTGCTATTGTGGAAGGGGTTAATTTGGTTTCAAAGCATACCAAACCCAACGCCAAGAGTCCTCAAGGGGGTATCATCAAGCAAGAAGCAACAATTCATATTTCGAATCTGATGTTGAAAGATCCGAAATCTGGTAAGCCTACCCGTATTGGTCGCCGCCTTGATAAAAACGGAAAATTAGTTCGCTATTCAAAAAAATCAGGGGAGGAGATTAAATAATGGGCCACATACCTACATTAAAGCAGAAATTTCGCGAGGAGATCGTTCCTGTTATGCAGAAAGAATTTGGATACAAATCGGTTATGCAGGTTCCTGAACTCGAAAAAATAATCATCAACCAAGGTGTTGGTGCTGCTATAGCAGATAAAAAAATTATGGAGGTCGCTATTGAAGAGATGACCACCATTACAGGACAAAAAGCGGTAACCACCTTGTCAAAAAAGGATATTGCCAACTTTAAACTTCGTAAAAAGATGCCTATCGGCGTGCGGGTTACGCTGCGTAGCGATAAGATGTACGAATTCCTTGAACGGCTTGTATGTATTGCTCTTCCACGTATTCGTGATTTCAAAGGTATCGGAGATAAATTAGATGGACGCGGAAATTATACCCTTGGTGTTACCGAGCAGATTATTTTCCCTGAAATTGCACTCGATAAAGTAACTAAAATAAACGGTTATAATATCACCTTCGTAACCACAGCCAAAACGGATGAAGAGGGTTATGCACTACTTAAGAATTTTGGATTACCTTTCAAGAACGCTAAAAAGAACTAATTGATATGGCAAAAGAATCATTAAAAGCCCGCGAAGTAAAACGCGCAAAGCTTGTTGAAAGGTATGCTGAGAAAAGAGCCCGTCTTAAGGCTGAAGGAGATTATATCGGAATGAGCCAATTGCCTCGCAATTCGGCAGCTATCCGTTTGCATAATCGCTGTAAGCTGACAGGTCGTCCTAAAGGATATATGCGCCAGTTTGGTGTTTCACGTATTCAATTCCGTGAAATGGCTTCTGCCGGATTAATTCCCGGAATTAAAAAAGCTAGTTGGTAATCGTTTAAATTTATAGCAACAATGACGGATCCTATTGCAGATTTTCTAACCAGACTACGTAATGCCATTAAGGCAAAGCATAAAGTCGTGGAAATACCTGCGTCGAACATTAAAAAAGAGATTACCAAAATTCTGAAGGAAAAAGGGTATATTCTGAATTATAAATTCGACGACGAGGTAAACTATCAGGGCGTAATAAAAATCGCTCTGAAATATCATCCTGCCGATGGTACATCAGCGATAAAATCGTTGAAACGTGCTTCAAAACCTGGTCTTCGCAAATATTGCGATACAGAAAATGTTCCACGTGTATTAAATGGTCTTGGGGTGGCTATAATCTCAACTTCCAAAGGTGTAATTACCGATAAGGAAGCAAAAGATTTGAATGTTGGTGGTGAAGTTTTATGTTATGTTTATTAATTAGGAGGAATTACAATGTCAAGGATAGGAAAACTACCGATTGAAATACCTGCTGGAGTTACAATAACCATAAGCAAGGAAAATTTAGTTACCGTAAAAGGGCCACTAGGAACACTCTATCAGAAGGTTGATCCAGATTTGGGAATTGCTGTTGAAGCTACCCAGATGGTGGTTACACGACCAACTGAACAAAAACGTCACCGTGCCATGCATGGGTTGTACCGTTCACTCCTTAACAACATGGTTGTTGGAGTCTCTAAAGGTTATGAAGTAAAACTTGAACTCGTTGGGGTTGGTTATCGTGCCGAATCTCAAGGCCAGATCTTAGATCTTGTACTTGGATTCTCTCACCATACCTACTTGCAAATTCCAAATGAGGTAAAAGTTGAAGCAGTTACGGATAAACGTAGTAATCCGATCATTACGCTTAACAGCGCTGATAAACAATTAATCGGCCATGTTGCAGCTAAGATCAGATCATTCCGCTTACCCGAGCCGTATAAAGGGAAAGGTGTTAAATTTGTTGGCGAGAAACTTCGTCGTAAAGCTGGTAAGACGGCTTCTAAAAAATAATTGACTTTATAAGTTATGGCTCTCACAAAATTAGAAAGAAGAGAAAGAATCCGCAAACGTATCAGAAGAGTCGTTTCGGGTACGAACGAGGTTCCCCGCTTATGCGTATATCGCAGCAACACACAAGTATATGTGCAGATTGTTGACGATTTAGCGGGAAAAACCTTAATGTCAGTTTCTTCATTGAATAAAGACATTGTAGCTGTTGCAGGAAATAAGACCGAGAAAGCAACCCTAGTTGGAAAGCTGGCTGCGGAGAAAGCACTTGCTGCGGGTATTAGTGTTGTTAAATTTGACCGTGGCGGTTATTTATATCATGGGCGTGTGAAGGCAGTTGCTGAAGCAGCACGTGAAGGAGGTTTAAAATTCTAAGCATTATGGCGAAAAATATTAAAAAAGTTAAAACCAGCGACCTCGAACTTAAAGATAGGTTAGTAGCAATTAACCGTGTCACCAAAGTTACCAAAGGTGGTAGAACATTCAGCTTTTCAGCTATCGTCGTTGTAGGTAACGAAGACGGAATCGTAGGCTGGGGACTTGGTAAAGCCAGTGAAGTAACTGCGGCAATTGCCAAAGGCGTTGACGCTGCTAAGAAAAACCTCGTGAAGGTACCCGTAATTAACGGAACAATCCCTCATACTCAGGAAGCGAAATTTGGTGGTGCTAATGTACTGCTTAAACCAGCCTCTTCAGGAACCGGAGTTAAGGCAGGGGGTGCGATGCGCGCCGTGCTCGAAAGTGTTGGAGTACACGATATCCTGGCGAAATCAAAAGGATCGTCTAACCCTCATAACTTGGTTAAGGCTACCTTTGCTGCATTGCTCGAATTACGCGATGCCTATACCGTAGCTGAACATCGCGGTATAACGCTGGATAAAGTGTTTAACGGATAATTTATAAAAAAATGGGAAAGATTCGTATTACACAGTATAAGAGTGCGATAGGTGCGACAAAAACGCAAAAGAAAATAATGGTCGCTCTTGGGTTAGGCAAGTTAAACCGTCCGGTTGAACATCAAGCTGTCCCCGAGATTTTAGGTATGGTAAGAAAACTACAACACCTGTTAAGGGTTGAAGAAGTTAACGAATAATATTCTTTAGATATGGAATTGCATAACTTAAAACCTGCTGAAGGTTCCACCAAGAAAGAGAAACGGATCGGACGTGGACAAGGTTCAGGACACGGCGGAACTTCTACTCGTGGACATAAAGGGGCTAAATCAAGGTCAGGTTACAAATCAAAACGGAGTTTTCAGGGTGGTCAAATGCCACTTCAACGTACCGTACCAAAATTTGGTTTTAAAAATGTGAATAGGATTGAATACAAAGGTGTCAATCTTAGCTCTTTACAACTATTAGCTGAAAATACCAGCCTAACAGTTATCGATTTTCAATCCTTGCAGGATGCTGGTTTTGCCGGTAAGAATGACAGGGTTAAGATTCTGGGTAAAGGGGAACTGAAATTAAAACTTAATGTAACAGCTCATGCTTTCTCAAAGAGCGCAAAAGAAGCTATTGAGAAACTTGAAGGAACTGCAGTAATACTATAGACCGGATGAAAAAACTAATCGAGACTCTTAAGAACATCTATAAAATTGAGGATTTAAGGTCACGGCTTGGATTAACGATTTTGCTACTGGCGGTTTACCGTTTTGGCTCTTTCGTAATTCTTCCCGGGATTGATCCAGATCCTGCCAATTTTGAATCTCTAAGAAGTCAAACTTCTGATGGAATTCTTGGATTATTAAATATGTTCTCGGGAGGTGCTTTTTCCAATGCTTCAATTTTTGCATTGGGAATAATGCCTTATATCAGCGCCTCGATCGTTATACAACTTTTGGGATTTGCTGTACCTTTTATCCAAAGGTTACAAAAAGAGGGTGAGTCAGGTCGTCGAAAGATTAACCAAATGACACGCTATCTAACTGTAATTATCCTTGTGTTTCAAGGTTGGGCTTATTTGGCAAACCTTCGTTTCCAGCTTCCTGAATCTGCTTTTGTAATGGGCGCATTCTCATTTAATGTGAGTTCGACTATCGTATTAGCTGCAGGTTCAATGTTTATTATGTGGCTGGGAGAACGTATTACAGATAAAGGTATTGGGAATGGTATATCGATGATTATTATGATCGGAATTATTGCCCGTCTCCCTCACTCTGTAGTTCAGGAATTTGCGAGTCGCCTTGCTGAACAAGGGAAAGGATTTATCATGATTATTATCGAATTGGTAATCTTTCTATTCGTTATTGCTGCTACTATTCTATTGGTACAGGGCACACGTAAAGTACCTGTCCAATATGCAAAACGGATTGTGGGTAACCGTCAATATGGTGGCGTACGTCAGTATATCCCATTAAAGGTGAATGCAGCCGGCGTTATGCCAATCATTTTTGCTCAGGCAATTATGTTTGTCCCTATCAGCCTTGCCGGATTATTCGGTTCTGAAACAATGAGTCGTTTAATGTCATCATTCTCGGATTATACCGGCTTTACCTATAATATTACAATGTTCCTGATGGTTATCATCTTCACCTATTTCTATACTGCGATCACGGTTAATCCTAACCAGATGGCAGACGATATGAAAAAGAACGGTGGTTTTATTCCCGGTATTAAACCTGGTAAAAGAACCTCTGAATATCTAGATGATGTAATGTCACGAATAACCTTACCTGGTTCAATCTTTTTGGGATTAATAACAATTCTTCCTGCCTTTGCCATGGCTTTGGGTGTTAACTCAGGATTTGCGCATTTCTTTGGAGGCACATCGTTGTTAATTCTAGTAGGTGTTATCTTGGATACACTTCAACAAGTAGAGAGCCATTTATTAATGCGTCATTATGACGGATTGTTAAAATCGGGACGGATTAAAGGTCGTACCGGAGCTTAAGAGATTTAAGTAAATTGCCAGTTAGCTGAAAAGCTTTATATAATCAGAGTGAATTCATAATATACGAATTTTTCTGATGCGTTCTGTGAAGGATTTTTGAGTATCGGTTTTTTTAGATTTGTTTAGTTTTAATACACTCCCTTAGCTTTCTTTTGTTTGAGAGCCTTGTTAGTATTTAAAACTGTTTCGTTACGATTGTTTGTCATTGATCTGCTGGCATCCAAGCGCGGCAAAACGAATCCGGCAGTATTAACCTGTTGTAATTTAATCTGAAGAGACAAGTTATTTTTTTAATAACTGAGGCTCCAAAATTTTGTGGGCGTTTTTTTGAATCACCCATGGGTGAAAAGTTAGAGTTTACAAGTCTTTCAATCCATTACATTAAATTTTGGAGAAGTAATTAGTTTCTATGTCAAAACAAGCATTTATAGAACAAGACGGAACCATCATTGAAGCATTGTCAAATGCGATGTTCCGGGTAGAATTACAAAATGGTCATGTTATTACTGCTCATATTTCGGGCAAGATGCGCATGCACTATATTAAGATTCTTCCTGGAGATAAGGTAAAGGTTGAAATGTCTCCTTATGACTTGAGTAAAGGGAGGATATCTTTCAGATACAAAAATTAAAAAATAGGAAAATGAAAGTAAGGGCATCAATTAAAAAACGTAGTGTAGATTGTAAGATTGTCAGCCGTAAAGGGCGTCTCTACGTTATCAACAAAAAAAATCCCAAGTTTAAACAACGTCAGGGATAATATGTTAATTTTGTAAGATTTTTAATTCGTATAAGAATATGGCTCGTATAGTTGGCGTA
>CAIVMQ010000125.1 GCA_903907075.1 uncultured Bacteroidia bacterium
GGTCGTTCCCTCATATTGTCGTTCATTCGTTCCCTCGTTTGGTCGTTCCCTCGTTTGTTCGTGCAGTCGTTCCCTCGTTTGGTCGTGCGGTCGTTCCCTCGTTCGGTCGTTCCCTCGTTCGGTCGTGCAGTCGTTTGGTCGTGCAGTCGTGCGATCGTTCCCTCGTGCAGTCGTGCGATCGTTCCCTCGTTCGGTCGTGCAGTCGTTTGGTCGTGCAGTCGTGCGATCGTTCCCTCGTTTGGTCGTGCAGTCGTGCAGTCGCTCTTTTGCGTGGTTCCGATCGAGGACGATCTACTCTGGTGATTCGACTACTCGGGGTTGCTCAATGCAATACTGTTTATTGTTACAACCCGATCTTGTTCCGCATTGCTTACCCTGGGTTATCTATCCATGAGCTGACTGAAATCCCTAAACCACAACGTGGTTTAATCTCACTAATTCTCGGTGGAGCTTACGGAACCGGGGGTTAGTGACCGATTAGCCGCCTCAGCCCTGAAAGGGTTGAATCGGAATTTCAAAGGAAGTAACGGCAATAATTTTCAACCCCTCCGGGGCTGCCGATACTAGGTGTCATTATAACCCCCGGTTTCGCAAGCTACACCGGGGGTTATTGAAATAAGAGTCCTTCGGACTTTTACTACTCTAAAAGGTTTAATTTTATTAACCGTGGAAACTACTCACAAAAAGAATAACCTTAGGTAATACCCTAAAAGGGTTTAATCGGAATAACTGTGACTGCAACCTACGGCAAAAGATTAAGCATAATCTACCCTAAAAGGGTTTAATCGGAATAACTGTGACTGCAACCTACGGCAAAAGATTAAGCATAATCTACCCTGAAAGGGTTTAATCTGAATAACCGTGGGTGCAACCCACGGAAAGAAAAACCCCTTCAACAACAGCCCTGAAGGGGTTGAGCCTTTTATTTAGAACTCCAAACTCTGCCGGTTTGGTTGATATGGCAAACCTTTCCCAAGGTGCTCTCAATGGCGGTGCATTCATATCCTTGAGGGGTACGAATTAAGTTGGGAGTATATTTCCATTTATAAGTCACCGGGGTAGCTTCTTTTAGCTCATTGAGAGTTTGGGCAAAATGGTTGTATTTGGCTAGATAAGTACGTTGCGCATAATAAACTATTCGTAATTCGTCTTTGACTTCTTGATCGGGATGGTGAATGAACGTTGTTATTCCTTTACCAGCCGCATGCTGCGAAAATTGAACAGTTCCCCATGTATCAGGACTATGCATGTCGACCTTGCCCTGTGGCGACCATACCCAGTTGTCTTCAGCGAGATTTTTACCTGTTTTGGGATCCTTTTGTTTCACATAACGACCATTTTCGATTATGGTTTTCCATTCAACTCTCGAGAAGTTAATGCGCCATTGATCACCCACAAGGGGCGGAAGAGCAGATGTTGAATCAATAAATGATTTTAAAGGAAAAGCAATTTCAATACTCCATGATTGATCTGTATCGACTGGGTTGTTTAGGGTTCCATGGATAGATACCGCAGTTTTAATTCCGGTATAATCAAATGAGTTTAGCGCTAATCCTCCATCCCGATAAGGCTTGGTAAGCTTAAGATCCCATATTGCATTATATGCATTTATCTCAAATTCAATGTATTGATGAGTATCGCCGTCGGGATCGATAAATACTTCAAAGTCATTATCCTGAAAAATTACATCGTCTCGCTTTGTGAGGTTTGCCCATATATGCGGCTCGGAAACAGTGGCGTAGACATAAAGATAGTCATTGTCCCATAGCATCTTTACGCGTGTGTTGAATCTGGGTGTTACTCCCCGGCTGCCTAAAATATCAACGAAATCAGTTGTCCATTCTGTGTTAATCCAACTTCTTTCATTAGCAATGCCATCGATTTTTAATGGATATTCGGCACGATAACAGACATAATTCTTGGGCTTTCCATCTTCAGCTTGTCCCATAGAAGTTATGGCTGAGAAAAGTAAATAAAGGATTGGAAAGACCTGTTTTATTAAATTCATTCTGAAAGTTAAATCACTATTTGACAACACCCTTGGAGTATGTGCTTCATTGGGTACACAAAAATAGAAGTTTTTGAACAGTTTTGAATGTCTATCGATTTATCTAATTGCTAGTGTTGCTTTTTTGATTCATGTAACTTCTACGAGATAAGCAAAAGTCTAAATTAGTGCCTCTACAGAGGTTTTTTGAATAGCCGGTTAGAGGATATTTCAGATGAAAAAAGGGGAGTAGATATGTTTATGTTAAGGATTGTATACCTTGTTAAGTTATTAATAATCAGTATAAATTAGGTATATCTATTTTATATTGTTTAATTGTTGTTTAGCTTTGCGTAGAGACTAACTTAACACCAACACCATGCCACAACACATTAAACGTTTGATTGGGGTATTTGCTGTTTTTATTTTGTTTTTTCTGGTATTACAACAGGTACTAAAACCTGATTCCTTTGGTGAACTGGGTCATTTCCGCGCTAAAGCTATCTATGAGAATTCGTTGAGGCCTATGCATTATACGGTTGCTGATAGCTGTACCAAATGTCATAAGGATATTCGAATCGATAAAGATCTTGGTTTTCATATTAAACTTAAATGTGAGGTTTGTCATGGTCCGGCACTGGCTCATTCGCTGTATGCCGGTAATTTTAAGGATAAGGAATTGCCCGATTCACTAACTCTTTATAAACCCGGCGAACGCAAAGATTGTGCCATCTGTCACGAATTGAATGCCGCCCGGATTAAGATACAATTTGATACACTCAATACCACCATGGTACATCAGATCGATGTATTAACGCATCATCCTTTTGATCCGAAGACCAAGGTACCATTTAAATGTATCGAATGTCATAATCCTCATCAGCCCTAGTATTATCAGTTTCTCTGTGATGAGTTTACACTTATTCACAGCTTAGGATTTCTCGAATCAATGATTGAAGTATAAATTAAGACTATCTAATTTTATTCGCATGAACGACGAGACGACCAAACTATCCCGAAGAGATTTCTTCAAGACCGGCACTGTTTTAGCCGGTGGTGTTGCCCTTGCCACAGCCTCTCTGATACCCTACGATGGATTGCTTTTTGCTTCCGAGGCACCCGGTGCTAAAGGAAAATGGTACGGAATCGGAATCGATATCAATAAATGTATCGGGTGTGGAAAATGTGCAAATGCCTGTAAAATAGAGAATAATGTTCCTCGTGATCCGTTTTATTTTCGGTCGTGGGTCGAGCAGTACACCATAAAGAATGATGGTGCTATTCTTGTAGAGTCGCCCAATGGTGGCATTGATGGTTTTAAGCAGGCTGCACCAACCGCCGATATTTACAAATCGTTTTTTGTCCCTAAGATGTGTAATCATTGCGCCAAGTCACCCTGTACCCAGGTTTGTCCTGTTGGAGCGACATTTGAAACGGAGGAGGGTATTGTATTGGTCGACGAGGAGTACTGCATCGGATGCCGTTATTGTGTTCAGGCTTGCCCGTATGGCTGTCGGTATATCCATCCGGAGAAGGGGACTGTCGACAAATGTACCTTATGTTTCCATCGGCTCAAAAAAGGGTTGCAGCCTGCCTGCTTTGAGATCTGCCCCACTGAAGCGCGAATATTTGGTGATCTGAATGATCCGCACAGCAAGATAAATTATTTTCTCAAGAATCATACCTGCATGGTGGTTAAACCACATCTTAATACTGGTTCTAAACTATTTTATAACGCACTAAGCCCGGAGGTCAGATAACATGGAAGATCATATCCAAAACCTGTACGAAGTTCTATCTAAAGTCGAGGGGTATGTCTATCCCAATGAGATTGAGCTAAACTGGAGCATCCTGATTGTGCTCTATCCCTACATAACCGGGTTGGTAGCTGGGGCATTTATCTTGGCTTCCTTAGAGCGTATTTTTAAGATTAGGATTCTTAAACCTACCTATGGCATAGCACTGCTTACGGCATTCTCCTTCATGCTTGTGGCTACGATGCCTCTGGTAAGTCATCTGGGAAAGCCGCTGCGGGCCTACGAAATTATGATAACACCCCATTCGAGCTCGGCAATGGCGATCTTCGGGTTCGTGTATTTGTGGTATCTGATGGTCGTCCTTTTTCTCGAAATATGGTTTGATTACCGCCGTGACATGGTAATCTGGGCGAATGAATCAACAGGAATTAAGCGATTTCTATACAAAGCTTTATCATTGTGGACTACTGATATCTCTCCTAAAGCAGTTGCCCTGGACGATAAGATCGGGTATATTGTTACGGTTATTGGGGTACCCTCCGCATTTTTGCTGCATGGATATGTTGGATTTATTTTTGGTTCGATCAAGGCAAATCCGTGGTGGTCGACAGTCTTAATGCCTGTTATCTTCCTTTTCTCTGCGATGGTGTCGGGAATTGCGCTGGTAATGCTTGTTTATATCGTGCTTAGTAAAATACGCAAGCAACTGCTCGATATGGATTGTCTGGATACGATAGCGAAGTACTTGTTTTATATTCTCTTAATAGATTTTGCATTGGAAGGTCTTGACCAGATTCATCGAATCTATGTTGCAGAAGAATCTTTTGAGGCACTTCATAAGCTGGTATTCGGAAAACTCTTCTACTCCTTGTTTATTTTCCAAGGGCTAATAGGCACTATAATTCCTATTCTGACACTTGGGACACTGCAGTTTTACAAACCTAAGCCACAAATAAGGAAGGTTATTTACATGATTCTTCCGCTGCTTGTTCTGATGGGTATCTTCTTTATGCGCTGGAATGTTGTGATCGGAGGTCAGTTGTTTTCAAAAAGTTTTTATGGATATACGAGTTTTAAAACTAGTATGATTGGCTTAGAAGGCTATTTAATGGCCGCAGTTTGGTTGATTATTCCATTTTTAATCCTGGCTTTTCTCTTGTGGCTTTTGCCTCCTTGGAAAAAAATTGAAACTAATCATGATTAGGAGGGCCGCAAAATGGATAAGCAAAAAATAAACCTAATCGATATAAATAAAATCCTTATTCGCATTGATAGTCTTGAAGATCGCATCGCTTATCTGGAATCGGAGCGCGATATTCCCTTGAGCACACAACGATTTGATATTCATTTGAATGAGGATCAAAAGGCAGAATTTTCGGATGTGAATATTTCGATTAGCTCTCTTTTTGAAACACGGCTTGGCGAATATGGATTGGCATGGCTGGGAAATATTGTACTGTTTTTTGCCATTGCCTTTCTTTGGCAATATTTTAACGATCTGGGAAAACCGTTTGTTTCACTGGTCGTAGGTCTTGTAAGTGTAGCAGCAGTATTGATAATGTCTCATTATTCCCGTAAGAGCTTTGCTTATCTTTCGAAAATGTTTAATCTTTTCGGGTTTATTATATTGTATTTCATCTTGCTAAGACTACACTTTTATACGGATAAGCCATTGTTAATTAGTGAACTGTTTGCTGTAGTGCTTTTGCTTTCCCTCTCTGGGGTGCACTATTATTTGGCAATTAAAAATCATTCGGCCGTCTTAAGTAGTATTGCTGCGTCATTGGCTCTAATCACTGCATTTGTTAGCAACGCGATAGTTCCTTTTTTCCTTATCACACTTGTAATATCAGGTCTTACAGTTTACTTGTTCTGGAAATACAACTGGTGGAAACCTCTGATTTATGTTTTGTGCCTTACGTTTTTTACCTATCTAGTATGGCTAATAAAGAGTCGTACAACACTGGTTAAAATACCCAATGACTTGACGTTTTATTATGCGTTCACTTATTTTTCATTAACGACCGCCATTTATTCCTTGGTCGTATTTCACAAAGAAAATCAAGCATTTCCTGCATCTGTAATACTTTCAACGATCCTTCTGTCAGGAATGGGCTATTCCATTTTAATGCTTGTTCTCGTTGTATCGCATTTCCCCAAAGACTATGTTCCTTTTTTTATAATTATTTCGGTCTATAGCATTGTGTATTCTGTATTGCTGAAACTTTATTCACCGTGGAAGTACTCTCCTGCGCTGTTTGCCCTCTTTGGATTTTTTGCAATAAGTATAACAATAATTGGCATTTACCATTTTCCTTCTTCGTTTTTATTACTTGTTTCTCAGAGTTTTTTGGTGCTCATCTTAGCCCTATGGTACCGATCGCATATTATAACATTGATGAATACCTTCTTGCTGCTATTTCTTATTCTTGCTTATTACACACTTTCAGGAGAACTAAATTCAGTCAATTTTTCAATCCCTATTGTTGCATTCTTATCGGCCCGATTAATTAATTGGCAAAAGGAACGATTAAATATCAAAACCGATTTTATTCGAAATATTTATCTGTCAACACTTTTTTTCGCGCTACTTTATGCCACGTATAAAGGCATACCCGGTCAATTTATCACCATTACCTGGCTTCTTATTGCAGCGATCTATTTTGGATTAAGCATTCTGGTCAAGAGTATCAAGTATCGCTGGATGGCTATGTCAAATTTACTAGTATCTGCTTGCTATCTTTTTATGGTTGATCTTGCAAAAACGGATCTGATATTCAGGATACTCGCATTCTTAGTATTTGCAATTATATCCATGGGTATTTCAGTTTATTATGTGAAGAAGTTAAAGCGCGATGAACGAATATAGCGCTGATAATTACAAGATAAAGAAGTATTGGGATTCAAATCATCTCAGCGTTATTATTTATCCGCGACATGATAGCTGACTAATAAGGAGGCAGATTTTTGTGGGATTGTCAATTTTATTCCATCAGTCATTTCTCGCCCCGTTTTTCGGATTCGTAAACCGTAATCTTCAAAAAATAAGTCGTAATTTTCTAAAGCTTCAACTCCGGAAAGTTTTACATAAATAGAGTCAGCGTTAGCTCCTTGCCGGCGAAAGGCAACTATAATTCCGTCTTTTTGCAAGGGCCTATTCATCTGATAAGCAAGCCATACATTATCTCCGGTATTGTTTCTACTCTCTGTTAACGGATAGTAGTCGCCATAAAAATAGGGGCGCAGATCTTTAAAGTCCTGAATTCTTTTCTGAAGGGCAGGGATAGGTTCAGAGGCTTTGCCGGTAACTTCCCAGTTCATTACAGCAGTAGCTCCTATTCCGGATCGGAATGTGTAACTATCTGTTTTGTATATTGCGGTGCCATGAATAGGGAGATATAGATTAAGTCCGAAGGTGTGACATTGGTATCCGTTAGGCTCACCATATTGGTAGTCGGTACGCCATAAAGGGGAGCTGCGTGAGGTTGTTTCAAGATCAAGGCGCCGGCCACCACTTGCGCAGTTGTCGATCAACAGATTGGGGAACCGAGCCAGCAGACTATCCCAGAACGCATATAACCCTTCGATATGGCGGATTTCGGAAATGCCAATTCGATTAGGCTTGTCATTGGCTTGCCAGTAGGGCATGGGGTCAAAATTGAAATCCTGACGGTAGTTATCAATCCCTTCGCTCTGTATCAAATCACCAATCAATGCAGTCATATAGGCTAAGGCATCTTTATTTCCCAGATCAAAAAGGGCGTTTTCATTACCGGGAAGTTTAATGAGCCATTGCGGATGCTCCCGGTCAATCATCGTTCCGGGGCTTACCCGTTCGGGCTCAAACCAAACCATAAACCTTGATCCCACTGCATGTGCTGCATCAGATACCGGTTTTAACCCATGTGGAAACCGCTCCTTATCCACTGTCCAGTTGCCGACGTTTTGCCACCATCCCCCTTTGGCTTTATCCCAGCCACACCCGGTATACCATCCGGCATCGAGCCAGAATACTTCGGGCAATATTTTGAACTGCTGATATCGTTTTATCAATGCTATGGCAAACTCCTCCGTCAGACAATTATATTCTCCACACGGCTCCGGATCACCATAATCAAAGCTTCCGGCAAGGGGGTATTCCGCATATTTATTCCCTATTTTACGCGAATGATGGGCGAGGATAAATTGGCGAAACTGGTTGTGCCCTACCATCCTGTCGGCTCCCTGCCAGAATAACAGGGAGATCTTGGGGGTGCGGATCTCCTCACCCGGCAACAGCGTTAATTTCATGTGCTCCATGCCCGATTTTAACCAGAGTGTTTTTTCGTCAGATTGCACAATATCCGCATACCATTTACCTGTCCAGCCCACTGATGCGATGATCCCTTGTTGCCCCGGAGCCTCAATATTAAAGAACGGGAATGCGGTATTGTCTGATGACCGGCCTCCGATTGGAGTCATATAGATGGGTTTCCCTATCTTCATCTTCTCATCGATAGGTTGAAAGTCATTGCGCTGTGCATCACTGCCTCTATTGTGATGAAGTGTATAGGCGCCCCCCTCATTGGCTACAAAGGGGTGGTCAATAATAGCCGCCTTTTCCAGAATCGGAGTGTTCGTTTCCGAGTTGTTGCAAAAGTGAATTACCCACTCAACAGCAGGAAAGTCGGTAAAATTCGTCACTATGCATTGTACCACCAATCCTGTTTTTTTATCGGTATAACCGTAGAGCGTCTCCTCTGTGTTGGCTTCTGTGATCTTAAGCTTTTGTGCACTAAACTTCCATCCCCGGATAAAATCTGTTGATGAGCGCCCACCATAAGTAAATGTAAAAGGGGGGAGTTTCCCTTTTGCAAAGTTTTGATCAATCCATGTTTTTACTTCGGAGGTGGTTTGGGCAAATTGTGGTTTCGATTGACCAAATACAATCCCAATATTGGTAAAAAGTGTTGCTAAGGTAATTAGAATTATTTTTTTGAGTACACTTGGTAGGATATTCATTTTCAATTTATTTTTAGCTGATCATCAAGCAGATAGGATTTTCCATTTTCGGAACTGGCGATATCAAGCGTTTTCTCTTTATATCTAATGGTGGCCTGACTGCCGCTTCGGGAATAAATCTTTGCAGTAACCAGTTGATTATTGGACCATTTGATGTCAATAACAAAGCCATCCCTGGCTACAAGCCCGGTAATCTCTCCATTTTTCCAGACCGAGGGGAGAGCAGGGAGCAATTCGATATAGCCATTATGGCTTTGAAGGAGCATCTCTGCAATTCCTGATGTGCCTCCGAAATTTCCGTCAATCTGGAATGGTGGGTGGCCGCAGAAGAGATTGGGATAGGTACCTCCGGCATTCGACATGTTTATATTGCCATTGTCGGTCTGGCGTAGCAGATTCTTGAGTAGCTTGTAGGCGCGGTCTCCATCTTTAAGCCTGGCCCAGAAGTTTACTTTCCATGCGAGTGACCATCCTGTGCCAATATCAGTCCGGGCATCCAGGCTTTTGCGCACTGCAGCGGCCAGTTCAGGTGTTTGTTGCGGATCAACCTGATTTCCTGGATGTAACATATAGATATGAGAAACATGACGGTGCGTGGGTTCGGTCTCCGTATATTCCTTCCCCCATTCCATTAAACGTCCATCAGATCCTATCTGAGGAACAGCAAGATTCTTCAGGGAGACGTCTATTTTTTCTAGCAGTGGATTTGTGTCTTTCAGTACTTCTGATGCTTTTATTACATTGGTGAACAGTTCGTGGATCACCTCCTGATCATGTGATGGGCCCATGCTGATCGAACAATTAGAACCATCCGGGGCGACGAAAACATTTTCAGGCGAAGCCGCAGGACCTGATACCAGCTTGCCTGTAGCCGGATCTTTTACGAGCCAGTCAAGATAAAACCGGGCAGATTCGAGCATAATCGGATATACCCGCTCCAGATATTTCCGATCCACGGTATAGGTATAATGATCCCAGAGATGCTGACAAAGCCAGGCTCCTGCTCCAACATGCATGCCCCAACCAGGATGCTCCCCGGGTGAGGTAAATCCCCACACATTGGTAATAGGGTGAATAACCCAGCCATTGGCTTTATAGTGTACTGCAGCAGTAACCCGCCCCGGCTTAACCACCGATTCAATGAGATTCGTTAAAGGACCGTAGCATTCCGAAAGGTTTGTAATGTCAGCAGGCCAGTAGTTCATCTGGACGTTGATATCGGTATGATAGTCTCCGTTCCATGCACTCTGTATTTTATTGGCCCATATGCCCTGAAGGTTTGCCGGTAGCGACCCTTCGCGTGAAGAGGAGATCAACAGATACCTGCCGAACTGGAAATAGATCTCCTGAAGATGAAGATCATCGGGATTATGTTCTTGATTCTTTAGCCGAATATGGGTTGGAATGGTGTCAGGATCATTTGTTGTAAGCTTTAAACTCACTTTTCCTGCGAGGGAGAAATAATCAGCTACATGTCTTTTTAAAAGGGTTGTATAGGGCTGTATAACTACTTTATTGAGTTGTTCTAAGGAGGTTGTCCTTGGATTATCTCCCAGGTAGGTGGGATATTCCTGTTTGTAATTAGTCGAAGTGGTGAGGAATATAATCACCTCATCGGCATTCTTTACCTCCATCTGATTATTGGAAAAGGTAACTGACCCTCCGATTGATATAGCTTTTAATCGTGCGGCATATGTCATCCCATCACCCCCTTTGCCGTTATCCATAGTCCCGGTCATCACTAATTGGTCATTTTCAATGTGGGTTTCAAATCGCTCGGGTCGGTTAATTGAAGATTTGAAGCTTAACGCCCCTTTTTTATCTGAGGATAGCCTCATAATCAATGCCCTGTCCGGATAGCTCGCAAAGATCTCCCGTTTGTAGTTGACCCCTTCCTGACGATAGGTTACCACTACTACTCCGCGATTTAAATCTAGTTCACGGTGATAAGTATCGTAAGTGGCTGTTTTCCCAAAGTCTAGCCAGAGATCGCCCAGTGTTTGATAACATCCAAATGGGACTTTGGCCCCGTTTCCCTGACCCGATCCGGCCCCTTTGCACACCTGAGTTTTAAGGGTAAGCGCGGTGGCTTCCTTATATTTGCCGCTAAATAGCAATTCCCGTATTTTAGAGAGTGAGGCAAACGCATCGGGATTGTTGTTGTCGTCAGCACTGCCTGACCATAAGGTTTTTTCATTGAGCTGAAGCCGTTCATGATTAACATCACCAAATACCATTGCTCCAAGAAATCCATTTCCGATAGGGAAGGCCTTTAACCACTGTGGATCATTTTCCCAGCCACCCTTCACATCCGGCACCGTTGAGATCGCGGGCTGATTGTCCCATATCCGTAGCGGAGGGGTTGTCTTGGTGTTTAAGCTACACGAGAAAAATAGTGCCCCAAGTAGAAGCAATAGCAGGATTCGATTAGTCATACGTTCGTTATTAATGTGCTATTAGTTAGTTTTTTATTCTTTTTATTAATCTCTGAGACGAACTCATTCATGGGTTTTCTGAAAACTTATTGAAAGATTGAGGTTTGAAAAATCTGGAGCTTCATACATTGCGGGTATTAGAGCTTGAGTATATCAATGGGTTTTGAGATTCATCATTGAGTAGATCACCAATTTTGAGTCTGGAGACCTGTTCATCGGTAAGTATATTTTTAATCCCATTGAAAGTTGCCCCGTCGGGCATATAGGCGCAAGTCATGGCCCGTCTAAATCCACTGGTCATATTAGCCCCCGCACCATGAATTGTGAGGCCATTGTGAAATGAACAGCTTCCTGCCTTCATAGGTACTGCTGCCGATTTGGCGTGCATGAATTGAGGGTAAAAATCAAAAATGGCATCCATGTTTTTCCCGATTCCGGGATTATCAAAGGTGGTATGATGAAAGGTTCCGGGGATAAAATAGAGACAGCCATTTTCAAGGGTCGCATCATCAAGAGCCACCCAGATCGATAAAGCCCGTCGGTCACTGAAAGACCAGAACGGGGTGTCAAGATGCCAGGATGTGGGATTTGCCCAAGGCCGTTTTATCAGTGCCTGGTCGTGCCAGATCCGTGTCCCATCCCAACCGGCAAGATCGGCCACCATCTTGCCGAGATTTTTATCCAGCATGAGCTGCTTTATTTTGTCGTTCGTTTGCCATAGGTTAAGCATCTGGTCGAATACCTTGGCATAATAGTCGCTATCTTTATTAATGCCATCATCATCACCAACTTTAATAGTGCTGCCCGGCATCTTTCTGCCATCCCGCTCAACGATCGCCTCGGTAACCGCATCACGCCATAGGGATAATTCTGTTTGGTCCAGAAAATTTTCTATTACAACATAGCCATTCTCCCGATAGGTGTCAATCTGTTGTTGGGAAAGGTTCGTGTTCATAAGGTTGAGGTCTGATAATAGTTTGATGACTGTTCGTTCTTTCAAAGATATAAAAATGCAACTAATTTTCCGGTTCCAAATTTTCACCCGTTGACTGTGTATCTGCTGAACAGTTAACGGGTGACTTTAGTGAGATTTTATTTTTTGGGAATCCAAACCTTCATCTTTCCGATATCCCGGTTATTCCAGGCAAAATAAGGGATTGCCGTAATCCTATTTTCTCCGTTACCATCACTGCTTGAAATCGTTTCGATACCACCGAGTAAATCTGGACTAAACCCGGCATTCAGTTCGCTAGTTTCACTCAGATTTAGATTGTCAATGTTTTCGTTGTCGATCGCTTCCAGGCAATAGACAATCGGGCCCCGTTCGATGGCGACCTTACCCAGGTCCTCTTTTACTGCGTTATTGGCTACAACCTGGTGGATCTGCATGGGAAGCGATAGGTTTAACAAATCGCCCTGCTTCCATTCGCGGTCAATCACGGCATAGCCTTTGTCTGCTTGGAATGAAACGTTTTCTCCATTGATGGTTAGCGAAACTGCCTCTTTCCCAGGTTTGTAGTAAGTATATAGCTCTCCAGGTACCGGTTGGTTTTTAGACCATCCCGGTAGGCGAAGGCAGAGTGTGAATTTCCCTGGTTTTTCGGGAGAAACTGAAATCTTCACATTCCCATCCCAAGGATACAGGCTCTGTTGGGTGATCGTAACCGGATTTTTTCCGTTCAGCTTAATTTTCGACGAACTGCTCACATAAAGATTCACATAAAGTTTATTCTCCCCTTGAGCGTAGATATAACCTGGTACTGAAGGGAGAAAACGGCACATATTGGTCGGACAGCACGAGCACCCAAACCACGGCTGACGATCAAGATGACCTCCGCTATTGAATTTATACTTAAGATCACACTCAAGGGGATTCGCATAAAAGAACGTTTTCCCATCTTGCCCAATTCCGGATATCACTCCATTGTAAAGACTCCGTTCCAGCACATCGATATATTTTGCGTCGCCGTGAAGTAAAAACATCCGGTAGTTCCAATAAACATTGGCAATAGCCGCGCAGGTTTCGTTATATGCTGTGGTATTCGGCAGTTCATAATTATCGCCAAAGGCTTCTCCTTCACCTCGGGAACCAACACCTCCTGTGATATAGAATTTTTTAGCGACCATATTTTCCCAGATCTTATCAATAGCAGAAACGTAATCTGTATTACCGGTAAGGGCGGCCACATCGGCTACTCCCGAATAGAGGTAGCCCGCGCGCACGGCATGGCCAACAGCTTCGTCCTGGAGGATAAAGGGTTTATGATCCTGTGAATAGGCTTTCTTGGGATCGTTTTCTTTTCCACGGCTGTCGATAAAATATTGGGCTAAATCGAGGTATTTTTTCTCCTTTGTGATTCGGTATAATTTTACCAATCCCATCTCGACAATTTCATGGCCTGGAGCATCACGACGTTTGCCTGGAGTAAAAACCTGCCGGAGCAGATCTGCATTCTTAAGGGCTATATTCAAGAAGTTTCGTTTGCCTGTGGCTTGAAAATGTGCTGAGGCAGCTTCAAAAAGATGACCCGAATTATACAACTCATGACTAAGTATAGACTCATTCATCCAACGTTCATTGCCCGACCAGACATGAGGATGATTAGGGTCGATAGTCCGGGCAGTGTATAAATAACCATCACCCTCTTGCGCCTTCCCAATAATGGTGATTAAACTATCGACATAGTGGTCGAGATTCGGATCGGGATGAACACTCATCGAATAGGAAGCCCCTTCGATAATCTTATAGATATCGGTATCATCAAAGGGATATTCAGTACCGAACTTACCCTCTTTTTTTGCTGCTTTCTCGAAATTGGCCACCCTTCCAGTCTCCTCACATTTGGCAAACGAGGCAGGGATTGTAACTGTTCGTGTGATCTCTATCTTGGGAGACCAGAATTGATCGCTGATTTTTACCTCATTGAAGGGGATTCCCTGGATCTGATAGTCCGATTTTGAGGGTTGATTTTTACACGAAAAGAAGACTAAAATAACAAAAAGAGAAATAATTTCAAGAATCTTCATTGCAAGAGTTTTAAGTAATAGTCAATGATTTGGTTTAATTGGGATGAATGATAAAATGGTATATTGAGCAATAAGAATTTTTTGCCTGCTGTAGTTTGGATTTCAGATTCAGAGAAAGGCTGATTCCAGATTCTGATAGCAAGTTTATGTGGGGCCTTATCCATGAAAAGGTGTAAGGATTTCAAGGTACTTCCAACGCCAGCTTTAACTTCTATGGGAATTAAAAATCCATTGTAGGAAAGCAAATAATCAACTTCTGCATTTGAATTCTTGGCTTCCCGGACCCAAAAGACTCGTTGTGAAAGTATATTGTAGTCTTCAGCAATCAACTCTTGGCCTACTATATGTTCAGCAATTAGTCCGCGCCATGCTGAACTCAGTTCATTGGCCCCAAAAACTTCAGTTTGAACCCCTGCTGCATAATTTAACAAACCGGTATCGAGCCAGTGAAGACGCGGGGATTTCTTAAAATCGGGAAGAAATGGAATGCTTGATGAACTAGTAGGATATACAAGTTCAATAAGCATCGTTTTTTCAAGTAATCGGAATGCTTCTGCCATTTCTCGCGAACGATAATCCGATGCCCCGAAACGTTCAAATTTAATCCGTTGGCATCCAAATCTAAAACCGGTTCTTAGAATGTGTCTGATATACTGAACAGAATTGTTTCGTATTACATATTTCTCAACATCGTCGATGTAACCCCCAATCAATGACTGAAAATCGGCATTTAGGCTGATCAAATCGTTATTTTGAGCATAATTGGCAACTATTGCCGGCATTCCTCCTATTAATGTAAACCTGTTGAAAAGAGACTGAAGTTTTTCGTGGGCGTAATCAGGAACAGGCCATTGAGATAGAACATCTAGTGCTACTTGTTCATGAAGGGCATTCAAAAACTCCTTGAATGAACATGGCCTGACTGCCAAATATTCAACTCTGCCCACCGGAAATGAGATATGCCTGTCTATTAGCGATTCAAGTAATGAACCTGCAGCGATCACATAGATTTCAGGAGCCTCTTCATAGAAATAGCGCAGAAGTGCAACTGCCTGAGGCGAATTTTGTATTTCATCAATAAAAATGAGCGTAGGCTTCTGCTCTTTTTTAAATCCCTTTAGAAAAAAGATAGCGTCGAGTTTTTCACTAAAGGCGTTTTTTGTATCGAAAATGGCTTTGTCTGCTGGCTTTTCTAGGTTTAGATAGATATATACAGGGTATTTTCTGGCAAATATATTAACCAGAGTTGTTTTTCCTACCTGACGTGCACCTCGTAATACCAGGGGCTTTCGGTTCACTTTCAACGACCACTCTTCGAGTTTGCTAATTATATTCCTGTAAATCAATATTATAAAATTTTATTTGTCATAGATCCAATAACAAATATAAAGAAAAATGTCATAAAACCAATCATTAAATTAGAATAAAATGTATTAAAAGCAACCAGAGTATAAGTGTATCCCTCCTATCTATTTGTTTATTTTCATCCGAAACAGAGTAAATGAATAAGCCGGCAGTTGAGATTGAAATTCTTTCCCAGCCCGAATTACAGATGTCCGTGGTGATGTGCTCAGATCATCCAATAAACCGGTGGAATATGAAGATTAAATAAGATTATTAGGACAAATATAAAAAAGGTAGAAATACTTAGTGCAATCTTTTAGATATAAATAGTATTTGTTACTTTTGATATTGTGTCAGTAGGTTTTATTTTGAGTCTTTCTCTACTGATTTCACGATTAACACCTTTTTATATTGTGTAGTTATAATTTGCATATCAGTTATTTAAAGCGAAACCAAGTCTAATTCGAGTATTAATTACTCTTAACCTATTTTAAGTATGAAGAAAAAATATTTTTTTAAATTGGCATTTGTTGTTTCACTAACCCTTTTTGCAACGACAGGGTTTTCACAGAATTCAATTACCCTTCATGCCGATAAACCCGGGTCTAGAATAAGTAAAGATATTTATGGCCATTTTGCCGAGCATCTTGGTCATTGTATTTATGGAGGCATCTATGTTGGTGAGAAATCGGATATTCCAAATTCCAAAGGTTTTCGTTTAGATGTTGTAGGTGCCTTAAAAGACTTGAAAGTTCCTTTGGTGCGCTGGCCGGGTGGATGTTTTGCCGATACGTATCATTGGAAGGATGGGATCGGTCCGAAAGCCGACCGCGCTTCAATTATTAACGTTCATTGGGGAGGAGTAACCGAGGATAACAGTTTTGGGACACACGAATTTCTGGACTTTTGCGAGCTCATTGGATGCGATGCCTATATTTGCCTCAATGTGGGTAGTGGTACCGTTCAAGAGGCCGCTCAATGGATGGAATATGCTACCTCTTCGAGTGAAAGTCCGATGACTAAACTGCGCAAACAAAACGGACGCGAAAAACCATGGAACGTCAAATACTGGGCTGCCGGAAATGAGACCTGGGGTTGCGGAGGGAATATGCGCCCAGAGTACTATTCTGACTTATTTAATCAATATTCTACCTACATGCGCGCCCCTGGTGTTTACAAAATTGCCTGTGGTGCCAATGCAGAGGATTATAAATGGATGGATGTCTTAATGAAGCAATCGGCTCATATGATGAACGGTATTTCGCTCCACTATTATACTTTAGCTGGAGATTGGAATAATAAGCATTCTGCTACACAGTTTGATGAACAGGATTGGTTTGTAACTTTGCAAAAGACGTTGAAAATGGAGGAGCTGGTAACCAAACACTCCGAAATCATGGATAAATATGATCCTGAGAAAAAAGTGGGATTGTTGGTTGATGAGTGGGGGAACTGGTTTGATGTGGAGCCCGGGACAAATCCTGGATTTCTCTATCAGCAAAATACGCTGCGCGATGCATTGGTCGCCGGCATCAACCTGAATATTTTTAATAACCACGCCGACAGGGTGCGAATGAGCAATATTGCACAGATGATTAATGTGTTGCAGTCGGTAATCCTGACCCGAGATAAGGAGATGGTTTTAACGCCTACTTATTATGTCTTTAAGATGTATAATGTGCATCAGGATGCCACCTTAATTCCTTTGGATATCAAATCTAATCTGTATCAGCTTGGTGCCCCTTCTGTTGAAGCAATTAACGCCTCAGCTTCCAGTAAAGATGGAGTAGTTAGCATTACAATCTGTAACTTAGATCCGAATGCGGCTCAAAATATCCATTTTACCCTCGAAGGATTAAAAGCTACGAAAGTGACAGGTAAAATTATTACAGCCAAAACGATGAATTCATATAATGATTTCGGCAAAAAGGAGGAGGTATCAATGACCGATTTTAATGGGGCAAAGGTGAATAAAGGAGATGTTGAAGTTTCCCTGCCGGCAAAATCTGTTGTTCTTATTCAGCTCCACTAAACAGTTGGGATATAAAGTGGGGGAAGAGCTGATTCGGCTAAATTTTGATATTTTTGTTTAAGAATTTATGAATTGAAAACCAGGCAATGAAAACTTATGTTTTAACTCTTCCCTTGTTACTTTTCTTTGTAGTCATAAGCTCGGGATGCTCTAAATCTTCGACTGTTACTCCCACGCCTCCACCTGAACCCCCAATCGAGACCTTTATAAAAGGGGCAGATATCGGTTGGCTTCCGCAAATGGAAGCCTCCGGATTTAAGTTTTATAATAATTTGGGTGTCGAACAGGATTGTTTTCAGATTCTAAAGGATCATGGCATTAATGCCATCAGACTCAGGACATGGGTGAACCCCTCAAATGATAAGGCAAGTGGTCATTGCAGTAAACTAGAGACTGTTGCGATGGCGATGCGTGCTCAAAAAATGGGGATGAAGGTGATGATTGATTTTCATTATAGTGACTCGTGGGCTGATCCCGGACAACAACGAAAACCTGCAGCTTGGGTAGGACATGATTTTGCGACCCTGTTGGAAGATGTATATGCCTATACTGCTGAAGTAATGTCGCTGCTAAAAACAAACGGAATTGTTCCCGATTGGGTTCAGGTAGGAAACGAAATTTCCAATGGGCTAATCTATCCCGAAGGGAGTATAAATAGCTGGAATCAGTTGATTCAGCTTACCAATAAGGGCTATGAGGCCGTAAAAGCCGTAAGCCCAACTTCGAAAGTTATCCTCCATGTTGACAAGGGCAATGATAACGGTCGTTTTAGATGGTGGTTCGATAATGCTCAGTCGAATGGAGCAAAATATGATGTAATTGGATTGTCCTACTATCCTTACTGGTTAGATGGAAAGCCTGATTATACGCTGTCGATCGATGATCTGGGGAATAATCTTTTAGATATGGTGTCCAGATATGGTAAAGAGGTTATGGTCGTTGAGGTGGGAGGTGAAGATTCTAAAGCTCAAAATACCTTCGATATGATCGTGGCTGTCCAAAAGAAGGTTAGAGCAGTTCCTCAGAATAAAGGGCTCGGCGTTTTCTATTGGGAGCCCGAAGGGGCAAAAAGCTGGAGCGGATACTCTTTAAGTGCATGGGGCGACGATGGTAAACCAACAATGGCAATGAAAGCCTTTCTGTCCAATTAGGCGGTCTGATTTCCTTTTTGATTAACTCCTGAGATTTATCCCAACCCTTTTATCTCCTCATTGAAATCATATTGCAAATCCTCGTGCAACAGGGTAATTGTCTTGCGGATTTTCTCTACTTGTCGTAGGTAAATATTCTTAATGGGAATATTGTAGCGAAATGGCACCTCTTTTTTGAAGCTCTTGCAGAAATGAATCAACAGCTCAACTTCGGTGCGCTTCTGTCCCGAATAGCGGATTCGTTGATTGGTGAAGGTTAGGATCTTACGAATCCCTTTCTTGGTCATATAGGGCGTTGACCTGTTTAAATCGCTGAAATGCTCCTCTATCTCTAGTTTAGTCTTGCGGATATATTCGGGCTCATCATCGGCCTCAAAGAGTAGATAGGAGAGGAGCTCCTTATTCTCTTTCTTAAAGCGGGCCAGCCGGATACACAACTCGGGTAATTCGCCCGATGGCACATTGCTGATGGCCCGTCTTAATTCGGGTAACGAAGCTTTAGTCATCTTTTATAGCGGCTTTTTCTCAGAGGATCAAGTAGGTATTCCAGCCCATTAAGCTTGATCTCATAGATTGTTTGGAGCATAATACCCAGTTTCCCATCCGGGAATCCCTTCTGCTCAAACCATTCCAGATACGAAACCGGAAGATCACTCAGGTAGGTGCCTTTGTATTTTCCAAAGGGCATTTGAGTAATGACAACATTCATTAGTAGGTTGGGATCAGGATTCATCGGCGACTGCTGGGTGTGATTAGTTCTTTGGTTGTCCGCGATTTCCTGATTTATGCCTCGCCTTTAAAAGAATATCCGGCAGCTTCAACACTCTGCGCAACCTTAACCACATCGATATCGCTTCCCGAAACACTCACTTTACCACTTACCGGATCTGCAATAACATCTTCAATGCCTGATAGTGCTTTGATCCCTTTCTCAACATGGGACTTGCAATTATTACAAGTCATCCCTTCAACTAAAAATGTCTTAACAGCCATATTTTGTGTATTTAATTCTCTGTTTTTTTCTTTGCGATTTGCAATCCATTTTAATACTACCCCGTTAACTAACAATAAACCAAGGATTACAGATGCCGTAATGTTGAGCCAGCTGTTTTCCATGTGGTTATGATCCGAATGATTCATGAATCCTGTAAACCATTCAGCAGGTAAGAATGTGTCGATAAGCGCGCCTGCTACCAATGCCCCGCCGGTAATGGTTAAGAGATAGGCAAGCATGGCCCCTTTGCCTAACGACTTCGAGAGCACCGATATCGTAGTGATATTTGTTGCAGGTCCTGCCATAAGAAATACTAAGGCTGCTCCGGGCGATAATCCCTTCATCATTAACACCGCCGCAATGGGTACCGATCCTGTTGCACAGACATATAACGGGACTGAAACTGCAAGAACCAATAACATATTGAGCCATTTATAGGCAATATAGGTGGTAAAGAAATTCTCGGGTATCACAAACGTTAAGAGTGCCGCAATGGCCAATCCAATGATTAGCCATTTCGAGATATCCTGCAGAAAATCTACAAAGCCATAACGGAGTAGTTCCTTGATCTTCCCGAAGAAACTCTTAGGAAGCTCCTGGTCATCTATGGTTACGTGTGCCTCTGTGTGATTTTTCTGAAAAGAGTTTGTTATGAATCCGCCTACTACCCCGGTAATAAATGCTACCAATGGCCTTATCACGGCCAGTGGCCACCCCAGCATCGAATAGGTCACCATAATGGAATCGACACCTGTTTGTGGTGTGGAGATCAGAAATGAGACTGTTGCCCCTTTGGAGGCCCCATTTTTCATAAAAGAGAGGCCGGCAGGGATAACACCACATGAACATAATGGTAAGGGTACACCTAACAAGGAGGCGTTAACAGCTGATTTCGTGTCGTTGCCACCCATGTACCTGGCAATACACTCCTTGCGAATAAATACATGTAGAAATCCCGCAAAGAAAAAGCCAATCATCAGATAGAGTGCCATCTCATTGAAAAGCTCACAGAATGTTTTTAAATATCCGATTAGTAACTGATCCATTGGGACTATTTCTGAAATTAGTATTCAAAGATAAGGGATATCCATCATCACTGGTGATTTTGGATGAGAAAATATAAAATAAGTATCTTCGGTACTCGTAATCGACTATTGAACAATTCTCTGGAATTACTAATTGGGATATTAGGGGCAAGTTCTCAAAGGAGACTAAGTGGTGGCGGACTAAATTTCTATTGCGCGAGAAAAAGATAGGTAATGGTCCCTTTTTGCCGCTCCGGGGCCTTAGGGTCCTCATTGAATATGGTCTTTTCTGCCGCTTGTTTGGCATAGGCAAAGGTCGTTAAGTCGGCAATCGCAGGGTTAGGCCGTGGTTCTGCCTTTATGACTACTCCATCTCTTCCAACAACAATGTCAACGATAATCTCACCACCCCCCTCGGCCAGATAAACAGGAATAGGTAAGTAGGAATGGTATCGATTTTCGAGCGAATAGTGGATATTGGATTTGCCTTTAAAATTAGACTGTTTGACCTCTTCACGCGTTTTACCTTCGGCATTATCGGCAGGCATAGGGATATTTCCGATCTCAGGGATTTTTCGGGCCAGATTCTTATTCACATCACTGACTAATTTCTTTGCCGCTGCAATCTCATCTTTATATGCTTTGTCGAAGAATGGATCTTTCGATGAGGCTGAGGCATTCTCAAATCCTTTCGCCGCATCGTTTACCGCACGATTCGAAGCTAGCTGAGTGGCAGCAGGCTTTTGCTGCACCACTATTTCCTTCTCTGGCTGTTTGATCTCTTTTACCGGCTCAGGAATCTTAATCTCACTTAGATCTAACACTAATTCCTCTTTGGGAGCCTCCTCCTTAATGTTGATGTGAGTCAGGATTAAAAACAGTAATATCAGGATATGAAAAACCAATGTGGTGATTACCCCATTAATATTACGTCGATATAGATTAGCTATTTTCCCCATTCTTAGCGGGCAAAAATAAGCATTTTATATCGCCACGCAGAGCACTGTTGACATAAAATTTATCTTTGTGTTTCTAGTGAAGGTAAAGTGAACTACCTTTGAATGTTGAACTGACAATGAAAAAGTGAGAGTTTGTATTGCTGAAAAACCTAGTGTTGCCAAAGAGATTGCCTCAATTATTGGGGCTAAGACCCGTATGGACGGCTATTTTGAGGGTAATGGTTATCAGGTAACCTGGACCTTCGGACATCTGTGTACCTTAAAAGAACCGCATGATTACACCAATCAGTGGAAAGCCTGGGATATGCGCGCACTGCCCATGCTGCCTGAACGTTTCGGAATCAAACTAATTAATGATAATGGTGTTAAGAAGCAATTTGGGATCATCGAAAAATTGGTTAATAATGCCGATGAGGTGATCAATTGCGGTGATGCGGGTCAAGAGGGTGAGCTGATCCAACGTTGGGTACTCTCGAAAGCGGGCAATTCCAAACCGTTAAAACGGCTCTGGATCTCCTCGTTAACCGAGGAGGCTATCAAAGAGGGGTTCGAACATTTGCGCGATGGTCATGAATTTGATAACCTTTACGCCGCAGGGAGTGCACGGGCTATTGGTGACTGGCTCCTGGGGATGAACGCCACACGCCTCTATACCCTTAAATATGGTCAAAACAGACAGGTTCTGTCAATAGGCAGGGTACAAACGCCAACCTTGTCGCTAATCGTCAAACGACAACTCGAAATCGATAATTTTAAACCTGAACCCTATTGGGAACTCAAGACGAACTATCGGGAGGTGATTTTTTCTGCTACCTCCGGACGATTCGCAACCGTTCAGGAGGCCTCCCTTAAACTTGCCGAAATTGTAGGTCATGATTTTTATATTATATCGTATGAGAAAAAGGGGGGCAGCGAAGCTCCTCTGCGCCTCTTTGATCTTACCTCCTTGCAAGTTGATGGAAATAGGAAATATGGTTTTACTGCCGAAGAGACGCTGCGACTAATCCAAAGCCTTTATGAGAAGAAACTTACGACCTATCCGCGCGTAGATACCACCTATCTCTCCGAAGATCTCTATCCGAAAATTCCGGGTATCCTTGAGAAACTAACCCCTTATGCTGCGTTAACAGCGCCACTGCTCGCCTCCAAGATCAAAAAATCAACCAAGATATTCGACGACCAGAAAATTACCGATCACCATGCCATAATCCCTACAGGCATTATCTCCACTTCACTTACTCCGGATGAACGCAAAGTATTTGATATGGTAGCGCGTCGGTTTATCAGCGTCTTTTATCCCGATTGTAAAGTATCCAATGTTACTGTTGTGGGTGAAGCCAACAAGGTGGAGTTTAAGGTGACGGGGAAACAGATTCTGGAACCGGGATGGCGGGTCGTTTACCAGGAGGATAATGGTAAAGCCTCCGCAGACGAGAATATTCTTCCGCTCTTTGAAAAGGGAGAACATGGTCCGCACGTGCCTGAACTGGGCGAAAAGATGACCCAACCCCCAAAGCATTATACCGAAGCGACCTTGCTGAGGGCTATGGAGACTGCGGGAAAGAGCGTTGATGATGATGAACTGCGTGATCTGCTCAAACAGAACGGCATCGGACGGCCTTCAACGAGGGCGAATATAATCGAAACGTTGTTCCGACGGAAATATATTTATCGTGACAAGAAAAAAATCGTGGCCAATCCGACAGGGATAGATTTGATTCAGATTATCGAAAATGAGCTGCTTAAATCGGCGGAGCTAACGGGGATGTGGGAGAAAAAACTCAGGCAGATTGAGGAGGGTAAGTATGAGATTGCTGCTTTTATGACCGAACTTAAGGAGATGGTATCCGAAATTGTTCGACAGGTAAAGATGTCTACGGGTAAAGTTGTTTATGTAGCGCCCGCAGAGATCAAAGCAGAAGTGAAAACTGAGGTTAAGGCAGAAAAAAAGGTGAAGAGTGTAGCTCCAGTTAATGAAGATATTGGTTGTCCGAAATGCAAAAAAGGAAAGGTGATCAAAGGGAATACGACATGGGGATGCTCGGCATATCGGGATGGATGTGACTTTAGGCTTCCCTTTGAATATCTAGGGATCAAGCTCAGTGAATCAACCATTAAGGCACTGTGCCGAAAGGGGAGAAGTGGCGAGCTTAAAAGTGTTGATCATCAAGAAGATTCTCTAGCCGGCTTTGTGGTTTTAACCGACGGTTTAGCGTTAAGTTTTGAGGCAAAAGTTCATGAGCCACTCCATTGTCCGCAGTGCAAAAAAGGTTCGATCATTAAAGGCAAGACAGCGTGGGGATGTGGCGAGTTTCGTAACGGATGTTTGTTTAGGATCCCATTTGTTTATCTCGAGAAGAGCATTTCTGAGAGTCAAATGGAGCAATTGGTTCTGAAAGGGAAGACCGCTAAGATCATCGGATTTATTCTTCCTAATGGTTCAAAAAAAGATAGCAAGTTGCTGATGGATAAAGAGTTTCGGATCCGTTTAGAATAATTGTACTCGTTTGCCTGATCCTCTCTCAAAAATTAATTTCAATCTTTTTTTATGAATCGCGAGTTTTGTTAAAACTTTTAAATGACTGAAATGTTTATTTAATTATTCGTAAATTTTAAATTAAATATGAAATTTTCTCTCAATAGTAAAGATAACGTTGGTTATAGTAAAGTAGAAGTTTATAACGAAGACAGGGTTCTTAAGATGGCGGAGCACTACCGTGAGATTCTTAAGCTATTAGGTGAAGATGCCGGTCGGGAAGGGTTGCTCCAGTCGCCTATGCGTATTGCTAAATCGATGCAATTTTTAACTCAGGGTTATAATATGGATCCCGATGAGATTTTAAAATCGGCCCTCTTCAAGGAGGATTATCGCCAGATGGTTATCGTTAAGGATATTGAGATCTACTCGCTCTGCGAACACCACATGCTGCCGTTTGTTGGAAAAGCTTATGTCGCCTATATTCCCAATGGATATATTACCGGATTGAGCAAGATTGCCCGTGTCGTTGAGGCCTACTCAAGACGCCTTCAGGTGCAGGAACGTCTGACAACACAGATCAAGGATTGTATTCAGAATGCACTGAACCCGCTCGGAGTAGCTGTTGTTATTGAGGCTAAGCATATGTGTATGAGTATGCGCGGTATTGAAAAGCAAAACTCAGTAACCACCACGTCCGATTTTACCGGCGCATTTCAGAAAGAGGCTACACGTCAGGAGTTTATTCGGTTGATATCGTCTAATTTGTCTTAGACCGAGAATTTTAGATTCAACTGCTCCGTAAAACCAGCTGCTCTCAAACTTCGTTTCGATGATTTTTGTACCTTTGTGCCCATAATCTATAGCTTAAAAGTATGAAGGCATATGTTTTCCCCGGACAGGGTGCTCAGTTTGTCGGTATGGGTAAAGATCTATACGACAATTCAGTAATGGCTCGCGAGCTATTTGAGAAGGCCAATGAGATACTAGGTTTTCGAATCACCGATCTGATGTTTTCGGGCACAGAAGAGGATCTTAGGCAAACCAAAGTTACACAGCCGGCAATATTTCTCCATTCTGTATTATTGGCCAAAACCCTTGGATCAAGCTTTATGCCCGATATGGTTGCCGGTCATTCGTTGGGTGAATTTTCGGCTCTCGTTGCTTGTGGCGCCCTCTCCTTTGAAGATGGGCTGGCATTGGTGTCAAAACGTGCTATCGCGATGCAAAAGGCGTGCGAAGCGGAACCCTCTACGATGGCTGCCATAGTAGGTCTTGAAGATGCGATTGTTGAAAAGATCTGCAGTGAGATTGATGAAGTGGTGGTTCCCGCAAATTATAATTGTCCCGGACAACTTGTTATCTCAGGATCATTAAAAGGTATCGATGTGGCCTGTGAGAAACTTACAGAAGTCGGAGCCAAAAGAGCGATCAAGTTAAGTGTTGGCGGAGCATTCCACTCGCCCTTAATGGAGCCTGCACGCGCTGAGCTGGCAGAGGCTATAAACAATACAAATTTCCATACGCCTGGTTGCCCGGTATATCAAAATGTAAACGCATCACCCCAAACGGATCCAGCGGTGATTAAGCAAAATCTTATTGCACAGTTAACAGGCCCGGTTCGTTGGACACAATCGGTAACCAATATGATCGCCGATGGTTGTACCTTATTCACCGAAGTGGGTCCGGGTTCAGTTCTTCAGGGATTAGTGAAGAAAGTTGATCGCTCAATGGCTACTGCCGGGATCAATACTTATCAGGGATAATTTCAAAATATTTTGCCACCAAAGCACCAAAACAAACTTCAAAGTCAATTTTGGTGTTTTTTTGTGCATTAGTGTTTTAGTGGCAACTTTTTTTAATTAAACTTCAAATTCAATTTTGGTGTTTTTTGTGCCTTAGTGCCTTTGTGGCATTTTTTTAACCAAACTTCAAATTCAATTTTGGTGGCTTAGTGGCAACTTTTTTAATTAACGCTCCTTATTCATTATTTTCAGTTTTGTCAATGACCAGAATATCAATGATAAAACGATGCCGATACTAGCCGCAAATGCCATCCCTTTTAGCTGAACCGCACCGATAGTAATACTTGCACCACTCACGCCAACAACAAAGGTTATTGCTCCTAGCACCATAGTACTGTTTTTACTGAAGTCGACTTTCTGCTCAACAAACATGCGAAAACCCTGAACTGCGATTACCCCATATAATAGCATGGTAATTCCGCCCATTACGGGGGATGGAATCGTCGATATGGCAGCCGATATTTTTCCGATACACGAGAAGCCAATCGCCAACAGTGCAGCACCCCGAATGATCCATACCGAATAGACGCGTGTGATGGCCATAACGCCGATATTTTCGCCGTAGGTAGTATTGGGTGGAGATCCGGTAAATCCGGATAATACGTTGCTTATTCCGTCTCCTAATAACGAACGGTGTAGTCCAGGATCTTTCATAAGGTTTGATTCGGTGATTTTTCCCGTGACGATTAAATGACTGATATGCTCTGCCAGCACCACAAGGCAGGCAGGTGCGATAATCAGGATCGCCTTTACATCGAAAACAGGTGACTGAAATTTAGGGATTGCAAACCAAGCTGCATTGGCTATAATTGTTGTGTCGACCATTCCAACGACAAGGGCGAGGAGATATCCTGCGATGACTGCAACTAGGATTGGAATCACCTGCATAAATCCGCGGAAAAGCACTGAGCCAATAATTCCGATGCAGAGGGTGAACATCGAAACGAGCACTACATTAGGACCTGCAGCAAATGGAGCTACAACCTGACCCACAGCTGTTGGCCACGGGGCAAGTCCGGCTTGTTGCGCGGCTACAGGAGCTAGCTCAAGTCCGATGATGGCTACGACAGCCCCCATTACAGCAGGGGGCATTACGATGTCGATCCATTTGATCCCCCATGTTTTGACCACATACGAGATTACGATAAAGAATAATCCAAAGAAGATAAATCCCGACTGTGCATGACTAAAGCCGCTGTATGGGCTTATAATAAGCAGTGTGGGGGCTATAAATGCAAAGCTGGACCCCAGGTAGGCAGGAATGCCCCCTTTGGTAACCCAGGAATAAATCAATGTGCCAATACCATTCATCAATAGCGCGATTGCAGGATCAATCCCCAATAGGATAGGGACGAGGATTGTTGCGCCAAACATGGCTGTTAGATGTTGGAAACTTAGCGGCAAACTCTCCAGAATTGGAAGTTTTTCGTGGATACCGATAATTCGTCTTTTCATACGTGAATCTTTTTTAGTTCAGAGTAAAGTTGATTGAATTAGTGGTTAATGCGAAGTGAAAGTAGTGATTGTTTTTAAATATCAGAGTGGTGATCGGATATAGAGTAGAATGGAATTTGAGTTGTCTCCTAGTTTTTCGAATAACCGATCGAAACGGCCATTCATAAACTATGCTAAACAAAGAAGACAGGTCTGATAGGACCTGTCTTCTAAAGAATATATTCGATGTAGTTTGTTTTCGAACTACTTAATCAGCCACATTTTTGAGTATTCGTTATCTCCTTTATCTAATTTTGAAACTGCACTTGAATAGTTTTGTGCGTTGTTTGCCGATTCAGATTCAGGATATCTCAAGCGTAATGGGAAAGCATTCAGACCATTTGCAAGTTTGCCATTATGTTGAATTGCAGGAATACCTGTTCTGCGAAGGTCGCTATAAGCTTCAACTCCCATCATAAATAATCCAAGCCATTTCTGTAATCCGATCTTAGCGAGCTTTTCTTCGTTTGTACCTGATGCAGGGAATTTAGCAGCAGCATTGTTGAAGTAACCACCCGGAAGTGATTGGCCCCATCTGTTCATTGCTAATTCAACACCTCTTTTGTACAATGCCTCAGCATCAACGCCAGAAACATACCCTTTTACAGCCGCTTCTGCAAGTAAGAAATGGACTTCGTCGGCCTGAATTACAGTTGCCTTAATTAATGGGTGTGCATTTTGATTTAATAATTTCGAGAATGTCGATACTTTATAATTCCATTTAGTATCCGGGAAGTCATAACTTCCGTTTGCATACAATACTTCAGCATACATACCAACTTCGTAACCTGCATATAAGGTTAGGGAATCCTGAATAGCATAAGCAACATTGTTTAACAGCGGATTGCTTCTGTCGATATACTCCCATGTTGAGGTGTAAGAAAATCCATTAGGATCTGTCGTATTCACTTCAACTCCATTGTTACTCGGATTGTTTGTCCATGGTTTTTCAAGTGGAGCAACCCAAACATGCAGACGACTGTCGTTAAGTATTTTCAAGGTATCCACGAGGGTTTTTGAAGGACGCATAATCAGGTAGTTTTGCTGGAAAGGCATATTCGAACTTCCCATAGGCCATGAATAGGTTACATCGCCAGTCTTATATTCGATTGCGGCATTTTCAGAATTAGCTGTTATAAGTGGTAACGCAGCAACAGCAGCAATCTCACTTGCACCGTTTGGTAGACTCTTTACAGATCTCATTAGTAAGCGTAAACGCAATGAATTTGATAATTTAATCCATTTTGATTTATCTCCGCCGTACATGATATCATAAGTCTGATCGATCTCTTCAGTACCATCTGTAAGCAATTGTGTTGCATCCTTAAGGTCTTGAATTAATGCAGGGTAGATATCTTTCTGCTCATCAAATTTAGGGAAAAGGATTCCATCCTGTCCACGTAAACCCTCTGAATAATACATATCCCCATATAGGTCAGTAGCTGTAGACCATAGTAAGGTTTTAAATACCACGAAGATCCCTTCGTAGTTTTTCAACCCTTTTTTATGAACGTCGTTAATCGCTGCCTGAACTAATTTAATCTGGGCTGTTAAGTTATACAATTCAGAATTTGGCTTTGAAAAATTCTTATAGATATTATCATCCGAATTTCTGTTTCCTTGCATAAACTGAACTGCAGTGGCAAGCATCTTATTGCTCGCACCACCTTCTGCCTGGTAAACAAAGGTTGATTTTTGAATTACGGATGATAATAGTAAACTAGGAGTAGCGGACTCAAGAGCATCTCTTTTTTGTAAGATTTCATCTTTTCTAAGCAGCTGTTTTTCACACGCTGTAAAGATAAAGAGTGAAAGGAGTAATAGTGATATCTGTTTTTTCATAATTGCAATAAATTTAAGCATTAAAAATCAAACGATACTTTGAAACCATAAGAAGCGATTGAAGGCATTGCCTTACCTACGATTCCTTGATTTACGCCGATACCTTCAAAAGCTGATTCCGGATCAACGTTCCGTGGTCCATTATTCCATTGGAAAAGGTTTCTTCCAACAAAACCAACTACTATATTTTCAACTTTTAATTTGGAGGTGATACTTGTTGGCAAAGTATAGTCTAAAGTAACCTCTCTCAATTTAAAGTTTGTTGCATCACGAATCAGTGATTGTGTGAAATCCCATACCTGAGCACCTAAGATGTAAGGAGGGAAACCATAAAGGGTAGCTAAAGGATCTTCACCATTTACTAAATAGTCAGCATCGTTGGTAGGATTTCCACCAGGTTTTAGCCAAACACCCTTGATGTAACATGCATCCTGAGGAACTGCATCCGTACCATAAGAGGCGAATGTACTTACAAGGTCAGCCATATTTGGATATTTCATATCCGCAGCATTTGGCCATACAAGACCACCTGATTCCGCGTCACGACCACCGACAGTATATGGATTAGGTCCGTTTACTTTGTCTCCAATAGACATTAACGAGTGACCGTTTGTAACGGCACGACGCTCGATGTTTGAGATATATGAGCCACCCATGCGAAGACTTCCTACCATACCTAATCTAAAGTTCTTATACTTTACAGAAGTGTGGGTACCCAGAATGAAATCCGGATTGTAGTTGCCAATTGGTTTGCGGTCTTTTTCTGATTCTGAATATTTCCACATCCCATTATCATCCAATACCATCATACCAGCATACTTGCTTGTTGTAGGCATCGTTTCGAATGTTAGTCTGTTGTACATTGTTCCAATACGTTCTCCTTCTGATAAACGGAGGTACACGTTAGGACCGTTACCATAGAAAGTATATCCGTTAGGAACATATGATTTTGAAAGTTCTGTGATTTTTGAATCCACTTTACTGAAGTTAAAACCAAATTCCCAGTTCCAATCTTTACTCCGAACAGGAACAAAATTAAGAGAGAACTCAAAACCCTTTGCTTCAACAGTTCCTACATTAGTTAACATACCACCATACCCAATTGCTGGTGATGTGGGGATATTTCCTTGTTGGTTTTTATGTGTTTTCTTGTATACGGTAAACTCAGCAGATACACGACGATCAAGAACCGCAACATCAAAACCACCCTCAATCGAGGTGGTAACCTCAGCCTTAATATTTGGATCAACAAGAGAACCTCCGATATTTACAATCTTGGTACTTCCGTAGTCAATCGGACTAAAGCTATAGGTGTTGTTACTACGTGGGGTTCCAATACCATGACCAACCTGAGCAATACCGCCTCTTAGTTTAAGAAGATTAATAGCTTCAGGTAGTGTGAATGTTGTAGACGGCAACCAGCTTAAAGAGGCTGATGGGTAGAAATGGTGGTTTTTATCCTCTTCGAGAATACCACTCATATCATAACGTCCTGAAACATCCATAAACACTTGACTTGCATAGCCTAACTGACCTGTAGCATAGCCACTCTGTGATTTTCCGATACCCCATCCGCTGCTTGCGGTTAAGGTGTTGGCAACAGCATTACCCAAAGAGTAATCATTTACCCGTACAAGTTTCTCTGCATTTGCATAAGTGCTGTATGATTGACCGTATGCATAGTTGTAACCTACAGTGGCATTTGTTGAGAATTTACCAAAGTCTTTGTTCCAAATTAACATCAAGTCATTTTGTACATTTAAACCACTTGCTGAGGTAACAGTATATTTACCATCTTTCTTATCTGAATCGGTAAATCCTTTCGCACGTTTGTATTCATAATTGTCTCCATTGTAGTCAATACCTGAACGAACCATGAATTTAAGAGGTTTGATGATCTCGTAATCCAACTGTACTTTTCCAAAGAAATTGTCTTTGCGATATGTATTCGTCTCAGCATAAGCGTACATATATGGGTTATCTAATTTTGGAGAACCATCATTTTCATAAAAAGGTGCATTCTGACGAAGTCCTTCATATCCTGTCTTCCAGATGTTGCGCATCTCTTTGATAGGCTGCATTGTTGCAAGGAAATCCATGGTAATTATTTCAACTACATCACTGTTTTGTGAAGTCTTATTGGGTGTAAATTGTCCCATATAATTACTGTTCACAGATATTTTTAATTTCTTGGTGATGTTGTATTCTGCGCTCAAGTTTGCATTCATACGATCGGTTTGGTTATTTGGCATAACACCGACATTTGACATCTTACCCATTGAAAAACGGAATGCACCATCTTTATAATTACCGGCAACACTAACATTGTAATTGCGGGTTGCTCCGGTTTGCATAAACTCTTGAAGTCTGTTTTCACGGGTTGCAGCATAAGGAATTGTTTCGATACGTTGCGTTAAAGTATTATAGCGATCGATAGTCGCATCGGTGAAATCAGCAAATTTTGCTCCCCAGTCATATCCCATACCCGGAATCAAATAGTTTGAACGTGCTCCATCACCATATAATTGCTGATTTTTAAAGAAGTTATACGGTTTATCCCATACCATAGAGGTATTAACAGAAACGCCAATTCCTTTTTTTCCTGCTTTACCCGATTTTGTTGTGATCATGATAACGCCATTTCCTGCAGCAGAACCATAAAGAGCTCCTGCACTGGCACCTTTCAAGATATTAATACTCTCGATATCTTCTGGATTTAATTGAGAAAGAAGGTTGCCAAAGTCAGCACCATTCTGATTCTCTACCGCGGTAGTCCCTAATGGAATCCCATCAACAACAAATAGTGGCTGTGCTGCCATCGATGAACTAGAAAGATTTAAACTGGTCGCTCCACGAATCGTTACAAATACAGAACCCGCAGGATCAGTGCTCGAAGAGGTGAAATTAACCCCACTTACACGACCATCTAACGATTTAAGGACGTTTGAACCAGCACCTCTCACGAGTTCGTCGCTTTTAACTTCAGATACAGAATAAGCTAACGACTTCTTCTCACGCGAGATTCCTAGTGCAGTTACTACAACTTCATTTACACCGATTACCTTTGAAGCAAGAGAGATGTCTAACTTACGTTGATTACCAACGGCGATCTCTTTCGACTCTAGTCCAATGAATGATAAAACCAACGTAGCATTGTTCCCAACTGAAAGTGAGAATTTTCCGTCCGTATCGGTTACTGTACCATTTGTAGTCCCTTTAACTACTACACTGACACCAGGTAAAAACTGACCCGTATCATCCTTGACACTTCCCGTAACAACATTTTGCGCGAAGAGATTGTGAGTCATCACAACAAAAAAGCACAGCAACATTGCTTTAAGCAATTTCCTTTTCATCATAAATAATTTTTGTTAGTTGTAATAATTGCTAAATCTTTAAAATAAAAGAGTTATAAATGATTCTTTTGATAATTAGATCACTGAATTTATGAAACATTAAAGACTAAAAACCTCCCGTTTCTTAATTCAATTAATAATTGGCAATATTAGTTAAAAAACATTAAAACAAATTGGTCTTATGTTTTATTTTTTAATTTATTTTTCGACCTCCGAGTTATTCGATTCTCCATAAATAGCAAATCAACCTATTATGATTTTATTAACTTTCATAAGTTTTCTGTTGGATTGAATAATCCTATTTTGACTTTATTTTTTTTCGTCCTTTTACGCTGTTTTTTGCCGATTTCTATGCCGATAAATAATTGAAGTTTATTCCGATAACCAGGCTTTTTAGTTTCCCTTAAATTATTCTGTAATCTTTGGATGTATCGACAAGAATATTTCCTAAAATTGCATCGGAATAAACAACAAGAAATA
>CAIVMQ010000126.1 GCA_903907075.1 uncultured Bacteroidia bacterium
CCACGCAAAAGAGCGACTGCACGACTGCACGACCAAACGAGGGAACGATCGCACGACTGCACGAGGGAACGATCGCACGACTGCACGAGGGAACGACCGAACGACCAAACGAGGGAACGACCGCACGACTGCACGAGGGAACGACCGAACGACCAAACGAGGGAACGACCGAACGAGGGAACGACCGCACGACCAAACGAGGGAACGACTGCACGAACAAACGAGGGAACGACCAAACGAGGGAACGAATGAACGACAATATGAGGGAACGACCACACGAAGGAACGACCGAACGACCGCACGAGGGACAAACAATCCCAAAGAGATTTCCGCAACATATCAACAACGGGCAAGTGTTGTAGCTTTGCCTTGAATTGGATTCAACTGATTACAATCACTTTTTTGGCGCCGGCACTTGCGGCGAAAAAAGGTCTGATTTTCAATTTACGGTCTACCGCGCCGCATCTACTCCGATTCTGAGCCGAAACGGCAATTGACAGATTGTTTTTGTTGCAGCAAAGTGCATTTCACCGCTTACAGCTGTAGTGTCAATTTCAACTGTCCGCCAAGTCCCTGTTGAATAATCTTCATTAATGTTGACAATCGGATGTCTGAAGCATTGTTTTCAATTCTTGAAATGTATGATTTGTTAGTTCCACACTTTTCAGCAAGTTCTTCCTGTGTCATACCAAGTTTTATCCTGGCCTCTTCAAGCAAAACGCCAAGTCTGAAGGACTCGAACTGTCGTTCCCATTCTTCGCGTTTAGGTTGTCCTTTTTTGCCATACTTATTGTCGAGAATTTGGTCTAATGTTGTGATATTACTTTTTGTAGTCATCTTGATATTCCTCCATTATTTTAAGTGCCTTTTCTAATTCTTTTTTCGGTGTCTTCTGAGATTTCTTTTGGAAAGCATTTCCAAGAACAACTAAATATCCTTGGTCAAAAAAGGAAAAGATTCGATATATATTATTTCCAACCTCAACTCTAATCTCATACAGTCCTTTTGTACCTTCCAAATGCTTAAAATATTTTTCAGGGACTTGCCGAGTTACACGGATTAAATTTAATGTCCACTCAATTTTTGCCTGGACATGGTCAGTTTGACCCTCGTAAAAGTCGAGAAAATAGTTCTTATAAGCGATTACCTGTCTCTTAAAAGCCATGTGGTAAAGTTAACTATTCAGACAACTATTTCCAAATTTCTTTTACTGAATTGAATCGTCGCTCAAACATATCTGGCATTGGCTACAACTCAATGGCATTTCGAAACCCCGGGTAGGCGAATCACCAGTGTAGATTGTGCGCAATCGGAACCACGCAAAAGAGCGACTGCACGACTGCACGACCAAACGAGGGAACGATCGCACGACTGCACGACCAAACGACTGCACGACCAAACGACTGCACGACCGAACGAGGGAACGACAACCCGAGGGAACGACCGCACGACTGCACGACCAAACGAGGGACAAACAATCCCGAAGAGATTTCCGTCAGTTGGTGGATGATTAACCCGGGGAGGCAAATCACAAGCGCAGATCGTGCATGATCGGAACCACGCAAAGGCGGTACATTACAATCGGATGGAAAGTGGGTAGACATCAACAAAGCTCTACGCTATTTTTTATCCCATAGGGTGAATAGAAAATTATTTAAGGCACTATGAAATATAATCGGTCAAATTTGAATATTTTTACACCAACACAAATTTCAGATCAATGGACGTCGAATCATACTTTAAGATTAGCTATGGGCTTTATCTTGTAACCACTCAATCGGGCAATCAAAAGGGAGGTTATGTTGCCAATACCTTATTTCAGGTAACCGCCAATCCACCACAATTTGCAATAAGTTGCAATAAAGATAATTACACCACAGATCTGATAAAAAAGAGCGGTGTTTTTGCCTTTTCAGTCTTAAGTGAAAAAGCAAGTTTATCGCTAGTAAGCAATTTCGGATATAAAAGCGGGCGCGATTTCGATAAGTTCACTGGAGTGAATTATTTTACAGGCAAAACTGGCTGTCCTATCGTTACAGATTCGTCTGTTGCTTGGTTTGAATGTAAGGTTACCTCTTCCTATGAAGTAGGAACCCACGTTATTTTCATTGGCGAAGTGATTGATAACGGATCAATTGAGGAGAAGGTAAAATCACTAACCTACACCTATTACCGCGAGGTATTGAAAGGGTATTCACCCAAAAATGCCCCAACCTATATCGAAAAGCAAAATGTAGAGACCCTTTTCTCGGAACAAAAGAAAGCCCTTGATGTGTGGCAGTGTCAATTATGCCATTATGAATATGAGGAGGAAAAAGGGGATCCGATATCGGGTATTGATCCCGGCACACTGTTTATAGACCTTCCCGACGACTGGCTTTGCCCAATCTGCGGAGCAGGAAAACTATTATTCGAGAAAGAGTAAGCTGAAATATTTTTTTGAGACTAATAATCATAATTTCAATAGCGATAATCAAAGCAGTATAAAGCTCAAACGATTAACTGTCTTGAGATAAAATTAAAGTATAATACTCATTAATATTACACGAAGGTCAAATAAATTCTGTTTTTTCGCCCTAAATAGTGTATTTAATTTTTACTTTTATTATATTAATTATTGTAAGCAATTAATTAACTGTTAAACTCCTCAGACTCTCCTTATGAAGAATCGAGAAAAGGAAATTCCAAAAGAACCTATCAAGAAAATTGGTGATTCAGCCAATGTAAATCATTCGTCTGTTATAACAGATTTAAGAAGTAAGGCAGAGATCTTACTCCAGAGTAATCCAACTAATATAAACTCACGAATAAGCACCAACCTACAGGATAACGTAAGTTATTCCCAAGCAGAAATCGAAAAATTAATTTATGAGCTCGAAGTGCACCAGATCGAACTTGAGATGCTTAATGATGAACTAATAAAAACCAACTCACAATTAAAAATATCGTTAAATAAATATACTGAACTCTACGATTTCTCACCTGCGGGATATTTTACCCTCAACCAAGACGGAGAAATTACCGAGTTAAATTTATACGGCTCACAACTTCTTGGTAAAGAAAGACTTTACCTTATAAATAGTATGTTCGGATTTTTCGTTGCCGACTATCATAAAAAGAAGTTCAGAACCTTTCTGGAAAATATATTTGAGACCAGAACAAAAATGGAGTGTGATATCGAGTTAAAAAGCAAAAATGGACCATTCTCCATTGAATTGCAGTTATCAGGAATTGCGAATGAAGAAAATGACCTCTGTCATATTACAGCCATCGACATATCAGAACGCAGAAGAATTGAAGAAGATATTAATCTTAAAAACAGAGAGTTAAAACAAATTAATACCGAGAAAGATAAGTTCTTTTCGATCATTTCTCATGACCTAAGAGGACCGATAGTAGGTTTTTTGGGGCTCACAGAACTAATAGTCCAGAATCTTATCGACATTCCTACTCAGGAGATAATTCAGATTGCCGAATTAATGAAAAATTCCGCGAGTAACCTCAATCATCTAATGATTAATCTATTACAGTGGTCTAAGATCCAGCGCGACCTTATGCCTTTTGACCCAAAATACTGCTCCCCAAGAGAGATTATCGAAAAAAATCTGGGTATAGAATTAGAAGTTGCCAAAGCAAAGGAGTTGACACTAAGTATTGAAATCCCTGATCATTTATCTGTTTATGCAGATCCAATGATGGTAGAATCGATCTTCCGTAATTTGATCTTCAATGCTATAAAATTCACCTTTAGAGGGGGCAGGATCACTGTTTCAGCCAAAGAGAATAAAAAGAAAGAGATTGAATTTCTAATTCAAGATACCGGAATGGGAATGGATAAGTATATCCTTAGTCATCTCTTCAAAATTGACATCCACAATGGCCGACAAGGTACTGAGGGTGAATCATCTTCAGGCCTAGGACTAATTCTCTGCAAAGATTTTATCACCCAATGCAATGGCAAGATTTCGGTACAGAGCATACCTAATATCGGAAGCACCTTTAAATTTACGCTACCGACTTTGGAGAGAGATTGAGGGAGAGATAGAGAGAAAAGGTGAAAGGGAAAGAAGAAGTCAAAAACAAAATACAAAAATGCCGCGCCAGAGCAATCCGTAAGCTGACGAATTATTGGATAAAAGAGGGATTAAAAGTAATATTTGACCGAATAATTTTGTAATTTTCATATTCTAGTAGACAATTAACTAATAAATTTTATTTCGAATGGCATTTAAGAAGAATTCTGCTCAGGACTCTACAATTAGGGTAAGAACTAAACCGGAAAGTAAAACCAGATTTCCCATTGTGGGGATTGGGGCATCGGCAGGAGGATTAGAAGCCCTTGAGAAGTTCTTTAAAAATATGCCAGCCAAAAGTGGAATGGCCTTTGTCGTAATTCAGCATCTCGATCCCAATCATATCGGTATTATGCCTGAGTTGATTCAACGCACCACACAAATGAAAGTGCTCCAGGCCAGCGAAAAACTCAAAGTTAAGCCGAATAATGTGTATGTGATTCCTCCGGCTAAAAGCTTAACCATTCTTAACGGTAAACTCTATCTATTTACACCCACCGAGCCACGAGGATTCCGCTTGCCCATTGATATATTTTTCCGCTCTTTAGCCGTTGATCAACAAGACTTCAGTGTTGGGATTATCCTTTCAGGAATGGGATCTGATGGAGCGCTTGGAGTAAAGGCTATCAAGGAAAACAACGGTATCGTATTGGTTCAGGATCCGGCTTCATCCAAGTTCGATGGGATGCCCCTCAGTTCAAGTTCTGCTGTCATTGCAGATTTTATTGCACCTGTTGAGGAGTTGCCGGCTAAGCTGATCGACATCTTGAAATATGTTCCCTTGAATAGACCTGAGCCCACTATAGAGGCTAAGAATTATAGCAGCCTGGATAAAATAATTATTTTACTTCGTGAGCAGGAGGGTCACGATTTCTCCTTCTATAAGAAGAATACATTATTCCGTCGGATTGAAAGGAGAAAAGGGATTCATCAGATTGATCGGATCTCAAATTATGTCCGATTTCTGCAGGAAAATCCCAAAGAGGTAGAGACCCTTTTTAAAGAGCTGTTAATCGGTGTAACAAATTTCTTTCGCGATGCTGAATTATGGGAAAATATTAAAACCACTATTCTTCCTGAGCTAATCAAGGAGGCCCCGAGCGGAACAATTTTACGTTCCTGGGTAACAGGATGCTCAACAGGCGAGGAAGCCTATTCATTAGCGATTATTTTTAAGGAGGCTATGCATCTGGTGAAGCATTCTAAAAAGATATCCTTGCAAATATTTGCAACAGACCTTGATAATGATGCTATTGAGATAGCTCGCAAAGGGATCTTTACTGAAAACATTACAAATGACGTCTCCCCAGAACGGATAACCAAATTCTTTACACCTGTTCCTGGCGGTTACCAGGTAAATCCCTTTATTCGAGAGATGGTGGTGTTTGCGTCCCAAAATTTGATCAAGGATCCGCCGTTTACAAAAATAGATATCCTCACCTGCAGAAATGTAATGATCTATATGGAGTCGGAACTGCAGAAAAAGTTGATTGCCCTGTTCCATTATAGCCTAAATCCTGATGGCTATTTAATTCTGGGTTCTGCAGAATCAATTGGCGACGAAAAAAATGCGTTTAATGAGGTCGACAGTAAATTGAAAATTTACAAACGATCAATCCTGTCAACCTCTATTGATTTAGTTGACTTCCCCAGCTCTTTCTACAAGACAAAGAAGACAGAAAGTGAAATTAAGAGACAATACAAGAGAGCCGATTCTATTCAATCTACTGCCGAGCAGATTCTCCTTGACCGGTTTGCCCCTTCAAGTGTGTTGACCAATAAAAATGGAGATATCCTTTACATCACCGGGAGTATCGGAAAATTTATCGAGCCTGTTGCAGGTAAAGCAAATTGGAACATTAATGTAATGGCGCGCGAAGGGTTGAAAGAGATCATTCCCAGCCTATTCCGAAATACATTACGTAGTTTCGAACCCATTACGGCACAAAACGTCAGAATTGGGATTAATGGCGGGACTCAACTGGTAAATATCACCATGCAATGTATTGAAAGTCCCGAAATCCTAAAGGGGATGGTCATCATTGTATTTTCTGAATTAAATACTTTCATTGAACGTAAAATCAGTGAAACGGACTCAAAATCGGATAAAAAAAGGGCTTCCCAGCGTGAACGAGAGTTGGAGGCTGATCTCAAGGACAGTTTTGAAAATATTCAAAGTCTGCGCGAAGAGATGCAAACCTCGCAGGAGGAGTTAAAAACAACAAACGAAGAGTTGCAATCAACCAATGAGGAACTGCAGTCAACAAACGAAGAGCTTACCACCTCAAAAGAGGAGATGCAGAGCCTCAATGAGGAGTTGCAAACGGTAAATACTGAATTACAGAGTAAGGTTCAGGACTCCCTCCGAACTTCAGATGACATGAAAAACCTGCTAAACAGCACTGAAATAGCAACCCTTTTTATTGATAAAGATCTGAATGTAAAACGATTTACAGACCAAATCACTACCATCTTCAAGTTTCGAATAGCTGATATTGGTCGGCCCTTCACCGATCTGGTAACCGATTTGCGCTATCCTGAAATTAAAGACCATGCGATTCAGGTTCTTAAAACATTAAGTTCTATTGAAACGGCAATATCTACCATGGATAACAGATGGTACAGCGTTCGAATAATGCCTTATCGCACTAACGACGATCGTATCGATGGGCTGGTGATGACTTTTTCGGATATTACGATCGCCAAGAATTTGGAATTAGAACTCAAAGAAGCCAATGATGCCCTTCGGAACATCAATAAAAGCTAATACATTCACCCTTCGAGGGTCTATTATAAATAAATAGAGCCATGAAAAAAGAGAAGCAAATAAATCAAAACACAGAGAAAAAAGTTAGTAAAGAGCAAAATATAAACAGCTCAACTATTTTAAAAAAACTTCAGGACACGAGCACTCAAAGGCGTATTCAAGAGCTTAAAATCAAAAATTTCAAGCTTAAAGTGGATAACCAGAAGCTGCGAATTTCTAATATTAAGGCCATACAGGTTGCCAATAAATACGAGTTACTCTTTAATCATGCTCCGGCGGCCTATCTTAAAATAACCTCTAAAGGCCGAATCACAATGCTCAATCTCACGATGGCCGAGATGTTTCACTCCTCGCAAAAAACGATAAAAAACAGACTCTTTAACAAACTTGTCACGAAGAGATCTCTAACGAGTTATAATGAATTTATTTTCAGGATATTTAATTCTAATGACATACAATCGTGCGACTTGGATCTCACCATTGGAGCAGAGCGACAATTTAATGCGCACCTTTGTGGAATAAATACTTCTGAGAACAAACAGGAAGGGCTCATTACGATTTGGGATAACAGTGTCCATTTCAAAGCAGAAGAGGAGCTTCGTTTAGCCAAAAAGCAAGCAGAAGAAAATGACCAACTAAAGTCTGCATTCTTAGCGAATATGAGCCATGAGATACGTACCCCAATGAATGGAATTCTTGGCTTCACCTCTCTGCTAAAGGAACCAAAGTTAAGTGGAGAAGAGCAGAAGGAGTATATTGAAATGATTGAGAAGAGTGGCAACAGAATGCTTAATATCATCAATGATATTATAACAATCTCGAAAGTTGAGGCGGGACAGATGTCGATTTACAAATCAACGGTTAATATAAACGAGATTATTCAATATCTGTATACATTTTATAAAATCGAGGCTCAGCGAAAGGGGTTGCAGCTGAGTTGCAAAATGCCACCTGCTGAAAATAAAATCAGGATTAATTCCGACAAGGAAAAACTGGTTAGTATCCTTACAAACTTAATTACCAATGCGATAAAATACACTGAGAAAGGGATTATTGAATTCGGCTTTCGACAGAGTTCATCACGGGAAATCGAATTTTTTGTCTCTGACACCGGTATTGGTATTCCAAGGAATAAACAGGAGGTAATATTTGAGCGATTTGTACAAGCTGAGATATCAAACAAGAGAGCTTTTGAGGGTGCAGGGCTAGGGTTGGCTATTTCAAAAGCTTTTACACAGATGTTAGGGGGGAAAATCTGGGTCGAGAGCGACGAAGGGGTTGGATCGACATTTTATTTTACTATTCCCTATGCCGAAAAAAACAATCACCGCTTAAGCCCAGAAAAAACAGATCAAAGATCGCAGCCATTATCGAGTTCAAAGAGTTTAAAGATACTTCTTGCAGAAGACGATGAAATCTCGATCATCCTATTTAAAAGAATCCTAAAAACGATCAGCGACAATATCCTAATGGCCCGAAATGGGTTAGAAGCGCTGGAGACTTGCCGGAGCAATCCCGATATCGACTTTATCCTTATGGATGTAAAAATGCCCGAGATGAGCGGCTATGAAGCGACCCGCGAGATTCGCAAGTTTAATTCGAAGGTATATATAATCGCACAAACGGCATACGCCTTAAGAGGCGAAAAAGAGAAAGCACTGGAAGCCGGATGCAATGACTATATTACTAAACCCATTAATCAAGAGCTATTATTAAAACTGATCAAAAATAATTTCAATAATTAGCAGTTAACAATAATAGCAAGGATAGATCAAAAAACTAAAGTTCAGTTATAGTCACAGGACCCATTAATCCCGATGATTGGAGTGGGCTGCTTTTTGAATATGGAATTACAGCACTCCAGGTAGGGCGTAATTCAGGAGCTATTTTCTGATCCCCTATCAACCTGTTCATCCAGTTATTGACTACCGAGACCTCGATCTCATTCAATCCCGGTTTTATCGCGGAGGTGATATCTACATGCCAGGGGGCGGTCCAGACACCCCCCTGCTCGATCCCATTTACCCGCACCTTTGCCATCGCCGTTAGTCGGCCAAGCTGCAAGGCAATCTTCTTACCCGAGTTCAATGGCGAAAACTGCGCAGAAATTCGATAAACTGCAGTTCCGGAATAATACCTTATGCTGTCATTGGCCGAAAGGATCCAATCCGAAAGTACAGGAAAGAGAACCGGATGTTTAGGACCCCGATTAGCCGGATCAAAGCTAACCTTCCAGGGACCTTTTAACTGGGCAAGAACCCTCCCCTTTGGAAAATTCACAGACACATCGCCTGCACCATTTTCACCCGCACCCTTTCTAAAAACAATAAACTGACTCTCAAAGGGCTCAAGCTTCAAGGGGATACGTGTCAAACCACCCTTGGTATTGAAAGCGGGCAAATCGCGTGTCGTTCCTGTGGTTGCCATCCAGAGCTCGGGAGCTTTTCCTGCAACCCGAAATTCAGGCTCCTCAGAAATGGTCTTATCCGATTGATTCGAGACCATATAAAGCTCACCGTCGGATAAGGTACGGTGGATAAATAGCAATGGCGAGGTGGGTAACACCTTAAAATCAGGTTTCACCTGAATTAAATCCATTGCCTGCTGCATTTCCATTCCCGAGAGGATCATCCCCTTCCCTACCCGTGCAGATCTCAGCGTTACACCATCAACAGGGCCCCACAGCTCACGGGCTATTTGCTGCACCTTACCATCGGCAGCGGGATAATCTTGAAGGCTTGGGGAGTATTTGGGTGCAGGACCCAATACCACAGCACCAAGATTAACTAACTCTTTAATTTTAAGTAACACCTCGGGGCGCATCGTCTCAAGCTTAGGGAGGACCAAAATCCGATAACTCATACCGTCCGGAAGGACCAGCTTACCATCTTTAACCCCTAACCGTGTTAAGATCACCTCACCATTGATATAATCGAATGAATACCCTTTAGGAAGCGCCGGATCGCAAACACCGGTCATCTTAGGGGCGTCCTCACCAATAAAATAGGCCACATCAGCGACATATTTCCCTTGCTGAAGCATAAAATTGGTCCGCTTAAGGTACTGCGTAAAGAGATCCATATAACTAAACCAAGTGTTATGCCGGTTAAATTCATTGCCAAACCCGGCATTTAATCCAGGAACCCGCTCGTCTGCTTGCTCGACATAAACATGGAGCAGGGTATTGTTAATCCCCTCGGTAAAAAAGCGGTCACCACGTTGTTTCATAGTTGCAGGGTAGCGGGAATAGGCATTTCCACCACAGGTAAACGATTCGGCCGACACCTTCGTCTTACCATAGATATGTGCACACGAAGAGGCAGCGCGGTTTTCGATATCCCCCAGATCACCCTCGCTCCAAAATTCACCACCTACCTCATCCGACTGACCACCATATTGCAAAAACTCACCCGGAAACCCCCAGTGGCCATAATTCTCAAGCCACGTTGTTAACCCATATTTATGACTGATCTCTCGTAATCCACCGACATAATCGTACGAAACCTTATCGGCAATCAAACGCCTAAGATCCCATAAAAAGCGATCCGACCGATCACGGCTACCCACGACATCTCCCTTTAGTACCGGTAAATATGCCATGGGGCTATATCCGTAACGAGCTGAAAATTCTTCTATTAATCCGTCGGTCCAGTTCTGGCCTCCTGTTTCGTAACTATCTTCGACAACCACGTGCCATGCTTTACGATCGGCAGCAGGGATACGCCGAATAATCTCCCCCATAAACGCATCAAAATGGGCCGCAATATGCTTCTTCGACATCTTGTCGGTCTCGAGACCTGTTGCCTCAGGCGTTGCAGGACCATTGGTCTGTCCGGTAGAGGTCATCCCCGACTGAAGAATTTTCCACTTTCCCGGAGGGACATTCCATGAAATTATCCCATCTGCATCCCGAAATGAGGTGATATCAATCACTTTCGTAGGATCAATAACTAACGCAGGAGCCACCTCGGGTTCCACATCCCATAGGTAGTCTTTCCAAAACGGATGTGGAGTCTGAAACATCTTAGCCAGCGTCTTTTCAGGATATCGTTCGAGCTTGGGCAGTGCCAAAAACTCAACCTCTGCAATTCCTCCGTTACTCTTCACCTCGCTAAAGACCACCCTAAAATGGGTTGACTTAGTCTCGGGAATTGAGATTACAATAGGAGCATAAGGATCGAAACCCACATTAATACTCGGATTAGTGCGATTGATCTCAAATTTCCTGAGCGACCGAAAAGCCGTCCCCTCCTGCACAAACAATTCCCCTGTTGCCATAGTCCGTTGTTCTGCGCATTTGATTACCAACGTACGCACAGTAGCCAACTCCGAAGTGACAAAATCGGTTGTTAGTGTTTGATTTTTCACCAGCGGAATCTGGGTATGCAAATCTCCATCTGTCAAGACACCCAAATTAGTCTTCGCTGGCACCGAGGTGATCTTGGGATGGAGCTGCGCAACCGATCTCCCGACAGCGCCGACCACGGGATAAGCGATCAGTTTAACAAACTGAAAATCGGCTGTTGGCGGTGCGATTTTCCGGTTAAATACTATAGGGCCCTCCACCTCAATCTCCGATGAATTAAGATAACGCATCGACTGCTCCGGCTTCACCCATGGTCCTCCCGACTGGCTCCACCCCGGACTATTAAATATACCAATCTGAATATTTAGGTCCGTAGCTGTTTTAAGCGCTGTATGGAGGATATCCCACCATTCGGAAGATAAGATCTTCACCTTCCCATAGGGGGTGTCGTCTAATCCGATATTCCCAATAAACGCCCTGTTGATACCCGCTTTTTTCATCGCATGAAGATCCTTAACGACACCTTCTTTGGAGATATTGTCTGAGATCCAATACCAATAAACACCGATAAGTAACGAATCCGGAATCGTCTTAAAGCCCGTTTCGATCTGACTAAAATCAGGATTCCGGCCCGTTGTTTCCCCTTTTGCAGTGCTAGGTATTATCCCAATCATCGCCAATGAGGCACAAAGGAGCAAGATGTTTTTTTTCAATTTATTAACGATCATACAGCGGTATTTTAGCATCAGCACAAAAACAGCTGACGGATAAGTTTTAGGTTGCATATAATTTTCAAATATAGATCTAAAAACAGAGAGATGAAAATAAAGTATCAAATCCGATCTAAGTTGTGAATAGCTTTCAAAATTGTATTTTTACTACCGCATTTACAGGAGAGAAATGAAATGTAAATATTAAAATCTTGTTGTGAATACCTTTTTGAAACCTAAGCGCTCTTCTGTGGAAATCACAAATTCTCTAAACTATGGACATCTTAAAACAATTCAACATAAATTGGGGATTAGCTATCCTATTAACCTCTTTGTCTCCAACCCTATTCGGAGCCGAACGGGTTCATGATTTTGGTTACAGCTCCGATTATTATGCAATTCAACTTGTTGAAAAGGCTCCTTATATCAAGTTTTTCTCGGTCGATGGATTAGGAAAGAGAGTACTTACCAAAAACACGATCAAATGGAAAGAGGATAATGACAATGAGGTTGTTGAGATTCATAAGATCTCCGATTCAGAGGTTGAGATTCACAATAGCGGATCATCCAACAACGAGGGATGGAGCTTTAAATTTGAGGAGAAAAAGATCGTGATCACCTCAACCTACCAATCGCAAAATAGCCTAAAATCCATTGACTTCATATTCGATAAGCGTGAAAACCATGCCACCCTTCTTGGGCTGATGGCCGAAAGAAATAAAACCCATATCCCCGCAGTACTCCATTTTCCCGATATGGGAACCTTTCAGATCGTTGCGGATCAGCCGGTTGAGATTACCTATGATGCCAACCGCAAGAATAAATCGAACTACATCTCAGTGAGCCTGCCCGGCGCAGATGAAAAAAGGAAAAGCATCAGCTACACCCTGACATGCACCACGATATATCCAAAATTCCCGGGTGTTGAAGCGGAAAAATATGAGGGATTCCGACGTAACTACCTGAATCTGTTTCAGATCAATCCACGACTGCAGGTCATTGCAAATAACTCCTGCAGTGATCCATGCGCCTTCACCCTTTTTCTCTCCTCGATGCTTGCGCTAAAGACTCCGCCACTCGTAGGTTCACTAACGGCGCTTGACCTGCTTCGAATGTCTATCGAGCAATATCTGTCCGGCATGAAAGGGTACGGGCTCGAAGGGTATAATTCAGAATGGGAGAATACGGGGATAATTTCCAAACCCGATACTTCTAAACATGACTCCTATCTCGACTCCTATCCGTCGCTGGTAATCTCGGCTTGCAATTATATCAAAGGTTCTAACGACAAGAAATGGGGAGAGAAATATTACCCTATGATTACAGGATGGATGGACAATCAGATGAAAAGAGACCATGACAACAATGGATTGGTGGAAGATAAAAGATCGGGGAACTCGGGAGCACAGGATCAGACCATGCGACCTGCCAACTGGTGGGATACGATCGGATTCGGTCATGAAGATGCTTTCAGTAATGCCATCACCTATGATGCGCTGATACAATTGTCCCAAATAGCCCGTAAGCTGAATAAGAAAGAGGATGCACAAAGATATGAGCGGCATGCCGAAAAGCTTAAAGATTCATATTTTAAAACTTTTTATAATCCGGCTACAGGAGTCTTAGCCGGCTGGAAAAGCAGCGACGGCAAGCTCCACGATTATTGGTTCCTATACGTCAATAGTATGGCGGTGTATTACAACCTGGTTCCAGAATCTAAGATCAGGGGTGTTATGGAGGCGCTGTGGAAGAAGATGGAAGAGGCAGGATTCGTCGATTTCAGCCTGGGTGTTCCCGGCAATTTGGTTTCTATCCGCAGAGAAGATTACTACCATCACGATCCTCGCTGGGGTGGAGGTGAGAAGGAGGATGGTAGCGATGCGTTTCAACGGTATGAAAATGGCGGGGCTTCACTTAACTGGAGTTACTTTACCTTAAAGGCGCTAAAAAAAGCAGGCATGAATCGGGAGTTAGAACAGGTGACTGATGGAATTCTTCAGGGTATCAGAAACGGTGATTTCCAGGGATATTGTGGTTTGATGGCCAAAGACTGGAAAACATGGAACGGAGAATGCTGGGGTTATGAAGGGTTTCTCTGTGATGGCTATTTAGCCCTTCTGGCCATCAATCCGAAGGACAAATAAGATAATTTTACAGGGAAACTGACGGGGTCGAACCATGAACCCTCCCGATGTAAAATCGGAATTTCGGAAATACCTAGCTCATAAACCTTCAAGAACCTTGTTAATAAATGAAGTGATTGGCAAACCAATTAAAATCAAACGTTCTAAAATCGTCTATTATATGAATCTATTCCCCTACTCATTTAGTCGTGGTTCAATATCCATTTGTTGATGTAAAATCCTGATAATTTCCAATTCGTCATCTCTTAGGTTTATTTTGTAAAAAATAAAGTGAGATTTTACTCTTGAACGAAAATATCCCTTTCTTATGAGATTATAATCATTCCCAGAATTGGGATTTACTGTTAAGTATTCAATTTCATCCATTAGTAAGTTCAGATACCTGTCAGCTTGTTCGAGTGACCAAGTTTCATAGGTGTAAAGCCATACTAACTCAAGGTCATTTAAAGCTTCCTTACTGATTCGGTACTTCATTACTTCACAGAATGTTTTTGATGAAGATTTTTCACAAAAGATTCACGATTGAAATCCTCCACAAAGCCTGATTTTTCACCCTTTATAAGTTCATTAATCAGCTCCGTTTTCTTAGTCTCTTCATGTTCAAACATCCTTAAAGCACTCCTTACAACCTCACTTGCAGAAGCGAATTTACCTGTATTAACTTGTTGGTTTATAAAATTCTCAAAATAATCACCTAATAATATCGAAGTATTTTTAGCCATAATCTTATTTTAATTTCAGTTCAAATATACCAAGATTTGGTATCCATAACAAATCTTTATTCGTAAAACCATATTCTAATTGTAGCCAATTGTTAAGGAACCTGACTTGAGCAAAAAGGATGCAAAATAGGGATAGAGGTGCAGCACACCGTAAATAGTTGTAGAATACGTAATCAGATATAATCCAAAGGTACAGCGTACCGGAACATCCAAGTTGTGTCAATTGCATTAAAAACAAAAAAAAGTCACAACCTGCGTTGCAACTCTCTGATTTTCTGTGGGAACTGATGGGTTCGAACCATCGACCCTCCCGATGTAAAATCGGGATGCATTGAAACAACTAAGCCAAA
>CAIVMQ010000127.1 GCA_903907075.1 uncultured Bacteroidia bacterium
CTATTAGTGATCAGAGAGTTACTGAAATTGAAAACATCTTAAATAACAGACCAAGAAAACGTTTTGGATTTGAATCTCCTATATTTGTAATGGAAAAATTATTGTTTAACCCAAAAGTTGCATTTGTAGCTTGAATTCAGCTAGCAATAACTATTACTAATTAAAATCTATCCCATAATGCAAGAAAAAAATCAGGAATCACGCAGAAATTTCATAAAGAAGTCAGCAACTGCAACAGCCTTGCTAACTATTCCGGCAATTATTCCGTCAAAAGCTTTTGGAGCAAATGATCGTATTAATGCTGCAGTGCTGGGCGTAAACGGCCGAGGAAAGAGTCATATTGAAGGTCTAATGGCACAAAAAAATGTACAAATCAGAACTTTAGTCGATCCAGATCTAAATATTGCCGGTGAACGGGCAAAAGATTTCGAACAGAAATATGGACAAAAAGTAACAATTGTTCAGGATATGCGTAAGGTATTTGACAACAAAGACATTGATATTGTAACTATTGCCACTCCAAATCATTGGCATTCACTTGCCACTATATGGGCATGCCAGGCAGGAAAGGATGTTTATGTTGAAAAGCCCGGATCACATAATATCTGGGAAGGGCGTAAAATGGTTGAAGCAGCCCATAAATATGACCGTATAGTGCAGCATGGTGTTCAATTACGCAGTTCAGTGGCAATAAGAGAGGCGATTCAGCTCCTGCGCGACGGGTATATCGGAAAGGTATATATGGCCAGAGGACTTGTTTTCAGAAAAAGAGGTGACATTGGCAATAAACCATTTGAACCGGTACCTGCAGGATTAGATTATGATCTGTGGACAGGTCCTGCCCCGAAACGTCCATTTACAAAGAATCTTGTTCATTACAATTGGCACTGGCACTGGGACTATGGGAATGGTGATGTTGGAAACCAGGGTATTCATGAGACAGATCTATGCATGTGGGGACTAAATGTAGGATTACCATCAAAAATAACTGCTATGGGAGGAAAGTTTCTATGGGACGACTGTAAAGAGACACCCGAGGTATTATCTTCAATATATCATTATCCTGACGAGAAAAAAATCATTCAGTTTGAAGTGCGCCCTTGGCAAACCAATGCCGAGGATGGTGCAACAGTAGGGAATATATTCTATGGAGATAAAGGGTACATGGTAATTAAGGGATATGATAGTTATGAGACTTTTTTAGGTGACGATAAAACGCCTGGAAAGAAAGGGAAAGAGGGTGGCGATCATTTCAAAAACTTCATCGATGCAGTCAGAGCTCACGATTCAACACTATTAAATGGCCCGGTTGAGACTGCACATCTTTCATCAGCCTTGGCGCATTTGGGGAATATCGCCTACCGCACTGGTCGGGTATTAACATTTAATCCAAAATCCGAGTCATTTGTCAATGATCCTGAAGCAGACAGGATGTTGAGTCGCAATTATAGGGCTCCATTTAGTCTACCTGAGATCGTTTAACAGAAATCAAAAAAGGTTAAAGTGTCTGTTTAATTTTGACACTTTAACCTTTTAATTAGAATCTATTTACCCTTACATCCGAAGAATCATACGTGGATTATCTGGAAGTGCTTTATACAAAATTGTAGCATCCGACTTTGGGATAATAATCTCAATCTGTGGTTTAACCGATTCCCGAGTAAAGTTAAGCAGCCCTTTAATAGATCTTGAAATCTCAGCCTTACTATATTTGCGTTTCAAATCACCAATGATCTTCTCCCCTTCAACATCGGGTTTCTCACTTTGGGAAATAACCAACCTTAGGTTACGGTCAAATTCCATCACAATAAATACATCCCCAAGTTTTGTCTCCTTTGGTTCGGCAACCGTTTTATTTGCCTCGAGAGTATCTTTAGGAGCTATTTTTTCGATAAATATGATCTTAGGGATCGTTGCATCAACGGTTTTCATTTCAAAAGGTTCATACGACCAACTTAGTAATGCATCAGCAGAATAGCTTTTAATAGAATTACTAATCTCTTTATGCAAAATAGGACATTCGTGTAATGAGATCCCTTTAAGTTCGAGGATTGCAAGGTCGTTTATTAAATCCAGAATTAAATACATCGAATCATCACTAGCCAGAAGAAACCTGGATCTAACCAAAATCTCTTTTCTTTTAAATTCCAGAAGTTTATGAACACTGTCACCATTAGTATCAGCTTTGGAAGCCATAGGTTCATCTTCCTGCTTTTTAATATCATCTTTGCCTGATTTTACTATCTTTTCGATAATACGAGCTGTAGTTTTAGGTAAGGCATGGGTGGTAAATACGGGCCGAATTATAGTAATTACAGAGATATAGAGAATTAAAATGGTCAATCCAAAGGTAATAATCCAAAAGGCTATTTTATTTTTCATCATCAATACTTTAATAAATATAAACTTTAGATCCTTTACTTAACGTATTGTATATTACCTCCAGATCTTTATCCCCGAGCCGAACACATCCATGAGTTACCGGCAGCCCAAGAAATCGCTGATAAAGAGTACCATGAAGCATATAACCATTACCAATTTCCATGGCATAATCACCTAAGGTACTATAATCGATTCTTTCTGCAGAGCGAGCTGAAGGAATTGGTAATCCATCTTCTATAAATGCCCAATCCGGTTTAATCCATGGACGGTTTTGCTGCTTATTTCTTACTGTAAAGATCCCTTTTGGTGTTTTAAATACAATTCGTTTATTTCCTGCAATTAAAATTTCATTTTTTCCTGTGGAGCAAATACCTGTACGAATGGTATCGCCATTAACATTTCTGAGTGAGAATCTATTTTCTGTTGTATTGACAACGATATAGGGTTTAACAGGTTTGAGATTTTCCAGTTTACTCTCGTTGTATTGAATATTTCTGCGAGAACGAACAAGCAGTTTCTCAATAGCATCCTCAGATTTACCTTCATAAATTGAGGTACTAGAAAACCACGATTTAACCTGGTATGCCTTGTCCTGAAAATATGGGGTATATAAAATCATGGAAACAGACAAACAGAACAGTAGAAGTGGAATCAACCATTTTGCAAAGTTTAAAAATGACCATTTATATTTTTCTTCAAATTCCATTGTTCTGAAAATTAGTTTAATAAATCAGAGAGTGATGTCATAGATCCTACAATAGTCACTGGAGTTCCTACTGGAGTTTTGCTAAAAAGCTCATCGATTTCAGAGTTAGAAAGGGCAATGCATCCGCTAGTCCAATCAGCCCCTTTACCACCTTCTCCATGTATCTCAATCAAACCACCAATATGGCTATTCTTCGAAATTACCCCTTGCCTCTTTTTGCTATTAAACAGTGCATAATCCTCATCATTGGGATAATTTATTAACATTGCCTTGTAATATTTAGAATCTCCATTACCTTTTTTCTTAATCACGCGATACATCCCTTCGGGTGTCGCCTTATCGCCGGCATAGAATTTATTCCCAATCCAATTTCTGCCAAACTCAACATCGTACTCTTTACTTAATTTTCCTTTATAGTAAAGATATCCTTTATGTTTAATCTTATCCACAATAATGGCATATCCATTACTCTGCGTAGAGAGCCGAACCGTGGTAGCAAACCACCCTTGCCATTTTGAGAAATTACTGAAATATTCTTTTAGAAGTGCATTAACTTCAATGTCGGCAATACTTATTCTTACCTTACCTTCATTAAGTCTTTTAGTCGCCAACATAATATCGCCACTACTAAATGCATTTAACCCTTGTTCTAAGGATAGTTTTCCAAATTCATAATTCTTTCTTACGCTAACCTTTAATGGAAGATGTATAAAAACATCATGATAGTTATCTAATTTATGTTTAAGTAATTCGACCTCTTGAAGATATTTCATCTTCAAGGAGTTCTTATTTACTCCAGAAGAGGCATTGGCTTCTTCTGCTTTTAGGGTTGCAGTAAGAACGAGTTCTTTTGCCTTTGCATAATTTCTGCGAAAGAACACCCTCTCATTTTGAATCTTCCATTCAATTAATGCAGATTGATATTTACGTTCAGCTGTAGAATAATATTCAGCAGAATAAACGTCGGCATTAACTTTTTTAGCCTTAGCCAATATCTGCTGACATGCCTTAAATTCTACTAATGGGGGCTTATCCATTGTTAAAATAAGCACCATATAAACAATCACAAAGACCGAAAGTAAAATTCCAAAGCTAATAAACACTCTTTTTTTCCAACCCAACTTCACTTCGAAAAAATTTAATTATTACGTGTAAACTTGCAAAATGCCTCAGTGAAACAAATACTTGAGGATTGTATTATTACTATTTTTACATTAAAGATAAGATCTCAAACTTTAAAAGTAGTCAATAAAAGCAATTAAAATCTCAACTATTAACCGAATTTTTAACTCTCATATTTCAAGGCGTAAAGAAACTGAAAAATATGATTGATTGAAAATCATTCAGGGTCTTATTCTTTAATTAATAAAAAAAAGAACCCCCGAGAAAATATCCCGGGGGTTAAAATTTTTAATCTTAAGGTAAGATTACTTTTTCTTTCCGCCTTTAGCTTTTGCGATAACGTCAGTCAACTCAGTGTTGATAGCTTTAGCTTTTTCAACAGCTGGTTTGATTTTACCAGAAAGAGTTAAGATGTCGTCGTTGTTGGTAACACCAGCAGTAACTTCAGCACTAACAGTTTCAACAGCAGCAATTTCCTGACCGATAGCCTCAACAGCAGCTTTGCCTTCTTTACCCTTAGGTGCTTTAGCAAGCAATTCTTTGTTAGAAGCAAGTACAGTTGCGATTTCAGCAAGAGCAGCAGTAACTTCAGCTTTCAAAGCAGCTTTCTTTGCAGTTGTTTCTTCAACAGCTTTTCCAGCAAGAGTGTTTACAGATGCAAGAGTTGTTTTAGCTGCATCGTAGTTTCTGAAAAGAGCAAATTTTGAATTTTGTTCTTCAACAGCAGTAACAGCAGATTTTAATGCTTCAGAAGCAGCATTGAAAGATTCAGGTACATAACGATCAGCACCTGCAGTTTTAGCAGCTTCGATAGCAACGTTAGCAGCATCGATTTCAACCTGAGGAGCTTTGGCACAGCTAGCCAATGTAACAACCAAAACACTAAAAGCAACCAATTTTAATAATCCTTTTTTCATAATTTTCAAGATAAATTTAAAAGTAATAAATGTTTTTCAATTCTTAAAATACACAGTTTAGACGCA
>CAIVMQ010000128.1 GCA_903907075.1 uncultured Bacteroidia bacterium
CAGTAACTCCTGATGCACCAATAGCTGCATTGATTCAACCAACATGTGCCGTTGCTACAGGAACGATAACTGTTACTGCTCCAGTTCCCGGAACCGGCATAACTTATACTGTCACTGGAGTAGCTCCTGTTTTAGCACCAATAACCAATTCGACAGGAATCTTTAGCGGAATAGCGACAGGCCTTTATGATATTACCACTACGAATGCGGCAGGTTGCGTTTCTATCGCTGCTTCAGAAACTATCGATACACAGCCAGTAACTCCTGATGCACCAATAGCTGCATTGATTCAACCAACATGTGCCGTTGCTACAGGAACGATAACTATTACCTCTCCTGTTCCCGGAACTGGCATAACCTATACTGTTACTGGAATTACTCCACCATTGGGTTTAGTAACAAATGGTACAGGTATCTTTACGGGATTGAATCCGGGTATCTACGATGTCACCACAACCAATAGTGTCGGTTGTGTATCTATTGCGACACTCGAAACAATTGATGCATCACCAGAAACACCGATTGCACCAACTACGGCATTAGTTCAGCCGACATGTACTATTGCAACTGGGTCAATAACTGTTACTGCTCCAGTTCCTGCGGCAGGTATTACCTATACTATTACCGGAATAACTCCTCCATTAGCCTCAATTACTAATGCGACAGGGCTCTTCCCAGGTTTGGCAACTGGTTTATATAATGTAGCCACTACGAACAGTGCTGGCTGTATTTCTGCAGCAACACCTGAGGCTATTGATGTGCAGCCAGTTACTCCAGCAGCGCCGATAAGTTCTTTAATTCAGCCAACATGTACAGTAGCTACAGGAACGATAACTGTTACTGCTCCTGTTGCTGGAACCGGCATAACTTATACTGTCACTGGAGTAGCTCCTGTTTTAGCACCAATAACCAATTCGACAGGAATCTTTAGCGGAATAGCGACAGGCCTTTATAGTATTACCACTACAAATGCGGCAGGTTGCGTTTCTATAGCTGCTTCAGAAACTATCGATGCACAGCCAGTAACTCCTGATGCACCAATAGCTGCATTGATTCAACCAACATGTGCCGTTGCTACAGGAACGATAACTGTTACTGCTCCAGTTCCCGCGACAGGTATTACCTATACCGTTAGGGGTACTGCTCCTTTAGTAACTTCTGTAGCTAATACAACAGGGATCTTTACAGCATTAAATCCTGGGATTTACGCAGTGACTACTACAAATAGTTTAGGTTGCGAGTCTTTGCCTGCCTTTACAACTATTAATACATCACCGGCAACACCCAATGCTCCAATATTTATAGTAACTCAGCCAACATGTACCGTTACTACAGGGTTACTTGCAATTACCGCACCTGTTCCTGGGACCGGTATAAGCTATACTGTAACGGGTATTGTTCCGGCAGTTGCCTCCGTAACGAACAGTACTGGTTTGTTTGTTGGATTGAATTCCGGTACATACAACGTTATTACAGCCAATGGTAATGGGTGTATTTCGACAGCAGTCACTGCGGTGATTAGTTCTCAGCCACCAACTCCAACTGTTCCTGTTGTGGATAATGTTATCCAACCAACATGCGCTATTCCAACTGCAAGTATAGTTCTGAGTGGCTTACCATCAGGTTCTTGGACGATTAATCCGGGAGAGATGAATGGATTTACAACTACGTATACAATTAATGGATTGGTTTCTGGAAGATATAACTTCACGGTTACCAATTCTTCTGGGTGTATTTCCGGAACTACAGCTGATGTCGTAATTGAAAATCAACCACCAACTCCATCAAAACCTATTTTAGGTGCTGTCAATCAACCTACTTGCAGTCTTTTAACAGGAAGTATTGTCCTTAATGACTTGCCTTTGGGTGCCTGGACAATTAATCCGGGAGCTATAGTAGGCACAGGTAATTCATTTATTATAGATAACTTATCTCCAGGTGGCTATAGTTTTACAGTTACTAACCAGTTTGGATGTGTTTCTGCTGCAACTGAAACTGTAATCATTAATGCGCCACTCGTAGCACCGACAGCACCTGTGGTAGATCTTATCATCCAACCAACCTGTGAAGTTCCATTAGGGAGTATTACCTTAAGTGGATTGCCTACTGCTTCATGGACGATTAATCCTGGAGGGATCACTGGGACTGGGAATAATGCGATACTATCTGGATTGGTTGCCGGAACATATAGGTTTAGTGTAACCAATAGTGCGGGATGTATTTCGGTTAACTCTGCAGAAATAATTATCAATGCAAAACCAAATTGTCCGCCGGTTATTGACTTACCTGATGTCACCACTCCGGGTAATACATCTGTTGAGATCTGTTCTCCGATCACAGATCCCGATATTGGTGATACTTTCACTGCTTCAGTTTGCAGTAATCCTAAGAATGGAACCATTAATGCCCCGACTATTTCAGCTGACGGAAAGAATGTATGTCTTACCTATACCCCTAATCTGAATTTTAATGGGAAAGATAGTGTTTGCGTAACGGTATGTGATCAGGGTGGACTTTGTAGTAGTTCAACATCTGTTATTACAGTAACCTTGATTAGTCTTACGGTAACTCCAATTGCGGTAACCTGCAGAGGCAATAGTGATGGAATGATCACCTTGCAGGCTTCTGGAGGAACAAATCAATTTACCTATCAATGGACGGGACCGAATAATTTTAGTGCTATAACCAAGGATTTAGATGGACTAGCAGGAGGTATCTATCATGCGAAAGTTACCGATACGAATGGGGAATATATTTCCACTTCGGTTACGGTCATTGAGTCAGCTGAACTTCTTAGTTTAAATGTATTGCCTACTGCTGAGACTCGCACGATGAGCCTGGATGGTACGACGCTCTTGGGTGTTACTCTGGGGTCTATCAATCTTACTGTTTCTGGCGGAACAGCACCTTTTACTTACCATTGGACAGGCCCTGATAATTTCGCTGTCTCGGCAGAGGATCTTGCTAATCTAATTGGCGGTACTTATGTAGTGGTCGTGACTGATGCTAATGGATGTTCAATGACTAAATCAGCTATTGTAGACGTTCAAGTAGTTCTTTCTGAAGATGAAACTTGCTTGATTATTATTCCAAATGTCTTCACGCCCAATGGTGATGGTATTCATGATTATTTTGAGATCGACTGCTTGTATAATTATGAGAATGCTGAAATTGAAATATTTAATCGGAATGGCAATTTACTTTTCAAGAGAGATCATTATGGGAATCTTGATTATTGGGGTAGCAAAGAGAAAGCATTTTGGAATGGTCGTTCTGAAAATAGTCTGAACTTTATGGGAAGTGAATTACCAGTAGGTACTTACTACTATATCCTAAAGCTAAGTAATGGAAAGATTTATACAGGTTTTGTCTTCCTTGGAAGATAAATTAGGTGTTTTTCAACTTAAAAGCGCACACATAAATTAGGTAAAAAATGAAAACGGTCAATATGAAAATCCTGAATAAATTTAGAAAGGCGATGTTTACATTGCTCATTATTAGTGGGCCATTGTTACTATTCGGTCAGCAGGATCCAATTTATTCTCAATATATTTTCAATCCGCAGATCGTTAATCCTGCCTACGTTGGCTCTTGGCAAACGATGGGATTTATGGCTTTGAGTCGTCATCAATGGGTAGGGATTACCGGCCATCCAGCAACTCAGACATTTGCATTCCAAACTCCAATTATTTCTCAGAATATTGGAATTGGATTTGATATTGTCGTTGATCAGCTCGGGTCGGAACGTCGACTAATCTTTGATTTTGATTATTCCTATCGAATTAAGCTAAATGAATTTACATCTTTGCGATTTGGGTTGAAAGGTGGCTTTACCAATTATAACAATAATCTGGCTAGTTTAAGGCCTTTCCCGGATAATACTCCTGATCCGGTTTTATTCGGGGTGGTTGAAAATAAGTTTATGCCGAATGTGGGAAGTGGACTATTTCTCTATTCCGATAAGTTTTATTTGAGTTTTGCAGTGCCTAAGCTCTTCGAGAATAGCTTTAAAGGAAATGTTGCGAATTTCTCTAAGATGTCAGAAGCACGCGAGTATTATCTACTCGGAGGTATTGTTTTTAACTTGTCAGATAAGCTTAAGTTTAAACCAACATTTATGACAAAAGCTGCAGTTGGAAGTCCATTCCAATATGATGTCTCAGCGAATTTCCTTATCGCTGATAAGTTCTGGATTGGTGGAATTTATCGTTCTGGAGATGCTGTAGGAGCAATAGCTCAATGGATTATGAGTGATAGGCTGAGGATTGGTTATGCATATGATTTTACCTTAACAGATCTGAGATATTATCATCAAGGGGTACATGAATTGATGATCTCCTATGAGATTGCATTTACAAAAAAGAAATTTACGTCACCACGTTATTTCTAAATTTAAATTTATAAACCAAGATTATCTATGAAAAAGCTACTCTCTCTGCTCTCAATATTTAGCATTGCCTTGGCAGCAAATAGTCAGACAATTAATAAGGACCTATTCGATCCTTCATCAGTACGGATGGCTGGAATTAAGACAAATACGGTCAAAAGTGATTTTGGTCCAGCAATTATAGGTAACCTTATTTACTTTACTTCCTTTCGGGATGAATTGATGAATAAACCAGAAAAGGATGTTAAGGCAAGTGAATTCTACGATTTATATAGAGCCGCCATCGATGATTCGGGTAACATAACAACTACTAGACAGCCGGTTGAAGAATTTATAACCCGATTTCATGATGGACCCGTCTCATGGTGCGCCAAGACTGGAGAATTATTCATCACCCAATCTAACTACGTTGATCCTAATGTGGTATATAAACCCTTTCGAAATGAAGACATAAAACTTCGTATTGTTATTGCAAAAGAAAAAAATGGAGTCTGGGATGTGCAGGAGGAATTCCCTTATAATAATCCTAAATATTCTGTTGGACACCCGGCAATCAACGAATCCGGAGATACATTGATTTTTGCCAGCGATATGCCTGGAGGATTTGGCTCTACAGATCTTTATTGTTCTGTTCGAAAGAATAATCAGTGGAGTGAGCCTAAGAATATGGGGCCACAGATTAATACAATTGATAAAGAGGAGTTTCCTTTTATTACGGGTAAAAGCTATGCAGGCAGATTCTTGATCTTTGCTTCAACAGGTCATTTAAGTTCTGGCGGGTTTGATTTATTTTATAAAAATCTACAATTCCCAGAGGGTGAAATAGGCCATTTCCAGAGTCCAATTAATAGTTTAGCAGATGATTTTGGCATGATCTTGCCTGAAAATGTTGAATATGGGTATATGAGCTCGGACCGTCCTGGAACAGGAAGCGACGATATCTATAAACTTACCTTTGATAAATATATCGATTATTTACTCGAAGTTTATATATTGGATGCTAAAAACTGGAAGCCAATTTTCGGTGCAGAAGTAGATTTTTGTAGTATTAAAAGTTCTAAGACTGGAGCAGATGGCATGGTGTCTCTTCGTTTTAAAAAGAATTCAATTTGCGATGTAAAGGCTTCCGCATTTGGATATAAAGAGAACCATAAAATTATTAAGATTGGGGCTCCAAAACAAGGAACTGTATTAAGAGATACAATTTTTCTTGATCTGATGGTAAATGAAAAAATTCTATTGCGAAATATTTATTATGACTTTGATAAATGGGATATCTTGCCTGAATCTGCTACTCAACTCGATCAGCTTGTGGGGTTGATGAAGCAAAATTCGGAGATGAAAGTTGAATTGGGATCTCATACCGATGAAAGGGGTTCTGTGCCATATAATATAAGGTTATCTCAACGTAGAGCAGAATCTGCTGTGAATTATATTGTTTCAAAAGGAATTGATCAATCAAAGATTAAAGCTATTGGCTATGGTAAGTCTCAATTGATTTATAAGAGTACCCCAGATCATAAATGCACTCCAACTGAACATCGGGAAAATAGAAGAACTGAAATATTCATCCCTGGATTCTTGCGTGGAGAGCATGTTAAGCAGGTAAAAGGGGACTATTTGAACGGGAAAATAAATACTCTTCCGTGATTGATAAAATTGCAGTTAAAACTGGCATTAGCTTGATTCGGGATCAAAAATAATTTCTGAATTATTGTTACGAGCCCTCCAGATACTAACATTTAGTTCAAAGCCAATAAGTAATATTAGAGCATTAAAATAAAATGAAAGCATAACGACGACTAAGGTTCCAATTGAACCATAAAGGGTGTTGTATTTTCCAAAATTATTAATGTAATAGGAGAATGCGATGGTTGTTATTATGGTCAATAATGTGGCTAATGTTCCTCCAGCAGAGATAAATCTGAATTTTGTTTTGCGTGCAGGGGCTAAATAAAAAAGGAATGCATAACTGAAGAAGAATAAGGCACAAATAATCAACCATTTACCTCCTAATAAGAGGTAAAAAGTAAAGTTTGATTTTAGAAATCCACTTTTGACCAGGAATTTGGTTAAGGTCTGACTAAGTGTTATCAAGGCGACACTTAAAGTTGTTAAAAATGTAAGGATTATTGCTAGTACTAAAGCCACGAATCGTTGGTTAATCCATGATCTTGTTTCAATGGTGTGAATTGTGCCATTAAACGCGGTAATTACTGAAACAATTCCATTGGTGGAAAATAAAAATGCTGCCAGGAAACCAAATGAGAGTAATCCTCCGCGTGGCTGAGTGATAATATTCTGAATCGTTCCCTCAATAGCCAGATAGGCATTGTGGGGAAGGATGCTCTGAAGCAACATTAATAGCTGTTGTTGGAAATGTGTAATTGGAATATAGGGAATTAATGTAAAGACAAAAATAATCGCAGGAAAAATAGCTAGGATGAAATTAAAGGCAATGGCAGAGGCTCTTGTTGAGATTGCCCCATCGACAATTCCTTTCCAGAAAAACAGTGCGACATCATATAGCGGAATTCCATCAAAAAAAGGGAGTTTCATCTGTTTTACTCTCCTGGTGAGGATATTTATACGCCTGGAAACGAAGTGTTTTATTGCTCCTGAAATTGACATTAGTTTGGCATTTTAGTCATAAGCTAATCCTTATCAATCCTTAATTGAACAATTTGAGCCTTGCCTCCGTTGAATTTAAGCAAAAAATAGACCCTGAAATTACCATTGTTCGTTTGCATCATTCCAATCGCATATGAGGAATCATTACCTCCCTGATGGGTGATCTTAAAATCGGAGGGTTTATGGTGGACAAAGAAATCTTTGAGAATCTGCTCTCCTTGTGCTTGAGAACAAACCAACTCTCGATCTAATATAACGAGTTCAATATTATCATAAAAATGAGATGCCACTATTTTCGAATCTCCAACTTTTAATCCAGCGATAATTGGTTGAGGAATCTGTCCAAAAGAAATAAGGGGATATGCCAATACCCAACAGATCAAAAAAATACTAGTCCACAATTTTCTTTTCGCTTTCATTAGATTACCTATAGATTCTGCAACTTGTTAATTCAAAAAAACAAACCCAATTAGAAAGAATAATTTTAACGATTATAAAGATATCATTTTTTTGCTAATTTCAATTCGGATCAAAAAAAGGGGGTAAAAAAATAGGATGTCAGTTTTATCTAACTTAATATTGTATTTAAGAATAACCCATAATTGGGAGTTGTTGTAGCTGATAAACCTCTGATTGTTCCTCTTGAATCAAAATTAACCATTATTGGAGGCTAAATTAAATTTATTCGGGTGAAAATACTTTTAGTGACAATCGGGAACACCGATAAGAAATATATGAAAGAGGGTATTGACGAATATATTAAAAGACTCTCGTTTTATATCCCATTTGAAACTAAGGTAATTGCGGACATTAAAAATCGGAGTGTACTCTCCGTGGATCTTCAGAAGGAGAAAGAAGGGCAGCTGATTCTTAGTCTGTTATTGCCAGGAGATCATTTGGTTTTGCTTGATGAGCGTGGTTCGGAATTTTCATCAGTGGAATTCTCAAACTGGATAGAAAAGAAGATGATTACGGGATTAAAGCAGCTCGTCTTTGTTGTGGGTGGACCATATGGTTTTTCTAAAAATGTGTATCAAAGAGCTGACTTTAAGATCGCATTGTCTCAATTGACTTTTTCACATCAGATGGTCCGTCTGATTTTTGTTGAACAGCTCTATCGGGCAATGACCATAATCAAAAAGGAACCCTATCATCATGAATAATAGTTATGAAGAGATTCGCAGGTAGAAATATATATGTACTTATTGCGATCCCAATCTTACTAGTTTTAGTGTTGAGTAAGTGGGTTGTTCCTAAAGAAATTAATTCCCAGGCTGAGTCCAATAGGATCTATAAGCTCTTTTCGGAAAAGGAACATAGGTTGAAACTTTTAATGGATTCTATCGCTTTAAATATCGGTAATAAATCCCAGTTGGCATCTGATTGGTCACTGTTGCGTCTATTCCAAAAAACATCAGACGGACTTGAAGTTGTTGTAGAGGATGATAAATCGTTGGTGTTTTGGTCGTCTGCCTCTGTGGCTTTTCCAGTTGAACTTAAATCGCATGCTAAATCAAGGGGGTTAATTCGTCTTCCTACGGGGTGGTATTTTAAGGTTACGCAACGAACAGGGATTTTTACGATCAATGGACTAATCCTTATAAAACGTGAATTTCCATATCATAATAGGTATATAAAAAGTAGTTTTGAACATCGCTTTAATATCCGGGATGATTTTGATGTTCGCACAACCCCAAATTCGGATGGATTAAATGTCCTTCAGCCTGACGGACAATTTCTTTTTTCACTTTATTCATCAGATAACTCTTTTCAGCCTGTCTATAAGTCAGATTTTTTAGCCATCCTTAGCTTTATCTTTATTCTTTTAGTTTTAACTCAATTTAATTTTTGGCTTAAAAATACTAAAGGTCTTTCCGGCCCTTTGAAATTTATAATTTCTTTGGGAATTGCATTTTTTATCTACTTATGTAGTGTCATCTTCAAGTGTCCCAGTCTATTTTATGAAACCAACCTTTTTTCTCCAAACAATTTTGCCTACCATCCGGGGTTAGATTCATTGGGCGAATTTTTACTTTTAAGCATCTTAATATTTTATGTTTCTAGATCCGATTTCTTGGGTAATGAGGTTCGAATTAGTCAGAAGTTAAATCTATATTGGAAAGTATTTGCTTTTTTCTTTGTTGCTTATTATTTCTCTTTCTCAGTTGCTTTATTGAAAATTTTATTGCGTAATTCAAATATTACCCTTGAGTTTTATCGTGATTTTAAATTTTCTGCAATTAACTTCTATGCATTTATTGCAATTGCTTTTCAGGTTCTCGGTTTCGTAATAATGGTTTGGCGACTGTGTAAAAATTACATTCAGGAGCTTGGCGTTTTTCAATTTCTAATTCTTTTATTTTCTACAGGTGCAATCGCAGCAATATCGGTATCATACCTCTTTGAGCCTTTAGATTGGACCCCTTTTATCTTTTATGCGTTTGTAATCTTGATTTTAACAAGATTTAAGACGGCTAAGATTAGAGAATTTAAATTCTCCTTTTTGCTAATTCTCTCTGTTGCTGCTGCGAGTTATATAAACTTTTATGTGCAACATTTGATTGCTGGTAAAAGCAACGAAGTTCTCGATCTATGGGGAGTAAAATTAAGCTCTGAAAGAGATTCTGGAGCAGAGATTTTCCTTTCGGAACTTGACAGTAAACTTCAAAAGGATTCTAATATTCAGTCTCATCTTATTCCTCCCTATAAGACGCTAGAATCCTATTTGCAGAATAACTATTTTAATGGATTTTGGCGTAATTACAATTTGCAGATTACTGTATGCAACTCGAAAGACAGTGTATATATCACCGACGAAAAAAGACATTATCCATGTGCTGACTTCTTTAATAATTTAAGAGAGTCAAAGGGTGTACTGGTTACTGGTAGCAACTTTTATTTTATGGATCGGGTAAATGGTCGAATAACTTACCTGGGACAATTAGATGTTTTAAATTCAATAAAAATCCCTGTTGAAATTTTTATTGAGTTAACCTCTAAACCAATTCCTGACGGCAAGGGATATCCTGAATTACTTCTGGAGGGGCGTGCCGCAAGGGAGAGTCAGGTAGGTGATTTTAGTTATGCGAAATATTTTGATGGAGAACTTGTAGACAGAGGAGGTGATTATCAGTATAATATGAAGCTTTCGGAAGATATTCCAATGAATGCTGAATTTACCCATTTTTCACAAAATGGATACAGACATAGTGCATATCACAGAAATGGCAATAATTATGTAATTGTGAGTTCTCCTGAAATTCAAATTTATGATCGGATAAGTACATTCCCATATCTTTTTCTCTTGTTTTTCCTTATGGGTGCTTCAGTATTGCTTTTTAACGATAAAACGTTAAAAATTATGCAACGAAAACTTGACTTTAGAGAAAAAATTCAATTAACCCTAATCCTTTCGCTATTAGGAATTCTAAGTATTATTGGAATTGGATTAATGGTTTATAATTCAACTAAATTACTCCACTCAGTTAAAGATAACCTGAACGATAAATTAATGTCTGTTGCCTCAGAACTCAGCATGCGGATGGGGCAAGATACAATACTAAATGCACCAATGCTTGATTTCATGAACGAACAATTGGTGGTTCTGTCAGATATAATACGGGCGGATATTAACTTGTACGGGCTTAATGGCCAATTGTTTGCTACTTCGCGAAGCGAGATCTACGAGCGGGGACTTATGTCACGTCGAATTGACCCTATCGCATTTAGGGCAATATCAGTGGATCATAAGACTCTCTTTCTGCATGATGAAAACCTTGGGGAGATGAATTTTTTCTCCGCCTATTCTCCCATCTATAACCAAAACAATCGGTTGATGGGTTATTTGAATCTCCCTTATTTTACGGGTCAGGATGATTTTGAAAAGCAAGTTTCAGATTTTATCGTAGCCTTCTCTAATCTTTATATACTCCTTATAATGATTAGTCTAATCGTTGCATTAATTATCAGTTATAAACTGACAAAACCGTTGTTGCAGATTGAAAACTACCTAAAAGGGATTCAATTAGGTAAGACTAATGCGAAGATTGAGTATACTGGAGACGATGAGATTGGGAGGCTCGCAAAAGAGTATAATAAAAAAGTAGATGAGCTGGCCGAAAGTGCCGAATTATTGGCGCGTTCTGAACGTGAGTCTGCTTGGCAGGAGATGGCGCGACAAGTTGCTCATGAGATAAATAATCCATTAACTCCAATGAAGTTAAGTATTCAATATTTGCAAAGAATTAAAGAACAGAATGCCGAGAATTTTGATGACTATTTTTTTCGAGTAAGTAAGACCTTGGTAGAGCAAATTGATGCCTTGTCGATGATCGCCTCTTCGTTTTCAGATTTTGCAAAAATGCCTATGGTTAATGACGAATTGATTGATCTGAGAGATAAAATAAAGGAGGTTATTTTGCTCTTTGAAAATGTAAGTAACGTAGATGTGTCATTTCAGGCACTTTCAGAGGAGCCTATTACGGTTATGGCAGATAAAGATCAGCTGGGTAGGGCAGTAATAAATTTAGTAAAAAATGGAATTCAAGCAATCCGACGAGATAGACAAGGGATATTAAAAGTCTCGGTTTATAAAGATCATTCCCATGCTTATATCTCAATAGCGGACAATGGAATTGGGATTCCTATTGAACTTCAGGAGAAACTCTTCGAGCCAAGCTTTACTACAAAATCTAGCGGTATGGGTTTGGGACTGGCTATTACCAAGAAGATCGTAGAGAACTTTAAGGGGGAGATATGGTTCGAGTCAACACGGAATGTCGAAACAATATTTTATATTAAGCTACCGTTAATCGATAAGATTTAACGGGGAAGCTATTAAACTGTTAATTACCCATTTCGGCAAGAAATTTAATTCGGACCATCCTTATCTCTTCTACCTCATAATCATCACCAAATTCTACTAATGCTTCTTCCATTGTATCTGTCTGAGCATCTTCCCTGAAGTATCTGTAAATCTCTTCAACCTGATCTTCATCCATTACATCATCAATATAATAATCGATATTAATCTTTGTCCCTGAATTAACAATTGCTTCAAGTTCAGTGAGTAGTTCACCCAGAGACATCCCTTTAGCTTCGGCTATCTCGTTTAAAGCTAATTTCCGATCAATATTCTGAATAATATAAACCTTGTTTTTAGATTTATTTGCCACAGACCTGACAATCATATCCTGAGCACGCTCTATCCCTTTATCTTCAACGTATTGTTTGATTACTTCAACAAAGGGCTTGCCATAACGCTGCGCCTTTCCCTGACCTACGCCGATTATACCTTGCAATTCATCCACAGAGGTTGGGTACTGAATAGACATGTCTGCTAGCGAAGGATCCTGGAAGATTACAAAGGGGGGGAGTTTTTGCTTTACCGCAATTTTCTTGCGCAGGTCTTTTAGGATTGCAAATAGTTCAGGATCTCCAGATCCTTGACTTCCTTGTGGGATATCATCGCTCTCCTCCGCTGATTCATAGTCATGATTCTTGACTATCATAAAGGAACGTGGATTAGCCAAAAATTCTTTGCCTGAATCTGTTAATTTTAGTACCCCATAATTCTCGATGTCTTTATGCAGAAATCCTGCTATAATACTTTGACGAAAAACTGCATTCCAAATTTTGTCATCATACTCATCCCCTTCACCAAATATATCAAGGGTGTCATGAGAGAAAGATTTCACGGTTGCATTCTCAACTCCTAATAAAATATTCACTAGTTGCTCCCCCTTACATTGCTCTTTAACCTCTAAAACGGCCTTGAGAGCTAAGTGTACTAAATCCTTTCCTTCCATCTGTTCTTTGGGATTCAGACAATTATCACAATATCCACAGTTGTCAGTCTCATATTTCTCGCCGAAATAGTGAAGAAGTATGGTTCGTCTGCAAAGTGAAGATTCAGCAAATGCTACTGTATCTAGTAAAAGTTGCTGTCCGATCTCTTGCTCTGCGACCGGTTTTCCCTGCATGAATTTTTCAAGTTTTTGGATATCCTTGTAACTATAAAAGGTGATACATCTACCTTCTCCACCGTCACGACCGGCACGACCCGTTTCTTGGTAATACCCTTCAAGCGATTTGGGTATGTCATAATGAATAACAAATCGAACATCTGGCTTATCGATTCCCATCCCAAATGCAATAGTAGCGACAATTACATCAGACTCTTCCATGAGGAATTTATCTTGGTTTGCGCTGCGAGTAGAAGAGTCCATCCCGGCATGGTAAGCAAGGGCTTTAATTCCATTCACCTGAAGTAATTCGGCAATCTCTTCCACTTTTTTACGACTCAAACAATAAATAATTCCGGACTTGCCAAGGTTATTCCTGATCATCCTTATTATTTGATCCTTCACTTTATTCTTGGGTCTTATCTCGTAATAAAGGTTCGGCCTGTTAAACGAGGATTTAAATGTTTGCGCATTTTGCATCCCCAGATTTTTTTGAATGTCATGCTGTACCTTTGGAGTGGCAGTAGCGGTAAGAGCCATAATAGGTGCTTGCCCTATCTCGTTTACAATTGGACGGATCCTGCGATATTCGGGTCTGAAATCATGCCCCCACTCCGAGATGCAATGTGCCTCATCAATGGCATAAAATGAAATCTTAATCCCTTTAAGAAATTCTATATTTTCAAGTTTTGTCAGCGATTCTGGAGCAACATATAAAAGTTTAGTGTGACCTCTTGAAATATCCTCTTTTACTTTCTGAATAGCCGTTTTTGTAAGCGAGGAATTTAAAAAGTGGGCAACCCCATCCTCTGTACTGAAACTTCGAATTGCATCAACTTGATTTTTCATTAGAGCGATAAGGGGAGATATAACAATGGCAGTACCCTCTTGCATCAGAGCCGGAAGCTGGTAGCAAAGTGACTTTCCGCCACCCGTGGGCATTAGAACAAAAGTGTCATTTTTATCTAGTATACTGTTAATTACCTCCTCCTGTTGCCCCTTAAACCGGTCAAAGCCAAAGTACTTCTGAAGCTGGTCATTAAGCGTTTTTTTATCCGTCATAATTGTCCCTCAAAGTATATCTCAATCAATTTTATTTTGTCCCACTAAGTTATAAATTTTATTACGAGGAACAAGAAGTTCATATAAAATCACAAAAATTTAACATTAGATCAATTTTTAAAGTATCGGATTCACTTTTTAAATGGGCCGAAAATCGTATATTTGCATCCGAATATTTTGTCAATTAAGATATTCAAAATTTTCAATTATTTATTATGTCCATCAAGGGAATACTAACAGGTAGAACTGAAAAATCACAAAAGACTAATGAAGAGATGTCCTTTCTTGAGCATCTTGAGGAACTTCGGTGGCATCTTGTTCGAATATCTGCTGCCGTAATATTTGGGGCAGTGTTTGTATTCATTAATGTTAAATTCATTATGGACAAAATTCTTTTTGCCCCTAAATATCCTGCGTTTATAACAAATAGAGTATTCGCATACATGGCAAAAGTATTTGATTCACCTGACTTGGAAATTAACACTAAGCCATTTAGTATTATAAATTATGATATGGCCGGTCAGTTTTCAACCCATTTAAGTATCGCAATGATTGGCGGAATTATTATTGCAATTCCTTATATCTTTTGGGAGTTTTGGCGATTTATTAAGCCTGCACTTTATGAAAAAGAGCGTAAGCATGCGACAGGAGCTGTCTTTTATAGTACTTTATTATTCCTGACGGGTATCCTTTTTGGGTATTATTTGGTCGTTCCATTATCAACTCATTTTTTTGGTTCCTATCGAGTAAGTGAAGAGGTTGTGAATCAAATAAATCTTAATTCATATATTAGTTCTGTAACAACAATAATCTTAGGAAGCGGAGTTGTATTTGAATTACCTATTGTTATCTTTTTTTTAGCAAAGGTGGGTTTGGTAAGTAGCGGATTTCTAAAAAATTATCGCAGGCACGCCTATATTCTTTTATTATTACTTGCGGCAATTATTACTCCTCCTGACGTATTCAGTATGCTACTTGTCTCGGGACCTCTGATTGTATTATATGAATTAGGTGTTGTTCTGGCCAAAGGTATTGAACGGAAACGTAAAGACACTGAGCTTCTTGAGGCATAATAAAATTAATTCGTATATCTATGAAGCTTAGAGCTGAAAAATTAGAAAAGAAATATAGAAGTAGAACTGTCGTTAAGGGGGTTTCTCTAGAATTAAATCAGGGCGAGATTGTTGGATTGCTCGGCCCTAATGGTGCGGGAAAAACAACTTCTTTTTATATGATTGTGGGTTTGATAAAGGCAAACGGCGGACAGATTTTTCTAGATGACACTGATATTACATCTTTCCCTGTATATAAAAGAGCTCAGATGGGCATTGGATACCTTGCCCAGGAAGCCTCTATTTTTAGGCAAATGAGTGTCGAAGACAATATTCGATCGATATTAGAGATGACCAGCTTCACGAAGGAGTATCAACATGAAAAATTAGAATCCTTACTCGACGAATTTGGGCTGCAGCGTGTACGTAAGAGTTTGGGAATCCAATTATCGGGCGGAGAGAGGCGAAGAACTGAAATTGCAAGGTGCCTTGCTATTAATCCTGCCTTCATCCTTCTTGACGAGCCATTTGCAGGGGTTGACCCTATTGCCGTTGAGGATATTCAACAGATTGTTTTCCGTTTAAAAGAGAAAAATATTGGGATTCTTATTACTGACCATAATGTTCATGAAACACTCTCAATTACTGATCGCTCGTATTTACTTTATGATGGGCGAATATTGAATAGTGGATCGGCCGAAGATCTTGCTCAGGATGAAGAGGTTCGAAGGCTCTATCTGGGTCAGAATTTTGAGTTGCGAAGACCGGTAATACAAAAAAGCGTCGCTGTTGAGGAACCCAAATCAGAATAATTAAAGATTAATTGATATGTGGGATTTCTGAATAAAAAAAATACTATATTTGCAGCGCTAAAAAATGCGGACGTGGCGTAATTGGTAGCCGCGCCAGACTTAGGATCTGGTGCCGAGAGGCGTGGGGGTTCGAGTCCCTTCGTCCGCACAAAATACCATTAAACCGCCTTTTTCCCAAAATGGAAACAAGGCGGTTTTTTTATTAGAATTACAGGGAAGCCTTTCCCCTTCCCAAAGGCAATTAGGATATTAAAAGGAGAAATGTATGAAAATTTCAAAGACAAGTGTTGATGAGTTGAATCTCGTTATTCAGATAGCTATCGAAAAACAAGATTATGAGCCATCGGTAAATGAAACATTAAAAGAATATCGGAAAAAAGCCAACCTTCCTGGATTCCGAAAAGGGATGGTCCCAACGGGATTGATAAAAAAGATGTACGGAAAGGCTGCCGTAGCCGATGAAGTGAATAAATTACTAAGTCGCGAACTTACAAAATACATAACTGACCAGAACCTGAATATCCTCGGAGAACCTCTTCCTTCTTTGTCACAACCCTCAATTGTTGATTTTGACAATGCAACAGAATTCCAATTTGCATTCGATCTTGGATTAAGTCCAGAAATTACTGTTGCTTTTGATAAGATTAAGAAATTGCCTTTTTACCAAATTATCGTTGATGATCTGTTAATTGACAACCAAATTGAAGGTTATACAAACCGTTTTGGTGAAAATATTGCTGCTGAAGTGGTAGGTAAAAAAGAGACTACTATCGGTGATTTTGTTCAGGTTGATGGTGATGGTAACAGTATTGAAGGTGGAATATCATCATTGAATGTACAAATGTCCGTTCAATTAATTAAAGATAAGTCTATTCAGAAAATTTTTGTCGGAGCTAAAATAGGAGATGTTCTTAAATTTAATCCTAAAACAGCGCTTCAAAATGATCATGAAGTTGCTCATTTATTGAAAGTTAAAGATGATGAAATAGATACAGTGTCAGGTGATTTTAATTTTACAATCAATACGATTAATACCTTCATCCCTGCAAAATTAGATGAGTCTTTGTTTAAAAAGATTTATGGCGAAGAATCCGAAGTAAAAACAGTACCCGAGTTACGCGAGAAAATTCGTTATGAACTAGAATCAAATCTTATCTATTCAAGTAATTACCGATTTTCAATTGATGCAAAAGAGGCCTTTGTTAAACTGGTATCAATGAAATTACCTGAGGATTTCCTAAAGAGATGGCTTGTTGAGACTAATGAAAGCGTTACCGCGGAGCAGATCGAAGAGGAGTTTGATCATTTTAAGAAAGATCTTGAATGGACATTGATTAAAAGTAAATTAGGTAAAGACAACGAGATCAGAATAGATGAGTCGGACATAACTTCAATGGCGCGAGAGATGGCTAAGATGCAGTTTCAACAATATGGAATGTCTAATGTGCCAGACGAATATTTAGATAATTATGCCAATTCGATCCTTCAAAATAAGGAGCAACGTCAGAAGATGGCGGAGAAAAAAGTTGAAGATAAAGTTCTTGAACTAATTAAAGATAAAGTAGCACTAACAAATAAGAAGATTACTCAAAAGGAATTTGACGATTTATTTGAAAAATAATCTTCCGAACTCAGTAATCGAAGTAAGTTTTGTAACTTTGTAGAGCTATTTGATACTTAGATTATCGATTCATTCTAGTACACAAATAGTTTTACAAAGTTTTTCTATTTAAAAGAATGATACGATGAACGATAACGGTAATGAATTCCGCAACTATGCGACAAAACATTTAGGCATTAGCAGTCTGAACTTGTACAAATACGAATCAATCTATTCCAATGCTTATATCTCCCCAACGATCATCGAGGAGAGGCAGTTAAATGTGGCTCAGATGGACGTGTTCTCTCGTCTAATGATGGATAGGATCATTTTTCTGGGTATTGCTATTGACGATTATGTTGCTAATATTATTCAGGCTCAGTTGCTTTTTCTTGAATCCTCAGATCCGGGGAAAGATATCCAGATTTATTTTAACTCTCCGGGAGGCTCTGTTCATGCCGGATTGGGAATCTACGATACAATGCAGTATATTAACTGCGATATTGCAACAATCTGTACCGGTATGGCCGCATCAATGGCTGCTGTTTTAATGACTGCAGGAACAACAGGTAAGCGTTCGGCACTTAAGCATTCACGCATTATGATCCATCAGCCTATGGGTGGTGCCCAGGGTCAGGCATCCGATATTCAAATCGTGGCCAATGAAATTGCAAAGCTTAAAACTGAATTGTACCAAATAATTGCAACTCATTCAGGTCAAACCATCGAAAAGGTAGAGCAAGATTCTGATAGGGATTATTGGATGACTTCTCAGGAAGCAAAAGATTATGGCATGATCGATGATATTCTAATTCGCGTTAAAAAATAATTCTGGCCTATTGACCAGATCATAATCTTTAATTTATAACATGAAAAAATTGGATAAGTGCTCGTTTTGCGGAAGAGATAAGAAGGATGTTCGCATTCTTATTGCCGGAATGGAAGGGCATATTTGTGAAAGCTGTATTGAACAGGCTCATGTTATTATTGAAGAGGAATTTAAAAAAAATAAGAACTTTGATATTTCTGGTGTTGAATTAAAAAAGCCAAAGGAAATTAAAGAGTTTCTTGATCAATATGTAATTGGACAAGATGATGCAAAGAAAGTTCTTTCTGTGGCTGTTTATAACCATTATAAGCGGTTAAATCAGCATGCTGACGATGATGGTACAGAGATTGAGAAATCAAATATTATCTTGGTTGGGTCTACAGGAACAGGTAAGACATTGTTAGCTAAGACTATCGCGCGTATGTTACATGTCCCTTTCACAATTGTGGATGCAACGGTTTTGACTGAAGCAGGATATGTAGGAGAAGATATTGAGAGTTTACTCACTCGCCTACTTCAGGCGGCCGATTATAATGTAGAAGCTGCTGAACGGGGTATTGTCTTTATCGATGAGATTGATAAAATTGCCCGAAAAGGTGATAACCCTTCGATTACCAGAGATGTATCAGGGGAAGGGGTTCAGCAAGGATTGCTTAAGTTGCTTGAAGGTTCAATAGTGAATGTTCCCCCTCAGGGTGGGAGAAAACACCCGGAACAAAAGATGATTGCCGTGGATACTAAAAATATCCTGTTTATCTGTGGCGGAGCCTTTGAAGGAATCGATCGTAAAATAGGTTTGCGTCTTAATACAAAGGTTGTAGGATATAAAGCGGGAGAGGAAATTGGCCAGGTTGATCGGAACAATCTACTGCAATATGTCTCACCTCAGGATCTTCGTTCCTTCGGATTAATACCCGAGATTGTTGGGAGATTACCTGTGCTTACTTATCTTGTCCCTCTTGAACGAGATGCGCTAAGACGAATTCTTACTGAGCCGAAAAACTCAATTATTAAGCAGTATCAAAAGCTGTTTAGAATGGATGGGATAAAGATTATTTTCCCCGAAGAGACGCTTTTCGTTATTGTTGATAAGGCGATCGAATTTAAACTGGGTGCACGGGGTCTTCGGGCGATTTGTGAAACAGTAATTATGGATGTGATGTTTGAAATGCCTTCCGGCTTGAATACTGAAATAATTATTACACCTGAGTTTGCAATAGATAAGATTGATAAATTAAGTTCTATAAGATTACAAGCAGGATAATTCATTAGTAGGAAACAAAAAAAGGTCATTTTGCAATAGCAAAACGACCTTTTTTTGAAATAACCTTCCATAATTCCTTTATTCAGGCACTTTATAAACAATTGAATTAATTGTCATGCCTGCTCCGACAGAGGTTAAAATAATCGTATCTCCTTTGGAAATCTGGTGATCCTCCATTTTATCTTTTAGAACCAGATCCAACAATGTTGGGACGGTAGCTGTTGATGAATTTCCAAAATGTTGAATGGTCATTGGCATCACATTTTTATCGTAATCTGCTTTCCCATAAAGTTTAAAAACACGGCTTAATATAGCTTCATCCATCTTTTCATTAGCCTGATGAATCAGTACCTTACTTACATCATCCAGATGAAGACCAGCCTTTTCAAGACTCTCCTTAACAACGCCAGGAACAGTACTTAGGGCATAAACATAAACTTTAGATCCTAACATTTTAAGATGCATGTGGGTCTTAGGACAGTCATGATTTACCGAAAATCCCATATTTAACATCCCATGATCATTGTCTGAACGACAAGCATGAGATAAGATGCCAATGGGAACAAGGCTCTCTACAGCCTCTACAATAGCAGCACCTGCGCCATCAGAGAAGATCATCCGGTCACGGTCGTAAGGATCTGCTACCCGCGATAATACATCGGCGCCAATAACCATGCCACGCTTAAAGATGCCACTCTTAATAAATGCATTTGCCGTAATCATTGCGGTAGTCCAACCAGGGCATCCAGAGATTATGTCATTGGTTAAAACGGATGGATTAGTAATTCCTAATTTTGTTTTTACTCTGTTTGCTAACGAGGGGCAGAGGTCTGGCTGGACAAGACCATGATTCATATCACCAAAATTATGGGCAACAAGGATAAACTCGAGACTCTCAGGGTCAATTCCAGAAGATGCAATGGCGTCTTTAGCGGCTAAGGCCGCTAAATCACTAGTTACCTGATCATCATCGGCATATCGGCGCTCTTCAATATTTGTTATCTCAAAAAATTTACGGATAATCTCTGAGTTTGGAATTTCAAACTTTTGATTTGTTGCAGGATCGTAAAATTCAGCGTCTAAGAAGAAATCGTTCTTGATTACCCTATTAGGTACATAGGATCCTGTTCCAATTATTACGGTGTAAATAGTGTTACTCATATTAATTAATTACTATTTATAAGTGTTTCATTAATAATGATCTCTAATTTAAAGGTCTCTCCATCATAAACTCCATAAGTGCATTCCTTAAACCAATCACCAAGAATGATGATTGAACTCTTTTGAGTTAACGGATAGTTTAGAGGTATGTGTCGGTGTCCGACAACAAAATAGTCAAAATATTTCTCATTCAACTTTTTTTGTGCAAAAATGAGCTGATGTTCACGATTCTCTCCAAGGAAACCTGGTCCATAGATACCTCTTGATAATCGGCTGTTTTTCGACCAATATGAAGCCATCCGAAAAGATAAATCAGGATGAATTTTACTAAAGGCCCACTGAGCTAATTTATTATGAAAGAAACGAGTAAGTATCTGATATTTAAGATCGGTTTTTCCTAGGTCATCACCATGAGCCAGGAAGAACTTCTTTCCGAAAAGTTCTGTCTCTAATGGTTCACGATGAATGATCATCCCTGTTTCACGAGGAAGATAATCAAATACCCAAATGTCGTGATTCCCTGTGAAAAAATGGACTGGAATTCCACTATCACAAATCTCGGCTAAGGCGCCCAAGACCCTTACGAATCCTTGAGGGGCAACAGTGCGATATTCAAACCAGAAATCAAATATATCTCCTAGGAGATATATTTCAGCCGCATCTTCTTTAACCTTGTGTAACCAACTTACAAAAGTCAACTCCCTTTCACGGTTGTGCTTGAGTGAAGCAGCGCCTAGATGAACATCCGAAGCAAAATATATTTTTTTTTGCTGATCCAAAATTAGGTATAATACGTAATGATTTATTGTTGTTTAATGGCCAAAGATAACTGTTAAATAGGACTTCTCAAGAATTAGCTACCCTTAAGTGTCAATTTAAAGTTGTCGATGATTTACTCGAATAATGTTATTGTATAAACCAGTAAAAGGGTCTATTTTATTTTAAAATTTTACTTAGTACCTCATTTAATACTGGCCCTTTAAGGTCTTTAGCTATGATATTTCCTTCTTTGTCAAGAAGATAATTATAGGGGAGCTCCTGCACATTGAAATTTGTAACCGCTTGATAGCTTCCTTTCATATCTCCAACATTAATGCAGCTTAGGTTATCAGTTGCAATCGCATCCAACCAAGCAGACCGATCATCGTCAATGCTAACCATATAAATCTCAAATCCACGGCTTTTATATTTTTGATAAATCTCTGAAAGGACAGGATTCACAATTCTCGAAGCGCGATCTTTGGCTGACCAGAAATGAAGTAACACATGTTTTCCATGTAACGACCAAAGTTCTTTATTGTGGCCATCGACGTCAGGCAGGATAATATTAGGCGAGTTTACGGCATTATTCTTTACTGCATTTGCTAGAACTTTACTCCGCTCCTGATTGATGAATTGCAATGTATTATTATATAGTGCAATAACCTGTTCGTTTTTAGGATATACGGAATATAAGGCTGAAGCGGCGGTCTTCATTGCCTGCATATCGTTGATAACAAAACTCGAATTGTCCCATTTTTGATAAAGAGCATACACCGATGCCAGCGAAAAAGGATTTCGCTTAACAAATGAAGTCACATATTCAGAATGATCATTAACGATCCGGTTGAATTGAGCAGTTAGTCCATTGATTTGGGCAGAGGCAGGATTTAATTGCTGCACCTTTATAAGTTTTTGAAGTGAATCAAGCTTTGTTTTTGCGGCAAAGAAGCGATTGTCAAGATCACGCAGTATTTCTGACCCTTTCGATCCTGAAATCTTATAGTCTCGGATGAAATTAGTATAGGTTCCGGCAATGGAAACATTTTCTGTTGAGTCGATAAGAAGTGTGATAAAGCTCTTTTCAGAGAGTTTTAAAAGGTAGAATGTCGGAGTTGAGGTGCTTCCCTTGAACTTAAATCCACCATCCGGATCAAGTTTAACCGTATCGGAGATTGGTTGATCACTGATTAATAATTTATTTAAGGAAATACTTTTCCCTTTTCCCCCTTCCAGTCGGCCTGTAATTGTGAAATTTGGTTTCTTTCCACAGCTTACTAAGGCAAGGAGCATAATCAAAAAATAGAATCCTTTTTTCATAAATTAGGGTATTATTCGAATAATTTTTCAGTTTTATCTCTGTGTTCTTTGTCACTTAAAATCAATGGTTTCTGACAAATACAATTTTTACAGTTAACAAAAGTATAAAATCCTTGTTAATACTAACTAAGTGGACTCTGTTTTAACCCATTTTTAAGACTTAATATCGATTTAAGCCCATGCTGCCAATTATTTTTTGACTATTTTTACATCCTCAAAATTTATAGTTCGTGCAAATTCATTCTGATTTAGATAATTTTAATGCCATAAGTCCAGTTGTTACCATCGGAACATTTGATGGCGTTCATCTAGGGCATCGGGAAGTTATCTCCGAACTTAAGCGGCTCAGTATGGTCTACGGTGGCGAATCTGTCGTATTTACATTTGAACCTCATCCTCGAATTATAATAGCCCCTGACGAAGATTCACTCCGGTTATTATCTTCCAAAGATGAAAAAATCGCACTTATGGAGGATATTGGTATTGACCATTTAGTGATATATCCTTTTACAAAAGATTTTGCAGGCTTGACTTATAATGATTTTGTAACCAAGATTCTGGTTGGAAAGATGAATATTGCCCGTCTTGTTGTCGGTTATGATCATCGTTTTGGCCAAGGTCGCAAAGGCGATTTCAACTCTCTTGAGCTACTCTCTAAAACTCTTAATTTTAAAGTTGAACAACTCTCTCAATTAGTTGTTGATAATAAAGTTGTTTCTTCTACAAAAATCCGATCAGCACTTGAAGAGGGTGAAATTGCCAAAGCAAATGATTTTTTGGGATATAGATACTCTCTTTCAGGAACAGTAGTTATAGGTAATCAAATTGGGCGAACAATTGGTTTTCCTACTGCTAATCTGGATACCGGTGATAAATATAAATTAGTCCCGGGAGATGGAGTATATGCTGTAACTGTTTTAACTGGAGGCCTAATTTATAATGGGATGTTAAATATTGGCATGAGGCCTACCGTAAATTCAAATGCAGATCATAAAACAGTTGAGGTACATATTTTAAATTTTAATGAAAATATTTACCATGAATTCATAACAGTTTTCTTTGTTGAGAAGATTCGTAATGAACAAAAATTTGAAGGATTAGATCAATTAAAAGCTCAGTTGCACAAAGATCAGATTCAAGTAATGGAAATCCTAGCTGAAAATTAAAGCACTATTTTAAGACATTTTAAAAACAGAATAAAGAATGAATAATTCAGAAGATTTTAAGGTAAAGGATATCTCTCAGGCCGATTTTGGTCGCAAAGAGATTGAAATTGCAGAGAAAGAGATGCCAGGTTTGATGTCTCTACGTGAGAAATATACAATGCAAAAGCCACTCTCCGGTTCACGTATAATGGGTTCACTGCATATGACAATTCAAACTGCAGTTCTAATAGAAACATTAGTCGATTTAGGGGCTTCAGTAAGGTGGTGTAGTTGTAATATTTTTTCTACTCAAGACCATGCCGCAGCTGCTATTGCTGCTGCAGGAATTCCAGTATTCGCCTGGAAAGGAGAGACCCTCTCTGAGTATTGGTGGTGTACAGAGCGGGCACTCGACTTTGGCGATGGCGCAGGTCCTACCTTGATCGTGGATGATGGAGGGGATGCGACGATGATGATTCATCGCGGTTATGAAGCAGAGGAAAATCATCAGATTTTGGATAAAAACGTGCATGCAGAAGATGAAATTGAATTAAATAAAATATTAAAAACAGTGTTGATGGCCGATTCAAATCGTTGGCATCGACAAGCGAAGGAGATCAAAGGAGTCTCTGAAGAGACAACGACCGGAGTTCATCGCCTTTATCAGATGGTAGAACAAGGGAAATTATTATTTCCTGCTTTTAATGTAAATGATTCAGTTACCAAATCAAAATTCGATAACCTATACGGTTGTCGGGAGTCGCTTGCTGATGGAATAAAAAGAGCCACCGACGTAATGATTGCCGGTAAGGTTGTTGTCATTGCTGGCTATGGCGATGTGGGTAAGGGATCTGCAAGGTCGATGCACAGTTATGGCGCTCGCGTAATCGTTACTGAGATTGATCCTATTTGCGCTTTGCAAGCTGCAATGGAAGGATTTGAAGTCAAAACAATGGATGAAGCCGTCTCAGAAGGAAATATCTTTGTGACCACAACTGGTAATCTAGATGTTATTACTGCTGAGCATATGGCAGCGATGAAAGATCAGGCGATCGTTTGCAATATTGGCCATTTTGATAATGAAATTCAGGTTTCACGTCTCGAGACATGGACCGGAATAACCAAATTAAATATAAAACCACAGGTGGATAAATATACTTACCCTGATGGTCATGCAATTTTCCTCTTAGCTGAAGGCCGTTTGGTTAATTTAGGTTGTGCTACGGGTCATCCCTCATTTGTGATGAGTAACTCATTTACGAATCAGACACTTGCGCAATTAGAGTTGTGGAATAAGACCTATGAGATTGATGTTTACCGTCTTCCAAAGCACCTTGATGAAGAGGTTGCCAGATTGCATCTTGCTCAGCTTGGAGTTAAACTTACAGTTTTAACGCCAAGCCAGGCTAATTATTTAGGAATATCTCCAGAAGGACCGTATAAGCCTGAATATTATCGATATTAAGAGGGTTGCTTAAGATCAACACGGTTAAAGTGCAATGTGAAAAATGCAAAGTACAACTTTTTGTAAGTTGTATTTTGCATTTTCTTAACCACTAGTGCGAAATTGTTAGACTTTCGAAGCCGGTAATCACATTATAGCTTTGAAGGAAATGAGTTGCTGGACCTTTTACCGGCTGTCCATTACCCAATAGGTTAAATTTAGATCCGCAGACATTACAGATTCCGAAGAAATCGCTGCTGAATAGCGTAAAGGGCGGTGTCACCAGATTCTTTACTGGTTCTAGTTCAACAATTCCTGAGAAGTCTTTCTCATTAGGACAGCATGCATCAAATGCAAAATATTGAGACTGATCAGGGTTAACACATACTACAATAATCCCTTTAACGCCTTCGTTCATAAATACAACTGAATTCCCAGGAATGGTTAAGAAGTTATAATTGACCAATGAGATGTGTAAATTTATTTTTACAGAAGGTAAGAATGAATTCTGATCTTTTGTACAACTCTCTGTATTCCAAAATAACAGAGCAATCAAGATGATCTTATGGATATTAAGCTGCTTTAGTTGAGCCATTTTCTGTTTGTTTTGAATCACAAAGATAGCTATTCTCTGGGCTTTCTTGTCTTGGTGATTCTCTATAAAAGTTAAAATCTATAATCGTATTACTGACAAATAATATATTCAGCTTTTTAGTCTAATTTTGATTGTATAACTGGTTAAATGTACAGTCATCAACTTTTAAGTCGGCAATAATGTGTTATTCTTGAAGATTATTTTTAAATTTGTATTTATTCAGATTGGGAAGAGTTCCGTTTTTCAGGAGTTCTTCTTGTTTTTTATGTAATATCAGCAAAAAATAAATTCCAGATGGGCAAAATTACTTATGTTTCTGCTGAGGGCTTAAAAAAGCTTAAAGCAGAGCTGGATCAGATGGTTAATGTTGAGAGGCCGGCTATTTCTAGAAATATAGGGGAAGCAATTGAAAAGGGGGATATCTCTGAAAACGCAGAATACGATGCTGCAAAAGATGCCCAGGGAATGCTCGAGGCAAAAATAGCACTATTGCAAAATCAATTGGCCAGTGCCAGAATAATTGATCAGTCGAAAATTGAAACTGATGTTGTTCAGATTATGAACAAGGTTACCATTAAGAACAGGAAGAATAATGCAACGATGACCTATACCATAGTGTCTGAACACGAAGCGGATTTGAAAATTGGCAAAATCAGTGTTAATACGCCAATTGCACAAGGATTATTAGGGAAAAAAATCGGCGATGCTGTTGAGATTACTGTGCCATCTGGAATACTCGAATTTGAAATTATAAATATAGAACTGGGAATCTAACTGATTCCAAATCATTCACAATGCCAACTATCTTTTCAAAGATTGTAAAAGGAGAAATTCCGTGTTATAAAATTGCGGAAGATGAATATTATCTTGCCTTCTTAGATATTTTCCCTGTTGCTCCAGGGCATGTATTAGTAATCCCCAAAGTTGAAACAGACTATTTATTCAATCTTGCGGACGATGAATATGCGGGTTTGATGTTATTCTCCAAAAGAGTAGCCTGGGCTCTTAAAGAAGCTATCCCTTGCAAGAAGGTTGGTGTTGCTGTGCTTGGATTGGAAGTTTTACATGCACATCTGCACTTGATCCCATTGCAGAACGAAAATGATTTTGACTTCTCAAAACCAAAGCTGAAATTCACAGCTGAGGAGTTTTCGGCCATTGCAGCCAATATTGCTCGCCATCTTAATAGAACTTAAATTATTTTACCCTCCCCGGATTCTTTCGAATATACTCCTCCCAATTTTTTATTGTTCCTGCAGACTTAGGGTTTTTTAATTGTAAAAAATGGCATACTGCCGTCGCTAATCCGTCAGTGGCATCAAGATCTTTGGGCATGATCTCAATATTAAACATCTGCTTTAGAAAATAGGCTACTTGTTCTTTGGTGGCCGATCCATTTCCTGTAATAGCTTGTTTTATTTTCAATGGAGCATATTCAAAAATTGGAACATTGCGGTAAAGCGATGCAGCCATAGCAACCCCTTGAGCCCGACCAAGCTTAAGCATTGATTGCACATTTTTCCCAAAAAAAGGAGCTTCAAGTGCTGTCTCGTCAGGTTTATACTCATCAACAAGATAGAGTGTCCGGTCAAAAATATGACTTAGTTTTTGATAATGCCCAGTAAATCCGGAAGTTTTTATCACTCCAAGGGCTATGACTTGAGGCTTACTTTTTATTATCTTAAGTACTCCATACCCCATGATATTTGATCCCGGATCAATTCCAAGTATTGTTTTATTAATCTCCAATGGCTCTTTTTTTCAAACTTACATGAAATTAATCGTTGTTGCAAGACCTTTTTTATTGGTTTAGAATGCAGCTTAAATCATTAGATTTTGAATTTAGCTTAGTCCTTTATCTTAAGCTATTGCTGCGTTTCCATTCGTTAAAATGGTAGATGTTTTAAGTCGACATTTCCTCCGGAGAGGATTATCCCGATACGTTGGTTAAGGAACTTCTCTTTGTTTTCAAGGATAACGGCCAGCGTAACTGCGGCAGATGGTTCAACAATAAGTTTCATCCGTTCCCATATAAGACGCATCGCTTCGATTATTGACTCTTCGGATACGGTTATGATCTGGTCTACATTTTGGCGGATAATAGCAAAATTTAGCTCTCCCAGAGATGTAAGAAGGCCATCTGCTATCGTTTTGGGATTTTGGGAGGGGATGATATACCCAGCCTTAAATGAGCGGTAGGCATCATCGGCACCAGAGGGTTCAGCAGCAATAACTTTACACGAAGGTGCTAAAGATTTAGTAGATAGGGCAGTGCCTGATAATAATCCTCCTCCTCCTACAGAACAAATAATCAGGTCGAGTTCCAAAATGCTCTCTAAAAGCTCCTTTGCAGCTGTTCCTTGCCCAGCAATAACTTTTACATTATTGTATGGATGGATAATTTCAACTCCTGTTTTTTCTACAATACTTTGCAGAGTAGTTTCTCTTGACTTCAATGTTGGATCACAAAACGTTATAATTCCACCATAGTGGGCAACGGCTTTTTTCTTGATCTCTGATGAATTTGATGGCATCACAATATGAGCTTTGATCCCTTTCAGAGCAGCTGCATAGGCCAACGCTGCTGCATGATTGCCTGAAGAGTGTGTTCCAACGCCATGAGCTGCCTGCTGTTGTGTTAAGGAAAATACTGCATTAGAAGCTCCACGGAATTTAAAGGCACCAGTTTTTTGAAGATTCTCACACTTAAAAAAAAGGTCACAGCCGGTTATCTGGTTAATCGCTCGACTTGTCATTACGGGGGTCCGGTGAATGTACCCTTTGATCAGTTGATGCGCATCGATGATATCTTTAAAATCAGGAAGTTTCACAGTTTTGGCGGCTTCTCTTTCGATTTTTTCTCTATATATTCAACTATTAATTCCCGAATCCGCTTCTCAACATCATAGGTTGAAGCATTTATTGGCAGTCCATTAAAGGCATTGCAGTAGAGCATGAAATCTTCCAGCGGTTCACCTTCGAATCCGGATATTTTCTGAATAACATCCTTGTTATAAACCAAAGAAAGTATTTGCCAGTCTTTTTCGGAATGGATAGCGGAAAGGGCCCCCCGCTTCTCTTTCTCATCCTTACTGAGGTAATAGGACATAAAGGATAACGGTTTTGTTAATACAGTTAGTGTTTTGGGTTTAGAAGCGAAATAGTCGCTACGTAATTCAACCGGAACAGAGACGCTCTTACCTACTGGAATACCATTCATATTAACCTTAGGTCCGGATCCTTGGACCTCGACCTGATCTAATAAAATTCGTATTGGAGAGAGCGAAATTTTTGTTAATCCATTTTCAGTGTTAAAAATTTCACTTACCGGAACTTTCTTATCCTTATAATTTAGTGATTTAAAGGTTAATGTATCAACAGGATCTGCCTGAATAGAGAATTTGCCCGATGCATCAGTCATTGTTCCTCCGCGGATCCTCATAATTAATACCTGGACATACCCTATATTTTCCTTCGTAATCTCATCAATTACCTGCCCCTTGACATTAATCATATCTTCAGGAAAGAACAATTGGCAATACCCTTTTGGCTGGAGCCCTACGGATAAAAGCAGAATTATTAAAGTGATTCTTATATTTCTTCTTGCCATTTGAATTTTCTAGTATCTGAAAAACTTTTAACGCAATTTTGTATTCACAGGTAATATCCTTTTAGTGTTCCGTTTAAACATTGAAAGCAGTAATACGTATAAAGCAAAGCTTTCTCATTATGAGACTTTAATGTGAAATATTTAGTCCAAATTATATTTTTTGAATATTATATGCACTTCATGAATTTTAATAGGTCATATTTTTAATCCGATCCATCGCCTTAAGGACATTTTCACGATCAGCAAATGCTGAAAAGCGGAAGTATCCCTCACCTGAAGGGCCAAATCCTGATCCTGGTGTCCCCACTACATTAGTCTCGTTTAGAAGCTTGTCGAAAAATTCCCATGAGGTAAGGTTGTTTTTTGTCTTAACCCAAACGTATGGAGCATTAATTCCACCAAATACTGTATATTCTAATTTAGTTAAGCTCTCTCTAATAATTCGTGCATTCTCCAGGTAATATAGGATAAGCTCTTTAACCTCTTTTTTCCCTTGTTCAGAATATACCGCTGCCGCAGCTTTCTGAACAGGATATGATACGCCATTGAATTTTGTGGTATGTCTGCGCATCCATAGCGGCTTAACAGCTACCGAATTGCCTTGTTGATCATATGCAATTAATTCGTTTGGAATTACTGTAAAAGCACAGCGAGTGCCCGTGAATCCGGCAGTTTTAGAGAAACTTCTGAATTCAATTGCGACATTTTTGGCCCCTTCAATCTCAAATATTGAATGGGGTATGCCATCTTCGGTGATGTAAGACTCATAGGCTGCATCATATAAGAGAATACTCTTGTTCGCAAGAGCGTAATCAACCCATTTTTTTAATACCTCCTTTGATGCTACCGTTCCTGTAGGATTATTTGGAAAACAAAGAAAAATCAGGTCAGGCCTTGTGGATGGAAGCTCAGGTATAAATCCATTGGATTCATTGCATGGCATATAAATTATATTGTCAAAATAACCATTTGGCTGGCATATGCCAGTCTTACCCGACATTACAGTAGTGTCTGCATAAACCGGGTAAACAGGATCACAAATAGCGATTACATTTTCATTGCCAAATATTTCCTGTATATTTCCTGTGTCACATTTCGAACCGTCAGAAACAAATATCTCATCTGCCGAAATGGTTACGCCCCTTGATTGATAATCATTTAGAGCAATGGCTTCTCGCAAGAAATCATATCCCTGCTCTGGACCATAACCTTTAAAGGTATTTTTATTGCCCATCTCTTCAACTCCCTCATGAAAAGCCTTCAGTATCGCCGGAGTTAGAGGTTGGGTAACATCTCCGATTCCCATTCTGATAATGTCTTTGTCAGGATTGGCAGCTGAGAATTCTCTTACTCTTCGACCAATTTCCGGGAATAAATATCCTGCCTTTAATTTCAGGTAGTTTTCGTTTATAAATGCCATATTAAATAGATCTAATCTTTTTATTTGCAACTAATTTTCTGCTTCAGGGCCAACAAAGGTACAAAAATTATTTTTTTGATTTTCTCCTGCTATAAATTCTGATTCTAATCATGGTTAGATACAAACTTCGGAGTTTTGACGATTTATGGTTTAAATCTCAAATTATTTCGATTATTATTCAAGTTTTCATTTCAGTTTTAATAATTTTATACAATCAAATCTTGCCAATCTCGTTTATAAAATTGAAGAGATGAAAATTTTTAAATTTGGTGGTGCTTCCGTAAAGGATGACATCGGAGTAAGAAATCTTGCTTTAATTCTAAAGGATTATTCGGAAGAGCTGGTCGTCGTTGTCTCTGCTATGGGCAAGACAACCAATGCATTAGAGAAATTAGCGAAAAATTACTTTACGGGTAATTCCAAAGATCTTCTTCGAGATTTTGATGAGATAAAAAATTTTCATTTTAATCTTATTGAATCACTCTTTTATAAAAAGTCTCGCGATATCAACCGAATGCTTAGTGTCGAATTTAACCTACTTGAGTCACATTTGTCTAATCCACCTTCCCTTGATTATGATTTTGAATATGACCAAATTGTATCTTTAGGCGAAATCCTTTCCACTAGAATTATAAGTTCGTACCTTAACTCAGTTGGTTATTCGAATAGATGGATAGATATTAGATCTGTTTTAAGGACTGATTCTACTTGGCGGGAAGGGAATGTTGACTGGCAATTATCCTCATCTTTAGCGAAATCCCAATTTAATTTTCAACAACATACATGTTTTCTTACCCAAGGTTTTATAGGTGCAACAAGGACCAATCAAACGACTACTTTAGGTCGCGAAGGCTCAGACTATACGGCTTCAATTTTGGCTAATATCTTAGATGCGCAGAGCGTTACCATATGGAAAGATGTCCCTGGGATTATGAATTCGGATCCTCATCGATTTAAGGGAAGTCAAAAGTTGGAAATGCTTTCCTATAGGGAAGCAGCTGAAATGACCTATTACGGTGCTAAAGTTATTCATCCTAAGACGATGAAGCCATTGGTGGAGAAAGATATTCCTCTTTATGTCCGTTCATTTATCGAACCTCAGGAACAGGGTTCAGTGATTTGTAGAATTGATCATGTGATGAATTATGTCCCTGTTTTTATTTTAAAGGAAAACCTGATTCTAATTACCGTCTCAGCTACAGATTTTTCGTTTATTGCAGAAGAGAGTATAAGTAAGATTTATAAACTTTTTGCTCATTATCGGATAAAAGTAAACCTTGTTCAGCAATCAGCAATGAATTTTTCTTTAGCAATCGATCGTCCGGAGCGAGATTTTGAATGCCTTATTGGGGATTTAAAGCAAAATTTTATAGTCCATTATAATGAAGGGCTTGAATTATTGACAATTCGATATTATAACGAAGAGGTCATCCAAGAGATGACCCAAGGGAGAGTTGTTTTTGTGGCCCAAAAAACAAGGACTACTGCTCGGTTTCTTTTAAAATAAACAATCCTTAGTTCCCAACGTTGGGCTTTCTATTTTGTAAATACCAATTTAAAAATTGGCTTTTGACCTCTTGATTGGCCATCCGCATTGTAAACTTCATAGGCAATTGTCATTGAGTTGACTTGCTTTTGCATTTCAGATTTTTCGCTATTCCAGTTCCATTTCTCATCAAATTGAATCTTGCTGATATTTTTTCGAGTAAATTGCCCTTCGAATTCCATTTTCCGAAGCTGATCTGGAGTGATGGCTTCTCCTGTGAAGTAATCAATAGCTTTGATTTTTCCTTTGTAAACGGCGTTAAACACATTTTCGATTAGTGCTCTGCGGTCAAAGGCCGAAAGACATTCCTCTCCCCATTGATCAGTCGAATCTCTATTTGTAATATAGGTATCATAAATAATCCTTCCAAAAGAATGATCCCCTTGTATCCCATTCCTTGCTCCTGGAAGACATCCGGATATCAGAAAAATGGTTCCGAGAAAAAGTAGTAATTTATGACTGGCTCCGGTTGAACGTAAGTCGTTCCCCTTTGATCTGTTCATGGAAAGTACCGGACGAATTTGGATCGTTATTTTCATAAACAAGATTTCCGTTTACAAAAGTCTGACTTACAAAATAATAAAATGATTCTCCCTCAAAAGGAGACCATCCGCATTTAGAAAGGATATTTTCTTTTGAAACGGTCCATCGCAGTGCATCGACTAATACTAGATCTGCTTTATAACCTTTGCGAATATATCCTCGTTTTTCGATCCCGAACAGATCTGCAGGTGCATGGCACATTTTTTCTACCAATTTCTCGAGTGAGATTTTCCCATTTCGGCTCATCTCAAGCATCGCAACCAGTGAGTGCTGGACTAATGGGCCTCCCGAGGGAGCTTTGAAATAACTCTGGTCTTTCTCTTCTATCGTATGTGGCGCATGATCTGTGGCAATAACATCAATTCGATTATCTGCGATCCCTTTTAATAATGCTTGTCGATCATTAGCTGATTTAATAGCTGGATTCCATTTTATTCTTGTCCCTTTTTTTTCGTAATCAGCCTCTGTAAACCATAAATGGTGAACACAAGCCTCATTGGTTATTTTCTTATTCTTTACAGGTCCAGCTTCAAATAACGCAATTTCTCCCGCGGTAGATAGATGTAGGACATGGAGTCGTGTTCCATATTTTTTGGCTAGTTCAACCGCTTTAGAGGTCGATTTAAAGCATGCATTGGTGTCTCTGATCTTAGAGTGCTCGCTCATCGGGACATCCTCACCATATTTCTCACGTGCAATCGCACTGTTTGATTGAATAATTTGCTCATCCTCGCAATGGGTTGCGATTAACATTTTTGATTTTGAGAATAACGCTACAAGGGTTTCCGTATCGTTAACCAGCATGTTTCCTGTTGAGGAGCCCATAAATACTTTGACCCCACAAACTCTTGACGGATCAGTTTTTAACAACTCTTCGAGGTTGTCATTCGTAGCTCCTATATAAAAGGAGTAATTGGCTAATGAGACTTCAGATGCTCGGAGGTACTTTTGTTCTAATATTTCATGCGTTACGGCTTGAGGTACCGTATTTGGCATCTCCATAAATGATGTGATCCCTCCTGCAATTGCAGCCCTCGACTCTGTTTCAATATCCCCCTTGTGTGTAAGTCCTGGATCTCTGAAATGAACTTGGTCGTCAATTATTCCGGGCAAGAGCAATTTTCCTGAGGCGTCAATTACATCTGATTGTGCAAGGATATTTGTAGGAACTTCATCTCTGAATATTTTTTCAATAATTCCGTTACGTATAAGTATGCTTGTGTCTCTTAATATTTTACCTTCATTTACAACTCTGGCATCTTTGATCACGATGTCTCTCATGGTTAATTTTAATTGTTTAGGAATTAAACTTGAAGTTTAGCTATTATTAAGTGAAATTATATAAAAATAATCAATGTAATAGGTTTTAATTTATTTTATTCTCTGAGATAGCTAAAATTGAATTTGGACTGTCTGCAGATTGGCTTATCTTATTGATGAAGATACAGGTTTGTATTTTTTAAAAAGACTTCGAATCTTCATTTTAAGAACTCCAGTAAATGCTTCTCCAAAAATTCCACTAGTCATTTTAGATACCCCTTCTCTTCTGTCGGTAAAAATAATTGGGATTTCAACGATCTTAAATCCGTGTTTCCAGGTTTTAAATTTCATCTCAATCTGGAATCCGTAGCCCTTCATCCTTATTTTATTTATATCAATAGTCTCTAAAACATTGCGCCTATAACAAATAAACCCTGCCGTAGTGTCCATTATTGACATTCCGGTTATTTTACGCACATAGACTGACGCAAAATACGACATTAATACTCGCTGAAGAGGCCAGTTTATCACATTTATTCCGGAGATATACCGTGACCCAATAACCAAACCGGCATTATCTTTACGACAAGTGTCCCTAAGCCGTATCAAATCATTCGGATCATGTGAGAAATCAGCATCCATCTCAAAGATGTAGTCATATTTATAATCCATAGCCCATCTAAACCCTGCTATATAAGCAGTTCCTAATCCCAGCTTTCCTGCACGTTCCAAAATAAATAGCTTGTCAGGATATTGCCCCATTAGCTCTTTAACCAGCATGGCTGTTCCATCAGGCGAATTATCATCAATTATTAGAATGTTGAAATCGGCATCAAGGGAGAATACCTTTTGGATTATTTTTCCAATATTCTCTTGTTCGTTATAGGTAGGTATTAATACGATGCAATCAGACACTTTTATTTCATTTTAGACAGTGTAAAAATAGCATATTTGGTTATTAAATCATACCAATTGACTATCTGAATTATTTTTTCATCCCTTTTATGATGATATGAACTTGAATTCAGACTTGTTATTATGCCTATTAACTGCTTTTGCGCGTTATTGGGACCCTTTATGTCTTCAATTATGTGTTGTAATTTAGGATAATAGTTGTTGATTGAAGAGATGATGAGTAGATAATTATCTGATATTTAATGATGTATATTCATGCTATTTTTTTGTGTTTATTTTTATGTTTTTTGAGTTAGGTATGGAAAATCCTTTTACATTTGCACCACGATTTACGGGAGCAATTAGAGTCTCTTAAGGTTGTTGTTCCCCTGGTTATTTTTGTTGATTGGTTCTTGGTTAAAAAGATTTATCAGAAAAGGGGAATAAAGTTTTTGCGGATCGATAA
>CAIVMQ010000129.1 GCA_903907075.1 uncultured Bacteroidia bacterium
AAAAAAGAGACATTTCTTAGGTTTTTGAAACCTAATCAAATTTGAAACTAGATTGCAATTTCGATCCTGAAAACTTGACAATCCTAAATCGTTTTATTATACTTTCAATAAGAATCAAACCCGGGAAGTCTTTCTATTCTTTTCATCTAGTGTCATCTAGTTTTTGCAAATTTTTTGCAAGAAAAAAGGGTTTAAGAAGTTTTATCTTCCTAAACCCTTAATTTTTAGGGTGGGCCCAGTAGGGCATGATCCTACGACCCCCTGATTATGAGTCAGATGCTCTAACCAACTGAGCTATAGGCCCTCAAAATTCGGTTTTGAATTTCGGTGTGCAATTTTACTCAATTACCACGTATTGTGCAACTTTTTACGGGCAAATTAAATCGTTGGGATCACTTTTAGTAAAAGATCAACTACATTGTGGACATTGTGACTAAAAACTTTGAGAATCTCCTCCCACGATACTGGCGCCTCATCACTCTTCCAACTGTCATAATCGGTAGCCATGGCAATAGCAGCGTAGGGGATCCCCAGTTCATTGGCAAGCATACATTCCGGAGCAGTGCTCATATTAATCATATCGCCACCCCATGCCCTGAACATGTGCGATTCGGCTCGGGTCGAGAAGCGCGGACCTTCAATGGTCAGAATACACCCACTGGGATGAACTGCCAGCTTAAGCTCCGTCCCGGCACTGATCAGCTTCTCCCTTAAGTAGTGATCAAAAGGGTCGGCCATCGGAGTATGATTCATGATATGGGGCTCAAAAGCCTCAAAGAATGTGACCTTTCGGTGACGCGTGAAATCAATAAACTGATCGGGAATAACCAGATCGCCCCGCTCAATATGTTCACGCAATGAACCACAGGCTGTGGTAGCAAGAATATGGGTACACCCTAACTCTTTAAGGGCATAAATATTGGCTTGATTATTAACCTGAGTTGGAGGTATCGTATGTTCGCGCCCATGACGGGAAAGGAGCACTACCTCGACACCCGCAATGGTACCGCATATAAAATCAGAACTTGGATCTCCATAAGGGGTCTCAACACTAATCCGATCCGACTGTTTTAAGATATCCGGATTCTCGAGGCCTGAACCTCCTATGATTGCAATTTTAGGCATGATGCTAAACTAATTTTAAATTAATATTCTTCTGAATACATTTTGCCGCCAAGGCTCGAAGGCACAAAAAGGCACCAAATCCTCAAGTAATACACTCCCCGTACGGAGCACAGTCGAAGTGTCTCTCTTTATTTACGCAAAGTATTGACAAGCTGATTATTATACATCAAAGGCCAGCAATATCCTGGCCGCTTCCTCAACAGTTTTGCCAAAAGAGACAATTCCTTCAGCATGACCACCCATCACGAAGACCTTTTGTTCCTGTGTTTCGGAAAGTCCCATCAAACGGATAATTTCAAACGCCATCTCTGGTGTTCCATATTGCACTTCCCTTGAAGTAGTGGGAAGTACATCAAGATACTTCTCCCATAATTTGCGACTGTGAATATGCACAACTGCACCAATGCCGGCATTGCATGAATAGATCGAGGCATGACTCATTGATTCGGAGGAAGCCTGAACAACACCGCGACACCAGACGGTATTTTGTGCCAGGTCACATTTTTCAACCAATGGATAATGAATCTGGTCGAGCTCCGGTATTCCTCCTGTGCCACTACCTGAGATATAAAACTGTTCCGTATTGGGAATCCGGATAGAGATATTACCAAAACCAACGCCATCCGAATAGGCCCCAATAAATGATCGCTGCCACATCTCTTCTCTCCATTGATTCAACGGGGCAAAGAAGGAAGATGGGATCTCCAATTTTTCGGGGGTCAAATGAGAGGAGAATTTTATAGATCCATCCTCAGGTTGAGCGTAATTCATCAAAGCATAGTTAAGATAAGGCAAAGTTAAGGATAAATGAGAATTTCAGACAGAAATCATTGCTTAAATGGCTAAATAAAAATCTATGCCACCAAAGCACCATCCCGCACTTGCGGGACTAAAAAGGCACTAATTCGTGAAATCGTGCACTCTCTCAATATCTCTTCTCACGCAAAACCGCAAAGACGCAAGGGGACACTTAGTCTCTCCCTATCTGCCTAAAAGCTTCTCCGGGAATAATTTACCAATCGCTGCTTGATTTGCCTCGCAGATTCCCCTTTCGGTTATTAATGCAGTAATATATTTTGCAGGAGTTACATCGAAGCCAAAATTGGCAACTCGCGATGTGCCATTAATGATTCTAATTTTGGTGATCTCGCCATTTTCAAGTTCCCCTTCTATATGGCTGACCTCCTCGCCATCCCTTTGTTCAATGGGAATTTCTAGTACTCCATCAGACATTGTAAAATCGATGGTTGACGAGGGTAGAGCGACATAAAAAGGAATCTTATTATCAGAGGCGGCGAGTGCCTTAAGGTAGGTGCCGATTTTATTAGCCACATCACCCGATACGGTCGTTCTGTCGCTGCCCACAATGCAGAGGTCAACCATTCCATGTTGCATCAGATGACCGCCGGCATTATCCGGGATCACCGTATGAGGGACCCCTTCCTGCGCCAATTCCCAGGCAGTAAGTCGTGCCCCCTGATTGCGGGGCCTCGTCTCATCTACCCACACATGAACCGGAATACCCTTGAGAAACGCTTTGTAGATCGGTGCTGTGGCAGTTCCCCAGTCGATACAAGCGAGCCAGCCGGCATTACAGTGAGTCAAGATATTCACCGGCTCTCCATTTTTTCTCTTGCTGATCTTCTCGATGAGTTCACATCCAAAATCACCTATCGCTTCAGACCATTCGATCTCCCGAATTTTTAGCCTGTTAGCCTCTGAAAATGAACAAATTTGAGCATCCTCTAAGGTGTGACACCCATTCAACGCACCAACGATCTCATCAATAAGAATAGCCAGATTTACGGCCGTGGGTCGTGCTCCCTTAAGGTAATTTGCCGTTTCAACAAGATCATTACTCCAATCATTACTAGTTGCATTCAGCAAACCCAGATAGACTCCATAGGCACCTGTGACTCCAATAAGTGGCGCCCCACGAACAGTCATATTTTGAATTGCCTCGAACGCATCATGGGCAGATTTAAGATCGATAATCTCAAATTCAAACGGCAATTTGCGTTGGTCAATTACCTGAATAATCTTATTATTATCGGGGTGAGCCCAGATGGTTTGATAATTTTTACCGTTGACGTGCATTGGAAAAATCAATCTTAAGAAAATAAATAGAAAATGCCACTATCCGTCATCTGACGGACCGAAACACTAATCCGCCAACTGGCGGACACTAAAAAAAGCTACGTGTAAAAAAACCGGATTTGCATCCGGTCTTCCAATGTCTACTCCTCGTTGCAGCTGCCTGCCCCAATGCTTCGGGGAGGAGTTAATGGTTCAGAGTTTGCACCTTATATATACCAAGAGGCCCCCTAATTATTTGTTGTGTAAATGATTGGCCACTTCCCTCTCGTTTGAAACGAGGGGGAGTCCAACTAATTAGTCTTTGCTAAATGGCGCATCAAAAGCGAAAGAACTCGGAGAAAAGTCAACCTTCTTTACGAAGGCACACGATTCGGCAGCACCCATTTCGCGATCCATAGCACTGTCTTCCCATTCTACAGAGAGAGGACCGGTATATTTAATGTCATTCAGAGCACGGATAATACGCTCAAAGTCGATCTTTCCGCGACCTACACTTCTGAAATTCCAGAAACGGCGGTTGTCACCAAATTCAACATGACCGCCAAATACGCCGATTGATCCAGGGTGATCATTCCAGGTAACATCTTTCATATGCACATGGAAAATACGGTCGCTAAACTGATAGATAAACTGAACATAATCAACCCCCTGATATCCAAAATGACTCGGGTCGTAGTTAAATCCAAACGCGGGGTGGTTATTTAATGCTTTAAGGGCACGTTTTGCTGTTTCGATATCGAAGGCGATCTCGGTAGGATGAACTTCGAGGGCATATTTCATTCCCATTTCCTGATAGGCATCGAGTATTGGAATCCACCGTTTAGCAAAATCGGCATAACCGGTATCAAGTGTTTCCTGTGAAACGGCAGGGAAAGAATAGAGATACTGCCATATTGAGCTTCCTGTAAACCCATTAACGACTTTCAACCCTAGTCGCTTAGCTACTCGTCCTGTTTCGATAACGCTGGCAGCCGCCCGCTGACGAATCCCTTCCGGATCGCCATCTCCCCATATTTCGGGAGAAAGCATTCCCCGGTGACGACTATCGGGATTATCGCATACCGCTTGACCAACAAGGTGCGTTGAGATTGCAAATAACTTAAGGTCATATTTTTTCAGCAGGGCAAGTTTAGCATCGCAATAGGCTTGATCTGCCTTGTCAACCTCGATATGATCGCCCCAGCAAGCGAGCTCCAAGCCATCATAACCAAATGATTTTGCTTTCTGTGCAATTGTTTCAAGGGTTAAGTCGGCCCATTGTCCGGTAAAAAGTGTTACTGCTCTTTTCATGCTAGTTAGTTTAGGATTATTCTGCAAATTTAAACCATTTCTGCTCATTGTTATACCCGGCTTCAACCATTGTATCGACAAACTGCATCCCTCGGATTCCGTCTTCAACATCGGGAAAGTCAAGCCATTCGGCTTTTGGGATCTCCCCATTCATCTTAGCCCTTACGGTAAGGGAGAAATTACGGTAGATATTGGCAAATGCTTCGAGATAACCTTCCGGATGACCACCCGGAGTACGGGAATTATGCTTTGCAATATCGCTCATATAGCCAGAGCCAACACGAATAATCTCGGTGGGTCTGTCGCTCCATTTTACCAGCAAGGTATTTGGTTCGTGTTGTTGCCAATCGAGACCGCCAGTTTCACCATATACTCTAAGTCGAATTGCATTCTCTTCACCCGCTGCAATCTGAGTGGCTATTAACACCCCTTTGGCTCCATTATTAAAACGAAGAAATGCAGCTCCATCATCATCGAGCAAACGACCTTCAACAAGAACATTAAGATCAGCACAGATCTCAACGGTCTTGAGTCCGCTGACATATTCTGCCAGATGGTGAGCATGCGTGCCGATATCACCAATACATCCTGCCTTTCCTGAGCGAGAAGGATCGGTCCGCCACGATGCCTGCGGGTTACCGGTATCTTCGAGTTTGGTGGATAGCCATCCTTGAGGATACTCGACAATGATTTTTCGTATTTTTCCAAAGTCACCGCGCCGAACCCTTTCGCGTGCCTCTTTAACTGCTGGATAACCGGCATAGGTATGGGTAAGAGCCAGCGTCAGTCCAGTCTGCGCAATCTTTGCCTTTATTATTTTTGCCTCCTCCAATGTGAACGTAATAGGCTTATCGAGTACCACATGAAATCCGTTATCCATAGCCAGCATTGCGGGCTCAAAATGAACAGAATTAGGGGTTACGATCGTTACAAAATCCATCCGTTCTCCAAGAGGCAACGAAGCCTCATGTTCAAACATCTCGTGGTAATTTTTATAAATCCGGTCCTCAGGAAGGTAGTACGATAAACCCGATGATAAGGAGACCTCAGGATTAGTGCTAAAACAGCCACAGACTAATTCAATCTGATTGTCCATTAAAGCTGCCAGCCGGTGTATAGCACCAATAAAAGCGGTGCTTCCTCCACCTACCATTCCCATGCGTAATTTTCTATTCATGATTTTCTATTTATTGAGGTGATTAGCGTTAATTAATAGGCATTAAAATTACAAACAAAACTTAAACATAACATCCTGAAAAAATATAATATCCGATCAAACTGCGATATTTTTTTCATCCACACTATGAGAAGTAACTAGAATGGCCTATTTTCGCATGCAAAATCTAACAAACGCTGATATTATCAGATTTTTAGAGAATAAATAGCTAACAATCGGCTAAAACGGACCACAAAATTAGGGAATTGATCATGGGCTCTAAAAAGAGAAAACCAATAATGCAATCACTTATTACCATTTTAATGGTAACTATTTTTCTCTCTATTGGGTATTTCTCCTTTACAATAGTTTATGATCTGCGTGTAAGATATATAAACCATTCGGTATTGAATAATATTGCAGAATCAAACGAGGAGAGTGCCTCGATATTCAAGCATTTTATCTCCGATATTGAACAAGAGACCTCTTGGAAGGTTGAAATCATCAGTGGATTGCGAAGTAAAGAGGCTCAGATTCAGCTTAAAAGAGATAACCCACATAATGCTGCAGTAAATAAAAGCAGGCATGTTCTGGCGCGAGCCGTTGACCTGGTACTTTATAAACGGGAAGGTTTTCGGATTATTCAATTAAGGAAAGCAAGCTCTAAGGCTTCTTGGTTAGAGACTAAGGTACCTGAGATAGCCAAGCGATATGGGTTATTATGGGGTGGAACCTATAAAAACTACCACGACCCGGTACATTTTGAGGTAAATTAAAAGCTTATCTGGAGACTATATTATACTTTAAGATTTGGATTAAACCCGTCAAAAGGGATCCGGTTAAACCAAAAAGATCCCGTTATCTCTTAATAACGGGATCTTTAATTGGATAATAGGCAAGGTATAAATTACCCTTTTTTATCCTCTTTGGGTTTCCCGGGTACACGAACCACATAACCACTCATATCGACTTTGCCGATTTCAAGGGTAGCAGGAAGGGTACTTAAGTTAGAATTTGTGATCTCTTCCCAAGTGACAACATTGCCAGAATAAGCCGATTCGCGACCCATAATAGCAGTCAAACACGAAATGGCAGTCTCCTCTGCCTGATTGATCGGCGTATTTGAACGGATATGATTTACAAAATCAACATGCTCCAATACATATGGATTGGTCTGTTTAAAATCTGCTTTCTCCTTCTCAGAGTCATATTTCCAGATCACTTTACCCTGAAGGTCTTTGATCTCCATGGTATTGCTATCCCAGCTTCCTTTGGTCCCCTGGATATGCTCTGATACATTGTTTGCACATCCGTCAATCTGACGGCACATGCTATGCAGGTGAACGCCCCCTTCATATTCAAAGTCGACACTAAACATATCATATTGGTCACCGGAAAGTCTCCGTTGTTTGGCGCCAAAACCGACCGCCTTCAACGGCTTTTTACCTATGAACCAGTTAAATACATCGAGGTTATGAACGTGCTGTTCAACAAGATGATCGCCCGATAGCCATTTCCAGTTTACCCAATCGCGCACCATAAATTCCATGTCAGACCATTCGGGTTTGCGCTCCCTATACCATAACATCGATTGGTTCCAATAGACATTTCCCGAAAGGATCTCGCCAATCAACCCACTTTGGATCTGTTTAAAACTTTCAACATAGCTACGTTGGTGGCGACGTTGAGTTCCGGTAACAACACATAGTCCTTGTGATTCAGCTTTCTTTGCAGATGCAAAGATTGAGCGGGCACCCACCGGATCAACACAAACAGGTTTTTCCATAAATACATGCTTACCGGCCTCTACGGCAGCCTCAAAATGAGTCGGACGGAATGCCGGTGGTGTAGCAATAATTACCAGGTCGACACCTGAAGCCAAAACCTTCTTATAGTTATCAAATCCCGTGAAACACATATCATCAGGAACTTCAACCTTATGTTTCTCTTTAAGACCCTTACGGCAGTCATCAATTCTATCCTGAAACAAGTCGCCAAGGGCAACAATTTGTACATTGGTAGGAACAGCATCGAGAAAATTCTGAACCGCTCCTGATCCACGTCCACCACAGCCAATCACACCCGCTTTTAATAATCTGCCATCGGCAGCTACATCGACGAGGTCTGGAATATAAGCCCCTGTAAGCGATGGAACAGGAACAAGCTTTTCAGCGCCTGAAGCACATGATGCGATAACAGCACCGGCTCCAATGGTGCCCACGACACCAACGACAGCAGAGGTTGAAAAAAAGTCCCTTCTGCTCAATGAATTCTTTTTAGTCATAATTTTTTAAGTTTTAGGAATTAGAATCTATCTTTAATCATTTTATTAGTATTGATTGATCAGCATCACAAACCACTCTGAAACCCACCCCTTTGATATCGGAGTACCACCAGATACTTTTTGGTTGTTGTGGATCGGTTTTCAACCAGTCCGCAGTTTTGGTATATCCTCTGGCTGCAGACCTAAGATCCTTTGCATCAAAAGTGTAGTTTCCACCACGAATAACATGCTCTTCTCCGGTCTCCGGTCCCTTGGGATCAGTAACGGATGAGCCTGTCTTGCCATATGCCGATTCGGAATAGTAATCAGAACAATACTCAAGCACATTGCCCATCATATTTTTTATACCAAAAGGGTTAGCCTTAACAAACCCGGGCTCCTGGGTTTTACCAGCCCCATTCAACGCATAAACGACGTACCGATTAATTTGGGTTGTATCGGCACCAAAGATTTTGCTGCGCAGTCCTGTGGAAGAGAGTCTTTTCGGATCGCCCGGGAAGAAATAAGGGGTCTCGGTACCGGCCCTACAGGCATATTCCCATTCCGCTTCGGTTGGCAACCTATAGTGTTTACCCGTTACCTTACTCAGCCATTGGCAATAAATCGTTGCCGAATAGTGAGTCATCGTAATTGCCGGGCGCTTGCCACCACCCCATCCCTGATCCGGTATTCCAAATGGGGGTGTAGGACCGGTGACAGCATCGGGTGAATTGGCATTGCGAGCCATAACTAAATTCGGATCGACACGCCCCTCAGACATCGTAGAGGCGAAGAATGTCCAGAACTCATCCCATGTAACCTCCACCTCACCCATAAAGAATGGAGAGACAGAGACTGTCCGAACCGGACCTTCGTCGCTACGTCGGAAAGATTCACTCTCTGCACTGCCCATCTTAAAACTACCTCCCTTTACTGCCACCATATTAAACGAGACGACACTATTAGGAATAAATTCCTTAAAGTTTTCAAACGCATTAATTTTTGCCGGTGCCGTAAACAGATTTTGTGTTGACTTGGCCGACATAGGGATGCCAGCCATTTTTGCATGCTTATAATTCGGGTTATAATGACCTACATCAAGATGACAATTAATACATTGCAGGTCTAATTTCTTGGCATTTTTTTCATAATAGAGATGCGCTGTACCCCCATCGGTAGAGAGCCCCTTGGTAAAAAGATTCTGATGACATTTTACACACGACTCATTATAAACAATCTTCACGGCATGCTCAAGCAGCCGCTTGTTTTCCCAGTCGAACGATTTTTTGTCTTTAAAATAAAACCCGTAAAGATCATTAAGACCCGCCTTTGCTTTAACAAAGAGGTAGCGATTATCCTCCTTTGGAGGCAAATGGCATTCGACACAATGAACCCTTACCCCGCTGGGATTATAAAAATGGGTCGATTTTTTCCACGAAGCATCGGCATCGGGATGAATATGACACGATTGACAATATTCGTCAGACGAAGTAATCTTCACCCCCGTATTGGTAAGAAACAAGAGACTTATGCAGGCAATAAATCCCACAAAAAAGAGGAGCCATGACCACGCAGGGAGTTTGAGCTTTTTGATCATAAAAAAATAAAAGTGGCTAATTCGAGGTGTCAAATATAACGAAAAAAAGCGTTTGCGTGCACGACATCAGAATGGATTTATTCTTATTAATTATCCGTTGAGCATCGTAAATTATTCTGGGTTATACCTCCCACGGCTCCTTCCCCTTTTTTATTCTTTTCTGAAAACAGGGGTTTTAGGAATAAAAGAAATATCGAAATACTTCACCTCCCCGTTCCTGTTACTATTGAGCATCAATGACTGAAAAGGTATGAATTCAAGCGTCAATCCATAGCTGTTTTTCAGACTTTATTTGGATGAAAAGGTCAGTCCAAAAACAAAATAGGTTTCTTCAGTCTGGGGATTATCAATTACAGAAGCAAAAACAGGCACCTTAAACTTCTCTGAAAATTTAATATCATATGCTACTTTAAAACCAAGGTTCATCACACCCGCTTTTTCGCCGTATGAGCTCGCCTGAGGAGTCATTCCCACCGTAAAATCCATTGGGAAAAGTTTGTGCGTATTAAAGCGGTAACCTGCTTCGAGGTATGTGGCATCATCATTATAGAAAAACTTGTTATAACTTGCATAAAGTGGAAATTTAATCCCGCCATCATAGCCCAAAGTTACTTCAGCATAGCTTCCGGCGCTACTAAACAGCCCATTGAAATGACCTCCATGTTGTGTTCCATACTTATTTTCAACTGATTGATTGTAATTTAATATTGAAATAAAAAATTGGTTTCTAGAATATTTTGCCCAAAGGTCATATTCAGAATAGCTGTTACTAATCCCAAAACTACCCCAATAGCCTACTTCAAGATTCTTGTATGTTCCAATTACTGTAGGTTGAAAATGAAAACTCCTGCTGCCATCGAAGCCAAGTCCATTTTCGATACCGCGCCACAGATAGCGGTTAACCAGATCAGCTCCTAATTTAATGCCATTTCCCTCCTGAGAGAATAAGTTGCTGGGTTGAAGCAATAGAATTACTGCAAAAATAATTTTGACTGCCTTACCCATTACTTCTTCTTTGATTTTTTTGACGATTAAATTTAAAATAGAGATATTAATTTGAGATTCTAATATCCCGTTTAATCACTTTGGTGATTTCAGGTTTAATGAAGATGAGGATTTCGAAGCACTACGTTGTTCAGGAGCATTATACTCGCTACGAAACTTCAATTGCACTTCACTCACAAATTACTAAGTTCCAGTTTTATTTTCTTTTCCCGGGCAATTCTATTGGGTCAGCCCAGAGGAAAAATTAGTTCCCTAATTTACTTCTCATATTGGCTAATTTCGGAAATTCATCACGATTACTTTATTTTCACTTTAGTCCACGCCTTTTCGAGCTTCTTGCTGAATTCCCCTTCGTCTTTACTTATATTCATATTTTTGAGCATCTGATCGGAAGGGAAAATAACAGTGTTGTTTTTCATACTGTCAGGAAGTAATTTAACTGCATCCGGATTCGGCATTGCGTAAAGTATCGTCTCAATGTTACTGGCACTATTATCGGGTCTTAGCAGAAAGTTTATAAACTGCTCGGCTATTTCCTTGTTAGGGGCATTGGTAGGAATACACATATTATCGACGAAAAGCAGGACGCCCTCTTTGGGTATGACCATTTTAAACTGAGGACCCTTGCGAAGAATTTTTGCAATATAGCCATTCCACGATTGTGCGATCCAAACATCTCCGCTGGCCATGTACTCCACTGCCATATTATTTTCGTATTTTAGGAGTAATTGTTTTTGCTTAATCAGCAGGTCTGTAACCTTGTCAAGTTTAACCTCATCGGTATCCCTGACATACCCGAGGCATTTGTATCCAACAAAAAATGCCTCCAGCATATCATCTACCATCAGAATATTGGAACGATATTTTTCATTGTACATGTCATTCCAGCCACGAATAGAGTCGGTGATAAACTGATTATTATAAACGATTGCAGAAAAGCCATAGGCATAAGGTATATAATAGCGGCCTGAAGGATCGTAGGGGAGGTTACGAAATCGTTTGTCAATATAACGAAGGTTAGTAATTTTAGAGGTATCTATAGGTTGAATAAGTCCGGTTTTTCTCATTATCTCAACGATAAACGAAGAGGGGATAATCAGATCATACCCTGTTACCCCCATTTGAAGCCTTGACAACAGTTCTTCGTTGTCATTGTAATAATTCATCGACACTTTTACGCCGTACTCTTTTTCGAAATCCGCTATTATCTTTGGGGAGAGATAGTTTGAAAAGTTATAGATGTTAAGGTTCTTTATTTTCCCCTTTTCAAAAAAAGAAACCGTGAAATAGATTAAAATCAAACCCATTAGCCCCAGAAGGGGATACTTTATAAGCTTGCTGACTTTTACACCTTTTTGTATTCCATTTGAAACAGACAAGGCCGCAACCGTAAAAATGATCAGGATCGTAGAAACTGCATTCAGGGCAGGGGAAACACCGAATTTGATCAATGAATAGATTTTAAGGGGTAATGTCGCAGAAGAGACGCCGGCCGTAAAAAAGGTAACAATAAAATCATCAATACTGAGTGTGAAGGCAAATAAGGCTCCCGAAATAATAGCAGGTGCCAGATTTGGAAAAACAACGTACCGGAAGGTTTGCCAACGGTTAGCACCCAGATCAAGGCTCGCCTCTTCTATCCTTTTGTCAACATTGGCCAGCTTTGCAAGTACAATTAACGTTACAAATGAAAGGCTGAACGTGGTATGGGCACAAATTACCGAAATAAAACCCAGAGGCATCTTAATCAGCAAAAACAGCGCAAGTAATGAAATCCCAAAAATTATTTCAGGAAGGATAACGGGTATATAGAGGATATTCTGAAACAGTTCTCTCCCTTTGAAAGCATATTTCCCTACAGCAAGTGCTGCCAGTGTACCAAGAATTGTGGAAAGTGCGGTGCTTGCAATCGCAATCAAAAAAGAGTTCCGAACCGACATCCAAAGATCATAATCGGTAAATATATTTGAATACCAGCGCATTGAAAATCCTTCCCATTGAGTCACCGTTTTTCCTGAATTAAACGAGAATATCATAAGGATGATCAGTGGAGATACCAAGAAAATGATACTTCCAAAAGTTATAATTTTCAGCAGGATACCTTTCCCAATGCCGAGATCATTCGAACGCGAAATGTTGCCTGCCATAATCAGATAGTTAAAAGGCCCTTATTTTTTGAAGGATTATAAAACCGGAGGTAGAGTGAAATAAAAATCATCACAAAAAAGATCATAACCACCGACATTGCTGAACCAAATGGCCAGTTGCGGGCATGAACATATTGAGATGTTATCAGGTTGCCTATCATATAATTATCAGTGCCTCCCATGAACTCCGGAATTATAAAATTACCCATTGTCGGGACAAACACAAAAATAACACCTGCGACAAGCCCTGGAATGGAATAAGGGAGTGTGATCCGAAAAAATGTCTCCGTTTTAGTTGCTCCAAGGTCAAGCGAAGCCTCAAGGAGTGAGGTGTCAAGACGGTCGAGGGATGACAAAATAGGAAGAATCATAAATGGCAGGTTCCAATAGACAAATCCGGTATAAACGCTGAATGCATTATTAAAAAGTGCGAGTGGCTCCTTGATAATTCCCGTAGTCATCAGCAGCTGATTCACCAGGCCTGATTCGCCCATGATGGTCATTAAGGCATACATCCTGATGAGAAAACTTGTCCAAAACGGAATTATAATCAGAAGCATCAGGATTGTCTTTGTCCGGTTGGAGGTAAATGCCATAAAATAGGAAACAGGAAATGCAATAAGGAGGGTAATTAAGGTTGTTATAGTCGCATAACCTACCGATCTCAAAAATATTTTGAGATACATCTCACTACCAATCTCTTTGTAATGCTCAAGGGTGAATCCTGTTTTGACACCTCCATATAACTCTCTGAAACTTACACTATAGATAAGTACGATGATTAACGGGACAATAAAAAAAAGGAGCAGCCAGAATGCCGGTGGAAACAGCAGCAGATGAAATTCTTTAATCTTAACTAATTTACGCATTAATAAGCTCTCCTGATGTTTGACTCCAGTTAATAAAAACTTCCTCTCCTATTTCATAAAATTCATTGGATAATTGCAGCAGGTAATTTTGCGCAATCACCTTAATCAGTTTCCCTCCGTGCAGTTCGACCTGATAATGCGTGACATCTCCCAGATAAACTTTTGACCTGATCACCGCTTTCAGACTATTCTCATACTCCTTAGGTTCAATCAGGCTTACTTTCATTCTCTCAGGCCTGATGCAAAAAATAACCGGTTTCCCGGTTTCCTGATTATCTGATTTAGAAAGTCTAATCATTCCTACATCTTCAAGCTCAACATTGGTCATCAAAGGGTTACTTTCCCTTATTATCCCTTTCAAAACATTCATACTTCCGATAAAATCGGCCACGAAATGAGACCTGGGATGTTCATATATTTCACGGGGTTGATCACACTGTTCAATTATTCCGTTGTTCATTACGGCAATGCGGTCAGCAAGCGCCAAGGCCTCAACCTGATTGTGTGTGACAAAGACAAAGGTTATCCCGACTTTTCGCTGTAGTTCTGCCAACTCCATTCGGGTCTGTTCCGCAATTTTCTTGTCCAGCGCGCTTAGGGGCTCGTCAAGTAAAAGGATCCGTGGTTCGTTGATAAGTGCACGGGCAAGGGCCACTCTTTGCTGCTGTCCTCCGGAAAGCTGGGCCGGCATCCTTTTCTCAAATCCCGATAAACCTGCAAGTTTGACAACTTTCTCAACACGCTCTGCAATTTCTTCCGCGGGTCTTTTTTTTATCATAAGACTATAAGCGATGTTGTTGTAAACATCGAAATTCGGGAAAAGTGCGTAGTTTTGAAAAACAGTATTTACATCACGTCGGTAAGGAGCGCGTTCTGTTATATCAACTCCGTCAAGGAGAATATTTCCGGCCGAAACCTTTTCAAAGCCGGCAATCATGCGCAGAATGGTGGTTTTTCCGCATCCACTTGGACCCAGCAGACAAAAGAATTCACCTTTCCCAATTACGAGGCTTACATCTTTTACCACATTTTGATGCCCGTAAGTTTTAGTGAGGTTTTTTAGTTCTAGCATATCAGTATTCTGGTCGTTTTAGACTTATTTGAGTTTGTTCTTCTGATTTTCACGTTAGATGCAGCAAGATATTTTCAGAAATATAGCCAAAATTAATTTTTTCATTCAACTAAAATGTAAAAATTACCTTGAAAAGCACCTTTATTATGTTAGTTATCAAATTTTGAATGGTAATAATAGGATTATTTTTTTATAACTAAAGTCTTTTTTGTCTCTATTTAAGAAATTTTCAATCTAGTAATAATCTAATCATTAACAATCTAATTTTTAATGATTTAAATACCCATTCATTTTTGAATATAGTTACCTACTCGTCCATTAAAACTTTCATTTAACCCTCTTTTCCAAAGAATGCAAGAATTGGCAGCGTAGAAATCACATTCTTCAGCTGCAGTTCTATTACATTGGAGTAAAGTTCCAGATCAATTCGAATATACTAAAAACAAATTTTACCACTATAATTAGCCGGAGGTTGATAAATATTCGTAATTTTAAATTCATAAATTGCGAGATATAAGCTCATTATTTGAGTATAAAATGAAGGTTAAGAAGAGAGATGAAGATCTGTCTTCTCATCTAATAATTCAGAACGGATCTACTATGAAAAAGAAGAAGAATACCCCCCTCTATATCGGAGTTGTTATCGTTATTGTGATTATAGCCCTTATTGCCGGGAAAAAAGCGGGTTGGTTCGGAAAGGAGATAGCTCTTAAGGTTGCAATAGAAAAGGTTCAGAAGAAAGATATTACCGAAATCATAACCGCGAATGGCAAAGTTGAGCCTCAGATGTTGGTAAAGATAAGCCCCGAAGTACCCGGAGAGATCATCGAGCTTCCGGTAAAGGAGGGGGATGAAGTTACAAAAGGGGATCTATTGGTGGTTATTCGGCCTGATATTTATATCTCAAATCGGAATCGGAATGAAGCAGCGTTAAACAGTCAGAAAGCGCGAATGGCTCAGGCTGAGGCTCAGCTTGTTGAAAAGGAGCTAACCTATCAAAGATCAAAACAGCTTTTTGAAAAAAGCACCATTGCTAAATCGGATTTTGAAACCATTGAGGCATCTTATAAGGTAGCACAGGCGGAAGTTCAAGCGGCACGATATGCCGTTAAGAGTGCCGAATCAAGTCTTAGCGAGGCTCAGGAAAACCTCACCAAGACAAAGATTTATTCGCCTATCTCGGGCACCGTTTCCAAGCTTAATGTTGAGCAAGGGGAGAAAGTGGTAGGTACCAATCAGTTTGCCGGGACCGAATTAATGACCATTGCTGACCTGACTAAGATGGAGGTAAAGGTAGAGGTGAATGAGAATGACATTGTGAATGTTGAAAAAGCAGATACCGCAAATATTCAAATTGATGCCTATCAAAAGCGCAAATTTCTCGGCAAAGTTACGGAGATTGCCAGTTCGGCCAATGTCTCAGGGCTCTCAACAGATCAGGTAACTAATTTTAATGTGAAGATATTGTTACTTCAGGAGTCTTACCAGGATCTCTTGGGGAGTAACCTCCATCGTTATCCATTTTTGCCGGGAATGTCGGCAACTGTAGAGATTCGCACCGAGACGCGTAGGGGTGTTATCTCGATTCCCATTCAAGCGGTGACCACCCGTTCAGCAAGTGGGATTGCGAAAAAAGGGACCACCCAACCCGTGAAAGAGGATCAGGGAGAGAATAAAACGGCAGAAAAAACGGCCATTAAAGAACCGGAGCAATTCGAAGTTGTTTTTGTAAAAAGGGACAAATTAGCCCGTCAGGTAAACGTAAAAACGGGTATTCAAGACAATGCCACTATCGAAATTGTTGAGGGACTGAATACGGATGATGAAATTGTTATAGCCCCTTACGGGTTAGTCTCCAAGATACTTAAAGATTCAACCTCCATCGAGGTAGTAAAAATAGACGATTTATACAAAGTAAAAAAATAGATGTTCAAGAAACTGATACGTGGAACCCGGTGGATAATCATTATGATTCTTATGATTCCTATCTATTTCTATAAATATGCGATCTCTCCACTTATTCCCAATTCTTGCAGGCACATTCCGAGCTGCTCTCAATATGCGCTTGAGGCATTAAAGATTCATGGTCCCATTAAAGGACTCTATCTGACAACACTTCGAATATTAAAGTGTAACCCTTGGGGGACCCACGGGCACGATCCTGTTCCGCCCAAAAAATAATTACTGAATTCGATATCTTAAAGAATAATATATAATTAAACCAAACAAGGGTTGGGATTGGAAATCGCTTTTTATCTTTGTGATCCCATTTCTTAAGTGGTCATGGATAAATCCAAAATAGGGATTCACGTTGGTAGCCCCTGATGAACAAATGCTTGTCGAATTTAAAGGGTAATATTTTGTTATGGGGTATGAAATTAGCGGTCTGGAAAATCTGATCATAAAATTGCATCTTAACGTGATCTCTTCTCGAACCAAAAAATAAAAACAACGGACGTTGAATGGCTAGAATAATAAGTTATTGTTTACTTGGGATAGTGCTTGCGGGATGTTTTTCAGAATCCTCTAAACCGAAGCATAACATACTATTTGTAAGTATACTTCCCCTGAAATATTTTGCCGATAAGATAGCGGGAGATAACTTTCACGTTGAAGTTACAGTCCCTCCGGGCGCAGGACCAGAGACCTATTCACCCACGCCCAAACAGATGATTATGCTCAATGAGGCCCAAGCCTATTTCTCTATCGGTTACCTGGGATTTGAACAGGTCTGGCTAGCTAATTTCAAGTCCTCAAATTCAAAGCTACGGATTTTTGCATCCTCTAACAACCTTGATTTAATCTCCGAGAACCATCACCATGATGGTGAACCCCAATTATTAAAAGGAGTTGATCCTCATATCTGGTCCTCACCAAAATGTGCCCGAATCATTGCTGAAAATATTTGCTCCGGCATGATTGAAATAGATCCTGTAAACAAAGATCAGTATCAAAAAAACCTCATTCATCTACTGTCCGAAATTAATACCGTCGATTCAACAGTTACCAATTTGCTTAAACACATAACTTCAAAAAAATTCATCATCTTTCACCCGGCATTAGGTTATTTTGCACGAGACTATGGGTTGGAACAATTATCTATAGAATTTGAGGGGAAAATCCCATCACCCAAACATCTTCAACGAGTAATTGATGCTGCAAAAAAAGAACACATCAGATTTATTCTTATTCAGAAAGAGTTTGACAAGGAGAATGCCGAGATTATCGCTAAAGAGATTAATAGCAGTATTATACAGATCGATCCGCTGGATTATAACTGGCCGGAACAGATGATTGATATTGCCCGTAAACTTTCAGAAACACCGAAATAACATTAAAATAATGGAATCATTAGTTGACATTCGAAATTTATCGGCCGGTTACGGACAAAATATCGTCTTACAGGAAGTAAATCTCTTGATTCATTCGAACGACTTTATAGGGGTAATTGGTCCAAATGGTGGGGGTAAAACGACTTTATTAAAGGCCATTTTGGGATTAATACCTCCTTTGGCCGGAGAAATAATATTTGCAGATTCTATGACAGCAGGGAACATACACCGTATTGGTTACCTTCCCCAAATCAACAATATAGACCGTAAATTCCCGGTAACAGTATTCGATGTGGTCAGATCAGGATTAATGTCACGCAAGCGTCTGATAGGACGGTACAGTGCGGAGGATAATGAGCGCTCCAATCTACTTATGGATGAGATGGGGATATTTTCTATCCGGGATAAAGCAATTGGGGAGTTATCGGGAGGACAGATACAACGTGCGTTATTGTGTCGGGCACTCGTGAACAACCCCAGATTACTAATTCTTGATGAGCCCAATACTTATGTCGATAATCGTTTTGAACGTGAATTATACGAGAAGCTTAAAGTTCTCAATGAAAAACTTGCGATTCTGTTGGTTTCGCACGATCTGGGAACCATCTCGACGTATGTTAAATCGTATGCCTGCGTAAATAGCTCCTTACATTACCATTCAGGCAACGCAGTTACTCCTGAATTATTAAAATCATACGAATGTCCGATACAGATTATTTCGCATGGTGATATTCCCCACACTGTTTTACATAACCATAACCACTGATGCAAGAAATTCTGGCACTTTTCAACTTCGAATTTTTCCGTAATGCTTTTCTAGCCGCTTTTATGGCCAGTTTAACATGCGGAATTATAGGGACATATATAGTTTCGCGCCGCATTGTTTTTATCAGCGGAGGGATAACCCATGCCTCGTTTGGAGGTATTGGAATGGGTTATTTTTTTGGGTTTAATCCCATTTTAGGTGCTATTGTATTTGGTATTTTATCTGCTCTGGGAATCGAGCTATTTACAAAAAAAGCCGATTTACGTGAAGATTCAGCTATCGCCATGCTTTGGTCATTAGGGATGGCTCTTGGGGTGATTTTTATCTTTCTCACACCGGGTTATGCCCCCAATCTGATGAGCTATTTATTTGGAAATATTCTCACCGTATCTCAAGATGATCTCCTCTTTCTGCTATTTCTATCTGTTGTGGTGATCGGATTTTTTGCGGCCTTCTACCGAATGATAATTTTCGTCTCCTTCGACGAGGAATTTGCCTTGACCAATAATGCCCCCGTGAGATTATTTAATGCTTTGCTTATTAGCCTTGTGGCCCTTACCATCGTATTAAATATTCGCGTTGTTGGAATTATTTTGGTTATGTCGTTAATGACTATCCCGCAAGCTATTGCAAATCTTTTTACGAAGAGATTCGATACCATGATGTTCTATTCAATTGCTTTTGGATTTTTAGGCTCTATCATTGGCCTGATCCTCTCTTATATCTACGACATACCTTCTGGGGCTGCCATTATTTTTACGCTGGTCGTATGTTATGGTATTATAAAAATCGTCTTTCTAATCTTCGGGGGAGCGTCGGTTAATAACCACAAAGCAGAGGGCATACCGTTAAAAAATTAAGCAGCTAATAATCAAATCAAGTTAGATCATCCGACTAGCGGAAGATGCTTTTAGTTAACGTTTGGAAATGGTTTCAGGGATATCGTTTTAAGGGTATGATCAAAATCGTAGTCTAGTCGTAGGTTACCATCCGAAAAATCGATTACGATATCATTAAGTTCAAGAAGTAACGGATTTTTCGCATAAGTAACCCCTGAGATTATGTCTATTCTACGATCTCCGTTGCCGAAAACGTTTAGTTGAAACTGACTTTTATTCTCCAATCTTAAGGCATTATAATAAAGTGACTTATGGTCTTTTGTGGTTATCGTAATTACACCAAGTTCATTTTTAAGTGACGCAATACGACCCAGTAATTCAAAAAATAGACTATTCTCCGAAGCAAAGGAAGGGTTAGTTTGGATACAAAAGTTTTGAAGCTGAGATCCGGTGATCTCATGGCCAGGATCTTTAAGCCATTCTAAAATAGCAAAAATACCCGCAACCTTCGAACTGCACTTGAGCTTGATAAGTTTCTGGTATATTTTTAATAGCTTGGGTAAACTCTCGATCTGGGTTTTTGATTCCAATAAAAAATGAGCTCTAAGATTGGCTGAGCCCGTTAATACCAGCCCGGCCTCACTTGCTTCAACAAAACCGGTTTTAATATTTCGTTCATCTTCATTAATTTGTTGAAAAGAGATTGGATTTCCTGAACGCCCTATTTTTATCATAAATGGATTGGAATCTTCTTGATAAAGTGGAACTTCCGCAAGGATCTTAAGCCAAATTAGTTCGCCAAAATGATTAAATTGGGCCATAAAAAGACTACTATTTTCAGTTGAGCTTTGAATTATCTGACCATCCATTTGAAGCTTTCCTCTAAATGAACCTGCTATAAAAATTTCATTCTCATGTATTTGCGCTATTGCAAATGATGAAGCAAGGCCGTCACCCTCAAATTTTCGTATCCATTGTAAGGTATTTGATTCTGAGAAACACGCAATAAACGGGGCAATAAAAGGCTTTGAGCCAAAACTCCCGGTAAGTAAGGCATGCCCCTCACTGTCGAAGAGAATATCCTGACTAGAACCACCTCGACTGGCCCCCATCTTTTTCGCAATTCCCCATATTTTAGTCCCTTTATTTTGAATTAAATCATTAGCAGCGGGATCAATAAGGCGAGGTTTTAACCCCGTAAACTCGGGCATTAAGATTCCAAGAGGAGCATTTTGATAAGTTGGGTCCGCAATGAGGTACTTCTTCCGTTTAAATAGATATGCATCACCGTCCATGTTTTCATTAAAGCAGATTGCAGTGGAGCAAAATCCAGGAAATTGGACCCCAATAACGGGTAAATGGATCAGCGAACGAATTAACCAGGAAAACAGCGCCGACTTGCCATATTCGCCTCCTGATTTCGCTGCGATTACCTCCTCCGCAAAACGACTAACAGGTGCTGAAGAGCCCAAAGAACAATACTCAAAATCGTGTTGAAGAAAATACTGCAACATCGATGCAGCTTCTACATTATTCATCATCGATAAAGTGGGATAAAGCTGCCTAAGGATATCCTCTTTAACAGAAGAAGAGACCGATGCACCCAGATATACCGCCGGATCGGTCTTTGGATAGTCGTTATAAAAACGGATTATTTCAGGATTATACCTTACACGAAACTCAAATTTTTTATTTTTCCAATTGAAATTAAATTTTTGCTTAACCAGTTTTCCAGTAAAATTAAGGGAGTTATTGAATGTTAGATCCACGATATCCGGAGAATCAGGAAATGGATTGGGGCATGTAACCAGTAGCTGACTTTTCATTTCACGATCCAGAAAATACCGTTTTTTGCCAATAATCACAGATTGCTTTTCGTAAATTAGGTGTGATGATGGGAATAGTACGGTAGTGCTATATTGATTAAATGCAAGTCGCATATCAAAACCTGAACGGATCATTAAGCCCCATGTTAACTGATCACTTTTCCATCGGTCAGAGGCACCTATAACTGCAGAAACCATCTTTACCAACTGATAATAGCCCCAGTCATTAAGGCCCAGCCGATCTCTGTAATCCATTAGCTGATCAATTAAATGGGTACTATTTGATCTGGAAAAGGAGAGCCAGAATACGGCTATAGAATCTTCGGAAACTGATCTGACAGGCGACAATGCCAATAGGGTGTCATAGCGAAAATTGATTTGCTGTCCATAAAACAACACGCTCCCACTAACAGCAGAAAATTGTTCCGATGAAGGCTTTCGAATACCTGTATAGGCATATGCAGGATCTTGGCTAAAATTAGCTAAAACTGTTGGCTCACTATACGGAAGATTTGAAGGAGAGGCTATTTCAAAGGATGAGCTATTAAAAATCGGGGCTATTGCAATCTTGGTTGCATGCACCTCTTCAAGAGGAGCAAGGATCGAATAATCGTGCCAATGATCCTTTAGCGTTTCTGCAAATTGTTCATCCCGGATTCTTGCATAATTAAAAAAGTCAGCGGCTGAAGCCAAACTGAGTTGTTGTGAAGCCTGATAACCCGATTGAAAAGTATACGCGATTAATGGATATTTGGCTGCACCATATCCATCGGTTGGAAACCATATAAGACCATTAAAAAACAGGAGAAATCGGAATAAATCTTGGACGGGGTCCGTGAGCCTGCGAATCAATCTGTTCACTCTGGATTAGGTGGAAAATATTAAACTAATAGATCAATAACAAAAAGTTTGTATCTAGAACGAAAGTTTGCTAATACGGTATTCTTATCTCCAAATTTACAGATAATTAGCGTAATTAATGAGCATTCACACAAAAAAAATTAGTCGCTGCAAAGAATAGTAAACTACCCCGCTTTTTGCAGATTAACATGGGTATAGTCAACTTGCACATTGGAATATTCCAGTGCAATAGCATCGAGGATATTGACCACCTGATCAACTTCAATTGCTTGCAGGAGTTGCACCCTAAACTCTCTGAAATTTTCCAATCCCGGAAAATACCGTGCAAAATGGCGTCTCATTTCGAGTATGGCACCACGAGGTTCAGGTTTATACGAGATCGACTGAAAAAGTTGTTCTTTTACACTCTCTACCACCTCGGGTACCGTGGGAGGAGGTAAGAGCTCACCGGTATTCATATAATGGCGAATATCGCGAAAAATCCATGGGCGTCCAATGGCACCGCGACCAATCATCAATCCATCGACGCCAGCTTGTTCGGAAAATGCCTTAGCTTTCTCAGGGCTGCTAATATCCCCATTCCCAATAATTGGAATCTTCATTCTTGGATTGGCCTTTACATCTCCAATTAGTCTCCAATCGGCCTCGCCCGAAAAAAGCTGGCTTCGTGTACGCCCATGAATTGTAAGCATTTGTATTCCAACATCTTGCAATCGCTCTGCAATATCTACTATTGGCATATCGGAAGGGTCCCAACCGAGTCTTGTTTTGGCTGTTACCGGAAGGTTTACAGCCTTGACAATCTCACCAGCCATTTTAATCATCTTGGGTATGTCGCGCAAGAGCCCGGCTCCACATCCTTTACCGGCAATTTTTTTCATGGGGCACCCAAAATTAATGTCAATATAATTGGGTTGAGCCTCTTCAGCAACTTTAGCTGCCCAAATCATCGCCTCAATATTAGAGCCATAGATCTGTATTGCGATAGGCCGGTCAAAATCGAAGATCGTCATTTTGCGCTTAGTAGCCTCCATCTCCCGCATAATCGCATCGGCAGACACAAACTCGGTAGACATAACATCTGCACCAAATTTTTTGCATAAATAGCGAAAGGACTTATAGGTTACGTCCTCCATAGGGGCTAAGAACAGCGGTAGCTCACCTACATCAAGGTTACCAATCTTCACACGAATCGTTTTAATAACATTGCGCAAAGATAACCAATCGGCGCAATTTCAAATAACGGGATAGCGCGTCTGATTTAAAGAGGATTATTAACTTTGTCAAAAAAAGTAACAATGTTTAAACAGGTATTCCGAGATTCCAAACCATCTGCTCAGCTGCTCTATTCAGCCTTTGTGCTTTTAATATGTGGTATTTTTGCCACTGCGATTGGAATGGCACTCGGCTGGATCATTTATGGCATTTCGTTTTCTGATCTGGAGCTTATGATGGAAGATCTTACAAACCCTCAAAATATTTCTGTACTTAAGTTCTTTCAAACGGTTCAGTCGATCGGCCTTTTTATCATTCCTCCATTTATCATTGCCTGGTTGCTACAGGATCAACCACTCGTATTTTTGAAGATCAACAAGGGACCTGTCCTTCAAAGTGCCCTTATTGTAGTTGCGATTATATTCTTTTCCAATCCATTAATTAACTGGCTAAATGAGCTAAATTCAAAGTTATCGCTTCCTGAATGGCTTAATTCAGTTCAGCTTTGGATGCAGAATTCAGAAGATCAGGCAACTAAAATTACAGAAGCATTTTTATCAACCAACTCGCTATCTGCTGTACTAAAAAATATTATCATGATTGGTGTGCTCCCGGCACTTGGCGAGGAGTTACTTTTTAGAGGCATTATTCAAAATTTATTTAAGAGGATTTATGGCAATTCCCATGCTGCAATCTGGATCTCAGCAGCCCTGTTTAGTGCTTTGCACCTGCAGTTTTTTGGATTTCTGCCACGCATGGTCTTAGGAGCTATGTTTGGTTATATGCTCGAATGGAGTGGAACACTATGGCTTCCAATAATCGCTCACTTCATCAATAATGCAATGGCAGTAATTGCTTTTTCGATGGTCAAGAAAGGGGCTATTGACTCTGCGTTAGATAAATCAGGTACCTTTGCCGACGGAAGCTTCTACCTGGTTATTGTAAGTTTGATCTTTCTTTTTATTCTCTTTAGGACGCTCTATTTAAAAAGAGCCGTCAATATCGCTCCGGGGGATTAAAATTTATATTGGCTATGTATGTGAATGGATTGTCTGAAGCTATAAACCCTTAATAAATATCAAAAGGCAAAAACTCATTTGCTAGTTTGGGAGAATTAACAATAGGTAGTTTAACTCAAAAATAAGAAGACTATCAATCTATTCATTTAAGAATGAGTTTGGTTTATCAGAATGTAAATCCGATTAAAATTGTTGAGTCTACCTCATAATTTGGAATTCCAAAATTATTAAGTGAATGATTACTTTTACATACTAGTAACTAAACCCATTGCCTTGTATGAGATTTAAATTGATTTTACTCACACTAATCTGTTTTGCATTAAATAATGGGAAAACAGCAACAGCTATTCCTTGGAAAGTTATTGAGCGAATTCCCAAATGCCGTATTGATGCGCTAGCTGATTTAGGTCATGGCGTGCTTCTTATCGGAACCCGAGATACCAATCCAGCTCTGTGTTTTAAGAGCACCGACTATGGTCTTACCTGGAAGCGGTTAGCCTCACTTGAATCGACTGAAAAGCGAGTCGGAATTACGTGCATTCAGTCGGGAGCTAATGGGTTATGCTATGCCTTAAACGAAAGTTCTGAATTTTTCCGATCGGTTGATTATGGGGCGACATGGCAGCGGATAACCAAATTATCAATCGGATTAAACACAGAAGGGCATGCCCTAGCCTATGGGCTTTGCCTTACAAATCGAGGGACATTATTAGTCAGTGATGCGAATTCTACTGGAGGCTTAATTTATCGCAGTACTGATCATGGACTCACATTCTATAAACTTAAATCATTCACCAGTAACGGATTATATCGCTTTACATTATTGAAGAAATCAGTGATTGTGAATGGATGGGAAGGAAATGTATATTGCAGTAAAGACGATGGGATAACATGGAATAAATTAGCTGCCGTAGAGCAATCACCCTTGTATGCCACCGAAACGGTTGGAGGCAATAGATATTTGCAAGGCACACAAGGAGGGAATGTGTACATTGGCAATGCCCGCACTAAATCAATTAAATTATTAGCAAAGCCAGGAGGAGCTGCCGATGATTTTGCCTATGTCGGTTATAAAACCATTATTTATTCAACCTACACAGAGAGCCAACATATTTTTATCTCGCATGATCTGGGGCGCAGCTGGAATGATGAGGGCAAAGTGCCAACAGGAGATAATAGCGACTGGCTTGACCATCTCATACGAATTGAGAAAAAAGATTCATCAGTCGTTATTGGAGGGACTAATAAAGGATTTATTGTGCGTGCTAGTTATTTTAAAAAGGATTTGTCACGAAAAGAACCGTTAGCGCTCGAGAAGAAATAAATTAAACTCAAGGTGATATAGAGTTTGATATTTGCATGTTAATGTCCTGTTTTTTTATGCGACTCTTCCTAAATCCCTTAAAACTTCAGAATAATCACAATGTTGTTCGTAACCAGGTTACGGTATTGCTCATTAATGGAAATGCTTTACTATAAGCCCGAATTTTCAGAATATCATTACCTTCAAGCCAGACAAGGCAACTGAAAGTCTTTCCTGATTTAGGATCATAAATAAATCCGTTTATCCACTTATTCTTGTCTGAATCATAGACTAGTCCAGTTACTATTTGCAGATTAAGTAAAGGCCGTGAAGTTAGGTTGCTGTTCGGATTATTCTTATCAAGTTTGATATTCCCATTTGAACCTTTTTCATCACACAGAAAAATTATGTCAGCGGAATAGGTCTCAACACCCTTTACTATTTTAATCTTAGCGGTTTTGGTTGCGTTCCACCAGACACCTGTAATTTTATCCCCCTCTGAGGCAACTGCTATTGAAAGTTGAAAAATAACGAAAATAGCAACTAAGAGCACATGCCTCATTTAAAGTTAAATTTAAGATTTTCAGGTTTATTAGTATACATATCATGCGAAAAGGGGCGTTGAGATTTTGAGTCAGCGACCTTAATCAACCCAAGCTGTTTTGATCGTAATGCAATAGCGGTTAATGGCAGTCCTTTGATTTTGTTTAGTATCGGTTTTAGCAATGTTTCATTGGGATCACCCAGCGGCATCAGGTTGGCAATATCCTCCTCCATACTAAAATTTGGAGCTAAGCCACTGATATAATCAGAAACCCCATTAGAATTTGCAATCTTAACTACGATCGGTTGCATGGCATATGGATTTCTAGGATTTACTACTCCATTTGCATCCCAGTCTTTAATGGTCCATGATGCCACATATTTACCCGCTGTATTTATTCCTACCGAAAAAACCTGCATATAGGGTAAAAGCCCATTGATCAGTAATTCGCTTGCCGAGGCCGTATTATCAGATGTAATCACATAAAGGCTGGTTAAATTTACCGAATTAATTGCTGTTTGAGCGGTGGTCGATGTCGCTAAAATCTTGTCTGTGAAGTTTTCAGATAATGAGGATGGCCCGTCTATACTTACAATATAGTCCTGCAACCCTTTATTGTATGCACTTTTAAAGAATACGCTATTTGTTGCCGTCCCATAGATCATGCTGGCCAGATATTTCGCTGTCTGAACTGATCCTCCTCCATTATACCTAAGATCTAAAATAAGTTTTTCAATCGCAGCATCTTTAAATTTCTTAAATACATCGTTAAGTTGGAGGTCAAAATCGGCATTAAATCCGTTGTAGACCAGGTAACCCACCTTGTAATTATCTGCCATAAAGGTGGTATCGAGTAGAATAGGATTCTCCTGCATGGTGACAGCAGTCATAGTTACAGAATTTCCATTTAAGGATATTGTATTTGCTGCAATAGAAGCGAGAGAAAGCTTATAAGTCTTCGTATTCAATAATAGGGGTTGATAATTAGTAACTGTAAGCTGTGTATCATTAACCTTCATAAAGAGATCACCACGTTTAATTCCTGCCTTTTCTGCGGGTGAATTTTTATATACGTATCTTACAAACCCAAAAATATCACCAGCAGTACCAATTCGTTGAAGCATAAAATCATATCCCATGGTTTCAGAAATACCTTGAATCCAATTAGATATCTCGGTAGAATCATTCACCAAAAAGGACCATTTATCGACTGTATTGTATTTATAAAGCAGATCGGCAAAAAACTTTTGTGGATCATTATAACTATTTAATAGAACATTAAGCGAATCTTTAATGTCGTATTTTCCAGCCACAAGATTAGGAATCTGGTCTTTCCATAAGTAATAATCTTTTAATCCATAAAAAATAAATCGGTTAACAATAGATGTATCTTTAATGACTACGGGGTTAGGCTTAACGATAATAGAATTATCTTTTTTACAGTTAAACAGCGAAATAATCATTACAAGTAATAGAGCACCACTAAATACTGATCTAAAATTTATTTTCATAGAAAATAGTAATATTGAAAAACTAATTATACTAAAATGACGAAGTTAGAAACCCATTAGAAGCTGTAGCTGGCATGTTAAATAATAGCGCTGCTTCGGATTTCAATACTAAAAAATATCTTGTCCCTTAAAACCTAGCTTCGAAAGAACTCAGATTTTGATTCTAGACAAGCTTTTAAAACGCCAAAGGATCATGAGGGATTGAGACCTACATCGACTCTTACGGGTCAAAGATAAGAAACATTTTAGGGAGCCAAATGGTTCACCCCTTAATGGTTAAAATAAATTAATTTTGAATTGTGGTATCCGAACTTTCCGAAGCCTCTTGAATTGGGTCGGCAGAAAGTTTTACCTGATCATCTTCTTTTTTATCTTCAAAAAAGTGTCTGTAGAAGATTAGGATGGTAATAATTCCAACCGTAATTGAGGAGTCGGCGAAGTTGAAGACTGGGCGAAAAAAGATAAAATCGTCACCTCCAATATAAGGGATCCAGCTAGGGTAATGGCCCGCAAGGAGGGGGAAATAAAGCATGTCGACTACACGGCCTTGAAGGAAAGAGGAATATCCGCCCGCAGCAGGGAATAGTTTTGCAATGTGTCCATAGCTATCATCAAAGATAAGTCCATAAAAAGCGCTATCCAGAATATTTCCAATTGCACCTGCCATAATAAGGGAGAAGCAAGCAATAATGCCAAAAGGAACCTCTCTTTTCCATAATTTCGTGATATACCATCCGATTGCACCAATAGCAATGATTCGAAAGATGCTTAAAAAATATTTTCCGATACTATTCCCAAATTCGAGACCAAAAGCCATCCCATTATTCTCAATAAAATGGATAACAAACCAGTTTTTACCAATAATTATCTCATCACCAAGCATCATATTGGTTTTAATCCAGATTTTCACTGCCTGATCAAGGAATAGAATTATTAGAATAATTAGTATCGATTTAACCTTTGAACTCATAGAAATAATGTTGATAAGTGCACAATAGGAAAAAAATGGCATAGTTTTACGCCCCAAAAATTAGAAAAATTTAATCTCGAAAAAAGAACCGATCAGCAAAAATTAACGCTGATTATTCTTTGCGTCGATTGAAAGGGTTGCATGAGGCACCGCACGTAAACGTTCTTTACTAATTAGCACCCCTGTTTCTCTACAAATTCCATAGGTCTTATTTTCGATCCGGACCAATGCAGCCTCGAGATATTGAATAAACTTAAGCTGCCGTTGAGCAAGTTTACCAGCCTCTTCTTTAGACAATGTTGCAGCACCTTCTTCAAGAACTTTAAATGTTGGAGAGGTATCTTCAGTGTCATTACCATCGCCATGAGTTATCGCATTCTTATATAGGGTATAATCCTCACGTGCTTTCGAGAGTTTATCCTGAATTAACTCTTTGAACTCTTGAAGTTCGTCGTCTGAATATCTTGTTTTCTCGCTCATTATAATATGGTTTGATGTAAAAATAATATAATTAGATTCTATTTATAGCACTAGAAAACTTATTTCTGTTAAATAAATAATCATAGTTACTTAAGCTCTTTTTCTACCTGAATAAATGTCTCAATTCCATTTTCAATTTCTATTCGCTTTCCTTCTCCACTTGAGAGCTGGTCAACCAACTCGACCTTGGATGCAAGCGTTTGTAAACCAATGTATTCACTGTATTTATCCATCGCTTCAGTAAGTTCAGGATGACGAACAATACGAAGTATTATTTTATCGGTAACTTGGAAATCACTCTCTTTACGAAGATTTTGAATTCGGTTTACAAACTCTCTGGCGATTCCTTCGAGTCGTAATTCAGGGGTTACACTAATATCCAAAGCAACTGTAATAGCCCCTTCACTAGCAACCTGTAGCCCGGGAATATCTTCAGAAAAGATCTCTACATCCTCCAACGATAAAGCAAGGTTCTCTCCATTTACCGAAACCTCAAAGAGGCTATTTCGCTCAAAAGAGGCTATATCAGACTGGCTCATTGCCCCAATAACACTAGAAATCTCTTTCATGAGTTTTCCGAATTTGGGTCCTAGCGTTTTAAAGTTGGCTTTAATTTTTTTCTTAATAACCCCTTCCGAATTAATTAGATATTCAACCTCCTTGACATTTACTTCGGTAAGAATTATGCTTTCAACAGCTTCAAACTGTCTTCTGAATTTGGCATTAAGAACTGGAACGATGATTTTCGCTAAAGGCTGACGCACTTTAAGCTTCTCTTTTCTACGTAACCCCAGAATCATGGATGAAACTTTTTGAGCAATGTCCATTTGCTCCTCAAGCTCCATGTTGATCAATGATTCGTTAGATTTTGGGAAAAAGGTGAGATGGATTGAGTTGTCAGGCTCATGTCCGCTTATCCGGTTTAAATCGCCATATAGCTGATCCATATAAAAAGGGGCAATTGGTGCGGCGAGTTTAGAAACTGTTTCCAGGCAGGTATAAAGGGTTTGAAATGCCGAAATTTTATCGGTATCGTAATCACCTCCCCAGAATCGTTTGCGACTTAAACGGACAAACCAGTTTGAAAGATTCTCCGAAACAAACTCCGAAATTGCCCGACCTGCTCGTGTTGGCTCATAATTTTCATAATCGTCAGTCACATTTTTGACTAACGTGTTTAGTAGCGATAAGATCCAACGATCAAGTTCAGGCCTTAGACCGTGTTCAATAGGTGCCTCACTATAGGTAAAACCATCCACATTAGCATATAATGCAAAGAAGTTATAGGTATTATAAAGGGTTCCGAAGAATTTGCGACGCACCTCTTCAACCCCTGCAATATCAAATTTCAAGTTATCCCACGGCTGTGAATTGGTAATCATATACCACCGCAAGGGATCAGAGCCATATTTATCGATAGTCTCAAAAGGGTCTATCCCGTTCCCAAGGCGTTTCGACATCTTATTGCCATGAGCATCGAGCACTAATCCATTGGATATAATATTCTTAAATGCACTAGTTCCCTTAACCATTGTGGAGATCGCATGAAGGGTAAAGAACCATCCACGAGTTTGATCGACCCCCTCGGCAATAAAATCTGCAGGAAAAATCTCATCAAAAGTCTCTTTATTTTCAAATGGGTAGTGAGCCTGAGCAAATGGCATAGCACCCGAATCAAACCAGACATCAATTAGATCACTCTCGCGAAACATCTTAACCCCTTTGGAGGAAACAAGGAAAATCTCATCAACGTAGGGTCGGTGAAAATCGATTTTTTCGTAGTTGAGTTTTGAAAAATCTCCAACTTTAAAATCTTTGAATGGATTGGAGTCCATAAATCCGGCATCCACCGACTTATTAATTTCAGTGATCAGCTCTTCGGCTGATCCAATACAAATCTCTTCTGTACGATCTTCGGTGCGCCATATCGGGAGCGGTGTTCCCCAATAGCGAGAACGGGAAAGATTCCAATCAACGAGATTCTCGAGCCAGTTTCCAAAACGACCCGTTCCTGTAGATTGCGGTTTCCAGTTGATCGTTTTATTTAATCCAATCATTTGGTCGCGAACAGCCGTGGTTTTGATAAACCAGGAGTCGAGAGGATAATACAATACCGGCTTATCTGTTCTCCAGCAATGGGGATAACTATGGAGATGTTTTTCAACTTTAAATGCGCGATTCTCCCGTTTTAACATCACAGAGAGATCAACATCTAATGTAGTATCCTTATCTGTAAGAGTTTCATCAAACTCATTTTTTACAAACCGACCGGCATAAGCGCCATAAAGTTCGGTGTTAACATGTGAAGAAACAAAGTCTTCAGAAAGATCTTCCAATCTATAAAATCGACCCTGACGGTCAACCATTGGGTGCTGTTTCCCCTCCTTGTCCAAAAGCATTAACGGAACTATTCCATTTTGTTTGGCAACACGATCATCATCTGCACCAAAAGTTGGAGCAATATGAACAATTCCGGTACCATCCTCAGTCGTTACAAAGTCGCCGGCAATAACCCTAAACGCATCCCCCGAAGGTTTAACCCATGGGATAAGTTGCTCATATGAAATATTTACCAACTGTTGCCCCACATACTCACCTAAAACTTTATATGGGATATTTTTGCCGTCGCCTGAATAGTCTTCGAGCGACAGTTCGCCGTTTTTCTCGGGGAAATAATTACGGAATAGATCTTTGGCAAGAATTACCGTTATCGGATCTGAGGTATAAGGGTTAAAAGATTGAACTTTAAGGTATTTTATATTCGCTCCAACTGCCAAGGCAGTATTTGAAGGCAAAGTCCAAGGAGTGGTTGTCCATGCAAGAAGAAATAGATCAGAAGTAACATCTGCGAATAAGTGTTGCGCTATTTTGTTCTTAACCACCTTAAACTGCGCTATGCAGGTTGTATCCTTAACCTCGCGGTAACAGCCCGGCTGATTTAGTTCATGAGAAGACAAGCCAGTTCCTGCAGCAGGGGAGTAGGGTTGAATACTATACCCTTTATAGAGCAGATTTTTTTTATAAAGCTCTTTTAATAACCACCATAAAGATTCAATGTATCGACTGTCATAGGTGATGTAAGGATCGTCCATATTTACCCAATAGCCCATTTGGCGGGTAAGATCCTCCCATTTGTCTGTATATTTCATCACCTCTTTACGGCAGGCGGCATTATATTGAGCAACAGAGATCGATTTACCAATATCCTCTTTTGTGATTCCAAGCATCTTCTCTACGGCTAACTCCACAGGAAGGCCATGAGTATCCCAACCCGCTTTCCGTTTAACTAAGAATCCTTGCTGAGTCTTATATCTGCAAAATATATCTTTGATGGCTCTCGAGACTACGTGATGGATCCCTGGCAACCCATTTGCTGAAGGAGGGCCCTCATAAAATACAAAAGTCGGTCTTCCGGCACGTGTCGATATCGACTGATGAAACGTGTCATTTTCTTTCCAATATTTCAGGATATCCTGATTAATTCTGGAAAGATCAAACTCTTTATATTCACTGAATTTCTTAACCATAGCGTTCTAAATACTCCCTTAAAAAAGTTCACAAATATAGGAATTATTTCAATCGTTAAATGATTGAATAAACACCAAAGCAGCTTTGTCAATTTACTAACTATTCATTCTCCTTACCTTTAAAAATATCAACTAATTCAATCGATATCTGCTTCTAAATTTGAATAATTAAAAGGTTAACTTGAATTCGGCTTAGGATTATCACGATTCGAAGTATGACTTTAACGAAGCTAAAGAATTAGTCTGGGGCCGACTTGTTCAGAACATGTAGGAGTCGGACTCTGACTCTGGGATGGAACAATAAAAACCCCGGACTCAGTTTTGAATCCGGGGTTAGTATAGGTTGGCGGCGGCCGGATTTTATCCCGCTTTGTGCGGGACTCCCACTTTATGCAGTACCATCGTACCAATATTATGAATTTGCAGATAATTAAAAAAACC
>CAIVMQ010000130.1 GCA_903907075.1 uncultured Bacteroidia bacterium
AAATATCATCTTCCCAAGAATAACCGGCTACTGCATTGATCGTATGATCTCCAAACTGCTTGTCCCAGGTTAAGAATGTTTCAAGTACCTTTTTTCTGTCCTGAAAAGAACCACGGGTAGCTTGTCCGTTGCGTCCAAAAGATTGTTGCCCATGTCCCCAACGTCCCGGATCCGGATTGTCATACATCCCATTATATTTACTTGTAAAGTATGAATCAAGATAAGATCCCGACAAGTAAGAGGAATTCTGATAAGAAAGATTTAAATCATACGTTAAACCAAATGGTAGCTTTACGTTTGTTGTAAAATTACCAACTAAATGATTGGTTTTTGTATTCATCTGTCCGTGATTCAACATTGAAACAGGATTGTAATAACCTGACTTAACAAAGTTTTCAAAATAAGTACCATCAGCGTTCTTTATCGGAGAAACAGGAACATAGAGTGCTGACTGCAGAAGTACTGTATTTCTGTATGGTACATCATTAGCGCTACTATTTGAATTGCTAAGATTTAATCCGAATTTAACTTTATCATTAAATGAAAGTTGTTCGATTGAAACGTGAGCTATAAAACGTTCCAAATTACTATTCAATAGAATTCCATCTTTTGTTAAATAATTCAGACTTGCATTATAACTGGTTCCCTTTTCATTGCCACCGCTGAAAGTCAGATTATGATTTTTTGCCAGGGCATTCTCTTTTTCAACCGCTTTTTGCCAATTTGTATTAGCCCCTTTATCATCGGCGGGGGTAAAGGCTAAACTGTTTTTCGATAAAAAGGATCTCAGCTGAGAGGCATCCATCATCTTCAATTGACTGGAAACACTCTCTGTTCCAATGTAACCATTATAAGTTACCTGCATTGGACCTTTATTCCCTCTTTTTGTTGACACAATAATAATACCATTGGCTGCCCTGTTTCCGTAAATGGCCGTAGCACCAGCATCTTTTAAGATTTCGATGGTTGCAATATCATCCGGAGAAACAATCGAAATATCAGCACCAGGAACACCATCAATTACGTAAAAAGGTCCTTGTGAACTGTTCAGTGTTGATGCACCACGTAAGATAACTGCTGCATTTTGGTTCGGATCACCATTGGAGGTGATATTTAATCCCGCTACTTTACCTTGTAATAACTGTCCTACATCACTTATTGGACCCCGGTTAAGATCTTCAGATTTCACCGATGTTACGGCACTGGCAAGGTTTTTTCTTGAGCTTTTGCCATAACCAACAGCTACAACTTCTTCAAGACCAATCATTTCCTCTGACATAATAACAGTCAAGGTCGATTTTGCGGAAATAGCAATATCTTGTGCTTTCATTCCAACAAATGAAAAAGTCAACGCTTTAACATCGGTATCTACAGAAATTTTGAAGTTTCCTTCCACATCAGTAACTGTGCCATTGGTAGTTCCTTTTGACATAATGCTTACTCCCGGCAGCGCAAGTCCTTTGCTGTCCCTGACCGTTCCGGATATCTCCTTCTTTTTAGACTGCTGGCTTTGACCGACTGATTGCTCATCCGATTTGCGAATAACAATCTGCCTTTCATACACATCATAGACTACCTTCTCATTCTTTAAGGCTTCATCCAGTATCTGGTTTATAGAGGCATCTTTGAGATCAATATCTACCTTTCTGGAGGTGTTTAAATCATCATTACGATAAAGAAAAACAAATTCACTGTTCTGTTCAATGTATTCGAACAGGCTTTTGATCGTTGTGTTGGATAGATTAATATCCAGTCTGGTTTTTTGCGAATAAGTGTTCGCCGCTGATACGGTCATCATAAAACCGATGAGCAAGGCAATGGTCAATTTCATAATTTTCCAAAGTTTTTTCTGACTTTCCCGGTCTGGAATGCCAATTAGCCATTTTTTTTGCATACTTTTGAATTGAGTAATAAATAAATACTGATTAATTTGGTGTTTGTTGAACCGGAAGATGTTCCACCATTTTCCGGTTTTTTTATTTTTTATCTTATTGTATATTGATTTTCATTTTCTAGCTCGAATCTGGACATTGATACTTTCTCCAGATACTCAATCACCTCCTTTCTGCTTCGCTTTAAATCAAGTTTACCACTGATACGTATAATCTGTTTTTGAGGATCCGAAAAGGTAATGGAGATATTATAAAACCGCTCGAGTTTTTTGATCACCCTGGCAAAATCTATCTCTTCAAAACTTAGTAATCCTTTGGTCCATAAGGTGTAATAGTTTGAATCTACCTCCTGAATTTTTGTCTGGCTCGTGGTTTTATCAAAAGAGGTCATTTGATTGGGCTTCATAATGATATCCTTTTCAAAGAATCCTGCACCATTTCTTCTAACGGATACACTTCCTTCCTTAAGCACAGTTTGAATTAGATTGTCTTCGGCATAACTTGAGACATTAAATTTAGTACCTAAAACTTTGATGTCCAGATTTGAAGTTTTAACAATAAAAGGTTTATCAGGATTTTTTGCGACATCAAAATAGGCTTCTCCAAATAACAATACCTCACGGGTTTTACCGGTAAATTGTGTGGGATATACCAGTCTACTGCCGGCATTCAGATAAACCACAGTATTGTCGGATAATACAACATGCGATTGATTTCCATAAGGTATAACCAGTTGGTTCATAATGTGCGAATCATCCTCGGAAGTTGAAAGTACAGAATCGTTATTTAATACGACGGCTCCTTTGCGGGTATAATCAATTGTAGAGTGTGTTTTTTTAAGTTCTACATTTTTACCATTTGATGTTATTAGCAGAGGTCCATTTGTTGCCAATGAACCCGGGATAGACTGGTGCGTAAACGTTTCAAATCGGTTGTCTTTCTTTGTATTGTAATAGACCAACATTCCCCCGATTACTGTAAAGATCAACGCAACCGCTGCATATTTCATGAATGTGTTCAGGATCAATCGACGCTTATTTCCTTTTAATTCCTGACTTAACCTTTTTGTAATCAGGGTTTTCAACTCATATTTTTCTTCATTGTCCAGGGTTTCATTCGAAAATCGGAGTTCTTTCAGTCGCTCTTTAAGTTCAAGCAGCTGATCTCGTTCTTCTGGATTTTCACGGATGTAATGTTCCCAATAGGTTTCAACTAATGGATTTGTCTTGAATACCCACTGCAAGAACTGTGGGTTCTCTATGAATTTTTGATCGAATGGATTCATTTTTTTCTGGTTTATACTTCTAAGAGGAGGGGAAATGGGAAAAGAGACAGATTTTGGGATATTTATTTTTTGATGTTTGAGTTAGCGACAAGCCAAAAACTTTGAAAATTGGCATTTGCATTTAAATTATATATCTTTGATTCATGATTATCAAAGACGAAATATTGAAACAAGTAACTGATTTTAGGACTTTATGTCAAAATCATAAAGTAAAATACTTGTATGCGTTTGGTTCTTCGACAACTGATAATTTTGATTTTAATAAAAGTGATATTGACCTACTTGTTGAGATAGACGATGTTGACCCAATTGAGAGAGGCGAAAAGTTAATTTCACTTTGGGATACTTTTGAACTCTTTTTTCACCGAAAAGTTGATTTATTGACTGATTCGTCAATACGCAATCCCTACTTAAGAAAAAGCATTGATTCCACTAAAATTCTTATTTATGACGGAAAAGGGTCAAAAGTATTTGTCTGATATAATTCAGGCGATTGATTTGATTGAAGATTTTACAAAATCTGTTTCTGGTTATAAAGAGTATTTGAAAGACTTGAAAACACAAAGTGCTGTCGAACGTCAATTAGGAATAATAGGAGAGGCTGTAAATAAATTTGATATCCTTCATCCAGAGGTTACTCTTGAATCTGCCAGAAAAATTGTTGGATTTCGAAATAGATTAATTCATGCTTATGATGCAGTTGATCCTGCTATGATTTGGGCAATTTTAAAGCGACATTTAAGTCCTTTAAAAGAAGAGGTCAATCGAAAAATTCAATAACGATCGCTAAAATCGTTAATCTTTTATTTTTCAATTTTCATTATTGCGCTTCGTCTCCTAAAAATCATCAGCAATTCCATCAATTGACTTCCATATTTGTTACGGAGATGATCGAGAGTACGGTATACCTGTTTTTTCACTGTATCGGAATTCATCCCTAATAGTTGGCCGATTTCAACATAATTAAGTCCGGTGGTGAATTTGAGGAAAAGCAACTCCCTCTTTTGTGGATCAAGGGTTTGAAGAATGCTTCTAAGTTTTTCTATTCTAAGCCGATCCGATTCGAGATCAAAATCATCCTGTTCAATAGTAAACTGCAGACCAAATACTGCCATCTCCTGAATTGGCAGGCTATCCGTCTTTTTGTTCTCTTTAAACCGATGTAAGATAGAATTTCTAAGAGATTTAAATAAGTAAAATTCAAGGTATTCCGGATGTTGAAGATTTGGGTTTAGACGTTGAAGGTCCATGAAAATATCCTGAATACAATCTTTAACCAGTTCACGGTCCCTGGTTATCTTGCTGCCATAGGCAAACAGCGAATCGATAAACTCTTCATAGATTTCACCAAAAGCATCACGGTTACCCGTTCGGAAACGGGACCATACTTCCAGCCAATGGAACCTATCTTTGATTGAATTTATCACAAATTTTGCTCAGTTAGTTTCTCGTTATCGGGTAAGAAACGGTCAAAGATATTAAAAAAGTTTAGTCTCGTAAATTGTCTGTTTTGGAATTCTAAAATTTAAATTGTTATTAATTGGTGGTATTGCGAAAGTTGTTCTTCAGGTTTTAAGGGGTAATGTCGGAACCAGGCTCGTTATTTAATGGTTAAATATCAGATGTCTACCCTTGATTCTGAAAAGTTGTTTAAAAGGACTTTGATATCACTCCTTGTTTATTGCGACAAACGCAAAAAAATCAAGGCTACAAGTAATACAACCACCCCGATGGAGGCAAAAGGGAGGATCATAGAGGTTAGTTTCTCGCCCGGAGCAGCACCCTGGTTGCCATAGATGTATAAGCCAAGAAGTGGCCCAATTACCCATGCCAGGCCATTAAATGACTGTGAAAAATTGATTCGCTGTGCCGCAGACTCTTTGGTTCCCAGTTTGGTCGCATAAGGATTTGCAGCTGTCTCTAGTGTTGCAAGGCCACATCCCAGGATAAAAAGACAGGAGAGAAATATCCAGAATGACTCGAACGAGGTTGTCCCTGCAATTAAAAGTGCCCCGGCAGCAAAGAGAGTGAGACCTAAAACGATCCCCTTTTTGTATCCGAACCGGCGCATAAAAAATCCGGCAGGAAGCGCCACTCCGAAATAGGCTCCATAAAGGGAAAACTGGATCAGGCTGGACTGCGATTTTGTCAAATGGAGGATCTGCTGGAAATGTTTATCAAGCGTGTCAATCATTCCGTGGGCAATTCCCCAGAGGAAAAAGAGAAAGGAGATAAAAATAAATGGGACAAGATACTCTCTGGTTGTAAGACTGTGTTTGTTGGCCATTGTTAACTTGAAATTTATAAATTAATAATTAGTATATGAAGTAGGCTTATTTTTCATTTAGTTAATCGTATCTATTCTGATTTCCCTCGGGATTCTAAATCGAACGTAATTGCGCCTATCGCGAAAAAATCATCTTGTTTTTGTTGTTTTCCAAGGAGTGTAATTTGACTATTGGCTTTCAACCCTTGCAGATCAAAGAAATACCAATCAGGAAAACGGTTTGATCGGACCAGAGGAATCAGGCTGCTATCTCCTCCATCGGATGAAACCACTCTAACACTCAATCCTGGGCTATAGAATTCATCCAGATTATCAATCATTATCCCTAATCTAACCGTTTTAGGTACACTGTCTTTAAGAATGATTTGAAGGCTCTTGGTTTCTTTATTTACCTTCAATTCGACTTTGCCAGCACCCGTAATGAATTTAATATCTGGAACTTTTGGATCAGTTAACCACGAATCACCCAATACCGAATGTTTTTCCCCTAAAATTTTCACCGATTTGACAAAATCTGGCAATGACTTCAGAGAGTCATTTAAGAACTTAATGGCCCTAACATCGAACCGCTGACAATTGATCAACCAGTAACCAGCCGTTCCATATATATTATCACTGTCTACATCAAGAGGCTTTAAGCATTGGACAGATCGCCAGTTAAGGCAATCTAAATGGGTGCCAACATATTTTATGGAACCGTTGCCCGATGGCGTAACAGGTATTTTCGATTTAGGATCAGGATAAATTTTACCTGGTAATTCCTCCATGATTCCGGGAATATAATCGGGAAGAGATCGTATGACTGAGTTCTCTTCTGATCTCCTGTTTGATGTTGCATCCAGGTGGGCATACCAAAAGGTTGCATTGGAATATGAGACTGTTGAATCACGCAACCATGCTTCAACATTAACATTCAATGCCTTATTAAACGGAATTCCATCGAGGAGGCGGATTCTTGAAACAGTAGTGTAGCCGCTCCAGTCAGCTTTCCCGCGGGCATCGCGTAAAGGGACCGAGATAAACGGAGAACTGTATTGATGGGCCATTCCCCAGGCATATCCATAATAGTCCTCCAAACCCGTACCGAGCTGGGATGGGAATTTCTCATTATCCTGATAAATTTTTTCGTCACCCTCACCCCACCATCCTTTAGAAAAGGCATGTATCGTGAGCACATCTCCGGCATATACCCCTTTCCCTTCAATCTTAATATAATTCCAGTCTATTGGAGTTGCCGTTTTAATCGGTGCCTCTTCATGCCAGTTGGTATGAAAGTACATTGAACCTTCACCCCATGTATAGGGAGTTGTGGAAATCCGCAGGTTCACAGATATGGGAGCGGAACCGTAGTTTTGTAACTCGATGTATCCCGATTTCTGGTAGGGCATCACCCATTTTGACTGTAAAATTCCTTCTTCGTTAACCATACTTGTCCAATTTCTAACCGGACGCAAGTAAACACCGCCTCCAAAAAATTCGGAAACCGGACACCAGCCTGTTTCTGCATTGTCGAATGAAAGCTTCAGGACAGTTGACCGAATCATCTGTTTATTGGGCTGATTATCAAATTTAAGCTGAATAGCACGTACCGCATTGCTACCAACAGGCAACTCTATTTTTAATACTTCACCGGGTTGTATTTTCTGCTTTGTGTCCTGATTATAGTTCGGATCTTCGTGTACTAAAAGCTTTTTAGCTGTTAGTGAGATCGTTGCTGATGAATTAGCATATGCTTTCAGGCTAAATGATTCAATTTTAAACCGTTCATCATACTTGCGGTAATTAATTGCATAATAGAATGGATTATCATCAAGGGTGATTTTACATCGTTTTGAAAATGGTATCGGGAAGTACAAATCAGCCCCCATCTGCTTGGGATGACCAACCGGCAAGCTATATTGATAGGTTGAATCCCTTTCATCAGAGGATATAAAGGCAAAGGGCTCTTTAAAAAGTGATTTTCCGCTGATCAAATCATAGTAATTTCCCTCGAGCACGGGTTTTTCAATTCCGTCAATATAAATTCTAACTGTCCGGTTTTTGTAGGTATTTTCCAATGGAATCCACCAGCGCACAATACAACCTGGCCCTTTTTCGTCCATGATCACATATTCATCTCTCCCGTTATTGATCTCTTTGCGGATAAAGTAGCCATAATCACCATTATTAAACCAGGTCTTTGGATCTTCGGGTCCGGTTTGGGTGCGGTCCCAGCTACTGAGCTGTTTAAGGGTATATTCGGGAAACTCTGTAATCGCCTCGCGGTCTGTCATTTCAATCAATAAGGATGATATCGATACCGTTTCTAAAGTTTTGTTCGCATACTGTTTATTTCTGCAACCACTTTGAAATACAATGATAAGGCAGAGTACACTGAATACAAGTATTTTCATTGATTTATTCATGATACGTATAATGTTAAGGCAGTAAAAAACAATAGTAATTCTAGCAGTTAATTATTTCGTTCCATTTATTTCTGCGGCATTATCTCCATTTTATGATAATCCGAGGTAAAATGATATGTTCCTGATCCAACTTCAAATACATATTTATCTCGTTCTGATTTAAGAAATGAAATCTTGCTCACTTTCGAGACTGGTTTATTCCCTTCATAAATTGAGTTCAAACTGTCAGCTGAGATAAAAACAGATGCCGTTGTATTGACCGGAACAGTGATATCTAGAACGAATTTATCTTTTTCTCTTTTCCAACTAGTTGTAATTGTACCTTGAATTGAATGATATGAAGCTTTGACCCATTTCAGGTCACCTACAGGTTCTGGTTTGATTATTATTTTCTTAAACCCGGGAGACGCCGGGTCGGGTTGAATTCCGCTGAGTGACTGGTAGTACCAGGCACCGATAGCACCAAAAGCTGGATGATCCCTTGAATGATCGACTTGTTTTATTGCATCCCAAACTTCCCAGAGTGTTGTTGCTCCGTTCCTAAGCATATAAAACCAGCCAGGTTGATCTTCCTGAGTGGCTAATTTAAAAGCCAGGTCAGTATAACCTCTCTCTGTCAATAGTTTAAAGAGTAAAGGTGTTCCAATAAATCCTGTAGTGAAGTGATTATTATTCTTATTTACGATATTATTAATAAGCTGATTTTCAACAATTTTTTCTTTCCCTTCAGGTACCATTCCATAAAGCAAAGGAATTACCTGAGAAAGCTGACTTTCTGCATCGTATTGCCCTGTTTCTGCATTAAAAAACGTTTTATTATACTTTTCAAGGATATTTTTGGCAAGGGCATTATATTTTTCTGCATCATCCTGTTTTTCAAGTGTTGTGGCAAGTGAACTCAAAAACCGAGCAAAATAAAAGTAAGCAGACGTTCCGATTTGATCTTTGGGGGTACCTTTGGCACCTGTAAAGCAGGCCGGTTCAATCCAATCACCCAGGTTGGCAATAAAAATGAGATCCTTCGATCTTGTTCCAATCCAATCGACATATAATTTCATGGCCTCATACCCCTCTTCGAGGTATCGGCGATCGCCATAATATTGATAAAGATTCCAGGGGACCATCAGCAAGGCACCTCCCCACCATGGATCAGAAAAAACGGGAACAACATCAGTGGGATTTTTTGCCGAAGTAGCCTCATTCCACCCGGGGTTTGGGACAATGGGGGGGACATGGCCGTCTGACTCCCGGGCATCCATCATATCATGAAACCATTTGATGTAAAATGTAGCCATATCAAAATTACAGATCGCTTCCTCCATGGTTATCAGGCCGTCGCCCATCCACCCAATTTTCTCACGATGTGGACAATCAGTCGGAATGCTGTGAAGATTATTCAATTGGGTCCGGATAATCAATTCCTGCACTTTATTGATATCCGGATTTGAACAGGACAACGCTCCAGCCGGCACAGGATCCGTATGAACCCATACTCCCTTTAAATCATCAAGACTCGGTTTGTGTTTCAACCCATTGATCTGGATATAACGAAACCCATGATAGGTAAAGCGCGGCTCAAGGATTTCCGATCCTTTACCACCTGAAATGAATTTATCGGTTTGATAATCGCCATAGGTCCACCAGGCATGCGGGCCATAAAGCACAGTACCCTCTGGGGTGAGTTGTTCGTTATAAAATAGACTTATTGTATCTCCTATTGCTGCGCTGAATTTAAACCTGGCCCATCCGGCCATATTCACACCCAGATCATAGACATAAACTCCCGGCGAAGGTTGTGTTAGCGCTATGGGAGATATCAATTCAGTCGCACGAATGGGTGGCATTTGTTGTGATACTAATTTGCCTTCCGGTGGAACGACCAATGCAGAAGCACTCCATCCGGAATCATTATATCCTGGCAGGTTCCATCCCGGTTTTTCAAGCCTGGCATCGTAATTTTCACCGCCACGTATCGAATTAAAAATGATCGGTCCCGTAGAAACTTTCCAGGTCATATCGCTCGCAATCACGCTTTTTGTTCCGTCCGAATACTCAATATTCAGATTGAATACCAATTTTGGAGGGGCAACCCAAGGCGCCAGGTGAAATCCCCAAACATCGGGTGTGCCGGGGTCATACCATCCTCCACCCAGAATGATTCCTATGCAATTATTTCCGATTTTAAGATCAGGGGTCACATCATAAGTCGTATAAAGAACCTCTTTGGAGTAATTCGTAAAACCGGGATCCAGCAGGTGATCCCCGACTTTTTTACCGTTTATAGTTAATTCATAGTAACCTAATCCACAAATAAATGCAGTTGCCGAACGAATCGTTTTATTGATCTCTGATTCTTTCCGAAATAATAGCGCCTCATGTCCTTCCTCTTCGTACACCAGGTTTAATCCATCCGTTAAATTCCCGCTGCTCCATCCTCCCCCTTCTTCGCTGTCGAAGGCAATTACTGGCTTGTTTAGGGCTATATTATTCCCCTTCGAAAAGACCTGTAATTCTCCAAGACTGAAGTAAAAAGGCAGAACTCCTTTGCCGCTGTTCCACAACCTGGTTGCTGTAAGACGGATATAACGCGATTGCTGTCCCGGACAGTTAATAATAATCGTATTCCTGCCAGGATTTTGAAAATCGGCACTCG
>CAIVMQ010000131.1 GCA_903907075.1 uncultured Bacteroidia bacterium
ATCAGGCAAGCTACCGCCTCCATTTTCATAAAAAAAGGCAGACCATGTTGGTCCCAGGTGGCCATAATGGGCATGGGCAGCAGCAACTTTACCTAATTTGCCTTCGTTTATCTGCTTAGCCATAAACGCAAACTGAGGACTGTTTACAACTGCTGGTGCCCCCCAGATTCTGACATTTTGTTTTTTTGAAAGTTCAAGTAAGGCTAGTCCCTCTTTATATGAATTGGCCAATGGCTTTTCACTCCAGATGTTTTTGCGCTTGAGGAGCGCTATTTTATTTAATCGACCATGTTCCTGCATGTTTGTGAGATTAATCATCAGGTCAAATTCAGCACCAGCTAACATTTGATCGATATGCGGATATTGATTTGGAATCTGAAATTGCTCTGCTCTGGCCTTCGCCCTTTCAGGCTTAATATCGCAGACACTAACCACTTCAACGTATGGCGATTTGGTTAGGTGTGGTAGGTAGACGCCTGAAACGCTGCCGCAACCAATTAATCCGATCCTTATTTTCTTTGCTGTTCCAAGTCCAAAAGCATTTGCTTTCGCAAGTGAAGGGATCATCATTGCAGCAGTTCCTGCAAGAACCATATCGGTTAAAAATTCTTTCCTTTTCATGTTGGGGTCTTTTAAATCGTAATCGTTATTTGGGCTAAAGCGTTTTACTATTTTATATTTAATGTATGCAAATGTATTATGAATTTAACTCAAATATTTTGGTGTCGAAAAAATTCTTAGTTCATAAGAAAGATGCAATATTATAACCTAATTTTTAGAGATTTAAAGGAATACAATAAACTTCGGAATCTAAAAGTTGAATTTTCTACATTAATTTAGGCATAAAGTAATAATTCAGAAAATATTTTTCGGAAATAAGAGTTTTAACAATGGAACAAGTGAATCTGAAAGAATAACCATTGGAAGCTAAACTAATGGTATAAAGACAAAAAAACACCCATCTATGGGCATAGATAAGTGACTGGTTTGTTTGTTGTCCTGTCAGGTCTCGAACCTGAACTCTTCTGATCCAGAAACAGACGTGTTGCCAATTACACCACAGGACAGTTATATGGTTGACCCGCCAAGGCTCGAACTTGGACTCTTCTGGACCAAAACCAGACGTGTTGCCAATTACACCACGGGTCAATCAATATGTCTTATTATTTAAGACGGCGCAAAAGTACAAAGTTTTTTTTTGTTGCAAACTGATCGGAGGTAAAAAATGGAAAACAATTGATTTATTTGTTTATTTCGCTCTAAATAGGACCATTCCAAGGGGTCAAAAGTTAATAAATGATAATGTTAACTTGTTTTAGTGGTGAGCGGATAAAGATTATTGGTATCTTCGCAACAATTTTAAATCCGGCACACTCCTTCTGGAGGTGTTCCGTACTGAAAATGTTGATTTAGACCATTCGTATATGAAGACAAAAGGGTATAAGTTTTTTAATTTAGTTGTGGGATGGGCGATATTTTTTGTCGCTGCAGTTGTTTACATGAGTACGATCGAACCCACAGCGAGTTTTTGGGATTGCCCCGAATTTATCACTACGGCCTATAGTATTCAGGTTGGACACCCTCCCGGAGCTCCCCTATTTATGATTATGGGTCGTCTGTTTACAATGTTAGCTGGCACTCCGGCACAGGTTCCTGTGATGGTGAATGTGCTCTCTGCTCTGGCCAGCGCCTTTACGATACTTTTCCTTTTTTGGACTATCACACATATGGCTCGTAAAATTGTCCAGGACAATCAATCGGAGCCATCACTTGCTCAGTTGATTGCAATTCTGGGAGCCGGCGCTGTCGGTGCTTTAGCCTATACCTTCTCCGACACATTCTGGTTCTCAGCTGTCGAAGGGGAGGTTTATGGAACCTCATCTTTATTTACGGCACTCGTTTTTTGGTGTATTCTTAAATGGGAAAATGAGGCAGACGAGAAATATGCAAATCGTTGGATTGTCTTTATTTGTTACCTGATCGGACTCTCTATTGGGGTCCACCTTCTGAACCTTTTGGCTATTCCCGCTATTGTATTGGTATATTACTTTAGAAAATATAAAGCAACCCGAAAAGGGGTAATTAGTGCAGTGGCTCTCTCAATGCTGCTGGTGGCTGTTATCATGTTTGTATTTATTCCGGGTGTCGTTATTATTGCCCAATGGTTTGAGCTGATATTTGTTAACGGAATAGGGGCACCATACAATACTGGTGTAGTTATCTATTTTTCCTTAGTAATCGCAGGTGTAATCTGGGGACTTAAATACACTATTGAAAAGAAGAAAGTGCTTGCCAATACCGTAATACTGGGCTTCGTGGTTATGCTGATCGGATATTCATCCTATGCATTAATTGTGATCCGCTCTTCGGCTAACCCACCTATGGATCAGAATAATCCCGATAATGTATTCTCCCTGCTATCGTACCTAAACCGTGAGCAGTATGGAAGTAAACCGGTGTTTTACGGACAATATTATAATGCTCCGTTAAATAGTGAGAACCCGTACTCTAAGGGTAGTGCGAATTACATTCAGCGTAATGGCAAATACGAAATATCTGATTATAAGCAATCGCCAAATTACGATAGCCGCTTTACCACATTTTTCCCTCGTATGTTTAGCTCGAACCCCGAACATATTAAAGAGTATAAGAATTGGGCAAATATAAAAGGGACTCCTATCGATGTGACAGGCAGAGATGGTGAGCCTCAGAAATTGATGAAGCCAACCTTTTCAGATAACCTGACCTTCTTCCTGGGTTACCAGATTAACTGGATGTATTGGCGCTATTTTATGTGGAACTTTTCAGGACGTCAGAACGATATTCAGGGGAGTGGTGATATCTTAAATGGAAACTGGATTACCGGATTTAACTTCCTTGATTCAATCCGGCTAGGCGATCAGAGTCATCTTCCAACAGCGCTGGCAAATAATAGAGGGAAAAATAAATATTATATGCTCCCCTTAGTGCTCGGACTGCTTGGGCTATTCTTTCAATTTAATGCCGGGATGAAAGGGCGAAAAGATTTCTGGGTTGTTATGTCGCTCTTTATCATGACAGGCTTGGCAATTCTCGTTTATCTGAATCAGGAGCCGTTGCAACCACGAGAGCGTGATTATGCCTACGCAGGGTCTTTTTATGCTTTTGCTATCTGGATTGGCTTGGGTGTGCTCTCACTTTATCAGCTATTAAACAAAGTATCACCGGCAAAAATAAGTGCAATCGCTGCAACTGCAGTCTCATTGATTGCTGTCCCTTGTCTTATGGCAAATCAAAACTGGAACGATCATGACCGTTCAGGCCGGTTCACAGCACGTGACTTTGGACGGGATTATCTAGAATCGTGTGCTCCTAACGCCATTATCTTTACCAATGGCGATAACGATACCTTCCCATTGTGGTATGTGCAGATGGTCGAAGGGGTGAGACCCGATGTGCGCGTTTGTAATCTGAGCTATTTCCAAACCGATTGGTATGTCGATCAGATGAAACGCAAGGCTTATTCCTCAGATGCGTTACCGATAAAGTTTGAGCACAATCAATATGTGCAAGGAACACGCGATGTTGTTTATGTCATGGATCAGGTTAAACGCCCTGTGAATCTAAAAGATGCAATGGATTTTGTCCGCTCTGAAGACCAGGGGACAAAATTACAACAAGCCGATAACGCCTCTTTTATTCCTTCGAAACAACTTTTTTATCCTGTTGATAAAGCAGCCGTACTAGCCAATAACGTTGTTGATCCAAAGGATGTTGATAAGATTGTTTCCCAGATGGATATTAAACTGACAGGTAATTATCTGACTAAGGATGAAGTAATGATTTTGGATATGATCGCCAACAATAATTGGAAGCGACCAATTTATTTTGCCATTACTGTTGGCCGCGATAAATATTTGAATCTTCAGGATTATTTCCAGGCGGAAGGATTTGCCTATCGGCTGGTGCCAATTAAGACCGCTTCAAGTACTGGACAGGTTGGCGGCATTCGTACCGACGCGATGTATAACAACATCATTAATAAATTCACGTGGGGAAATATGAACGACCCAAAGGTTTATCTCGATGAAAACAATGTCCGTATGTCGATGAATGTAAGGAATAGCTTTGTGCGTTTGGCTGATGGATTGCTTGAGCAAGGGAAGAAGGACTCTGCCATTGCTGTTCTTGACCGCTGTAATGAGTTGGTGCCTAATGAAAAAGTGACCTATAATTACTTCAATCTTTTAATGGTCGAATCGTATTATAAGGCAGCACACAGCACGATGAAAAATACACCTGGGGCAGCGCTTTCACCCGAAGTCAATACCTCTCCGGCAGCAACAAACAAAGGCAATGATGTCGTTCGTATCATGGCCAGAAACTGCGAAGAGGAGTTGAAATATTACTTTACCCTGGAGCCTCGTTTCCGTGCTTCGGTGCAGGATGAACTGCAACGGTCGTTTTATATTATGCGTGAGTTGAGTAACCTCGCAGAACATTATGGTCAGAAAAGTTTAAGCGAGGAGGTAGCCAAAAGGCTAAATGATCTTCTTGTTGTTTATCAACCTGATTTGGCTGGCGAGGGGTTAAAGAAATAATTTTATTGTTAATTCTGAATAGATTAACTATTTTTGATCTTTAATCTGAATGTAGATTGGATCGTTAGAAATCATAGGAATGAGATTAAAACTACAAGTACATCTCCCACATTATATTACCAAATGGTTCCCTTTGGCTGTTTGGCGAATGCCTGATGATTCTAAAACGGTCTATCTCACCTTTGATGACGGTCCTATTCCAGAAGTAACACCCTGGGTTTTAGATCTGCTGCGCAAACATACGATTGAGGCTACATTTTTTGCGGTGGGCGAGAACGTGTTTAAATATCCCGAGCTTTTTGAACAAATTCTTGAAGATGGTCATGCTGTGGGAAATCATACCTATCACCATCTGCAAGGACTAAAATCTGATAATTCAACCTATTATAAAGATATTGTCGAGGCCGATAAATTAATTGGGTCAAATCTCTTCCGACCACCTCATGGCTGGTTAAAGAGGGCGCAGTACCGCTATCTGGCTAACAGGTATAAAATTGTGATGTGGGATGTGATCTCGTGCGACTACAATCAGAATATCACCAAAGAGGAGGTGCTTAAAAACGTCCTTAAGTATGCCAGGGCCGGCAGCATTATTACGTTTCACGATTCACTGAAAGCGGCAAATCATCTAGTTTGGGTCTTACCTCGTGCAATCGCAGCTTTAAAGGCTGAAGGATATTCATTCAGCAAGATCGAGTTCCCTAAAGTGCGCAGGATTCTCTATTCGCCTCCATTTCCGCGTATGCGTCGACTTCGGGCTAACCTGCGCCAATTAAGCCTGTGGGCATAGGAAACGTTTGAGTGTCGTTTTCTGCTCAGTTGAGCGAAAATCAGTCTCTTTTATTAATTAAAGCAAGTCTCTGCCTGGTGTCGATTTAAATGGGAATTAAATTTAAAAATAGCATTTCCTTATTCTTAATGGTACTTTTCTTTATCCCTTCGGTGATAAAGATGGAGCACCATCACGACTATTTTAAGAATAAGATTAACACGGAATCCCATAGCTCTGACATTCAGAAGCAATGCCCTATTTGTAAATTTGAACTTCCGGCCTTTTCATCATCACTTGAAAAGAACAGGTTGCAAATGGAGGTGCCTAGTTCCAGATCCTGCAATAATTACTGCTCCATATTTTATTCCATCCATTCAGAATTCTCCTTTTTACTTCGTGGTCCCCCTGTAGCTTGATTTAACTCGCATTCTCTGTTAAGGAGTTTTAAATCAAGTAACATATATAAACGAATAAAATGACGAAAATCTTTTTACTGTTGTTTGGAATACTATTTTCTATTTCAACAGCTTCACTTGCAAATCAACATCAACATGCCCTTTCCGAAAAAAAGAGCTTGTCAGGAAAAATTACAGATAAGATCACCGGCCAGTCGATGCCCGGAGTAACAATTTATTTGCCAGATTTAAAGACAGGAGCGTTAACTGATAATGATGGAAGTTACCAATTGTCAAATTTGCCACAAACACGCGTGCTTATTCAGGTCTCCTTTGTTAGCTATAAGACCATCACTAAATATCTTGATCTTTCTACAACGTCTATCTATGATGTAGTACTGGAAGAATCGGCTCGTGAATTGGATGAGATAGTGGTTACGGGGGTCTCAAAGGCTGAAGAAAAAAGTCATTCTCCAACACCAATTACCACGATCCCGTATTTTCAAATCTTACAAAATTCTTCGGGTAATATTATTGATGCGTTGGCGAAACAACCCGGAATTTCTCAAATAACATCTGGATCAGGAATCTCCAAACCTGTTATTCGGGGCTTAGGCTATAACCGTGTTGTGACGGTAAATGATGGTATTCGTCAGGAGGGTCAACAATGGGGTGACGAGCATGGCATTGAAGTGGATGAGTTTTCTGTGCGCAGAGTGGAGATATTAAAGGGTCCCGCATCGCTCTCGTATGGCTCTGATGCGATGGCAGGGGTTATCAATCTGCTCACTGCACCCACACTGCCCGAGGGCGTATCTCAGGCAAATGTATTATCAGAATACCAATCTAATAATGGGTTGGCCGGTTACTCGATTAACTTTGCCGGAAATCGCAAAGGGATAATCTGGGATATTCGGGCCAGCGATAAAGTGGCCCATTCCTACCAGAATAAACAGGATGGGTATGTCTTTAATTCGGGTTTCCGAGAGAGGGCCCTGGGTGGAATAATCGGAATTAATAAGCATTGGGGTTATTCACATTTGCATTTTAGTCTGTATAGCATGACTCCGGGTATTGTTGAAGGGGAACGTGACAGCGTAACAGGGAGATTTTTAAAACCGGTGAAGCTTAATGACATTTCTGAAGGGTCGGCAATTGCTACCAATAACGATTACCTATCGTACACCCCACTTACACCGTACCAAAAAATCAATCACGTTAAAGCGGTCTTGAATAATAACTTTATAGTTGGTGATGGTAGCCTCAAAACAACGCTGGGATGGCAGCAGAATCAGCGTAAGGAATATGGGGATATCCTGGAGCCGAGCCTTTATGGGCTTTACTTCCTGCTTAACACGATTAATTATGATGCCCGGTATATTCTGCCTGAAAAAAATAATCTCAATGTCTCCTTTGGTGTTAATGGGATGAGTCAGCGATCTCAGAATAAAGGGAGTGAGTTTCTGGTGCCAGAATACAATCTGTTTGATATTGGCCTATTCTTTATCGCTAAAAAAAGCCTGGGCAAGCTGGATATAAGTGGTGGATTGCGCTTTGACTCACGCACCGAACATGCAAATGATTTATACCTCGATAAGATCGGTATGTTTCCTACTTCTGCCGGGGGAAATTCTATTCATCAGTTCACAGCTTTTAACTCTACGTTTACCGGTCTGTCGGGAAGCCTGGGAGCTACCTACCAGCTTTCGGAATCGATATTTACGAAGGTTAATCTATCGCGTGGATTTCGGGCTCCCAATATCGGTGAGTCAGGTTCAAATGGCGTGCACGATGGTACGATCAGATACGAAATTGGGGATTCTAAATTAAAAGCGGAGAGCAGTCTTCAGTTTGATTATGCACTCGGATTGAATTCAGAACATATTACCGCAGAGGTTGACCTGTTTAGTAATTCGATTCATAATTTTATTTTTTCACGTAAACTGGTGAGTGTCGTTCATGGTGATTCGATAAGTCGCGGCTATAACACCTTTAAATTTGTTTCCGGCGATGCGAATCTCTCCGGGGGTGAGATTTCAATCGATATTCATCCACACCCGCTCGATTGGCTTCACTTCGAAAACTCGTTCTCTTTTGTCCATTCTGTTCAGCAAAATCAGTCAGATACGACAAAATATTTACCATTTACCCCAGCTCCAAAATTTACCACAGAGCTTAAAGCAACTAAAAAGAGGATCGGCAAGCACCTGTCAAATGCCTACGTTAAAATCGGAGTGGATAATTATTTAGCCCAAAATCAGTTTTATGCTGCATTCAAGACAGAAACCGCAACTCCCGGATATACCCTTTTTAACATGGGGGTAGGAGCCGACATTGTCGTTCGCAATAAAACAATTTGCTCTGTGTACTTAAACGGAGATAACCTCACGGATATAGCTTATCAAAGCCATTTAAGCCGGCTGAAATATCTTCCGATTAATAATTTATCCGGAAGAACAGGGGTTTTCAATATGGGGCGTAATATCAGCTTTAAACTAATTATCCCTTTGGCTTTAAATAAGTAGATTAAAATGATTTAGTAATCGCAATATTTTGACAGCTCATTGGTCTTAAAATAACATACTATCTTTAAAGTTGACGTTTTAGTTAGAATATTGTCAGGATAATTTTGTTCTTTAGCAGGATATTATTTAAAAGTTACTGAGTTCAAATTTTCCAACTTTGTGATTCATTTAAAGGTCTGTGTAAATGGCACTGATGTTAATGCAATTGGAAAAGTTTAAAATTCAAAGATAACAGTCAAGGGTAATTCTCCTAACAGTGTCCTAAAACTGACAGTACAACGAAAAACTAATTATGAAAAAAATCATTTTGCTTCTGTTAACTCCATTTTTATTTTTTTCTCTTGTCTCTGCACAACCCATAAACCTTAAGAGTGGTAGTTTTAATCTGACAATCTCAGCAACTGGGCATGTTACCTCAATTTCAGATTCTGAATCGGGTAAGAATTATCTTGCTCCGGGACAGAATGCTCCAATACTTAAAGTTAGGGTAGGCGATCAATGGGAAGAACCTTCAAAAGCTGTTTATCGGGCTGCAATGGATGCGATTTCCCTTTTTTTCCCAGCTTCTCATATTTCGGCAGAGCTGAAAATTACCCAGACTCCGACCCATCTTGCATTTGAATTAGTGAAAATTACCCCTGCGGATGCTATAAATGCTATTTGCTGGGGCCCCTTTCCAACGGTAATTGATAAGACCATTGGTGAGGTTATAGGTGTTGTTCGGAATGGTGATTATGCAATCGGACTTCAGGCATTAAATACAAAAACAATTGGAGGAATTCTCAAAAATGCGGAAGGTGCCGATGAGTCACGTGGATGTGTGGCTATTAAACAAGAATATGGAAGCAGCTTGCAGGCGTTTAGTCAAGATCGTTCAAAACTGCGTATGACCACCGTCTGGGGGACGAATTATCCCAATATGCCTGTCGATGCAATTCCTGGAGAGACTGTCTTGGGATCTAAAATTGCCCTGTTCGGGTGTACTGAAAAACAAGTTCTTAACCGTATCGGAGAGATTGAAGTGGCAGAGGGGCTTCCTCACCCATTGATTAACGGCACGTGGATAAAACAATCACCCGAAACAGGACGCGCGTATATGATTTCAGATTTCACGGAAACAAATATCGACGAGATGCTTGCTTACACACGCCAGGCAGGATTGGTATCTTTATATCATGAGGGGCCTTTCCAATCGTGGGGCCATTTTATTCTCGATCCAAAGAGTTTCCCAAATGGGAATGCCGGGATGAAAGCGTGTGTCGACAAAGCTTCCAAAATGGGACTTCGAATCGGAACTCATACTCTTAGCACGTTTATAAATACCAACGATCCTTATGTAACACCCGTTCCCGATAAACGTCTTGCCCTTACCGGCTCTTCAATTCTTAGCGGTGCTATAAATGCAGCTTCTACTGAAATTGCCGTTGAATCGGATCAGTATTTCAAGAACACTAAGCCTAGCACATTGCATGCGGTTCTGATCGGACAGGAGATTATCCGCTTTCGTGAGGTGTCAGAACAACCACCCTATAAACTGCTCGATTGTCAGCGGGGAGCTTTTGGTACGATCGCCTCAGATCATAAAAAGGGTGAGAAAGCGGGAATGATGCTTGATTATCCGTATCAAACTCTTTTCCCGAACTTTGAGCTGCAACAGGAGATTGCCGGTAATCTTGGCCGTTTCTTTTCTGAAACAGGTGTATCCCACATGGATTTTGATGGGCACGAAGGATGCATGTCATCGGGTGAGGGAGATTATGCAATGCAGGCATTTGCTGAAAAGGTGTTTCGCGAAACAGACCATACCCTCATGAATGGAACCAGCCGTTCCAGCCATTTCTATTGGCACATCTGTCATTACTGGAACTGGGGTGAGCCGTGGTATGGAGGATTCCGAGAATCACAAGGTGATTACAGACTCGAGAATCAGCCTTTTCTTGAACGAAATTATATGCCCAATATGCTCGGATGGTTCCTCCTCTCTGCCACCACAACCGTTGAGGATATCGAATGGATGATGGCCAGGGCTGCCGGTTATAATGCCGGATTTGCTATGGTTGCCAGATATACCAGTCTTCAGAAAAATCCCAATACTGCACAATTGCTCGAACTAATCCGTCTCTGGCAGGAGGCCTATAAGACAGGGATTTTCTCTGCTGATCAGATTGCTCGCTTGAAAAATCCTGAAAACGACTTCCATCTGGAGAAAAATGGACCACAATGGAAGCTCTTCCCCTATAAAAAATACAAATTTGAACATGTGAAACAGCTGCTTCAGCCCGGTCAACCAACCTTTTCTGAATGGGAATTTGATAATAAAGATGAAAAACAACCCTTTGCCTTCTCGTTGACAATCATGGGTAAAGAGGGTGTTGTTACTAATCCATGGATCGAGCTTGACGGTTACTTTAAACTCGAATTGCCGGGGGAATATAAAGCAGGTTCTTCTATTGCCACTGATGGTAAGGTTATAAAACTGTATAATGATAAAGGGGGATTTGAGAAAGAGATTTTATCTGCCAAACCTCTTCCGGAACTGAATCCCGGAAAGCATGCCATCAAATTTGACTGTGAATTTTCCGATGAAAATCAGCTTAAAATAAGAGCGGTAATTAAAACCATCCGCTTGCCAGAGGTCATGGTGAAATAGTACAACTAAGTATTAAGAAGGATATAATGTCCTATTTTCATATTAGATGGGTTTCTTAATGATCCAAAATAAAAAAATGCCACGAAGTCACTAAAACTCTAATCCGCCAGCCGACGGACACCAAAATACAACCAACAAATATCTTTCGTGCATTTTTGGTGCCTTGGCGGCGAAAAGAATTTTCATCAATTAAAGGGTTTAATACTAAATGCTACATTTTTTTATTCTTGGGCTATATATTTAGATGGCTAGTAAAATCCGTTAATCGCGAACCATGACGATAGCCTGTTCCATCATCGGACTCTCCTTGAGAAAGAATACGCTGACAAAGGCCAATACAGAGAGTATTGCAAAGGCGGTCATAAACGAGACTAAGTGAGAATTGTTGTCGATGCTCATGCCGACGACAAAAACCATCCCCGATAACTGCCCGATCCATAGCAGCAGACCTTGCGATGCCGATTCAGGAGCCGGATGACTCACCTCTGCCGCATATTGAAAGGCAATGGGACCCGCGCTCATAATGAAGAAGCCAAAGATAAAAGAGGAGAGAAGCAAAACCGAATAGGTATTCTGGGGCGTTAGGGCCATATTTCCTGCAAATGCCAATCCAAAAATCCCGGGAACCATACCAGCCAGACAGATCACTAAAAAGAGTTTGCGCTTACGGTATTTATCTGAAAGCAGCGGTAAGATTAGCGCTCCGATAATTCCGCCAATAAGCATAATCCCCCCGATTAATCCATCTGAATCTTTTACCCCCGCATTTTGAGAGATACTGTCAGTCATCGAGCTGATAGCATTAAAGATTCCTAGTCCGATAAAAAACATCACAAGCGTGATCTGCATATCTCTGTTTCGTAGAATCTGAACCATATCTTTTCGATACTCTAATGGAAATTCACGCTCAGGCCTAACCTCTCCTTGAGGATATTCTCTGATCAGAATTATTAGGGCCAGCGAGGCAATGAGTGAAAGTATTCCGTAAATCCACAACATCCTCTCGAAGCCGGTGCCATATGTCGCGAGTTCGGGATTGGAACCTACCAGCAGCGGTGTTACCAGCATAGCCACAATGATTCCAATATATTGCGCCAACACACTAAATCCGGCGGCTAACCCACGCTCCGAAAATGGGAACCAACGTACTGAGACCGCAGTAACAGCATTTAATATAAAAGGCTGAGCCACTGCGAGACCTATCTGTGAGATTACAACCCCCGTGAAACTGGCAGCAAAAAATGCTTTGGTGATGCTAAAAATCCCAACCATGACGGCTCCTATCGTTAATCCAACTTTTATTCCGTAGTTGTCAATAATATACGAGGCGGGAAAACTTACTGCCAGGTAGATCAGCATATAGCAGAGGGCGAGGAAGTCAATATTTAAATACGAGGATGGGTTAAACTGCCCTTTATAAAAAATCTCTGCAGGACGCACTACCGCGGCATGGGTTAACCATTGAATAGAAACCACGAAGGTTAAAAGCATAAATACGGTGAGGATAATCCACCGGTATGGCGAAGGTTTCATCTGTGTTTTTTTGGCGTTCAGGATAATCAGTTCATTTACGGATACGAATTAACAAAAAATATCCTGAAAAAAATACCCCTCACTTTTCAATAAAGGATATTGCTTGTCTGATTATCTGTGCACCGTGAAATTTCTGGTGTTCACTTTTTAGGCTCTATGCCAAAGGTAAATCCCCCTTTTACCCGTTCAATAAGTTCGGGGATGATATCCTGATAATTGCCTATGATGCCAAAGTCAGCATTGTTAAAGATACTCGCTTTGGGGTTCTGATTAATTGCAATTACTTTACCCGATTCTTTCATCCCTGCAATATGCTGAATAGCACCTGAAATTCCAACGGCGATATACAACTTTGGGCGAACGGTCTTACCTGTCTGACCTACCTGGCGCGCATATTCGGTAACTCCTTCATCTACAACAGGACGGCTGCAGGCCCATTCGGCGTTAATACCCTGCGCTTTTAATGCTTCAGCAAGTGCTTTTATAAGGCCCAGGCTGTCAGTGGTCGTCCCTCTTCCTCCCGAGACAATAATATCAGCATCGAAAAGATTCTGCAATCCACCCTCTCCTCTAACGGTTTTTAAGATCTCGACGATAAAATCTTTTTCATCCAATGCCGGTGTGAAATTTGTAATTATCCCCGCCCTTCCTACAATGCGTTCAGGAACTTCGAAGGTGCCCGCGCGAGCTGTTGAAACCTGAGGACACACAAATCCAAGGATGGTGGCAAGCTTACTCTCTCCATAGGTGGGGCGTCGGGATTCGAGTATCGGGGCATAGATCACCTTCTCTTTTCTGTTGATATACTCTCCAATCTCGAGCCCGGTGCAGTCTGCTGTAACACCGCTACTTGTGCGCATTCCTATGCGGGGTGCCAGTTCACGCCCCGAGGTGGTGGCGGCAAAAAGGGCAATCTCGGGATTGCGTTCTCTGATAACTTGTGTAAAGATCGTCGCAAAGGGAAGAACCAGATACTCCTCCAGACGATCACTCTCAACAACAATAACCTCATCAGAGCCATGTTCGATAAGCGTCTGAGCCAATGATTGAACATTTTTTCCGATCATCAGGGTCATTACTTTGGTGTCGTTTCCAAGCTGCGTTGCCAGGTGCCTAGCGGGTGTTAATAATTCGAGCGATGGCCTGGAGATATTCCCATTGGTGATCTCAGCCCAGGTGATGATTCCACTCGCTCCATTTCTAAAATCTTTCGTGGGAAAATCGGGCCGGTCAATCTCTTTCTTCTCCACGGCCTCTTTCTTCTCAAGGACATTGCCACCCATTTTTAAGTTGGCAATTAAGCTATCGACCAGTGCCACCTCATTATGACCTACTGAAAGGGTAATCGGCGGACGCTCGCTCACCATATTAATGACTTTAGCGACGATCGTGGGGGATCCGTTGATCCCTATTTTCTCTGTTCCCAGACCAATATCCTCAACACTGAACGTTGTAATTTGAAGGTTGCGTGCCTTGATCGCTCCACTTAATGACGGTTTTCGCGGCGGAATACCTGTTGGCGTTAACGAGATTACACATGGCATGGGTAATCTCATCATCTGATATCCCCCTTCAATAATTCGTTTCGCGATAACGCTGCTTGTCCCTTCCGATTTTACACTCTCCACGAATGTAGCCTGCGGAATTCCCATATTCTCAGCTACCTGAGAGGGGACATGTGCCGTATCGCCATCGCTGGTTTGTCGACCCGCCAGGATGATATACGGATCTTTGGAATCTTTGGTAAATCCCAGGTGCTTGAGCATCGTCGAAATGGCCAGCCCTGTGGCATAGGTATCGCTCCCACCAAGTTTGCGGTCTGACAATAGGTACGCTTCATCGTAACCCATCGCCACGGCAGCCTTTAGCGAGGTCTCAAATGATCCGGGGCCCATCGAACAAACGATAAGCCGCGCATCGGGATGTTGCTTCTTAAGTTGCAATCCCGCTTCGAGGCCGAATTGACAATCGATATTAATAATTGATTTTGCCTTTGTCCGGTCCATAAGACCATCTTCGCCCATCCGCATTTCGCTGGGTACCGGAACTTGTTTTACTAAACTTATTATTGTTAAAGCCATTGTTGGAGAATTTTAAGATGCTACATATTTTGAAAATCGGGACCATTGCCACCATTGGGGACTGACCAGGTAATCCCTAATCCCGGCGATTTTATGTCGCATGTCCGGCAGTGCATACAATTTTCTGCATGGATCCGAAGCTCTTGTTCTCCCGCTTTATTGGTATGGATCTCATAGACCTCAGATGAACAATAATATTGCTCGGGTGTGCCGTATTGGTTGATGTTTACCGCCTTGAATTTTTCGGCGTCGTTAACCCGCACATGAACAACCTGTTGCTCATCATGATAAACGCCCGAATAATAAACATCTGTAGCTTTGTCGAATGTCAACACTTTATCCCACTCGAGTTTACCTTTAAAACGTTCCTTGAAAGGCTTCTTTTTGAGTTCGGATAATTTTGAGGTGGTCAAATAATCGGCGCGTGATTTAAGTCTGCCGAAAAATCCGGCCCCACCAGTGATCAGTTGGGTTCCAAAATGCAATCCCCCAATAATGAGCCCCTTCTCAAACCCTTGTCTGAAATTACGCACTTTATACATCTCCTTGCGGATAAATCCACTCTTTACCGAGGCTTCATATTTTGATAGTCTGCGCTCTGAAGTATCGTTGGTTTGCAGTGCATCTGCGATGGTCTGGGCAGCCAGCATCCCTGATTTTACAGAGAGATGAATCCCTTTCAAGGTTGGCATCGCAACAAGTCCCGCTCCATCACCAACGATCAGGGCATTATCGACTACCAATTTTGGAATGGCATAATAACCACCCTCCGGTAGTGTCTTGGCTCCATATTCTACCAGTTTACCCCCTTTGAGGATCTTGGAAACAAACGACGATGTTTTCCAAATTTGCATTGCATCGTGCACATCGAAGGTGGGGTCTTTATAATCGAGTCCCACAACGATTCCGATAGCCACCCGATTATCGTTTAATCCATAGATAAAACCACCGCCAAACTCATCATTTTGAAGTGGATAACCTAGCGTATGGTAAATTTCACCCGGCTTGATATTTCCCTCCGGAACAGACCATAACTCCTTACATCCTAATGAATACACCTGATCATTTTTTCCTTTGGTAAGGTTGAATTTCTTTAGGAGCTGCTGGGTTAACGGTCCTCGTTGACCCTCAGCAAATACTGTTATCTTAGCCTCAATTCGCGTGCCTGCCTGAAAGTTATCCAATTGGTTTCCATGATGGTCGAGACCGGTATCCTTTGTCTTGGCACCGATAACTTTTCCATTTTGGTATAAAATTTCATCCACCGCAAAGCCGGTATATATCTCTACTCCTTTCTCTTGAGCCTTGGCTGCTAGATATTTGCATAACTGACCCAGCGAGGCAGTATAACACCCTTTGTTATTCATATAGGGGAGATGAAAGGGTAGTTTCAGATGCCACTTTTCACCCAGCATGACCATGCTATCTTTGGTTACCCGAGCATTGAACGGTATTTCTGAAAACTCCACATCGGGTAATAACTCCTTAAAAATATCGGGTTTAATTACTGCACCCGATAAAATATGACTTCCGATTGAACTTCCCTTTTCGATAAGCAATATTCGATGGGTCTGATTTTTTTGTTTGAAAATATCTGCCAAATGAATTGCGGTCGCCAGACCTGATGGTCCGCCACCGATAATTAGCACATCTGTTGAAATGGTATCAACATTCTCCATTGTAGCGCCTCCTATCTAAAAAAATGGTGAGTTTTGGGTGGATTTCTTTAAAAATTTAAATTAGCTGAGATCGTTAAATTTGATTTTTTAAAGTTTCAGTAAACTTACAAAATAGTTAACAGTATGCTGGCACGGATAGTGGAATTTAGAATTATTCTGACTTAGAAATAGAGCAGTTTCGGAGGGATTTAATTGCCTGAGACCATTCCTGGGTTTTTGTTTTAATAGGCTGTAATTTAGATATTTATTTTGTTAGTTGACGATTTTGAATAGGCTATAACCATATTTCCAAACCAAATTAGCGGGAAGTAATTTAGAACCTTTTTAAGTAGTGTGTTGGATCGGTTTCGAAGTGTTATTCTGATTAATTCAACGTAGCATAAAGCTATCTTAGAAAACGTTTAATTATAGGTATTAAACGTTTTCTAAGATTTAAAATAAACGCCAGGAATAGAATTATTTATTGCCCTTCCACGTAAGTCTGTAAATGGTATCGTTTCCATCGTCAGAAATCAATAGCGTTCCATCAGGGGCGACCACTACATCGACAGGTCTTCCGAGTGCCTCTCCTTCCGGAGTAAGGAAGTTGACATATTTAAGCTCTCCGTAGGGATGTCCATTGTCAAATAACACCCGGCTTACGCAGTATCCAGCTTTTGAACTTCGGTTCCAGGATCCATGAAAAGCAACAAATGCATCATTCTTATATTCTGAAGGAAACTGATTCGCAGTATAAAAAACCATTGCATTAGCGGCCCAATGTGCTTGTGCAGACCATTCCGGAATAATAGTTTTAGCAGCCAGATCCATAATGTCGGGCCTGTTCATGTACTCGTAGCGCGGAATTCGATTGCCAACAATAAATGGATGGCCGTAAAATCCATCCTGTACATAATGGTTCATCTCTTCGGGAGGATAAACGTCCGTTATCGGTTGTCCGTTTTTAGGTGAATTTTTTTCAAACTTCTCTCCGAAATTGTCGCTGCCATGATCCATTCCCCAGATCTCTTGAGTTCCTGGTCTAATCAACAGTTTTTCAGTATTTCGGATTCCCGAAGCAAACAGTTTTTTGTCTCCCCCTTTTAGGTCATACGACCAGATTTTTTGACGATCGGTCCCTTGGTCAAGAGAAATATTTCCAGCACTTCCGATGGAGGTGTAAAGCCTATTGTTCTGTATCAAAACCGGACGACACCAATGACCACCCCCTTCAGCAAGAACACCATTTGGAATAATGGTCTCTGTGGTATCTGCAACACCATCGTGATTGCTATCTTTTGCCCGATAAATAGCCCCCGACTGGGTAAACCATAGCCATCCCTCGTAAAAATACATCCCATGAACTGAACGATAACCACTCACAAATGTTTTCACGGATTCGTAATACCCATCATTGTTAAGATCTTTGAGTGATTTAATCTCCCCACTCCCGGGAAGCGAAACATAAAGGGTCGATTGATCATCAAAGGTCATAAAACGGGGACTTTTGATGGTGTTTTCGGCAATAGTTAAAGTAAATCCATCTCTAACCTTAATGCCCGGATCAGGCAATGTTTGCTGCGCATTAACACAAACTACCTGCAAAAGACCAGCCAATACGAAAAGTGTACCTTTAAATGTCATAATTTATTTTTTGAAAAGATTATCTAAAATATTCTGAGGGATGAGTAATGTTAAGGCATCTCACTCGAATTTTTTTATGTGTAATTATCAATCAAATATACGATTTATTTAAAATCGTGAAAAATAAAGTTTTGATAGGTTCAGTTGGTTCCGATTTGTATGGGATATTATCTCTTTCCCTTAACAAATATTAAGGGCATTTCGAAACTTAAAAATCACAGGTGTATTTTTATTATAATTCTGTAACTTGGTGTGTACTGATAAATAATATAGAATGTAAACTTTTCGGAAATAAAAACTATTTTTGAAATTGGTGATTATGCAGCAAGATATGGAATTTTCAGAATGGTCTTGCTGGAAAGCTTCAATTAAGAATTAATAGGCTTATAACCAATAATATTATTTTTTAAAAAATTAATATGTTTACTGATAAGTTATCTAAAAATATCCTCCTTCTAATAATCTTCAGTTTAACAGTCTCAATTATCACCTATTCTCAGACTGTTTTTGATCAAAAGCTTGATTGTTTTTCGGTCGTTGTCGGGAGAAAGGCCATGTCTGATGGTTCTGTAATGTTTGCTCATAATGAGGATACTGGACTTGGCGCAGTGAATTACTTTAAGGTTCCAAAAGCAGATCATCGACCGGGTGAGAAGATTATCCTTGAACACGGAGGTGAACTACCCCAATCGGAACATACTTTTGCCTATTTGTGGATTAACAGGCCAGGTTGTGGCATTTGTGATAGCTATATCAATGAACTAGGTGTCGCGATAGGTTCTGACGGTTGCCCCTCACGTGAAGAGAATCCTGAATATACAGATGGTGGTATTGCCTTTTGGCTTAGAAGGATAGTTGCAGAAAGAGCCCACACAGCCAGAGAAGGGGTTGAAATAGCGGGAAAACTTATTACTGAATTTGGTTATGCCTCCTCCGGAAGGACTTATGTTATTGCCGATCCGAATGAGGGATGGATTCTTTCTGTACTAAACGGAAAACACTTGGTCGCCCACAAAGTTCCCGATAACCAGGTTGCAATAGTTGCAAATTGCTATACCATTCAGGATATTGATTTAAAAGATACGGCTAATTTTATTGGATCACCTGATATTATTGATTACGCCATCAGTCAGGGATGGTATAATCCTAGCCGTGACGGAAATTTTAATTTTTCAAAAAGTTACTCCAATCCAGGGTCGCTCAATCATCCGGGAAATACGGGTCGTATGTGGCGAGGTGCCCAGCTTGTTTCGGGCAGTAAACTTGATGCTGTAGGTGATTTTCCTTTTGCCGTTACTCCAGCGAAGAAATTGACGATTCAGGATGTTATGGTGGTTTTAAGAGATCATTATGAGGGGTCAACACTTGATAAGTCATTTCATTATACCCTTGGTAACCCTCATCAAATGAATGTAGCTACTATATGTGCTGATGGAACCCAGTATAGTTTAGTCGCCCATCTGCGAAATTGGTTGCCAGTCGAAATCGGCCCCATTGTTTGGATTGCCCCTTACCGGCCCGATGTTCAGACCTATTGTCCATGGTATCCGAGTGTAAGCGCAATTCCGGCTGTCTATTCCTATCGGGATGGTGAATCTGCATTACAAACGCTTTATAATCCGCCGGTTTCAGGTAATAACAGGAATAATGGTGAAGCCTTCAGAAAGTTCGTTTCCCTTTTTAAGAAGATCGATCAAGATTATGGTAAGTTCATTGTTCCTGTCCAAAATAGTTGGAAGCCATATGAAAGAAAGTCTTTTAGAAAACAGGATAAGTTTGAAAAGAGATTACTCAAAAAATATTCCACTGATTCTGCCAAACTAATCGAATTAATCACTAGCCATACCAGTAAAATTGCTCTTGAAATAGCCAATAAAACAGATCAGATAGATAAAACATTTTAATACACGAACTACCTATATCACCAATAATCAATCCGAATTAATTTATGAAATCAACTTTTGCTTTAACAATCAGACTGTTGCTCATTCTGATGACTGCAGGATCTGCTGCAAATTGGAGTTCTGCACAAGCAGTGCCCAGATCTGAATATCCCCGGCCTCAGTTTGAACGGGCAGAGTGGTTAAATCTGAATGGCCAATGGAGCTACACCTTCGATTTCAGTAAATCTGGACTTGAAAAGAATTATCCCGATTCGCAGGGTTTTAAAGACAAAATTATTGTCCCCTTTTGTCCGGAGAGCAAATTGTCAGGTGTTGGATATACCGACTTTATTGAGGCAATGTGGTATCAACGAAAATTTGAAGTCCCAGACGTATGGAACGGCAAAAGGGTTATTATTCATTTTGGAGCCGTTGATTTCCAGAGTGATTTGTATATTGATGGAAAGCTGGTCGGGAGTCACTGGGGTGGAACGTCATCATTTAGTTACGACATCACCAAATATGTAACTTTAGGAAAGCAGCAAAATATGGTATTATCTGTAAAGGATAATCTTCGCTCGGGTCAACAACCAGGTGGTAAACAATGTCCTGCTCTGAAATCTGAAGGGTGCAGCTATACTAGAACTACAGGGATATGGCAAACAGTTTGGCTTGAGGCAGCTGCCATAAACGGGATTAAGGATTGTTTTATTCTTCCCGATCTCGACAACTCTCGGTTTGTCTTTCAACCACGGTTTTATGGAGTGGAAAGGGGAATGAAGTTGCGAATTAAGGTTCTCGATGGAACTAATGTGGTCGCGGAGCAGGAAATGGCTGCAGCAGATAACATCCCATGTAGCGTGAATCTTAAAACTCCAAAAACCTGGTCGCCTGAGTCTCCATTCTTATACGATATTATTTATCAGGTCGTTGACAAGCAAAATAAAGTCACAGACGAAGTAAAAGGATATGCGGGTATGCGCAAAATACATATTGAAGGGAACAAACTTTATTTGAACAACCACCCCATTTTCCTGAGGTTTGTCTTGGATCAGGGTTTTTATCCGGATGGAATTTGGACCGCTCCAACAGATGCAGCCTTGAAACAAGATATCCAATTTTCTATGGATGCCGGATTCAATGGAGCACGTCTGCATCAAAAAGTATTTGAAGAACGGTTTCACTATTGGGCTGATAAATTGGGTTACCTCACCTGGGGTGAATCTTCGAGTTGGGGTATTTCCAATAATGACATCGAATCTGCACGGAATTTCCTGAGCGAATGGAATGAAATTGTTCTGAGAGACAGAAGTTATCCCTCTATCATCGGATGGTCTCCATTCAATGAGACGGGCGGAGGAATTCAACACAACCGGTTGATTTCTGATGCTTTTACTACAACAAAAATGATCGATCCTACAAGGCCGGTCAATGATGCGAGCGGTTACTTTCATGTGATGCCTGACATGTATACCGCACATAACTATGAACAAAATCCCGAGGAGTTGAAGAAACAGCTCGCTCCAACAAAAGATTCTCCTGTCTTCAATAATAATCCAAAACAAGCCCCTTACGAAGGACAACCGTATTTTCTGGATGAGTATGGCGGAATTAAATGGGTGTCAGGAAAAGCATTTGCCGAAAACACGTGGGGGTACGGTGATGGACCTAAAACATTGGACGAGTATTACGACCGGCTCGAAAAATTGACTGACGTTATTTTAAGTACCGATTATATCTCTGGTTATTGCTACACCCAATTGACTGATGTGGAGCAGGAGCAAAACGGCATATACAACTATAATAGAACGAAAAAGTTTGATATGAGCCGTATCAAGAAAATATTGGAACGGCAACCTGCATCATTTTCAACGGCGACAACCAATAGTGGCGAGGTGCTGGTTGGCTTGCGCAAATTGATGGATAGTTATTTGCGCGATCCCTCCATTTGCCGTGGACCGGATAATAGCTGGTATCTTACCGGAACTACCAATCCGCCGGAAGGGATCCAGATCTGGAAGTCAAAGGATCTTATCTCCTGGCAGTCGCTCGGTATCGTATGGAAGCCAGGGAGCAGTCCATGGCACAAACCATATATCGAACAAGGAAGACCTTTATGGGCTCCTGAGATTCATTTCTTAAAAGGCACATTCTGGTTAACCTATAGCATGCCAGGCTGGAGCTCAAAAGATCCCGGGTACTACGATCCGAAGCATAGCGGTTGCGGTTTGTTAAAAAGCACCTCCGGTAAACCCGAAGGACCGTATGTGGATGTGCAACCCAATGAGCGGATAGGTGATGAGATTGACGCTTCGCTCTTTCAGGATGATGATGGCTCGGTGTATTATCTTTGGCATAGCGGTAAAATAGCAAAGATGAAACCGGATTTGAGCGGTCTCGCGGAATCATACCACTGGCTAAAACCTGCCGTTTCTGATCCGGACCCTGGTCATCATACTGGACTGTGCCCGATTATTTTCGGAAAGGATTCTTTAACTCATATCGGTTACGAAGGGGCATTTATGTTTAAGGTTAATGGCCTATATTATTTGTGCGGATCAGATTCCGGTGAAGGGAAACGGTATAGCTGCTATGTCTCCACCTCTAAAAATATTTTTGGTCCCTACTCTGCTCGCTATGAGGCGCTGCCATACTGCGGTCATAACATGTTGTTTCAAGATCAGAATAAGCAGTGGTGGTCCACCTTTTTTGGAAATGACGGAATTCCGTGGCGTGAACAACCCGGAATTTTGCCTGTAACAATCAATTCTGAGACAGGTATTCTTAGCGGAAAAATTGACTGATTTATCTTCTAAAACAGGGTTAAGTATTACACATCAAAACTATACAGTATAAAAAAAGAGCTGCAAATTTCTTTGTAACTCTCTTGTAATCAGTGGAGAATATCGGAATCGAACCGATGACCTTCCCGATTGCATCGGGACGCTCCAGGGTTAAGTATTACACATCAAAACTATACGTAATAAAAAAAGAGCTACAAATTTCTTTGTAACTCTCTTGTAATCAGTGGAGAATATCGGAATCGAACCGATGACCTTCCCGATTGCATCGGGACGCTCTAGGGTTAAGTATTACACATTAAAACTATACGTCATAAACAAGGAGCTGCA
>CAIVMQ010000132.1 GCA_903907075.1 uncultured Bacteroidia bacterium
AACGAAATAGTTAGTATTGATAGAGATTAATCTTAAATTAATACTTTTATGGAGAATAAAAGTGATTTAGGCCGACGTAAATCTTTAGCTAATGAGGCTAGAAGGCCCTTTGTGCCTCAGGAATGGCTGTCAATTCAGGCAAGAATTTTATGGAAAAACAATTGGCCGTAGATCCTGTGTTGTTGGTCGAGTTCTAGATATTTCGGAAACGGCAAATGTGATTTGTAGAGACGTATAATTAATTTAACAGATTCCATCCCTTATAACTGATTATTCAAGTATGAACAGAAGAGAATTTACAAAAAATACATTGCTTGTTTCTGCGGCACTTTCAACAGTTTCAGTTCCTGCTTTTTCTGACAATAGGCGTTCTGCATCACGCTCACTTAAAAAGGCTATTATGTGGGATTGCAATAAAGTAGGGACGACTATTGAAGAGATATTTGAATCGGCAAAGGTGGCCGGTTTTGATGGTATTGAAGTGATGAGTCATTTAAACCGGGATGAGGTTTTGCGAGCCCGTGATAAAACCGGTTTAGTTATTCCTAGTGTATGTAATTCAATGCATTGGAAATTGGTTTTGTCAGATCCTGATCCTAAAGTCAGGGAGGCTGGTGTTAAGGCGCTTAGAGTAAGTCTTGAGGATGCAAAAGCCTACGGTGCTGATACTGTTCTGTTCGTTCCGGGTCGTGTTAACGAAGCGATAAGTTATGATGATTGCTGGAACCGCTCAGTTGCTGAAATAAAGAAAGTAGTGCCATTGGCTGAAAAATTACAGGTTAAAATCGCCATCGAAAATGTGTGGAACGGCTTTCTTCTTAGCCCAAGGGAAACAGCCCAATATATTGATCAGTTTAATAGCAAGATGGTTGCGGCATATTTTGATTGCGGGAATATCGTTAATTCAGGATGGCCTGAGCAATGGATAAAAATACTGGGTCATCGGATTGCAAAGGTTCATATTAAGGATTTTAGTCGTGAAATTGCTGAGAAACAAGGCAAATGGGCAGGCTTTAATGTTAAACTTTTAGAAGGAGATGTGAACTGGACGGAAGTGATGAAAGCATTTGATGATATAAATTACGATGGGTGGACTACCGTTGAGATGTCTGGTGGTGATACCCCGGAAGGGCTTATGGATTTATGCAGCAGACTCTCTAGGATATATGCTAGTTAAGCTATTTGGGGATTTTAAAGCCTACATAACTTATTTTTTAAGAAAGACAAAGTGGATTAAATAGTCAGAATCTCCGGCCATTTAATCCACTTTGAAGTGAACTTATTTGGAAATAATGTCTTTTACAGTTTTCTGACCCAGATATTTCGATAACTTACAAGATTGCCATGATCCTGAAGCATAAATGGTGCCGGGCCATGAACTTTATATTTTGGGATTCCAATATATTCTGTTGGGCCAATTAGTTGAACATTATTCTGCACAAGAACGCCATTTTGAAGTACTGTAGCGCGTGCAGGAGTAAATACTGTACTGTCGGCCTTAAATCTTGGCGCGGTGTATATCACATCGTATGTCTGCCATTCTCCCGGTTTTTTGCATACATTAACCAGAGGTGGGGTGTTGTTTGTAAAATGAACCTGCCTGGCCATTGCGGTAGGTACGGTTATTATAATTATCAAGAACTTGTAATTCGTAGCGCTCCTGTAAAAAAATCCCTGAATTGCCGCGGCCTTGACTTTTACTCTCTGGATCTACCTCTGCTGGTGTGCGCCACTCGATATGCAATTGGAAATCTTCAAATGCCATCTTGGATTTAATCTCCCCTTTCCCTTTTGCTACAGTTACACAATTCTCAGCTACAACCCATTCTGGAACTTCCTCTTTCTTGTTTGTCCAGTTTTGTGTAAATGATTCAGAAGTACCGTCAAAAAGTATTATCGCATCCGATGGTGCATTGCTATTGCTTTCGGCAGGAGTAACAACTACTACTTCAGGATCCCAGAATTCGGTCATCTCGGGTTTCATTTTTGCGTTTTCTGGGTGTTCGTTTTGAGCAAATGCTGTTACTGCACCAAGGATACATAAGCTAAATAGAATTTTCTTCATTTTAAGTTAATGCAAGTTTATTATTTGGTCGTGATTTAAAGCTGTGAGTTCATTATAACTGAATATTATTTTGCCTTTTTAATGCCTTTTGATCTGAATTAGTCGCCAAAATTAATTTTTATAATCCAAGATCTGCCATTACCTGATCGATTTTTAAATTTGTTTTTGCCTCAATCGCATCATAATCGGCATAGAATGCAAGGGTATCCTTAACTTCGATATAGAATTTAATCTTAGGTTCAGTCCCAGAAGGGCGCACAGATACCTTAGAGCCATCTTGGGTAAAAAACTGTAAGACATTGGCTGTAATCTTTTGATTAATTGGACTTTCTGTTCCTGTTAGCAGGTTTTTTTCAATCAGTGTCTCATAATCTTTTACGATAGAAAGAGCAGAGCCGGCTAAATGTTTAGGTGGATTATTGCGGAAATTAACCATCATCTGACTGATCTCTTCAGCGCCGGTTTTACCTGTTCGAACCACGTATTTCATTTTCTCCTTAGAGAAGCCATAGGTGATATAAATATCCTGCAGCATTTCAAATAACGATCGTCCATTATCTTTTGCCCATGCTGCAATCTCCGCCATTAATGCACAGGAGCTTACTGCATCTTTATCACGCACAAAGGCAGATGGCATAAACCCAAAACTTTCTTCTCCTCCTCCTATGTACTCTTTGATGCCTTCGTTTTCACGGATAATCTCCGCAATATATTTAAACCCCGTATAACAATCGTAATATTCCACCCCATTTTTTCTTGCGATTTCGGCTGCCAGTTCAGAGGTGACAATTGTTTTAACTATATATTCATTCCCTTTAAGTAGCCCAAGCTCCTTACGTTTGGAGATAATGTAGTAGAGGAAAATAAGTACAGTTTGGTTGCCGTTAACCAGAATAAAATCACCATTCTCATTTTTTATCGCAATTCCCAATCTGTCGGCATCCGGATCTGAGGCCATAACCAGATCGGCATCTGTTTCAATCGCTTTTTCTATTGCCAGCTTCATGGCTGCAGGCTCTTCTGGATTTGGTGATATCACGGTAGGAAAATCACCACTTACGATATCCTGTTCAGGTACATGGATGACATTGGTAAAGCCCATTTTTTCCAGCGCCATCGGGATTAGTTTTACCCCAGATCCATGAATTGGAGTGTACACAATTTTAAGATCATGTTGGCGTTTAATGATCTCGGGTGAGAGGGAGACTGTAACAACTTTTTGAAGGAACTTCTGGTCCATATCGGCTCCTAAGGAGATGATATTTTCTTTTGGTCCGTTAAATTTAATTGCGTCAACGTTAACTTTAAGTACCTCCTCAATAATATTTACGTCGTGTGGTTCAACGATCTGCGATCCATCATCCCAATAGGCTTTGTACCCATTGTATTCTTTAGGATTGTGAGAGGCGGTAAGGATTATCCCACTTTGTAATCCCAGTTCCCGGATTGCAAACGAGATTTCTGGTGTAGGGCGTAAATCCTCAAAAATATAGACCTTAATTCCGTTCGCAGCGAATATGCCGGCTGCTGTTTCTGCAAAAAGACGGCTATTATTTCTACAGTCATGACCAATGGCAACCCCAATTTGTGGAAGTGCTGCAAATGCGATCTTGAGGTAATTGCAAAGTCCTTGAGTTGCAGCTCCCACCGTATAAATATTCATACGGTTAGTTCCTACTCCCATAATTCCTCGTAATCCCCCTGTACCGAACTCCAGATCACGATAAAATGCGTCGATTAATGGAGTCTTGTCACTGCTGTCCAGGAGTTTTTGTACCTCATTCTTTGTGGCATTATCATAGTTGCCGGTGAGCCATTCGTGAGCTTTTAGGGATACATCCTTAGGGGTTTCGGCAGTATTCATAATGTAAAGTAATTTGATTAATTATCGTTGATTCTTCTTTGCTAAAAATTAGGATTCAAATATACGGGCGATTTTTGATTTAATGAAATTTACGCCAAAAGAGTTTAAAGGAGAAATAACCCTAAAAAAAACAAATAATCGTTTGATTTTTAAGGGATAAATCTTAATTTTGCGACTCGAAAATAAAATAATGTCTAATTTATTAATTTTAAGATCAAATTGAATGAGTGAAATTAACGAAAATTCTGAAATTAACGAGGAGGCGGAATTGGCTGCAGAAGCACCCGTAACTCCAGTTGAAGCTGAAATTGCAGCTGAAGTTCCTGCCGCTGAGCCTGAAGCAGAAGTTGTTGCTGAGGTTGTAGCAGAAGCTGAAGTTGCAGCAGAAGTTCCTGCTGCTGAAGCTGAATTAGAGGTTGTAGCAGAAGTTGTTGCTGCCCCTGAAGCAGAAGTTGCTGAGATTGCCGTTGAGGCACCTGCAGCCTATGTTGCAAAAGTACTTAAAGAGACCACAGCCGCGGCTGATGAAGATTTTGACTGGGATGCCTTCGAAGGTACCAAGTCGGTAAACA
>CAIVMQ010000133.1 GCA_903907075.1 uncultured Bacteroidia bacterium
AGTATCGATTCCCCGAATTCATTCTAATATTCAGTGAAGCGTTTCTAACCTTTCCAAAAGGTTTCAAGACTGTTATTAACCAATTCATGATCTGTCCACATCCCTCCAAAGGTGGGAAGAAAGAATTAGTGTGGCATAAATTAAAATTATGGCACCCCCTTGTGGAGATTTAGAAGTGTCAAAAATGAAAAATAAATTCTATCGTACGTTTTAAAATACGTAAATACAAACTGATAATTAGTCAATTAAACCGATTTTAGTAAATAAATACTATGTCGTTAGTTCTTAAGGAATCCATCGGAGCTTTTCTAGCATGAATAGAAATCCTTCTTTGCAAAGATTTATTATTGTACTACTTTTGTTAAATCAAGTTGAATAGCCATCAAATAAGTTTAGTCAGCACAATAAGTTATTATCCCAGACCCCATGTTTACGAAAATATCCCGTCTAATACTTCGAAACAGATCTGTCATCATCATTTTCTTAGCTCTTTTTACAGCATTTATGGCCTATGAGGCCCAGACTGTGAAGTTGTCGTATGAGAATACGTCATTGCTTGGAGCGAAGGATAGTGCCATGGTTGAATACAAGAAATTTAAAGATCAATACGGTGAGGATGGCACTGTGTTAATGGTTGGGATAAAAAATCCAGCTATTTTTCAGCTAGAGCAGTTTAATGCCTGGTACGATCTGGGCAATATAATCAGGCAGATCGATGGTGTTGAGGATGTGATAAGTATGACGCGAGGTTTAAATCTTTCCAAGAACGAAGCGATACATCAGTTTGACTATTTCCCGCTCGTGAAACAACGTCCCACAAGTCAGGCTCAAGTAGATAGTCTTAAAAATACCTTGCTTGGCCTGAAATTCTATGAGGGGATGCTTTATAATCCCAATACCAAAGCAGCGCTAATGGCAATAACGCTCAACAAGAAAATTCTTGTTGACAAGCGAAGAATAGCCTTGGTTGCCAATATTGTAAAGGCTGCAAATGAATATGGGAAAGCAAATAAAATAGATGTTCATTATTCTGGTATGCCCTATATCAGAACGATTATGATGAAAACTGTGAAAGAGGAGTTGTTTATATTCATACTTATGAGTATTGGAATTTCGGCTTTGATCATGTTCCTTTTCTTCAGATCAATTAAAGTTGTTCTGAGTTCTTTGCTCATCGTGGCAATAAGTATTATCTGGGTCTTAGGAACTACGGTGCTTTTTAATTTCAAGATCACCATACTCACAGGGGTTATTCCTTCGCTGATCGTTATTATAGCGATTGAGAATTGTATCTATATCCTAAATAAATACCACTGGGAATACCGTAGTCACGGGAATAAGATCAGAGCGTTAATCAGAGTTGTTCAGCGGATCGGTTTTGCCTCCCTGATGACCAATGCTGCCACAGCATTAGGCTTTGCCGCCTTTATATTGACATCTAATCAGATGCTTAAAGAGTTCGGAATCATTACCGCACTCAACATTATGCTCGAATATCTCCTCTGCATCACGCTGCTTCCTATAATCTTTAGTTTCATCGATCCACCTACAGAAAAGCATACAAAACATCTCGACAGTAATTTCTTCGGGGCAATCATTACAAAGATCATTTATATGATCAGCTACCGCAGAAATCTCATATATGGCATCGCCCTGACGCTACTGTTAATTGGAGGTGTAGGAATAAGTATGATGAAAACATCGGGGAAAATAGTCGATGATTTTGAGACGGATGATCCGATTTACCTTGATCTGAAATTTTTTGAAAATAACTTTGGGGGTGTGATGCCGTTCGAGATTTCTATTGACACCAGGAAGAAGAATGGAGTCATTGCCGGAACTACAATTGATAAGATCAACGAACTTCAGAAGATTGTCAACAGTTATCCTGAATTTTCAAAACCGCTCTCTATCGCTGAATTGTTTAAGTTCTCCAAGCAAGCCTATTTCGGGGGAGATTCTTCGATGTACTCCATGCCCAACAACGTTGAGAAGGGATTCATAATGGGATATCTACCCAAGAATCAAGGTGGAAAGAAGAATAATTTACTCTCTGCCTACCTCGACAGTACCCGACGCTATACACGTGTAAGCTTTCAGATGGCAGATGTTGGAACGAAGCATATGGATTCGTTGATGGCTAAGATTCAACCTCAGATCGACAGTATTTTCACCCCTGCAAAATATAAAGTGGTTGTTACGGGTAACAGCGTAATCTTTGCCCGAGGGACGAACTTTTTAATTCGCAATCTTTTTGAGAGTGTATTTATAGCCATTATCATGATTTCGTTGCTTATGGCCTTGTTATTCTCCTCTTTCCGGATGATTATGGTTTCAATGATCCCCAATATCATTCCTCTGCTAATTACCGCAGCGATCATGGGATTTACCGGAATACCGATTAAACCATCGACGATTATTGTGTTCAGTATCGCCCTTGGTATCTCGGTCGACAATGCCATTCAGTACCTTTCGAGATACCGCCACGAGCTCAAGGTTACCAATGGAGCGATCAAGCAATCGGCTATTAGCGCACTGCACGAAGCCGGATTTAGTATGATCTACACCAGTATTGTCCTTGTATTGGGCTTTAGTGTATTTATCATCTCTAGCTTCGGGGGCACACAGGCATTGGGAATACTTATATCCACAACATTGCTTATCGCGATGTTCTTTAATATTATGGTACTCCCTTCGCTGCTTTTAACGCTTGATAAACGTTTAATGAGTAAGGCCTTTACCGAGCCGATAGTCGAGATTTATGACGATGAGGATCTTGAAGAGTATAGTGAAGAACTACATAAAGATCCGAAATAGTAGCGACATAAAATTTTATGTCGCTACTACTTAGTCGTGCACGATATTTTTGTTGATTTAGACTTTACAATTGCTTCAACTCCCGCGATCATCTTAAGCAGCTGCTCCCCCACTCCAATCTTATATCCCGACGAGAATAGGTAAATATTACCAGCTTCATCGCACAGCATTACCAGCGGTAGTTTATCCTTTAGTCCATCACCATAGCCCGCAGTTGCAGCTTTGAGGATATTCCCTTCGGCATCGATACCAGCAATGGTGTTTCCCGGCAGATGATAGGTCTTTAAGACACCCACCTGACTTGCTTTATCAGCAGCCATGGCAAAAACAAATTGACCACCCCACTTATTAAAATGGTCAACATAAGGGCCTAAATCATTTAGAATATGTTTGGATGGCTCCTTGTCGGGATCGATAAGTACTACAACAGAATGTTTACCTCCGATCAATTGAGCCAAAGTTTCTACTTTCCCTGCGCCAATTTTTTCGATGCGTAGTGCGTCAAGATTTAGTTTTCCTGAAGGGGTAAGTACACCGGGCTGTTTACGTAATTCGATGGGTACAGTCGTGACTTTACCCTTTTCTATAACGAAAAAGGTCATAGCACTTAATACTGAGCCATCCTGAAGACGATTTCCGGTAACCAGGGCATAATTTCCGGTTTCAAGTGCTATAGGCTCCTTCGAATCAGTAAGCACTTTTCCTTCAGGAAACTCCAGCGTATGATAAAATCCATTTTGCAAAATCGCTATCGTAAAGTGAAGCGCATATTGAGGAGCCACCGAATTATTTTTATCGACAAGGATTAATTTCCCTTTTTCGGGCTGAACAGCAGAGGCCTCATCTAATCCTGCACGATACCACTCCCCCTTAGTATAATATTCGGGTTGTAATGTTTCAGGATTTAGCCTGGAGGGAATGCCGAAAGTACGACACAGCGCCACAAAGAATATATCACGTGAAATCGGATCTGCCACGCGTAGGTTAAAGACCCCAATTGGAGAAAGTGGGGTGCGCGAATGGGCATTTGCAACACTATTTAGGGTTATATTTTCGCGAATCCACTTGGTAAATTGCGTCATATCGCTCTGTCCTAATTTCGCAATCTGTGGATCAAACGCTTTTTTCAAGAAACTTCTCCATGGCGTTAAAATCTCAAGCCCAATTCTGGGAGAGAGGAGATAACGGTTAAAGATCTCTTTAGGAATATCGTTTTGTTGAGCTCCTGAACGAGCCACCTCAACCAGATGATCGGTGAGTATCGATTCTGGAGTATCACTAAAATCTTTATCAGAAATCTGAATAGCCATATCAAGCGTTAATCTGCGATTGTTGGGTGCATTGGACTCTAAGTAGCGCTCCAATTGATCCCAGTTGCCATAGCTTAATTTAAAGAATCGGGAGAGGGTATCAAAAGGAAGTTTCGTCTTAGTTGCAAAGGCAGCAATCCATGTAGAATCTTTAAATTGTTGCATGTAAGCGCCGCGGATAGAATCTTCGACACTCATTCTGCGCGTATTCTCCTTACGTGCCTGATCAGTTACAGTAAGTTCAACCTTAGCCGCATGAGGGGGGATAAAATCAAACGATTCACTTTTTGCCACAGGGACAACCTGGTTAAGGATTAAATTCAACGTATCCTTCTCCGGAACAGAAAAACGCTGATAAGCAAATTTACCCTCTTTAGAAGCCCAGATAACCAAATCACCCATTCCAGTAATAAGACTAACCTCCCCAGTTTTAGAGGTAAACCCTTTTGCTATCGGATAATACTCTGCATAATTATACAGTTGAAATTCGACTTTTGCACTATCTACAGCCGCACCGGCACTATTTTTAACTAATACGGTAATTTTCTTCACCGTAGCATAATTGGCAGTAAGGTTAAGTTCCGAAAACCTGTCAGTAGCCGTAATAACCGGATCGTTACCAAAATAGTGTCCGTAGGCTCTGGTGTGCACGAGCATAGCCCGACGTGAAGGCTCGCTAAACCAACCCATATTAAGATCGACATCAGGCTCGCAAGCCCCCAGGTAGTTCCATTTACCATCGATCCAAACTTCAACCCAGGCATGGTTATCGTCGGAGTGAGCCCAACGTGGGGTGTACACCTGCCGCGCAGGTATTCCCGCTGTGCGCAATGCTGTAACCGTAAATGTTGATTCTTCGCCACAGCGACCAAACGATTTTTTTACCGCACTTAAAGGTGCACTGGTACGCGAATCGGTACCACGGTAGGATACCTTCTCGTGACACCAATGATTTATTTCCAGAGCTGCATCTTTCATGCTCAACCCCTTAACACGTGCCTTTATCTCAGGATACATAACCTCTCTGAAATTATCGAGATTCTCATTATTTACGCGTAGTGGAAGGACAAAATGGAGAAACTCCTCTTCAGGAATCGTTTTTCCCCATGCCATCTCATCACGTGCTTGTAAGGCAAACCTGCTATTTTTAAGGAAAAAATCTGATTTATAATCGGCTAAATCACTCAACGGCATGTAAGCATATAAAAATTCCATCGCCTGCTTTTCAGATTCTGCAAGCGGCTGCTTAAAAATATCCCAAATCGGAAGCTCACTCTTAGAGGTGAGGGCACGTTGCACGGTTAACATGCGCTGAATATCGGCAAAACGTTCAGGCTTCTGTATCAATGGTTCTTTTTTTGCACATGAGATCAATACGAATAAAATCAGTGCGAAGGACAATAGTTTACTGGTCATGTTATGGATCGAAATTATTTAATTTTACAAAAGAACTAATTTTACATTAAAGCCACAATTTGCAAGGCCTCTAATTCTAAATTAACGTTATTTTAAGTGGTTTAAATTATTTTACAAGGCTAAATGAAGCGGGCTGATGTGCGTTTAATCAGAGGATGGTTGTCCAGACAATCCCAGGAGGTTAAAAAGAAGCACCAAGAAAGAGGTAAGGTTTTTCATCTTATTTTCTTTTATTTTTCAATCATTTAAGGTTCCGCTTCTCGAAAATCGATCAAACTAATTATTTTGCCCAATCTTCAAATAGCAATATCGCAGTATAGAGCACTCCTGCCTCACCTCGAAAAGTCCCTGACCCACGAGGTTTATTATCGACAGAATACCATTCGAAGAATCCATTATTATCTTTTACCCGTTTAACCATTGGGATCATTTGCAAGTATGCTTCCTCAACGAACCCATTCTTGATCAGTTGCTGGATCATCCTTCCGCCAAACCAGGTCCAGTCGCCACCATTCTGATAGCTATATTCGGGATTCATAATTTTATTAGCAAAATATCCACTCGGATAAGGGGGATAAAGAGTCAAACCGATGGAGCCGGCACCCGCTTGTTTTACACGGCGCACCATCTCGTCAATCGATATTTTTATTTCCGCCTTGGTGAGTAACCCCGCCTCAATTGCGATGGTGGTACCTCCAAAATAGTAGATCTTATTCTCATCGAAATCGGCTGGGAATGGAGAACCTTTATCGAGATACAGATGGGGGATAAACTTCTGATGTGTCTCATCCCACAGGTATTTGCGGCAGTTTTGTGCTATGCGGCTCCGAATAACATCCCACCGATCCTTTGCCTCAGGGAATAGTTCGATCAGGTTATTTAAGGCGATTAGAAACATCGCATTGTCATAGATATCAATAGCAGGATGGGTATTGGCATCCAGGTCAACGCCCCATCCATGTTCCGGCTGAACATCGCCCCAGTCGGCCGTTGTGGCACCGATAATTAAACCGTAATGGTCGTTAAAACGATTCTTCAGTAGAAAATCTACCGCCCTTCCTAGCCTCTGAGTCACCGTTTGATCGCCAACCATTTCTGTGAGTATCGTTTTATCACCCGTTAATTGTACGTATTTATATACTGCCTGAATCAAGGAGCTCTCCTGATCTGTCTCCACCGTATTTTTATGCGCCGCATATCGGGGTTCAAGTTTTGAGTATTTAAAATCGTACTCCTCCTTCCCCAATTTTTCTGCGGGGGTAAATCCGTCGGGGATATTTCCATCATCACCCTGCATTCTGAAAAAAACGAGCAGATTTTCTTTAAGAATAGCCTTATCATTTACCTGAGCAGCCAATTGAATAAAGGTATTGTAATCGCGGATCCACACCTCACGGTATCCATCACCGGCATTAAACCCAGCTTTCATCACCTCGAGTGCCATCTTTTTTACAACCGGAAAATAGGGATCATTGGTAACCTTCAACAAGAGCTCCGCCGACCGTTTCGGCTGATGGTTCTCACATGACCAAAGCGAAAATAACACTATACAAGCAATGACTTTGTGTAAATTTTTCATATTATTCCAGTTTAAGAAAGGCACTTTTGCTATTCCATCCTTCGGTTTCTATCCATAACGGAGCGGAAGATTCGCTTACGTTAAGGTGCGAGAGGTCAATTCCGATCTCCTTAGATTCTCCCGGGAAAAGGGTTATGTAATTATCGGTAAAGTAAACCGGTAGAGCAAGCTCATCCCCTTTGCCTCTCCAAATTTTGAGCCTGAGAAAAAATGCGGTCTCGCTGCCATGATTTTGAATTAGTACCGATTTTTCCCCATTCGAGGCTGACACTATTTTACACTCAAGGGTTGTCTGCTGGAGGTCGTTTAATTTTTGGTAGCTTCCACCGGATTTCGAGAGCCAGTATAAATTTTCGTCTAGTTTATGATTTCCGTTATCGGTTAATTTAAGGCGTAAGAAATATACCTCAGGCGTTGGTTCAGGCAATTTAATTTTATGCTGCACCGCAATTTTATTTGCTGCAATGGCCGTATTATAGTGCTCTGAAGATAAAATCTTACCATGCAGATCTAGTTGCTCAGCACTCACGGTGAGTTGACTTAGCTCGACACTAGTCTGGTTAACAAGGCATACAGACGAGTCGTTAAGGTTTAGCTGAAGATGTATCGGCTCGGCACCATGTTTATAGCCATAAAATCCCGCATTTTGCTCTAAAAAAACATCATAAAACTGTCCGCGTAGAGCCGTCCATGGGTTTTGGTTTTTCCAAACCAGCATACCCGAATAGGTGGTCCACATACCGGCTGTAAAACCTTCCTGAAGAGCACGGTATTGTTCATAATTTACAAGTTGAGCTTTTTTGCAGAAATCCGAAATATCGTGTGGTTTGCCATATTGATCAATAAAATTATCATACCCGATATACTTATGATAATTCCAAACCGGATTCTCGCCATGTCTGCTTCCAGGAATAACAAGATCTTTTTCCTCCATTATTTTGCGCATTGTCTCCACATTAGGCATCCCCACTGAGCCTAATTCGGGATTAAAAGGAAACGATTTAGCAGTAAAGAAATGAAGTGGATTTTGAATGCCATAAGGACCATCGCCATTGCCTCCCAGATCACTAATCGACAGGTCGGCAGAAGTAGACTGATCAAGATAATAGCGTGTCGGGTCATATTTCGGGAAGATACTAGTTTTCAATTTCTTGTCGATATCTTCCGGAGGGGTAAACTCATTACCACCGCACCAAAGGTACAGGCTCGGGTGATTACGCAACATCTTAACCTGATCGACAACAGTATTCACAAATAAGGAATGGTTATCGGGATAAGCCCGGCGCCGTTCCTGGGTCTCCTTCTTTGCCGGATCAAACCAGCGACCGTTGCAATCGCCTGATATATATAGATCCTGCCACACCAGCAACCCATATTTATCGCAGGCATCGTAAAATTCAGGACGTTCAGTCATGGAGCCGCCCCATACCCTGATCATATTCATATTCATCTGCGCATGCATCTTTACATCAGCATCATAGCGCTCAGCGGACAAACGCAGCAACATATCAGAAGCAATCCAGTTACCCCCTTTGATAAAGATATCCTGACCGTTAACAGAGAAAATTCTGGCGCTCAATTTATCATCAAAGCGCGTTGACGTTTCGCGAATCCCAAAGGGAACACCTTCATGATCGCAGATAGTCCCATCACTCTGAATAAAGGAAATATCCATCGTATAAAGCGGATGCTCTCCCATCCCATTTGGCCACCACAAGTGTGGATTTTCAATTTTAAATTCAGGTAGCGTAACGGTAATCTTCTCTCCGGCAAGGATTACCACTTGTCTTGAAACTTCAAGGTTTCCACAGCGGGCTACGACCCTCCCATTTTGGATGATATCGGTACTATTTACCAAATCTGTTGTAGTCCTAACAATTGCAGCACTCTGTTTGCCACCTGGGATTCTTTTTCCAGGAACTATTGTCTGAACAAAAGGATCGAGCAAATCAACGGCGCCGGTAATTTCCACCGCCACTTCATCCCAGATGCCGGTATTGCGGTCTTTGATCGGACAGATCCAGTCCCAACCGGCAGTAAATTGCATCGTTACTGACCGTGCAATAGTTCCGTCGCCGCCCTGGCCGTTCGGAGCTCCTACAGGATCAGGTGGATGGACAAGGACCGCTAACCGGTTAACGCCTTTTTCGAGATAGGGTGTAATAAGGTATTTTTCACGCAGATACATCCCTTCATGTGTATCGGGATTAATCTTCTTCCCATTAAGGAACATCTCTGATGAATAGTTAATTCCACGAAATTTAAGCCATACCTGATCCCCTCTGTTTATTTCTGGTAATTCGAATCCGTTATAAAACCAATAGGTATAATAATCTGCGCCGGTTTGATAAATATCGGGAATCAGTTCATTATTCATTCCGAAAAACGGATCTGGGACTTTCTGATTGTGAAGAAGTGTCGTTAACACAGTTCCGGGGACGACAGCTTCCATCCAGTCATAGAACTTAAAATCCTTTCCGGACACCACGGTTCCATCGACAAGAACATCTCCTGCTTTTTTAGCTCTCCAAGCAGAGTTAAGTTTTATGACTTCATGTTGGCCAATTCCCTGAAATGAGAGTCCTAAAAGCAATAGTAGAGCAGAAAACTTTATCTTCATACGCTTAAATAAATTTTATACCAATGTTTTTAGTTCACATGATAATGATATTTATTCCAGTCAAGGATTTTATATCAGTGAAATGGAAGAAAAACAAAAATTTAAACAGTTAATTTACGCATAAAATTAAATACCCCACCTTCACCGTTCATCCATTTTTGTTTGTACATCACTCATGCTTGGAGGTGGGACTTTTACCCCCCAGCTTTTATTTGGTTCGGGTCCCATCTCAAAAAGAAGGGTTCCACCGTCAGAAAGATTCTTCCGTTCAATCCAGCAATTTTCAATCTTTTTGTTGTTAACGGAAACCGACTGAATATAAACATTACTTTTTGAATTATTTTTAGCCTCAATGATCAGCGTCTTACCGACCGAATAGTTAGGATCGAGTTGAATGGTTACCTTATCAAATTGTGGACTTCCAAACTGAAATGTAGGATTCATGGCTGCATGACCCTGCACATCAAAAATCCCAAGTGCCGCCAATACGTACCACGCCCCCAGCTGGCCCTGATCCTCATCCTGACCGATACCGTATCCGCGAAGTGGATCAGCACCATAAAAATCATCGCATATAGCGCGTGTCCATTTTTGAGTTAACCATGGCTGACTGCTATAATTAAATAGCCATGAATCGTGAAGGCATGGTTGATTACCATGATTATACATCGCTTCGATACCTGAGAAACTATCTACGTCATCACCCCCGCCGCCAAACTTACTTTTTTGTGAGGTGACGAATACATTTTCCAGCCGCGTGTTAAATTCATCTTTGCCCATAAGTGAGATCAGACCCGCAACATCATGAGGGACATACCACGTATATTGAAAGGCATTACCTTCCTGAAAACCTACCCACGCCTTCATCGGATTAAAATTCGAGATAAACGGACCCTCGATTAATTTCGGCCTCATCATCTTCGTCTCAGGATCAAAAAGATTCTTGTAATAACTAGCTTGCTTGATCAGTTTTTCGTAATCCTCATTATGACCTAACGCCTTGGCGAGCTGAGCTACAGCATAGGAACTAAAACTATATTCCAGGGTATGGGAGGATCCAAAGTTAAACCGCCATCCGTTGGACAGCAGCGTATCACGTGAAGGGACATACCCATTATTCACAAAATAATTCAAATCATATTTCCCGTTTCCAAGATTACGGCCATGATATTCCAGCTCATTTTTTACCGATGCCTCATAACCAGTAGTCACATCAAAATCACGGATTCCACAATTATAGGCTGATGCAATCAATAATCCCTGAAAATTAGTCTGTACCCCATTGGTATATGTGCCTGCAGCCTCTCCATCATGCAACCATCCACGGGATTTGTAATAATCGATATTAGATTGGATATATTCTGTAAAGTAGTCGGGATAGACCAGAGCCCAAACCTGACTAAGGTTCCAGAATCCGCCCCACATACCATCGGTATTGTAATGGTGATATTTTGGTTTCCCCGCTCCATCAAGTGGAATCTGCCCGATCCCATTATCCACAAGGGGGTATTGACCATTTACATCATTCGACATTCCGCGGCCCAGCAACGCATGATAAAGACCGGTATAAAACTTAACTCTGCTTAAACTGTCACCACCCTCAACCCGGATGCGCCTAAGCTTGTCATTCCATATAATCTGTGCATTCTTATGCACTACATCAAATGATTTCCCAACAGTTTCAGTCTGAAGATTTAGACGTGCATTAGCTATTGAAGTGTAGCTCAATCCTGATTGAATTTCAAGTTGCTCATTTTGATCCATCGAAAAGGTAAGGTAGAGGCCATTTTTTATCCCCTTGGTTGAGTTCACCCCTTTTGACTGTATAGAATCGATGAAAGCGCCCACCTCCGTAGGTTTTTTGCTCAGCCTGGAGACGAAATACATTTTGACCCGTTTCCCAGGATCACAGAATTTTACATATTCTGGGTTTGTCTCTACATATCCTTCAATTTCATTCTCATTTACGAGGTGTGCAAAAGCGTCAGTTACGTCACTGCTTTCCCCTTGTTTATGTCCGATATCAATAATTAAATGCGCCTGATCTGATTTAGGGAATGTGTAACGATGATAACCAACCCGTTCGGTAGCAGTAAGTTCAGCTTTAATCTGATAATCCTTTAACATAACCGAATAATATCCTGGCTCAGCATGTTCACTACTTTTATCAAAACGTGAACGATAACCACCTTCGGGATATTCCTGCTTCCCGGGAATCGTTTTCAATGCACCAACAGTGGGCATAAATACCACACCTCCGATTTGGAATTCATGAAAATGGCCAAAACCTTCAATCGATGATTGACGCCCATCGTACCCACATGGAGCCCAGCTGCCCAGACTTCCAGCTGCATTGGTATGTGGTGCCAGCTTGGCCATGCCAAAAGGCAAGGCAGCCGGAGTATAAAAGAACCATCGTCCATGCACCGATCCAATCTGTGGATCGACATAAGCCGAAGGATTAAATGGTTTCTCCTGCGGTGTGCATGAAGCCAGGAATCCCAGAAAAGTTAAGACAAAAACTAACTGAATTTTTGATTTTTTTATAGGACACATAGCCTGACAACTAGTTATGACATTTGTGGTAGAAGTGATTTCAATTTTTCAAAATAAGGATCATCGACAAGGACTGCACTCCCGATCATCGATGCGGTCTCTTTTAATTCAGAAACTGCAATCCGGATATCAGCTCCTTGCGACTTAAGAGAACGATTTAGGCTCTCTCCGAACAGAGGAAAAGCATACGATATATTCCCTCCGATAACTAAAATCTCTACGCCAAACTTCGCCATCCAGGGGTATAGAAAAAGTCCTAGTTGAGTGCCAAAATCATCGAAAAGAGATTTCGCCACTTGATCATTCTGAGCAAGTTCTGCCATCTCCTTGACACCTGCAAGTTCCTTTCCGGTTTGCTCAAAATATCTGTTTAAAAACCCACGGGTTGAGAAAAAATCATCGGCCGAGCCATCTCTAAATGGAAGATGCCAGACACACCCTGATTCGGGTACGCTATCGCCTGAAACAACAGGTAGCCGATCGCACAAGAATGCAGAGCCAAATCCCGTCCCCAGCGTAATTGCCATTGAGTGCTTTGAACCAATTGCTTTTCCAATCCAATCCTCACCAATGGCAAAGGCAGTGGCATCATTGATAAACCGGATAGGAAAATCGGCCGGAAGATCCATTTTTGCCCTCAATGCTTCCGGAACATTTAATCCGTAAATATTTTCAAATTTTTTGTTATTCCCTTTGAACTTTGCAATTCCAAGATCATAATCAAAAGGTCCAGGCATTGCAAAGCCAATACCTGCAACATTTTCAATACCCACTTTGTCAATGGTCGATTGAATAGTTTTACTCCATACCTCAATAATTTCCTCCGCGGTTCCCTGATTATCCAAATCGTTTTCCGAAAATGTTTCAGGTAAATATTTTTTCTCTGAAATATTACAGGCAGCACAACTTACATGACTACCACCAACATCAACACCAATCGCTATTGAACCCATAAAAAAAATAAATTAAGTGGCAGCCCGTCACTATTTTTTGAAATGTGACTGCCAAATCGTAATTACTATTCATTATTAATACTACCAATAATGAATCAAAAGTTAAAAATATTATTTTGCCAACTGACTGATATGCAAAACGACGGCATATTTCGATGGCAGCGTTTTTACTACACTCTCCGAAAGTGAGAGTTTAAAACCATTTCCATCAGCTTTCCATTTCAGTGATGAGCCCTTCTTTCCAAACATTATTATAGAAGCCCCTTTTTGAGGGATAAATCCATTTACATGAATCTCCGTGGGCATATTCTCACCTTCCTTAAGCAGGTAAATAATATTTGCAGATCCATCTTTCCCTTTTGTGAAGCGTAGTTGACCTTCGACATAAGGGGCGATAGGACGCGTATTGTATATTGCTTCCCCATTAATAGCTAGCCAGTCACCCATCTCTTTAAGTCGGACATAAGCCTCGTCATACCACGTACCATCAGGGCCCGGACCAATATTAAGGAGCAGATTACCCCCTTTAGCGACAATATCGTTAAGCATATGGATCATTTCGCGGGTTGGTCTCATCTTGGCATTAAACGAATACGACCAGCCACCGCCAAGAATAATACACGATTCCCATGGGTAAGGGAGCAATTTATCAGGAACAGTATTCTCCGGGGTGAGGTAATTCTGGTTTTTCCCGGGAACTGCACGGTCAACAACAATGGCTTGCGGCTGTTTAGAACGAATTTTAGTTACCAATTCATCCATTTTAATATCCTGATCGAAATACTTTTTAATTTTATAACCCTCTGAAGATTGAGGTTGTTCTCCTAAGTTGCTATTTTTCTGAACCCACCCGCCATCAAACCAGAGTAAATCGATCTTGCCATAATTGGTGCAAAGTTCCATCACCTGGTTATGGGTGAAATTCACAAACTTATTCCATCTTTCGGGATATTTTGCAGGGTCATAATTGACATTACGATCAAGTGGTGGAAAATGAGACCACCAATAATCGGGAGTATGCCAGTCGGGCTTGGAGAAATAGGCGCCAACCCATAACCCCTCATTTCGGAACGCATTAAATATCTCCTTGGTAACATCAGCCTTTGGATTGGTATGAAACGGACAATCGGGACCTGTAATTTTATAATCGGTGTATTTACTGTCAAACATGCAAAACCCATCGTGATGTTTAGTAGTAAAAACAACATATTTCATCCCTGCACCTTTTGCCGCTTTGGCCCATTTCTCAGGTTCAAATTTTGTGGGATTAAATGTTTTCCCCAGGTTCTCGTATTGCTTTTTATACGTAAAATAATCTTTCACCGTATCTGGAACGCACCACCCTTCATCTTCAGGACAGATCGACCAGGACTCCACAATTCCCCATTGGCTATAGGGTCCCCAATGCATTAGGAGACCAAATTTGATATCCTGCCACTCACCGATCCGTTTTTGAATCGCAGGATCTGGGTCCGGAGTATAAGACTGCTCACTGTGCTGGCCAGATACCTTAATCACCGAAAATAGGACTAAAAGAATAATAAATTGAAGTGATTTCATAATAAACGGTTGTTGATTAGTTTAGTCGTGAATACAAATTTAATTGAATCAAATGATATACCATAGGGGCACCCTAAACTTTTTAAATTATTTGATAAACTTAATCAAAGTTGTTATAAAACTAATGAAATCGCTTTTGAATTTTCTCTATATTCGACGCATCTAAAACTTATACAACATTCTGATGAAATTAACCATATCCGCTTTAGCAATCGTGCTTATTTGCTCCATTGTATGGAGTTGTAAGCCAACAAAAACATTTACCCAACAGGAGATCTCTTTAATACCGCAGGTTCAGAAGATGACCTTAGGGCAATCCTCCTTCCAATTTACGCAAAACACAGTACTTAGCGTTCAAAACAATGAACAGCAACAGATCGCAGAAAAATTTTCGAATCTCTTTGTAAAATCTGCTGGCTGGAAACCAAAAATCTCAACCGATTGTTCTGAGAGGTCTAACCAAATTCTATTTAAGAGTGATGCGACCTTAGGAGCGGAGGGCTATTTGATTGAGAGTTCTACGAATCGGATCGAAATAACAGCAGCCGGCTCAGCGGGATTCTTTTATGCTACACAAACGTTAAGGCAGCTACTACCTGCCCAACTGGAGAGCTCGCAACTGCAGGATAAGATCGATTGGCTGGTTCCTACTATTTCAATAACCGATAGTCCAGCGTTTAAATGGCGCGGTTATATGCTCGATGTATCCAGGCACTTCTTCCCGAAAGAGGATATTCTTCAGCTGATTGATTACCTGGCTGTCCATAAAATAAATACCTTACATCTTCATTTGGTTGATGACCAGGGGTGGAGGATTGAGATCAAGAAATACCCAAAACTAACCACGCTGGGTGCATGGCGTGTTGATCACGAGGATAAACCGTGGAATTCACGACCGAAACAAGTTGCTGGTGAAAAAGCTACCAATGGTGGATTTTATACACAGGCAGATATCCGTGAGATGGTGGCCTATGCGCAAAGCCGCTACATTAATATCGTGCCGGAAATAGAGATGCCTGCACATGTTACGGCTGCTTTATCTGCCTATCCTCAGTATTCGTGTACGGGAGGTCCTTTCACCGTTTTACCCGGCGGAGTATGGCCAATTACCGATATTTACTGTGCCGGTAAGGATTCAACCTTCCTCTTTCTGCAAGATATTCTTACAGAAGTGATGGAACTTTTCCCCTCGAAATACATTCATATTGGCGGCGATGAGGCGACCAAAAAAGAGTGGGATAAATGCCCGAAGTGCAAAAAACGCATCAAGGAGGAAGGGTTAAAAAACTCGGGGGAGCTACAGAGCTATTTTATCAAACGGATAGAAAAATTCATTAACTCAAAAGATCGTATTTTATTGGGATGGGATGAAATCCTTGAGGGTGGCCTTCCTCCAAAGGCGACGGTAATGAGCTGGCGTGGTACTCAAGGTGGTATCGATGCGGCCAAACAAGGGCATGATGTAGTGATGACTCCTGTTAACCCATGTTATTTTGATTTTTACCAGGGACCTAAGGAGGAGGAGCCATTGGCAATTGGAGGTTTTAATCCGCTACAAAAGGTTTATGAATACGATCTAATACCGAAGGAACTTGATTCAGAATCGGCAAAACATATCCTTGGGGCGCAGGCAAACTTATGGACTGAATATGTATCTACATTTAAGCATGCGCAATACATGACATTTCCCAGAGTTGCAGCTATGGCAGAAGTGTTATGGAGTCCGAAGGATGTACGCAATTGGGACGACTTCTATCTACGTATTCGACGCTTTACCAAGAGGTATGATCAGATGGGGATAAACTATGCGAAGAGCGCTTTTAAACCGGCTGTTAATCCAGTAGCACCAGAAAAAAAGTAACCTGTTTATTTAAAAATTTAATAGCTAATTAAACCCCGGAGGTTTTAAATCCTCCGGGGTTTCTAGTTATTTCTCGATTCTATTACGTAGCGTGTGGGCAATACAAGAACCTTTTTGTAAGGTGCAGCGCGATGTTGATATTTTTAGAAAATAAGCTAATCGCCGCATCGAACCTTATCACGTCTATTTTTCACAACGCTTCCTCGGCGCACTTTTTCAAAAATGACAAACCTTTTCTAACAAAATCAGAGGCATCGGGACAGGTATTATTAAAGATACCGCGCTGATATCCAAAGCCATCACTTCCGGTATTGTAGGTCTCCATAAGGATGCGGGCATGGGGACAAGTACTCTTTAATGCACTAAATACCTCTTTCCACGGAACAAGACCACCACCAGGCACACCACGATCATTTTCGCAGGCATGGATTCCAACCAATTTAGTCCCGGAAATTTGAATTGCCTTGCCATAATCACGTTCTTCAGTGATCATGTGGTAGGTATCGAGGTTAATGAGTAGATTGGGGTGATCAACCAATGAAACAAGATCCGCCGCTTGTTGTGAGGTATGTAAAAGATGCGTCCGAAAACGACTCATAGGCTCAATGACCAGCTGGACATTCAGTTTATTGGCATAGTCAGCAAGTTCATGCAGGTTTTCTGCTACACGTTCCAGTTCAGCAAATTGCCTGGGATGGCGCACTACATGTCCCGGATGACCGTAAGTAGCCCCACAATACGCAACAGCACCAAGCTCAGCGCTCTTTTCTATAATCCGACGATGCCATGCCATCCCCAAAAGCTGATGATTCCGGGATTCGAGAGATATATCACATTCCATGGGCCACAGATTACCCGGGCCTACCGTGAGTTCAATGCCAAGTTGCTCGGCTCTATAGCGCACCGGAGCAGGATCGAAAGAGATATCATCACCCAGAGAAATCTCGAAACAATCGAGTCCAAGCTCCCTAACGTCATCTAATAAAGACAAGCTTTTATCGGTCCAATGCTCCAGCCAAAGAAATTGGTGGGCCCCATATTTATAGGATGTCATTTTGAAAAGTATTTGATTTTAAAAAGCATCTCGAAATCTATTTTAATTAACAACAGCGCTTAAAAGTTTTAAATCGGATGTCTTCCCTTTAATGACTAATTCGATGATCACATCATTTTCATTTTCAAAGTCTTGAGGCACATAGAAAACATTCTTATTTTTTGTCTTCTCAATTTTAACCTCCTTATTGGATTGGAAGATCCTGGCTGAAATAATTTTTTTATTCAGAGCAGGTAGAATAATATAATTCTGGCCGTTTAAGAGATGGAGATAGATTTTATTATCTTTGCGGGTAGATACAAATTCCCCTTTGATGGGAAGGAAAGGGCCCCATTCAGTCTGATAAATACTTTGGCCGAATATTTTCATCCAATCGCCGATTTGGCCAAAGAGTTTTACCTGAGCCTCCTCGACGCTTCCATCAGGTGAGGGTGCCATATCGAGCAAATAATTGCCATTGCGTCCGGCAATCTTAACCATTGTTTGAATACATTCCTTTGCGGTTTTCAATTTTAATTTTGAATTATAGGAATAGTTGGGATAGGCTACACTCGAGCAAAATTCCCAGGGCCCTTTATAATACAATCCTTCCCATTCTTTCCCGCCATGGTCTTCGCGACTATGGTAATCACCCACATTTTTGTCAAAATCCCAACCGTCATCCCATTGTCCACCCTCAGGTTTGTATGGCATTTGCAGCCTTGCCATAATAATATTAGCATCGAGCGACTTGAGATACTGGTATAGTTGAGTTCTGTATTTGCGATTACCATACCATTCAGGATGCCAGAAACCATCGAACCAGAAATTTTTAGTATGGTATTTCTGAATTAGTTCGGCACACTGGGTTTTAACAAATTCAAAATAGGCGTCCATACCCCCTTTTACAGGCGGTATCTTATCGGCCTCAACGCCATACATATTAGGCCATCCATTTTCATGAAGATCTGCAATTGAATAATAGGTGCAAAAAATAATTCCATTTTTTTCGCAAGCTTCTGAAAGCTGCTTACAGATATCCTTACCATAAGGGGTATTCATGATATTGAAATCTGTTGCTTTTGTATCCCAGAGCGAAAACCCATCGTGATGCTTGGGAACAAAGACGATATATTTCATGCCGGCACTTTTGGCAATCTGAACCCATGCTTCTGCATCAAACTTTACCGGATTGAATTCCCGGCATAGCTGCATATATTTATCAGCCGGCACATCATTTCCCCAGGTCCACCCAATCTCCTGGTCAATAGCACCCAGCGGAGTCCAGTGAACAAACATTCCAAATCGCGAATCAGTGAACCATTTGATCTCTTTTTTCAAGGGATAATTCATCGCTGCTTCCTGCGAAAATGCTCCCTGAAAAGTTGTAAAAAGGATTAAGACAACTAGAAATAATCTCAAATTCTTTAGTTTGCATCTCAATAAATAGCTTTGAAATAGAAAATACATATAACGAAGTTTAGAAAAATGAAGTAAGTCAGAGATTTCGAAAATTAATCGAACTGCTAAAATACGATTTAAATGGTTCAGGAAAAAGAGCAACTATTTGCAATTACAACCGTTATCGCATTCCATAATTCAGGTTGAGCGCGCTGATTTATCAGCAGTAAAGAAAAAAACTATTAATGAATCACATAGATTCTGGATTATCATCTTAAAATAGCTAAAAATACCTATTTAATTAATACTTAAAACACAACAAACATGAAAGCAATCGTTAATTGCGTAATATAATTTGAATAACCACTACCCCAAAATCAGAAATCCACCTCATACTTCATATCCACTGCTTCCCATCTAATCTGCCTGATAATGATATTCCGGATACGGATCTTACTGCAGTAGGCTTCGAAACCAACTTTTGTATATTTTTGATTATCAATAGGATTCGGATCCATTCCTTCGAGGAGCAATTTACCGTCTGCAAGAATAAAACAATGGCCTTCAATACTTCCGGCCTGGATCTTGTATATTTTTCCGGGTTCAAAATTGTACAACGGAGTCCCCAGCATAAATTTATACTCATTCGATTTCTCAATTCCCACCTTGCCGGTCCACCACCCCTCCAAACCAGCAACATAAGCTAATCCCCGTTGATCTGTTTCAGGAAGCCATTCTCCATTCCACATCACATTGATATCATGAGAGGAAGGCAGGACTGTTTGGGCTTCAAATTCGACGAGTACATTACCCGGAAAATCCTGTTTTAAGATCGCCATACCGGGCCAGTTACCTGGATTTTCGCCTTGCAACCAACCATCTTGAACTTCCCAAGTACTGTGATAGACATCCCAATCACGTTTAAATTCTTCGTTTGTAACCGGTTTGTCGTAGAGTATTTTAGAAGAATCCAACAGGATCCTTTTTTTCATAAGTAAAATTGTATTCATCTTTTTCTTGTTTGTTACTGGCTTTTTTTCATTCGTAAATTGTGGCTGAGTAAATGCCAATGTTCCGGTCAAAAATAGGATAATCGTTACTATAGTTTTGTCCTTTTTGAGAATTTTAAATAAGATGATTAGAATAGTGGAATGCCTCAATTAGTTTTTAAACCGTAATTCCATATCAAATAAAATTGCCACTAAAACACGAAGTCACGAAAAAGGGACAAAAGCCCATTTTAGAATTTTTATCTTAATTTCTTGGGGCCCTAATAACTAAGTAATAACAACACTATAATTTCGTAATTAGTTATTCTCTCTTTTGACCTCCCCCAACCCATCCCAAGGAGGGGTGTAAAGAACAGATTACTGTCCAAAAGTATCCCCTATGGGGAGATTTAGAGGGGTCAAAAAGGAGAAAGTTAGAATTTAAAATAGTCTATTATATCTTTCTGATTACTTAAAATCTCTCCTTTGAAGGGGATTTATAGAAGTAAATAATTCCTAAGCAACGTATTTTAACTATTTTTTCTGTATTCCTATCTTATCGAATGGGATAGGTTCAAATCCGGATACCTTACGGAAGATTTTTGAAGATTTTTTCAACTTGAAATTATGCCCCTTTTCGTTTAAAAAACCGGGGTCTTTTTTAGTTATTAAGTTATTAACAGAATAATCCAGGTATTTAATATCTCCTTGTATTAAATTGTCAACCCTTACAAATACATTCTTATCAATTAAATTCCGTTTGGGCACCTCAGGATGCTCTTCCCAATAACCCGCTAGTTCAGGATATCGGATACTATAGGGTGGTTTGTTGTAGTTGATATCATTGAGATCGGTATCAAAAACATCGCCCTTGGCAACCATATCTTTAGCCCAGTTCAGCAGACGGTCGTCGATATGAATCCCGATAGGACAATCGATAAAAATATTGTTGACATAGGTATTATCACTTCCACCGCCAATCAGGGAGGGCATACTCCCTGCCTTGTAAAGGATATTTCCGAAGACAGTCATCCCGCAGGCGCCATCATCATGGTAGATGGCGGAGGTGTTGGCATGATTCAGTCCGATCTCATGAAAATAATTGGTTCGCACCTGAATACCTCGCTCCGATGGATTACGTCCGTAATAGAGTGCTCCCACATCATCTGTTGATTGGCAGACATTATGAATATCGGTATATTCGATCAGATGATCGTTACCCGAAAGCAGGATGGCCACATGCGGAGAGTCGAAGATTTCGCAATGTGAAATCCGGTTACCTACCCCACTAATTTGAACTCCCGCACAGTAGGTCTTTGTAATTCGGTTAAAGTCATGGATGGAACAATTTTCAACAAAATTGCCTGCTGCAGTCAATGTTTTCCGATCTCCGCCAAACAGTTGAACCCCTCCTGCGCCAGTTTGAGCTATCGAACAATCGATGAGTCCATTGTTAGTGCCCACTGAACCATCTTTGTGATCGCTGATATGAACGGCATAGAGTCCCAGATTCCGAAACGAACACTTCTTAATTAGACAATCGTTAGAACTTTTAATTTCAACGCCTGCCCCTCTTGCCGATTCAAATTCAATGCCAGTTAGGGTAATATCTGATGTTCCATTCATTGTAATAAACGGATCTTTGAGCACCGATACCTCGAGATGATCAATTTTACCCGGATTATAAAAATAGAGGATTCCTTCCGTGCGATCGATATAATATTCACCGGGTTCGTCCAACTCTTCGGGGATATTGTATGCATACCATCCATTCCATGTCTTACCTGATGAGAACCCATAGGTATGAGGCTGAACAGTAGCTAAAACTTTACCAATGGTATCTATGGACGATAGTTGAATCGCATCGTCGGCCCAGCCATATTTGAAATAGCCAAAGATCCAGATCCCTTCCTGATATTTCCATAACGAGGGGTGATTTCCAGAATAGGTAAATCGCCCTCCTCGCGTCCCCTTGTCCCCTTCGGCAGCTACCGAACCTTTGTCGAGCACGTTAATAACCGGTACAATCGAATCATTGGGCCAGCGCGATAAGTGTGAACCTTTGCCATTAATGAAAAGTTCCATCGCCGAGGCACTTAACGAATGGCCAAAACCAAATTGAGTCAAATTACCATAATCCGCAATGCCCAGGCTCTTAAGATTAACCATTAAAATATGGCCTCTTACATCCACTGGAAACTTCTCCCCTTTTGCACTCCCTGCCACTGGAAGTGCTGCAGACGGATTAATTGAAATGCCCCCCGTAAAACGGACTTTTTCATCCTTCAAAGAGGAAATAAAGAGACCTTTATCTTGCTGATCAAGGTTTAACGTATGATCAAAATAGTAATCACCCTTGCCCAAAAGAATCGAAAACGGACCCTGTTCTCCTGATATCTTTTTTGAGCGAATAAGATCACGTGCTTTTTGAATCGTCGACAGTGGATTCGATAAACTACCGTCACCCGAATTGCTACCCGTTGGGGAGACATACACAGGATTTAATCCAAAAGTCATCAGACTACTAATCACTGAAACGAATAACAAAAGGAATCTCATCTTAAAAATCTTAATCATGCCAATTTAGGGTTAAAAATTAATGCTCAATTTTGTTTCGTTCTGATGCTTTATTTTCATAAAACCGCATGCTTTCAAAAGCTTCCTGGTCACCCAACTTAAAACGGGCCCAATCTTCTTCAGAAAGAATTTTGCTCACTTGCTCACTCATTTGCAGCGGTTATCTTGTTTTAGTTGGAATATTATTGGAATAAGAAAAAGCTAGTCATTGCAATAGTACAAAAAAATCCCGTGATCCAAATTTCACGGGATTTTAAAATTAACTAAATAAAATTATTAGGCATTCTAAATCAAAAGGATAAAAATCAACTTCCCTTCTGAATTAGTTTTTGCTCTTCAACCTGGGCATCAATAACAGCGATGGTAACCATATTGAGGATATCACGCACCGAGCTTTCAACATTAAGAATATGGATTGGCTTATTCAATCCCATTTGAATCGGCCCTATGGTTTCGCTCATCCCCATTTCGAGCATAAGTTTATACGATATATTGGCTGAACTTAGATTGGGGAAGATCAATGTATTCACATTTAGTCCATCTATTTTAGAGAAAGGAAATTTATCATGACGCAGATCCTTGTCTAAGGCAAAGTTAGCCTGCATCTCCCCATCGATAAGCATCTCGGGATAGTGCTTATGTAGGTGCTCAATAGCTTCATGAACCATCGCAGGACTTCCGGCATTGCGCTCCCCGAAATTACTATAAGAGAGCATCGCCATAACCGGATTGAAATTAAAGAGCCGAGCTGCTTCGTAGGTTAATTTAGCCACATCGATAAGGGTCTCTTTCGATGGGTGATTGTTCACTAAGGTATCGGCGAAGAAGAATGTACCAAGTTTAGAGGTCACAATATTTAACCCTGCAATATGCTTAAGTCCTTCACGCATGCCAGTAATCTCTATAGCCGGAATAATAGCATCGGCATATTTCGTATAAACGCCGGTGATAAATGCATCGGCATCACCCGCCTCTACCATCATCATGCCAAAATAGTTACGGTCGAACATCTTCTCGTACGCTTCGTCATAGGTCATCCCTTCGCGCTTCCGTTTTGCAGTCAGCATTGTGGCATATCGCTGACGGCTTGCCTCCTCCCTATCGTGCCGCAGGTTTATTATCTTAACCCCATCGAATTCAATGCTATTCTCTTTAATAATTTTCTCAATCCGCTCTTCATTACCTAAAAGTATGGGGATACAAATCCCTTCGGCACGGGCCACCTGGGCAGCCTTTAGCATATTGATATGATTAGCCTCTGCAAAGACAACCCGTTTAGGATTCTCTTTTGCCTTTTCTGTCAATCCATGGATCAGCTTATTGCCAAGCCCCATCCGCTGACGAAGAATCTCCTCATATTCATTCCAATCTTCAATCTTCTTGCGTGCAATCCCACTCTCCATTGCAGCTTTAGCCACTGCCGGAGCTACGGTAACCAATAATCTGGGGTCCAAAGGCTTGGGAATAATATACTGTCTTCCAAAACTTAGGCTCGTGGTATCATAGGCTAAAGTAACCACTTCAGGAACCGGCTCTTTCGCTAAGGCAGCAATCGCCAATGCAGCTGCAACTTTCATCTCTTCGTTAATCCCCGTTGATCGAACATCAAGGGCACCACGGAATATATAGGGGAAACCCAACACGTTATTTACCTGATTGGGATGGTCACTACGACCGGTGGCAAAAATCAGATCGGCACGTGATGCTATCGCCTCATCATAGGAGATTTCAGGATTCGGATTTGCCAATGCAAAAACAATCGGATTATCAGCCATACTGCGGATCATATCCTGATTTAAGATGCCCGCTACCGAGAGGCCCAGAAATACATCAGCCTCTTTCATCGCCTCCTCCAGGGTATTACAGGGTAGCTTAGTGGCAAAAGGGATTTTACGGCTATTCAGGTCAGACCGTCTGACGGAAATAACCCCCTTGCTATCAACCATCACGAGATTTTCAGGCTTTGCTCCAAGGCGAATATAAAGTTTCGAGCAAGCTGTTGCCGAAGCTCCTGCTCCATTGACCACGATGCGCACGTCACCTATTTTTTTATTCACCAACTCAAGAGCATTGATCAAAGCAGCTCCAGAAATAATTGCTGTTCCATGCTGATCATCATGCATAATCGGTATATCAAGAGCCTCCTTAAGCTTCTCTTCGATCTCGAAACATTCAGGAGCCTTTATATCTTCAAGGTTAATACCTCCAAAAGTGCAGGCAATAGCTTTAACAACCTCAATAAATTTCGTAGGATCTTTCTCATCTACTTCGATATCGAACACGTCGATATCGGCGAAAATCTTAAATAAAAGTCCTTTCCCTTCCATCACAGGTTTTCCGGCCAGTGCCCCAATATCGCCCAACCCCAGTACAGCTGTACCATTTGAGATTACGGCTACCAGGTTACCCTTTGCTGTATATTCATAGGCATCCTGTGGATTTTTCTCGATCTCCAGACATGGGATTGCAACACCCGGAGAATAAGCGAGTGATAAATCGCGTTGCGTACTGTAAGGTTTTGTTGGGACTACCTGAATTTTGCCGGGTCTGCCATTTTTGTGATAATTTAAAGCATCGGCTCGTCTCGAATTTTCCATAAATGAAATAAATTTTAGTTGCAGAATACGATATAATTAAGAATGAGGACTCATTCTCCAAAGAAATAGGCATTCAAATGTATCGATATTTTACTGCCGATTACCAACAAAATCTAAGAATTCACAATTTAGATGTATTCCAAATTTAAGCTATCATTTATGGACCGGTTCCTTAGCTGGATAAAGCACTTCAGGGGAAGCTATTGTCTCATTATAAACCGGTGCAGAAGCACGTTTAATATCTTCTCTCGATTTGCTCGTGGTTACAAAATAAAACCCAATGAAAATTAGGGCGGCAGAGAGTGGTTTAGTCCACGAGAAGATATCCTGTCCTAAAAATACAGCTATCGAGGTAGCAACTATGGGTTGCAAATAATTATACATCCCAATTGTCGTTGGTCTGATCTCGCGCTGTGCTACAGGAATCAACAGATAGGTAATCAAGGTTGCGCCAAAGAGCGCATAAAAATAGCAGAACCATGCCTGCTGGGATCCTTCATAAAAGATTCTTGCGACAAATAAATCCGATGATCCCACCGGATAAAACAGAATTGCTGAAAATAGAAACATCCATTTCATAAGCGTTATAGAGCTGTATTTCCTGGATATCCCTTTGGTATAAACTAAAAAAAACGCATAAGAGAGGCTACTGAGCAAGCACAATAAGTCACCAATTATAGAGGGATCATTTTTCGACGTAACGAATTCAGAGGTTAGGATCATCGATATAACACCCACAAAACCGATTAATACACCTCCAACTTTCTTGAATGTAATTGGTTCTCTGAGCATAAAGAAAGAGATTATCATGGCCAGTATAGGCGTTATCGTTATCACTATCGAGGCATTGATAGCGGAGGTGCGTTGTAAACCTGCAATAAACGAACCTTGATTCAATCCCACCCCTAATAAGGAGCCGACAAATAGGGTACCCATATCTTTTCTATTTACCTTTTCAGGTTTAAGAAAGATAGAGATAATCCAGAAAGCAATCGCGCCAAATACAAAACGGGAATAGGTAAGCCCAATAGGACTTATCCATTGAGGCATCAGATTCTTGGATAAGGGAATATTTGCACCAAAAATAAGTGTCGTAATTAGCATTGCTAAATGACCCCTGTAATTTATTTTATTCATTTAGCCCGGAATTACAGTTGTTGCTAATTGAGTAAGCATGTTAACAGCTCCATGCAATTGAGTTATTTCGTTAAAATTAATGCTCAGCCTCCCTTTTCCCTCTTTAACTCGGCATTTTGAAGGGTTCTGAATAACCCATTGCATCAATTTCTGAAAATAAATTGTCAGGTAATAGTTGGAAGAGGGATCTGACGGAAGATAGCAGATCATGCGCGACTCTTTAAGAATGATCCGTTCTATATTCAACGAAATAGCGATCCAGCGTAGTCGCACGACATCGATCAATTCACGCGAAGGAGGTGGAATAGGTCCAAAGCGGTCGATAAGCCCTTTCTCAAAAAGTTGAATCATCTGCTCATTTTCCATATTATCCAACTCGCGATAGAGCAACATCCGTTCGGAGATACTCGAAATATATTCATCAGGAAATAGTAGCTCCAGATCGGTATCAATAGTACAATCGTTCACATACTTAACATCGAGAAAAGCCTCCGATGAACCGGAATTCTGATCTTCGTAAAGCTCCTGGAATTCACCTGATTTAAGCTCCATCATTGCTTCATTAAGAATTCGATGATAGGCTTCAAAGCCTATATCGGCAATAAAACCACTCTGTTCTCCACCCAATAGGTTGCCCGCACCACGGATATCCAAATCTTGCATGGCAATACTAAAACCGCTTCCAATCTCTGAAAACTCTTCGATCGCCTGCAAGCGACGGCGAGCATCGGTAGATAACATAGTTAACGGAGGGGCTAATAAGTAGCAGAAAGCCTTTTTATTCGAACGTCCGACTCGGCCACGCAGTTGGTGAAGCTCACTGAGTCCAAAATTCTGGGCATTATTAATTAATATCGTATTGGCATTGGGAATATCTAATCCCGATTCGATGATGGTTGTAGCCACAAGGACATCAAAATCGCCATTTACAAAATCGAACATCACTTTTTCAAGTTTATCGCCTTCCATCTGTCCATGACCCACCACAGTTCTCACACCGGGGCACAACCGATTTACCAGCAGCGCAATCTCCTGAATATTTTGAACCCTGTTATTGATAAAAAATACCTGACCACCTCGAGCTACTTCATAGTTTATGGCATCACGAATTACCTCCTCATTAAAAGGGGTTAATTCAGTATTTATCGGATACCTGTTAGGTGGCGGAGTATTGATAATCGAGAGGTCGCGCGCCCCCATTAACGAGAATTGTAACGTTCGCGGAATGGGTGTTGCGGTAAGGGTGAGAGTATCGATATTTGCTTTTAACTGTTTTAATTTCTCCTTAATGGAGACACCGAAATGTTGCTCTTCATCGACAATCAGCAAACCAAGATCTTTAAATTTCACATCCTTACCAATAAGCTTATGGGTACCAATAATAATATCTACTTTACCCTCTGTGAGGTCTTTCAACACCTGCTTAACGTCGCCAGAGTGCCTTAATCTACTAATATACTGAACATTGCATGGAAAATCCTTGAGCCGTTCGGTAAAGGTCTTGAAATGCTGAAGTGCCAAAATTGTTGTTGGAACGAGTACTGCCACCTGTTTACTATCTGCCACCGCTTTAAATGCGGCCCGAATAGCAACCTCTGTTTTACCAAAACCAACATCACCACAGACAAGACGATCCATTGGCATTTGTTTCTCCATATCCTCTTTAACAGAGCGCGTTGCCTTTAACTGATCAGGAGTATCTTCATAAATAAAACTCGCTTCAAGTTCTTCCTGCAAGTAGGTATCTCCGGAAAACGCAAATCCATTCTCCATTTTTCGTTTCGCATAGAGGGCGATAAGTTCACGGGCAATATCTTTTACTTTATTCTTTGTTTTTGTTTTCAGATTCTGCCATGCTGCAGTACCTAATTTATTTATGGTAGGCTCTTGCCCCTCCTTACCTTTGTATTTTGCGATCCGGTGCAACGAATGAATGCTTACCAAAAGTGAGTCATTGTCGCGATAAGTAAGCCTTATTGCCTCCTGGATATTTCCATTTATCTCAGTTTTTACTAGACCTGCGAACTTACCTACCCCGTGATCAATATGGACAACAAAATCACCGGGATGGAGCTTGCTCAGCTCTTTAATGGTAATTGCCTGTCTGGATGATTTTTTCGAGCGCAATTTAAAGCGATGATAACGCTCAAAGACTTGATGATCGGTATAGCAACAGATCTTAAGATCATGATCAATAAACCCCTCGTTTAAGGCAAATAAAAGACTGTCTATTTTCTGCGGATCACCCTTGTCGTCAAAGATGGCATGAAGCCTTTCAATCTGTTTTGGATTGGAAGTCAGGAGAATAGTATGGTAACCCTTTTGCCTGTTTGCCTTCAGATCCTGACCAAGCAAATCGAAATTCTTATTAAAAACTGGCTGTTTTGAGGTATTAAAAGCTATCACATCAGTACTCTCAAAATAGGTGGATCCACCAAATTCGACACATGTAAACGACTCAACACCGCGCTTAAATTCTTTCCCCGAAATTACCAGGCCCTTTGTTTCGTCATTTCCGATTCGCTCTGATGCCTCTTTATGCAACGATGCAATCTGAGCAGATACAAAGGTGAAATTATCAGAAATAAGAACCGCATTTTTATTCAGAAACTCAAATAAGGAGACTCTGGTCTCACCTTTAAGTCCCTCCTGGATATTTGGTATAATTGATATGCGTGAGAGCGCTTCTATCGAAATTTGATCCTCGATATCAAAGGTCCGAATCGATTCTACTTGATCGCCAAAAAAATCAATTCGGTAAGGATCTTCATGCGAGAATGAGAATATATCAACGATTGCCCCTCGTAAGGAGTATTGCCCAGGCTCATAGACAAACTCAACACGCTCGAAACCATACTCATGAAGCACTTCGTTAATAAAGGGAATTGAGATTTTCTCCCCTGTCTTAATATGTAAGGTATGCTTTTCAAGCCCCTTGCCTGAAATTACCTTCTCCATAATTGCTTCTGGGTAAGTGATTACCAGATAAGGAGATTCGTTTAATGAAAGTTTATTGAGAACCTCTGTGCGAAAGATAATCTGCTCACTGTCGATTATTTCATGGACGATATTACGGCGGTAGGAAGAAGGGAAAAATAAGATATGATCTGTTAATCCCAATGAATTTAAATCATCGAAAAAATAAGCGGCCTCTTCTCTGTCATTCAGGACAACCAACGTATTAAAAGCGCTGATTTGGTATGTTCCAGCTAAAACTACTGCAGCTGACGATCCGGTTAGTCCGGATAAAATGATCTTACCAGGGTCGCTCTGCGCGATTCTTTCACGCAACCCCTTAACACCGGGATGTGAACTATAATAAGTAAGAAGTTCCTTAAGTTCCAAAGTCAAATTATTTCTATCAGAGCGCCAAAATTACGAAAATATCGGAGCATTTTAGGAATAATTAAATGCGAATATTGCGAACCAGGAACGAAAAGAAGATCTTCAGATTTAATTAGTTAGAATTCGTATTTTTTACATCTAAAAACTTGAATTTAATCACTTTATCTCATGTGTTCCATCAGGAAGGAACTTAACGATAGGCTGCACTTTAGTCTGAAGAAACAGATCATAACTCTTTTTAAGATCTCCCCATAAGCTCAATTTATCTTTATCCTTTTTGTAATCGGATACTAATCCCGAATAATTGGAATCATTAAGTCGTGTAGGGTAAATGGTTAATGCAATCTGCTCTTGCCCGCTATTGTAGGCCTCAATACAATAGACAAAAAGCTCCCGTATTCTGTCATCTGTCATAGCAAGGCAGCCTGAAGAGACGCAAGAACCGTGAATAAATATCTGATTTCCAAGATGGCCACGAACACCCCTAATGCTATCGGAGGCATTTGGATAATTAATCTCCATCGACAAATAATATTTACTGTATGGGTTAAGCTCGGATATATGATAAAATCCTTCAGGAACTTGCAAGTCACGGTATCGCCGCTTTGGACCTTCAGAGCCCGAGATATCGCAAATAGAAAACTCCTTGATTGGAATAAAAACAGAATCGGAGTTATTTTTAGCCCACAACTCCATTATTTTTTCGGCTTTAAACGCAATAAGGTATATCCTCAGACTATCGCGTGAAATTGAAACTCCGGCAAGAGTATTGTCAACGACTTTTTCTTTGTAATTATACGCTTCCCTAATCCGAGTATAACTTAGCTGCTTCTCTCTAAAGGAAGGGGTAGTCATTGCTGATACCAACACGAATAAGGAGAAAAGTAGAAGTAATAATCTCATAACTAATTTTAAAAAATAATTCGACAAAAGTAGTGGAAAAAAGGGCATAAAAAGCACCTTGGAACATCTCTATTGCTAAAAAGACCTTGGTTTCTGTCAATCAGCCGAATAGAACTTTAGGTTATCCTCTCTACCCAATTTAACTCGCAGAATAGGGAGAGAACGGAATCGTATTTACAACTAAATTCATACAATTTAAAGTTAACGTCAATAAAATTACCCCTAAACGTAGCTCTGATTTTTAAAAATCTACATTAATCAGCTTAAATAATCCCAATTAAAAAAGGAACCATTCCGTATTGGATAATTTTGGCAGACTTTTTGTTTGTACTTTTATGCACCAATGAAATTACGTAGCCATGAAAACACTTAACCCATCTCTTTCAACTCGGTTAACTCGGTTGCATCTATTACTTTTCGGGATGATGCTTCTTTTAACTCTTCAAGGAATTGGACAATCTCAACACAAGATTAACCTGCTCCAAATGATCGATGATAACCGAACTACCATTGAAGTGATTGCCGGCTGTGATGTAAAATTACGGCCGCATATCTTGTTGCTCTGTGAGTCGCCCGAGCTTTTGACAAAAATAGAGGAGCTACAGCAAAGATCACAAAATCAGTTTAAGTTGATTATTGAGCGGTATGGTCGGGATGCTCAGGCTGCATTTTATGAAATGGCACGCTATCCTTCACTTATTTCAGAACTGGTCGCAACAGGAAGGCCATCAAATACTGATATAGAACGGATTATCGAAAAATATCCGCAAGATATTAGGGCTATTACCCAAAAAAATGCAGTTGCCTATTACGAGGTGCTTCTACAAATTGAGCGGTTAAATACCGAAATAGACAGAGCTTTTAAGTATGAATTGGAAAAATATCCTACACAAACTGCGGAGAGTGTTAATATGCTTTTAGGATATCCTGAGGTTATTTCTGCTTTAGTTGACGACAAACCCTTTACACAACTTTTAGGAGAGGTATACCGAGAAGATGCACAATGGGTTAATGGACAAATTACAGAGGTGGCACAACAACTGGCCGCTCAGAACAAAGATGATTTAGAGGCTTACAAGAATCAGATTCAAAAAGACCCACAGGCCTACAACGAGATGCTCGACGCATCGGATAAGTTTTCACGTGAAAATAATGAGGTAAGGTATCTTGAGAATTCAACAGATCCAATTATAGAAACACGGGTGGTTAATTGTTATCCCTATTGGTTTGGTTATCCATACTGGTATGCCGATCCCTATTGGCGCCCACGCCCACTCTATTATCACACCGGGCTATATCGGAATAACGGAGGAAGTGTTAGTATCGTAGGTCTTCCCTCAGGATTCTTCCTAAACTGGCATTCTGCCTATCATCCAAAATTGTACCCCCATCTCTCCTATCATTATTATAACTTCTACGAAAACCATTATATGAAGCGATTTCGGGAAGCACCACATGCGTTTCCTCATCATGGATTCTACCGCTCTATTGAAAAGAATGTCATTAACAATCCACGGGTTAACAACCGGTCACTTCATAAAATTGATCGTCAACATGGTACTAATATTGTCCATCGGCCAAATCTTAATGAATCGCAGGGGCGAAGATCAGGAGCGACAGATTTTAATAGCTCAAGGAGAAAATCGGAACACGTTGAAGGGGTTAGCCGAAACAGAGCTGTAGCTCCACCGAATCTGGAACGCCCCAACGTTGGTTCATCTGGAAGAACGTATAATCAACGTGAAATAAATAGTGTAAGCCCACGCAGATCGGAAGGAAATGTAAATAGAAGCAATGCTGAATCGGGAACCAATGCCATAAGACGGGATGTTCGGACAAACCCCGATCAGCAAACTATCCGTAGGGCACCAGAAGCCAAAAAGAGCGAGGTAATCAAAGATTCAAAAAATAACTCAAGACAACAGAATAGAGCAAAAGTCGCAAACGAAAATATCAAAGAGAAGCCGGCAGTGAAAATAGAAGAGCGAAAATCAAGAACAAAGAATAAGGATTAAGAGTTATAATAAAACATTAGCTTCAAAACAAAAGATAATTAAAGTAACCCCCAAATTTTAAAATGCCATGAAAAATAAATTAGTAAAAATGTTAAGCGCGATTATCCTGTTTGTGAGTGTGGCAGGATGCACGGGGATAAGGGTAAGTACCGACTTTGACCGTAAAGTTGATTTTCTGAAATACAAAACATTTAATTTCAGTAAAGAATCCGATAAAGGAACACTCAACGACCTAAATATTCGCCGCCTCAAAGATGCCATTACCAAGGAGATGGTAGCCAAAGGATTCGAGGTGTCATCAACGCCTGATATATTGGTTAATACCTTCGTAAAGGGGCGGACCCATTACACAGCAATGGCGAATACCACCTCATTCGGTGGTCCGTTTATGTATATGCGTGGATGGGGTTCATCAAACACCTATGTCGATGTAGACAAATCAATAGAGGGGACTCTCTTTATCGATTTAATTGATGTAGTGGAGAAGAAAATGATTTGGGAAGGGGTAGCTGAAGGGTTGGTCAATCCTCGCACCAATACTCGCGAAGAGAAAATAAATACCATTGTTCAGCAGATCTTTAAAACCTTCCCTCGTTAAGCTAAAATCTGATTTTAGAATACAAGAGGCTGGAAATAAGATCCGGCCTTTTTTTATCCCAAAAACTGACCTATATTATCCCTTTTATCTCCAAGATTGAACCATTAGTCCTCAATAAGAGTTAATAGGCAAGTAAAGGAAAGAAATAGAAAATTTTCCTAATTTTGTGACTCTTAAATTTATACTTTTTATGACCGAGAAGAAACTTCCGTTTACAAAACAAACATTAGAAAAAATAATAGAAAACCATCCAACACCTTTTCATATTTATGATGAAAAAGGGATGAGATCATATGCCAAAAGATTCGTTAAAGCATTCGCATGGAATGAAGGCTTTAAAGAGTATTATGCCATAAAAGCTGCACCCAATCCATACCTGATGAAGATTTTACGTGAGGAGGGTTTTGGAATCGACTGTAGTTCAATTGCCGAACTTGAGTTGGCTCAGCGCGTGGGTATGTCGGGTGATGAGATTATGTTTACCTCTAACGACACACCCGCATATGAATATCAAAAGGCGCTCTCGATGGGGGCAATCATCAATCTGGATGATATTGCACACATTCAATATTTAGATGAAAATATTGGATTGCCTGAACTGGTATGCTGCCGTTATAATCCAGGGGCATTAAAAGAGGGCAATGCGATTATTGGCCATCCTGAGGAGGCAAAATACGGTTTTACGCGCAGTCAGCTATTCGAAGGATATCAAATGCTAATCGACAAAGGGGTTAAACGTTTTGGAATTCATACCATGGTCGCTTCCAACGAATTGGAATCCGATTACTTTGCCGGAACCGCGCAGATCCTCTTCGAACTTATCGCCGATCTATCTGAAAAACTCAATATAACCTTTGAATTTGCAAATCTGGGAGGAGGAATTGGAATTCCCTATAAACCGGAGCAAGCGGAGGTCGATTTGGAAAAGATGAGTGCAGGAATTAAAGCAAATTATGATAAATATATTGTTACTAATGGACTCGCTCCTCTGAAATTATATTTCGAAGCAGGTCGTGCAATCACTGGCCCTTATGGTTTTTTGGTAAGTAAAGTTCTCCATATCAAAGATACCTATAAGAAATATGCCGGCCTCGATTCGTGTATGGCGAATCTTATGAGACCAGCTCTTTATGGCTCTTATCACCATATTTCTGTCCCCGGAAAAGAGGATAGTGAGACTAAGATTTTATATGATGTGACCGGTTCACTATGTGAGAATAACGATAAGTTTGCCATTAACAGAGTCCTTCCCAAGTTAGCTCCGGGCGACATCGTTGTGATCCATGATACCGGTGCTCACGGTCATTCGATGGGATTCAACTACAACGGTAAACTGCGCTCGGCGGAGATCTTAATTCGCGAAGATGGTGAAGTGGTAGAGATCCGTAGAGCAGAGACACTGGATGATTATTTTACAACATTGGATTTTAGTGGTGTACCAAACTTTAAAGTGTAATTCAGCCAATTAAGAATAGATTAAATGCCATGAAAGTTTGCGGTTTTAGTTTCGTCAAGAATGCTGTTAGATTCGACTACCCTGTCGTAGAGGCGATTAACTCTATCCTACCGATATGCGATAAATTTATTGTGGCTGTGGGTGATTGCAATGATGGAACCCGCGAACTTATCGAGGCTATTGGATCGGATAAGATTGAAATCATCGATACGGTATGGAATCCCGAACTTCGGGAAAAAGGAAGAGTTCTGGCTTCTGAAACAAATAAGGCCTTCGAAGCAATACCCGCTGAATATGACTGGTGTTTTTATATCCAGGGTGATGAGGTGGTTCACGAAAAATATCTCCCCGAAATTAAGTCATCAATGGACAAATATTTGCATATCAAAGATATCGATGGCCTGATTATGCATTACACCCATTTTTATGGGACGTTTGACTACTATGCCGATTCGAGAAGATGGTACCGCAGCGAAATACGAATTATCAAAAATAATAAGGGGATCCGGTCGTGGAATGACGCACAAGGTTTCAGATGGCACGATGCAAAAAAATTAACCGGTAAATTTATCAATGCCACCATGTACCATTATGGTTGGGTTAGGCCACCCAAGTTAATGAAAGATAAACTCGAAGGGTCAAAACAATACTGGTCCGTAAATTCAAAACATATTAAGACGATAGAGCAAACTGCACCTGAATATAATTATGTGGAAGGGATCGACAGTCTTCAAAAGTTTGAGGGCGATCATCCTCAAGTGATGCAAGATCGAATCAATCAACTTAACTGGCATCCTGAGCTATCGATCAGGAAGAAAAGATTTAATAACCGTTATTTTGTCCTCTATTGGTTCGAGAAAATCTTTAACTATCGCCCCTTTGAGAATAAACATTTTATAGAATACAAATCACGATGAATATAAGTTTCAGTGAAGATCTTGCCAAGGCAGTAGAAGTGCTTAGAGCAGGAGGAATCATCCTTTATCCTACAGATACAATCTGGGGCATCGGATGTGATGCAACAAATCCTGCTGCTGTAAGGAAGATTTACCAAGTAAAACAACGAATCGACAGTAAGAGTATGCTAATCCTGATGGAGAATCCAAATTTGCTAAACTCTTATATTTCAGAGGTCCCAGAGATCGCCTGGGAGCTAATTGATGTAGCAGATAATCCGTTAACCATCATCTATCCGGGAGCCAAAAATCTTGCACCAAATTTATTGGCTGATGACGGCAGCGTAGGCATTCGAATTACGCACGAACCATTTACCCAACAGCTTATTCAACGCTTCCGAAAACCCGTGGTATCGACCTCTGCAAATATTAGTGGAGAGAGGTCACCACTAAATTTTTCACAGGTTAGCGATGCAATCAAAAAAGAGATGGACTACATCGTAACCTACCGTCAGGATGACCTCTCACAGTCTGCACCCTCTGAGATCATTAAACTCGGATTAGGCGGGCAGATTCAAATAATAAGGAAATAGCCGTTACTCCTTTTTTACCTGTCCGGAACCAAGGATTCCGGTATCGACTAATGGTGCACCGCGATAAATCACATTTCCAGAGCCGGCAACCCTAACTTCTAAATCCTTTATGGCATTAACATAGCAATTTCCGGAGCCAGCAACTTTTAATTTTATAGTCTCAGCCTGAAATTCAATGGCTTTAATATTCCCTGAACCCGTAAGTGCACCCTTTAATTCTGTTGCTTTTCCACTTCCCGAGAGGTGAATATTACCCGAGCCTGAAAGAATAATTGAAACTTTTTCAGCCTTTAGCTTTGGAAGTTTAATATCGCCACTGCCACTTAGCACCAAATTCAATATCCTTGAATCTATCTGATCTTCAGAGACAATTGATCCTGAACCGGAAATCAACAAGGCATCAATTTGAGGCATTGTTATAAAAATCTCCATAGGACCAGGATTCCATTTACTAAACCAGGTATCGCTGGGAAATCGAAGCACTAATTTACGATCATTAATCTCGGTAACCAGACGGTTTAGCGTCCCTTCGGCCCCTTTAACCTCAACAGATTGAACATCACCCTGGGTAAGGTGAACGGTAGCTCCGATCTTGAGTGAGATCTCTGTAAAGGCAGAAACTTTTCTTGTTTGTGTAGCCTGTGCAGAAAGATGCTGAGGAATTGTTAACGCAAAAATCGAAAGTAAAATAAGCAATTTTGATTTCATATCACCGTTATTTATTAGTTATAAAATGAATTAATCTTTTTTTTAATAACACAAAAATGACTTTTTTTTAGTCCAAATAGATCTCTATCAGCCCTTCAGGACACGTTAGATGAATCTCTCTCTTCTCTTCATCGACCGAAACAATAACCTCATCCGAAAGAGGGATCAAAATTTCGGAACGGGGATGATCGACAGTGATCACAAGATTACCAGAAAAATCATCCACCCGGCTTATCATTCCGATCTCGCCAAATTTAGCGTCAAAGGCAATCATTCCAATCAGGGTTGAGACTACACCCTGGTCGTCGGATGCAATAACATCAAATTGCGCAACATAAACGTTGCAACCCACGAGTTCTTTAGCTTTGTTTACCGAATCAATAAAACTCAGCGAACAAATTAAACTCTCATCGCTCCGGAACGTTACCCCTTCCCCTTCAATAAAAAAGGGGACCAGGCCACCATCAAGGTCAATAAATATCAACTCTACAACGTCTAATGTCTCTTCATACTCCTTCTCAAAGGCAATAACAACTTCACCTTTAAGGCCGTGGGGTTTTTGTACATATCCGACAGCTACATAATCTTGTTTACTAAGTTGATTCATAGTACGACAAAGGTATAAAAAAAGGGGGACGGTTAAAAAACCATCCCCCTTTTGAAATTTTTCTGTTAAATATTGGAACTGATTCTCCAGTATTATGCCTCTTCTGTTGGCTCAGCTGATTCTTCTGCCGGAGCATCAACCTCAGCTGTCTCAGTAACTTCGGCTTCAACCTCAGCAACTTCTTCAGCTTCAACTTCAGCAACTTCTACTGCTTCAACTTCAGCAACTTCTACTGCTTCAACTTCGGCAACTTCTTCTGCCTCAACTTCCGATTCTTCAGAATCAACAGCATCCGAAACCGCTTCAACTTCATCTGCCTCTTCTTCTGCAGGTTTTGCAACAGCAGCTAAAGCAGCAGCAGCTGATTTGCGTGCAATTTCAGCCTGACGGGCCTCGTTTACTTTTACCTCAGCTTTAAGACGATTCTTTAAATCTTCATTAACACCGGCAGTAAGTCCATCTTTTTTAGCCTGAATAGAATTTTCTTTCTCTTTAACCCATGCTGCAAACCGAATATCGGCTTCAGCCAAATCAAAGGCTCCTTTTTTAACCCCCTCAAGAAGGTGTTTTTTCATCATTACCCCCTTGTTCGACAAAATTGTGCGACAAGTATCGGTAGGCTGTGCGCCATTATTTAGCCAAGTTATGGCTTTATCAAAGTCAAAATCGATGGTGGCAGGATTAGTATTAGGATTGTAAGAACCAATCCTCTCAATAA